>NZ_JAJIUJ010000121.1 GCF_020880415.1 Xanthomonas euvesicatoria pv. euvesicatoria | reverse complement strand
TGATGTTTCCGATTCGCCTCGTTCGTTGTTGCGATGCTTCGAGAAGCGCCGCTGTCCTGAGCGAGGCCGCGCAGTTTATCGAGACCACGCGGAAGTGCAAGCACTTTTTGACACTGGCATGACATCGACCTGTATCCACCCGGATACGGCACGCGATTGCGCACTCTCACCACGTCCCGCACGCATGCAGGCTGCAGGCTCATTGATCGACACCCGGAGGCGTAACGGTGCGGTATCGATCGCGGGTTGGCTCGATGAAAATGTATGTACCAGACAGAGAGCGCCCTCATGCCCGCTTCCCGCAATCTGCTTCGCGATCTATCCCTGCCCGCGATTGCCGCCGGGTTTGTCACCGTGCTGGTGGGGTTCGCCAGCTCTGCGGTGATCGTATTTGAGGCCGCGCGCCATCTGGGCGCCGACCAGGCGCAAATTGCATCGTGGATGTGGGCACTGGGCATTGGCATGGGCGTGACGTGTATCGGCTTGTCGCTGCGCTACCGCGTGCCGGTGGTCACGGCCTGGTCCACGCCGGGCGCAGCGATGCTGATCGGCAGTGCGGCCGGAGTGCCGTTAGGCGAAGCGGTCGGTGCATTTGGGGTGGCCGCGGTGTTGGGGATGGTGGCCGGGTTTTCGGGATTGTTCGAACGCGCGATCCGGCGTATTCCGGTCTCGCTTGCCTCCGGGATGCTGGCCGGCGTGTTGTTGCGCTTCGGCCTGGACATCTTTGTGGCGATGCAGAGCCAGCTGTTGCTGGCGCTGGCGATGTTGGCGACCTACCTGGGCGGGCGGCGCTGGTTCGCGCGCTATGCGGTAATTGCGACCTTGTTGGTGGGTATTGCGATCGCTGCCAGCGGCGGGCTGCTGCGGTTGGAGGCGGTGCAGTTGCAACTGGCCCACCCGGTGCTGGTAGTGCCGTCGCTATCGTGGGCGGCGCTGTTCGGCCTGGCGATTCCGTTGTTCGTGGTGACCATGGCCTCGCAGAACGTGCCGGGCGTGGCGGTGATCCGGGCGTCCGGCTATGCGGTGCCGATCTCACCGACGGTCGGCTGGATCGGTGCAGTCAATGCGGTGCTGGCGCCGTTCGGTGGCTTTGCGTTGAATCTGGCGGCGATTACGGCGGCGATCTGCATGGGTCGCGAAGCGCATGAAGATCCGGCGCGGCGCTACACCGCTGCGGTCAGTGCAGGCGTGTTCTACCTGCTGGTCGGGTTGTTCGGTGCGACCGTGGCAGCGGTGTTTGCGGCCTTCCCGCGTGAATTGGTGATGGCCATTGCCGGGATCGCGCTGCTAGGCACCATCGGCAATAGCCTGGCGGCGGCATTGCGCGAGGACAGCGAACGCGAAGCGGCGTTGATCACCTTTCTGGTCACCGCCTCCGGGCTGACGCTGGGCGGGATCGGCGCGGCGTTCTGGGGCCTGGTGGCCGGAACGATCACATTGCTGGCATTGCGGACGAAAGCAGCGCCTTAGTCCGCGTGCCCGCTGATGGAGCACCAAGTGCGGCAGATGCATGCGCTGGCCGCCTGCCGGTGATCGCAGCGCTCTTACTCTGGGTCGCGCAACTGCAGCAGCCAGTGCGCAGTGACGCCGCTGGGGCTGGGCAAGGGTTCGAGATGGAACTGGCGATACACCGGTGCACCATCGCGGGTGCGCAGCGGCAAGGTGACATAGGCGGCGCGACCCAGGCGTAGCGCCTCTTCGAACAGTTCGACCTTGCCACGTGCGGCATCGTCGGCCAGCAAAGCGAGGATGTCGCAACCGATCAACTCGGCCACTTCGGTCTGGCTGAGTTCGGCGAACGCCGGGTTGACGAACATCAGCCGGTGCGCGGCGCCCTTGGCACCGCGTTCGATGATGGCCACCCCGTCGCGCAGCCGCGACAGCGAGGCTTCGAGCAGGGTGAAATCCTGCTGGAAGCGCTTGCGTTCCATCAGTTCGATCAGCACACGCAGGCTGCGCGCCGATTCCAGATGCAGCGGCGACCAGCGCCGTGCGCGGCCGCGCACGGTCTGCTGCCACAGATCGAAACTCTTGCGTGGCGACAGCCGCGAATTGGGGATGTCCTGCAGCTTGGCCAGCTGCGGGTTGCCGGCCCATTTGACCTGCTGCACCTGCTCGCGGCGGGTCCACAACAGGGCGCTACGCGATTGCGGCATCAGCGGCACGAAGATGAAGCCGGCGGCCAGCGGAGCGAGGTCGGCCAGCTCAGGGAACACCTCGCCGATGGCGTCCACATGCAGGGCACCGACCGCATCCTCGCGCAGGGCGTCGTGATGCTCGGATTCGATGTGGTCGCGGATGCGGCGCAACGCCTCTGCATCCGGCACGCTGCCATGACGGCTGATTTCGTTGCCGTGGAAGATTGCCACGCCATCGGCGTCGACCACGTCCATCAGGTCCGGGGCCATGTCGGCGAGCATGTCCACGGTCAGGTGCTCGGCGTCGTTGAAGTCGGTGATCAGCTTTTCGCGGATGGTGAGCAGCACCGACTCCAGCCGCGCCCGCCCCACCGCCTGTAGCGCGCCGATGCGCCCGGCCAGCGCGCGGGTCACCGCATCGGTGGCATCGCGCATGGCATGGCTGGTGAAGTGCGGGCTGTAGTGGTGACAGGAAATCAGCCCCCAGAGCGCATCGTTGACCACGATCGAGGACACGAGGGTGGCGCTGACGCCCATGTTGGCCAGGTATTCCAAGTGCACCGGCGAGACGCTGCGCAGGCTGACATCGCTCAGATCCACCGGGGTGCCCAGGCGCGGATGCAAGGTGGGCTGGATCGGCGACGGCTGGTACCGCACATCGGCGATCTGGCGCACGCGGTTGCGCAGGTACAGCGCGCGTGCCTGCGCCGGGATGTCGCTGGCCGGGTAATGCAGGCCCAGATAGGCTTCCAGTTCGGGCTGGCGCGCTTCGGCGATGACGTCGCCATTCCACTCTTCGTCGAAGCGATAGACCATCACCCGGTCGAAGCCGATCATGCTGCGCAGGCCCTTGGCCGCGCGCACCGCCGCTTCGTCGATGCCGGCATCGCGCTCGATGCTGCGCAACAGCGGCAGCGCTTCGCGCAGGGTGACATCCATCAGGCGCGCGTCGCGCGGCTCGATTTCGATCAGCCATTGCTCCGGATACAGATGCCAGGCGGCCACCCAGGGATGATCGGTCGGCGCGCTGCGCTGCGGGAAGCGCACATCGGCGTGCAGCAGGTGCTGCGGTTGATCGTCTACTGCGAATGGCTGCGCATCGGGCAGTTCCAGCACCTGGGTGTACGGCATGCCCAGCAGGGCATCCATCGGCACGCCGAGCAGATCGGCGGCGGTGCTGCTGGCCTGCACGATGCGGCCATCGGCCGGTTCGATCACCAGCAACACGCCGTAAGGCTGGATCAGGCCGGGAATATGGATCGGTTCCCGCGCGCAGACATCCATATCCAGAGGTTCGGTGGGCTGATTCACGGCTGTGGCTCCGCTGCGAGGCAGGTATGGAAGTGGGCGAACATGGCCTGCGCGCCGTCGATGGCGGCGTCGCGTGCGGATGGGGTGGCCAGGCGTCGGTCCAGCGCTGCCTGGAAGCGGCGCCAGCCGGCCGGGTCGTCGTCGGCCATCTCGAAATAGCGCAGGGCGCCGGCCAGCGCGGGCTGCTGCTTGCGCACGCTGCGTGCGATCACCCGTCCACCGAGCTGCGAGCCTTCGATGACGTACAACATGCCCCAGCGCGCGGCATCGTCGGCAGTGGCGGGCAGTGCGGCCGGCAGATCCGGTTGCTGGCCGAGCGCGCGCAGGTCATCGCGCAGTGCCGGCACCCGACGGCGGTAATGCCAGCCGTTGCCGACCAGGGTGGCCAGCCAGTTGCCGAGTTGCGCTTCGAAGCCGCTCAGCAAGGCATGGTGGCGGCGCAGGATCTGCACATAGGCGGCCGAATCGACCCGCCCCTGCGCTAACGCCTGCATCAGCGGCACTGCTTCGACCAGGCGATGGGCATCCTGGGTGGCGTGGCGCAGTGCGAGCGCAGCCGATGGCGGAACTGCCAGGACGTCGGAAACCATAGGGGCTCAAAGCGGTGCCGCGGCACGAAGGACACCAGCCTAGCAGTGCCTGCGCAAATCAGAAAAAGCAGACGCGAGCGCAAGCTGAATAGGTTGGCTTCACGGCTGCGCCGCGGGGCTGGTGCCGGCGCCGCGCGCGGCCCGTTTCCAGGCCATGGCCCAGCCTGCGGCCAGCAGTACAGCGGCCAGCAACCACGGCGCGCCCGGCAGATGCAGCGGTGCACCGCTGCCGATGAACCAGGCGAAGACATTGGCGAACAACAATGGACCGGCGATGCCGGCCAGGCTGACCAGGCCGGTGAGCGCGCCCTGCACGCGACCTTGCGCGTCGGCGCCGACCTCACGGGTGATCAGGGCCTGCGCGGACGGTGCGGCGATGGCCCACAACGCACTGATCGGCACACCGATCAGGAAGGCAGTGCCGCTGTCGGCCAGCCCATAGATGATGAAGCCGATCACGCCGCAGCCCAGCCCCAGCAGCAACGCGCGGCGTTCGCCGAGCCGGCGCACCAGGCGGCCGACCAGCAACGCATTGACGATGATGCTGCAGACACCGACCCCGGCCAGCACCCAGCTCACTTCGCGCGGGCCCCAATGGTATTGGTAGCCGGCGAACAGCACGAAAATGCTGGGATACACGTAATGCGCCAGGTTGGCCAGGAACACCACCGACGCCAGGCCGAACACCTGCGGGTAGCGGCGCAGCAGCTTGAGCGCGCCCAGCGGATTGGCGTGCGACCAGTCCAGCCGCGCGGTACGGCGTTCGGCGGGCAGCGATTCGGGCAGCACGAACCAGCCATACAGCACGTTCAACAGGGCCAGCCCGGCGGCAAACCAGAACGGCCAGCGCAACCCGATGCTGCCCAGCCAACCCCCGATCAACGGGCCGGCGACAAAGCCGATGCCGAAGGCGGCACCGAGCATGCCGAATGCGCCGGCGCGTTTGTCCGGTGGGGTGACATCGGCGATGTAGGCATTGGCGGTGGAGAAGCTGGCCGAGCACACGCCGGAGATGACCCGCGCCAGCAGCAGCATCGGCAGGCTGTGGGCAATGGCCATCAGGATGAAGTCCAGGCCCAGGCCCAGGCACGAGAGCAGGATCACCGGGCGGCGACCGAAGCGATCGGAGAGCGCGCCCTGCAATGGCGAGCAGACGAACTGGATGGCAGCGAACAGGAAACCGAACCAGCCGATCCAGCCGGCGGCCACCACGTAGTCGCCGCCGGTGAAGTGGCGCACCAGATCCGGAAGTACCGGAATGATCACCCCGAAGGACAGCACGTCGATCAGGACGGTGATGAAGATGAAGATCAGCGCGGCGCGGCGGCGCCCGGGGACGGGAGCGGAATCGGGAGAGAGGGACATCGCGCGGCGCAGTTGGGCGAAGCGGCGAGTGTAGCGGTGGATTGAATGGTGGGGTTGGGGTGGGCTGTCGTCTGATGCGCCCAAGGTCCCCCTCTACTGAAAGCCCCTCTCCTGCGGGAGAGGGGTTGGGGTGAGGGTACGGGGCGAAGCGACATGTGCGCTCAGCCTCCACCAGGCTTCGCGCGTACCCTCATCCGCCCTTCGGGCACCTTCTTCCGATGGGAGAAGGAAGCCTCGATGCTGCTTTATTTTTGGCGTAGACAGCAGCGCGGGCCTGGGCGGCTACTCGACGCTGATGGTCTGGGTCAGGGTGTGGCTGGCGCCGGGAGCGAGTTCGATCACGTCCGGGCCGGCATTGGCCGCTTCCAGGCAGACGTAGTCGCGCCAGCCCTCGCCCACGTCGGCCATCTGCCTGCCGGCCTCTTCGCCCGGGTTCCAGGCCACCAGCGAGCGGCTGCCTTCGGTAGCGATGACGACGCGGCGGCCGAGCACCGGGTCGGTGAGCGTGTAGCGGCCGCCGGCATTGGTGTAGATGCGGTCGCTGCGGCCGGGGTCGCGTGGGTCGCGCAGGCTCCAGTCGCCTTGCTGGCGATGGGCAGTGGCGTAGTTCTCGTACTTATCGAGATAGTCCAGGCCATCCAGGCCCTGCACGCTGACCTTGAGCGCGTCGCCGACACGGAAATAGTTGTGCAGCGCCTGGGTGAAACGCACCGGGGCGGCGCTGGTGTTTTCGGTGATCAGGCGTTGCTCCAGCGTGCGGCCGATGCGCAGGGTCATGCGCAGGCGCAGCGCCAGGTCGTCGAAACGCGGCGGGGTGAGCGTGAGCACCACGGTGCCGTCGTCTTCACGGCGGCTTTCGGTGAGTTGCCAGGCCACCGTGCGCACGAAGCCGTGGGCGGGGACGTCGCCGGTCTGGTCCTGGCGGCCGAAATACGGCCAGCACACCGGCGCGCCGCCGCGGATCGGGGTAGGCGGCTGCTTGGCACTGGGCGAGAGCCACATCACGTCCTGTCCGCCCTTGGGCACGAACGAGAGCAATTGACCGCCGAACAGGCTGATGGCGGCGGTGGAGAACGGGGTGTCGATCAGCAGCGACGGAAACCCGTGGAAATCGCCTGTGGTCAGGCCGGTGGTGTCGGACATGGGGGATGCCTTGTGGACGCTGGGGGATTGGGCGAAGGCCGGGTATGCGGCCGGCAGCTTGAACGCGGTGGCGCGCATGGCGGCGGCGCCGGTAACTGGCGGGGCGGCGCGCAGCGCGGTGAGGATGCGTTGGCCGGGGCGGCCGTCGGCCGGTTGCAGGCCCAGGCGGGTCTGCTCGACCTGGATGGCGCGGCGGGTGGCGCTGCCGACCATGCCGTCGGCCTCGCCGATCTGGTAGCCACGGGCGAGCAGCAACTGCTGCAGTTCGCGCCGTTCGGGCCGGCCCAGGCCCGGATCGTCCGTGGGCCAGGCCGCGATCAGGCCGGGGCCGCCACGCAGGCGATCGGCGAGCAGGGCGATGGACAGCGCGTAACTTTCGGCGGCGTTGTAGGCGTAGATCGCGTCGTAGTTGCCAAACACCAGGAACGCCGGGCCGCTGGCACCGGCCGGCAACAGCAAGGCGGCCGGCGTTTCTGCCGGCAGTCCGGCCGGTGCCAGCGGTGTGCCGTCGGTGCCGAGCAGGCCGGCGCGTTGCCAGGCCTGCAGCGGTTGGCGGCGGGTGCGCCCGGCCTTGCTGGCGTCGAAGCCCCGCGGCAGGGTGACTTCCATGCCCCACGGACGGGCGCGTTCCCAGCCGGCCTTGACCAGGTAGTTGGCGGTGGAGGCCAGTGCATCGGGAATGCTGGTCACCAGATCGCGGCGGCCGTCGCCGTCGCCATCCACGGCGATGCGGGCGTAGGTCGAAGGCATGAACTGGGTTTGCCCGAACGCACCGGCCCAGGAGCCGGTGAGTCCTTCCGCCGACAGATCGCCTTGCTGCAGCAGGCTGAGCAAGGCGAGGAATTCGCCGCGAAAGAACGGCTGGCGGCGGCCCGCGCACGACAGCGTGGCCAGCGACACCAGCAGCGGGCGCTTGCCGGTGACGCGGCCGTAATCGCTCTCCACGCCCCACACCGCCACGATGGTGGCCGGGTCCACGCCGGTCTGTTCGGACAGGCGGGCAAGCAGTTCGCGGTGGGTAACCAGCATGGCCTGGCCGTCGCTGACACGCTGGCTGTCGACCAGGCTGGCCAGGTAATCCCAGATGGGCGTGGTGAATTCGGGCTGCGCATCCAGCAGCGGCAGCACGCTGGGATCGGGCGCCAGCCCGGCGGTGAAGCGCTGAAAGCTGGCAGCGTCCACGCCCTTGGCAGCGGCCTGGGGCTGCAGGCCAGCCAGGCAGCGGTCGAAGGCCGGATCGGCAGAGGCTGCCAGCGGCAGCAGTCCCAACACGAACGGCAATGCACGCCGGGCCAGCGTCATGGCGCGATGGCTGGCGGGTGGACAGACGTCATGCGGTGAAGTGCTCCTGCGCGGCAAGTCTAGCCGCCGAGCATAGCCAACCTGGGGGTCACAAGCGTGCAGAGGGCGATACGTGAGGCGTCCCTGGGTGGGGCCGGCGGCTCGGTGCGAGCGAGAGGCCGCCGGCCCGACGGGCTCAGCTGCCGTCGCCGGTGATCCCGGTCAGCATCGACAGGGCCGGCGCGGATGGGGCGTTGTCGGTCGCTCGGCGGGTGCGGGCATGGCGCGGCGCATCGTGGCGCGGGCCGAAGCGAATCAGTGCGGTCGCCACGCACGCCGGCAGCACGATCGCGAACACGACCGCCGCCAGAAGCACCCACTGCCAGAGATTGAAGGTTGCCATGATCCAAGTCCCCCCGCGGCGGAGTTCGCCTGCGCGGCAAGCTTCGGCGATCGGCTGCGAACGCGGCGTCGACAAATGGCGGGCGTAAAGACCGTTCGTCGGGCTGAACAGGCCTGGCGGGCGGTGCATCGAGGGCGCAGTTGGCTGGCGACGTCGGGTTGGAGTGGGACGGTCGGCGTGGGACTCAGCGCGCGTCGAGGTAGTACCAGTGACCTGCCTCGCGCACGAAACGGCTGTGTTCGGTCATGCGGACTGCGCTGCCGCCACCGATGCGATAGCGCGCCAGGAAGACCACCTCGGCCGTCTCGGGGCCGGTCTCGAGGGTGCGCTGCACGCTCAGGCCAAGCCAGGTGGTGCGCCCGCCTTCGTCCAGCGACAGCGCGGCCGGGCGCGTGGACGGATGCCAGCTGGCCAGCAGGTACGCAGCATCGCGGCGCACGTAGGCGCTGTAGCGGGCGCGCATCAACGTCTCGGCGTCGGGCGCGGCGGCACCGGCGTGATACGGGCCGCAACAACGTGCGTAATCGGCCGGGCGGCCGCAGGGACAGGGGTCGGTGGGTGCGGTCGGCATGCGGGGATTGTGCGGGATGGGATTGGGGATTGGGGATTGCATTGCGAAGCGGGACGCGGGAGCGGCGGCTATGCTGTCGCCCCCCGTTGCGCGGAGCGTGGTCTTGCTGGAACTGATTCCCACCGAATTGCCGTGGCTGCTGTGCATTGCGTTCGTGGCCGGGTTGGTGGATGCGGCGGTCGGCGGCGGCGGATTGATCCAGCTGCCGGGCCTGTTTGCCACGCTGCCGCAGCAGGCGCCGTCGCTGATTCTGGGCACCAACAAGTTCAGTGCGATGTTCGGCACCGCTGCGTCGGCGTGGCGATACGCGCGCACGGTGCGCTTTCCGTGGCGGCCGGTGCTGTATGCCACCGCGGCAGCGTTTACGTTCTCGTTCCTGGGCGCGACCGCCGTCAGCCTGATGCCCAGGCAGGCGGTGCGGCCGCTGATTTTGCTGCTGCTGATTGCGATGCTGATCTACACGCTGATCAAGAAGGACTTCGGCGCGCTGCATCGGCCACGTCAGATCGGCCGGCGCGAACTGGCCACCGCGTTGGCGATGGGCGCGGCGATCGGCTTCTACGACGGGTTCTTCGGCCCGGGGACGGGCAGCTTCCTGATCTTCCTGTTCATTCGCTTTTTCGGGCTGGATTTCCTGCGCGCCTCGGCGGCGGCGAAGGTGGTCAACCTGGCCACCAACCTTGCGGCGTTGTCGTTCTTCTTGCCCAGCGGACAGGTGATGCTGGCGATCGGTATTCCGATGGCGGCGGCGAACGTGGCCGGCGCGGTGGCCGGCACACGGATGGCGTTACGTAGCGGCACGCCATTGATCCGCAAATTGTTCCTGGTGCTGGTGATCGTGCTGATCGGCAAGATGGGCTGGGATCTGCTGCACTCATCACTGGCACCCGCTGCCAACGCAGCGTAGTCGAAACGGCGACGTCACCCTGCAGATGGCGTCACCTGTGCACTGTCTTCAGCGCTTGCCGCGCGCCTTCGGGGCGCCTGCCCTGGCGACGCGCGTCGTGGCCGGTGACGGTTCAGCCACCGCGCGCGCCGAGGTTGTCTTGCCGGCGCCACGCGCTGGCTGACCAGTCGATGCGGCTGTTGCACGTGGCTTGGCTGCGGCAGTGTTTTTCACTGGCGCAGATGCGGCGGCGACCTTGCTGGACGTGGCGTTGGATGCGTTTGCGGCCACAATCGGCTTGCCCTGCGCTTTTGAAGACCGCGTGGTCTTGCCCACGTTGGACCTGGATGCAGCTCCTGACGACACCGCCGGCGCTTGCTGCGCGCCTGAGGTACGTTTGTCCGCTACCGGCTTGCCAGCCACAGCTGGAGTGCGCGAAGGCGATTTCTTCGGCTGCTTTGCGTGAGGCTGTGCCGCAGCGCGTGTGGGCGATGTGGTCTTGGCGTTCTTGTTTTGCTTGTTTTTGTTCTGCTTGTTCGCCGTCGCCGTCGCCGCTGCCGGCTTGCGCTTACTACTATGCGTGTTCTGCGCTGCGGGTGAGGTATCGCCGGGCACGGGCAAGGCTATGTGTAGCGGGAGGCCATCAGCTGTAATGCCGTCTGCGTTTGCAGCGCCCTGCACTCCTACAGGCTCACTCGCAGCCTCGATCGCTGACGCGGCGTCAGTGGCATCGGCCACCGCTGCCTCATCGCCACGCGAGCGCTCCGGCAGCTTCAATCGCTGTGCCTGCTCGTCGTATTCGATCAGCAACACGCCGGAGTTATGGCGGCCGCTGATTTCGACAAAACATGCGCCGCCGATGAAGGGCTCCAAGGTCATCACCGACTTCAACGGCGTGGCCACCACCATCTGGAAGCCGAAGTTCTCGAAGATGTTCATCGCCAGCGCGGTGAATTCGTTGTCGGCCTTGTCGAAGGCTTCGTCCAGCACCACCGCGCAGTAGCGCGGCAGTTCGCCGTCTTCGCCGCCAAGCTGGTAGCGCAGCGCGGCCGCCAGGCAGGTGGTTGCCAGTTTCTGGCGCTGACCGCCGGACTTGCCCGCGCCGCTGCGGTAGATCTCCACCTGCGCGCGCGTCTGCGCGTCCAGTTCCACACCGATGAACTCCACATGCAGGCGCACATCCAGCACCTGTTCGCGCCAGCGGCGTGCCTCCGGTTCCTGCGCGCCCAGGCGCGCCACCAGCGCACGCAAGGTGGAAAACTGCGCTTCGGCCAGGGCGCGGTCTTCGGTCTGTTGATGCGACAGCACCGCGCGCAACTGCTGCTGGAATTCCTGCACCTCGGCCAGGCGACGGTCGCCGACCTCGATGGTCAGCACGGTGTCGCGATTGAACGGCACCTGCTCCAGGCTGGCGTTGACCTCGTCCATGCGCTGCTTGATGCCCTTGTGGGCTTCGGCGGTGTAACGCTGCAAGGCCAGCAGGTTGTTCTTGCTCTGGGTCTGCAACAGGTCGAAGAAACGATGCTCGTGACGCGGCAGGCCATCGCTTTCCAGCCGGTCCAGACGCGCGAGGAAATCGTCGGCGCTGGCAAGGCTCACGGTGAAATCGCCGCTGTCTTCGGGCCACTGCTGGCAATACTTGCGGAAGCATTCCAGCAACTGCGCGCTGAGCCGGCTGTCGCGGCCCTGGCTGTCGGCCAACTGCTCGGCCAGGCCACGTTCGACCACGCGGAAATGCGCTTCCAGATTGTCCAGCGACAGCGGCGTCAATGCGGCAAGCCGTTCCCGCAAGCCCTGCAACTGGGTGGGCGTGAGCGTGGCGGAACCGGCGCGGCCCGCGCAGGCCGCGTGCTGCTGTTCGAGCCGCACGCGTTCGCGCGCCAGTTGCGCGCGCTCCAGCCGCACATCTTCATAGGTGCGCTTGGCCTGGTCGCGCAGGGTCCGTGCAGTGTCGATGGCCTGCCCGAGCGCGCGCAGGCCGCTGTTGCCTTCGCGCAGCTGCACCAACTGTTCGTCGATATCGCTCAGGCGCTGCAGCTTGGGGCCGACATCGATTTCGTCCCAGTCGCGCTCCACCAAGGTGTGCGCAGCGAGTTGGCGTTCCTGGTCCTGCTCACGCTGCTTGCGCAGCGCTGCCACATCGGCATCGCAGCTGGCGATGCGCTGGGCCAGCGCCTGCGCTTCGCGCTCGAACACCTTGAGCTTGTCGCGGTTGTCGTGACCGAGCAGCCAACGCTTGCGATCGTTGACCGCGTGGCGGTCGTCCTTCTCATAGCGATCGCCAGGATGCTTGACCTGGCCCTCGCGGGTGATCGCGCGGTCGGCGTTGCGCAATGCTGCGGCATTGTCCACGCACGCGTAGTCGAAGCGACGGGTCAGTTCGTTGCGCAGCCATTCGGTAAAGGCGTGCTCGCGCAGCTGCAGCTTGCCGGGCAGCGCGCCGGGATCGACCCGCCGCGAATGCAGCTCGTCGTTGCGGCGCACACGGAAGTACACCAGACGCGTACCGATATGGGTGCGGTTGACCCATTCGCTGACCTGCGCGTAATGCCGCTCGTCCACCAGCAGCGATTGCGCAAAGCCGTGCAGCACACGCTCGATCGCACCGCGCCAGGCCGTCTGGTCCTCGCGCACCTGCACCAGCTCGCCAACGAACGGCAGCGCGGCCTCGGCAATGCCGGTGTCTTCGCAAAAGCGCGCGCGCAGGGCCTGCATCGGTGCGGGCATGCTCGATGGCGCGCGCTTCAGCGCCTCCAGTTCGGCACGGATTTCGGCAAACCGGCGCTCGTCGTCGCGCCGCGCACCCATGCGTTCGGCGATGGCCTCATCCAGCGCGCTGGCGTCGTGCTTGCCGTTATCCAGCACGGTCTGCGCATGCGCGATCTGTGCGGCAAAGCCACTGGCGCCGGCCGCCAGGGCGGTGCCGAGCTGGCGGCAGGCCTGTTCGATCTGTGCACGGCGGCGCAGGCGTTCGTCGCGCTCGCGCTCGACGCGTGCGCGTTCGCGTTCCAGTTCCTCGATCTGCTCGCCACCGGCGGCGCGCTGTTCGCGCTCCAGGCCGACCAGTTTTTGTTCGTGGTTATCCAGCGATTCGCGGCGCTGGCCTTCTTCGCCGGCCAGTCCACGGTCCTGGTTGTCGAGCTCCTGCAGCCGCTCCTCCAGCAAGGCCAGCCGCTGCTGCTCGCGGTAGCTGTCCACGCCCAGCTGCAGCTCGCGCAACTCGCCGACGCTGTGGCGCAGCGCCATCAGCGCCGCGTGGTGCTCGCGCGCAGGGGTCAGGGTTTCCACCTGGCGCCGGGCGGTGACCACCGCATGGTGCGCGCCATCGAGTTCGGCAAAATCTTCCACCAGCCGGTCGGCCGCTTCGAAGGTACGCGGCTCGTCCAGCATGAAGCCGCGCAGAAACGCATTGAGATCGCCCAGGTTCTTGGCCGACTGGGTCTTGTGCAACAGCCGCAGCGCCATCTCGTTGCCGATGCCCAGCGCGTGCCGGAAACGTTCGGCGTAGCCGGCGAAGCCGTCGAAATGCGCAACGTCCTCACCCAATCGCGCCTTGAGCTTGCGCAGGTCAAGATCGAAGCCATCCAGCTCGGTCGCCACGTCGAAACGGCGTGGCGCGACCATGTAGTGACGCCGCACATCGGCCGCCGCGTTACCGCTGCCGGCGATCCAGAACAAGCGGATCAGGCTCACCGCCTCGCCGTGCGCATTTGCGTATTCCAGCACCAGCGCGGTCCAGGTGGCGCCCTTGCGCAGGTATTGGGTAGCGATTTCGCCGGACGCGCTGTCCTGCTGATCGGCCCACGCACCGCGCACATACGACACCAGACTCCGATCGCGCCCACTGCGCTCGGCTTCGCGCGCGGCGGCGTTGAAGTCGACGATGCTCGGCGGCGTCAGCAGTGCCGACATCGCATCCAGCAAGGTGGACTTGCCCGAGCCCGAACGCCCGACGAACAGGAAGCCCTTCTCCGCGATCGGCACTTCGGTCAGCCCGTTGAAGGTGCCCCAGTTGTGCACCTGCAAGCGCCGCATGCGGAACTGCTGCGCACGTTGCTCGGCGAGCGTCTCGGCAAACAAGGAGGCACCTGGTTGCGCTGGCGACAGATTGGACTGGGAATTCATAGCTCACTCATCAAAACGGGACGACGTGGAACGCGAAAAACCGGATGACGCATGGTGCCGCGCTGCTGTGTGGTGTGTTGCTGCGGCGCTGTTGCTGTTGATGCTGCGATTCCTATAACTGCCGTCGCAGTAGATGCAACACATACGACATGCTCCCAAGCACCACGCCACAACGTGCCCTCATCCGCCCTGCGGGCAGCTTCTTCCCGATGAAGGAGGACAATGTCCCGACGCGAGAACGGAAGCCGGCGCGCCGGCGCGGGAGAAGGAAAATTACTCAGCAGCTACATCCCCTTCCCGCAAACCGCGATACGCGACCACCAAGGCCTGCACATCCTCTGCCGAGAACAACAGCTTCAGCACCGGCGAGACTTCATAGCGCTCCTCGCTGCCGCGCAAACGCGACAGCAACTGGTTGTCGCGCATCTTGCCGATGGCCGTCATCACCCGCCGCGCGAAGCCCGCCCGATCGGTGGACACGTTCTTCTCGTAGACCGACAACGCCTCCACCAACTGCGCTTCGTCCACCACCGCACGCTCGCCGCGCGTATCGGCCTCGGCCAGTTGCTGGCGCAGGAACAGCAGCAACACCGACTCGATGAACGTCAGCGGCGCGCTGCGCAGCAAGGTGGGCGATTCGAGCTCGGCGGTGTCGGCCTGGCGGGTGAAGGCCACCCCGCCCTCGCGGTCGAGCACCAGCTCCAGAAACAGCTCGCACAGCACCTGGCGGATCGCCACCTCGTTGCGCAACAACGCCGGCCACAGCGCACCGTGCCGTTGCGCATCGATGCTGGGCCCTGCCAGCAACTGGCACAGCGCACGCCGCGCGTCGAACGGCAGCGTGCCGGTGTCGCCTAAAAACAGCTCGCCGCGCGGCTCGGCACTGGAGGCTTGCGTCATCGGCATGCGGTCGTCGATGGCCGACACCGCGGTGCTCTCGTCGGCGTCCGGGCCGGCGTCCTCAGACCAGTTCATTGCGTTTCTCCCGGGTAAACCACACCAAGGGAATGCGCGCGCGCCGCACGGCGCCGTCGCTGCCTTCCCATTGCACCGTTTCCATCTGTCCTTCGATCACCATGCCGTGGCGCGTGCCCAGCGACAGGTATCCGATCACGCTGCCCAGGCCCTGCACGGACGGGCGTTGTTGCAAGGCGTCGCCGATGGTCAGCCGCGGGCGTTGGCCGAGCAGCTCATGCAGGTCGTTGCGCAGGCTGCGTACATCGATCTCCGATTGCGCGACCAGATCGCCCACGCTGTCCAGCGAGATCTCGGCCGCGTCGGCGGCCTGCACGCGTCCATCGACCTGGGTGAGCCGTGGATCGTGCAGCCGCCATTGCGACAGCGAGCGCAGGCGGCTGCTGCTGAGTGCCTGCGTATAGCCGGTGGCGGTGGTGGCGTGCAGGCTGTCGCGCAATTGCAAGGCTTCGCCCTGGGCCTGCTTGAGCAATTGATTGAGCCGGCGCTGTTCCAGATACCCACGGCTTTGCACGAACCCGCGCAGGCTGCGTGCGAAATGCTGCATCACCGTGTGCACCTCGCCGCCGCGTTCCAGCAGCGTGCCGGTCAGCCCGCGCAAGAAGGCGCGTTCGCGGCGATCAAGCTTGCGGGCAAACCCACGGGCAAGCAGCGCATCCAGCGCCTGGTCGAGCTGGCTGCTTTGCTGGGTGTCGTTGAGCAGACTCCAGAACGCCTCGAAGGTGCGCCCGGCCTCGCTGTCTGCAATCACATCCACGCCGTTGAACAATTGTTCGAGCACGTCGCCGCGCGCGCCTTCGTCGTCGATGATGCGCTCACGGAATTGGCGGTTGAGCTGCTCGAAGTCGTCGCGCACGCGGTGGAAATCTTCGGCCAGCTCGTCAGAGAGATGGATCAGGTCGCGCGCGCGTTCCAGCGCGCGTTTGCCGTCCAGCGCCGCCACGCGGCCGGAGGCCACGCGTTCGATTTCGGCATCGATGCGCGCACGTTCATCGCGCAGCGCGGCCAGCCGGAGCTCTGGATCGGCCTCGGTCTGTCCGGCCAGCTGCACCAGTTGCTGGATCACCAGCGACAGGCGGCTTTCGGTGGCGCTGCTGCTGCTTTCGCGCAGGCCGGCGATGAAGCGGATGGCCTGGGTCGCGGCACGCGAGAGTTCGTATTCTTCTTCGGCTGCGCCTTCAGGCAGGCGGCGTTCCAGCCAGCCCTGTGCCAACCAATGCGCCAGATATGCCTGTGCGGTGCGCGGCAGTTCGCGCGAGAGCTCGTCGGCGCGCAAGGCGTCGAGCTGGCGCTGCAAACGTTCGTGCA
The DNA here is from genome assembly GCF_020880415.1 of Xanthomonas euvesicatoria pv. euvesicatoria. GTDB lineage: Bacteria > Pseudomonadota > Gammaproteobacteria > Xanthomonadales > Xanthomonadaceae > Xanthomonas > Xanthomonas euvesicatoria. The sequence goes on along the minus strand of NZ_JAJIUJ010000121.1, from coordinate 28,925 downwards.
ACACGGCCGAAGGCAGGCGGCGTTCGCCATCCATCAGCACCGTCTGCAGCAGGCCGATCAGCTCGGGTGCGTGGTCGGCGGCGAGCAGTTTCCATACCGGCTGCTCGCGCAGTTGCCGATAACCGGCGATACGTGCCTGGTGCTTCATGGGCGCTGCCGCGACTGCCTCAACGCTTGCCGCCCACTTCGATGAACTGCAGGAATTCGGCGCGGGTGCGCGCATCTTCGCGGAAGGTGCCCAGCATCTTGGAGGTCACCATGCTGACGCCGCGCTTGTGGATGCCGCGGGTGGTCATGCACTCGTGCGCGCCTTCCACCACCACGCCCACGCCAAGCGGCTGCAGCACGTCCTGGATGCATTGGGCGATCTGCGCGGTCATCTTTTCCTGCACCTGGAAGCGGCGCGCGTAGCTTTCCACCACGCGGGCCAGCTTGCTGATGCCGACGACCTTGCCACGCGGCAGATAGCCCACGTGCACCTTGCCGATGATCGGCGCCATGTGGTGCTCGCAATGGCTTTCGTAGGAAATGTCGCGCAGCACGATCAACTCGTCGTAGCCGGCCACTTCCTCGAAGGTGCGTTCCAGGTATTCGCGCGGTTCTTCGCGATAGCCGCTGAACCAGTCGCCGTAGGCTTCAGCCACCCGGCGCGGGGTGTCCAGCAGGCCCTCGCGCGTGGGATCTTCGCCCGCCCAGCGCAACAGGGTGCGCACGGCCTCTTCGGCCTGGGTCTGGGTGACGGAGGAATCGGGCTGGTTGGACTGGCTCATGCGCAGGTGCACCCAAAGGGGGCGTGCATGGTACCCGAGGACGGCCCGGCCGCCCCAGTGGCGGTTGCGCCAGCTTGCAAATGTTCAGTGACTATTGATTCATTTATGAATTGATAGCATCCTATCTATTATGAAACCTGCTCTTTCTCCACGCGCCCAGCTCAGTTCCGGCCTGCTGGTGGCTGCCCGTCAGTGGCAACGCTTGGCCGATCAGGCGTTTGCCGAGTTCGACCTGTCCAGCGCCTGCACCGGACCATTGCTGATGATCGGGCGCTCCGGCGGCGGCATCCGCCAGGTGGCGCTGGCCCAGCAACTGGGCATGGAAGGCCCCTCGTTGGTGCGTTTGCTGGACAAGTTGGCCGCGCAGGGCCTGCTGCGCCGCGAGGCCGACAGCAGCGACCGCCGCGCCAACCAGCTGTGGCTCACCGATGCAGGCCAGGCACTGGTCGGCCAGATCGAGATCCGCCTGGATGCACTGCGTGCGCCGGTGTTGGGCGCACTCAGCGACGCCGACGTGCAGGTGGTGCTGACCTTGTGGGAGCAGATCGCGCAGGCGCATGCGCGGCTGAGCCAGGCCGACTGAGTCGGCTGTCGGCGTCGCGCGCGACGCCCGTTGTGCCCTTTCCGATGCCCCGGCGCGCTGCGCCGGGCGCTGTGGTTCTTTTTCCAGGATGTGCCCGATGTACGGCGAATTCAGTCTCTACGGTGTGTTCGTACCCACCTTGCTGGCGTTGATGACGCTGGCCTACCTGCTCAACAGCAGCATCGCCGCGCTGCTGACCCGCGCTGGCGCCTACCGCTACATCTGGCACCCGGCGCTGTTCAACCTGGCGTTGTACATCGCACTGCTGGGCGGCCTGTTCTTCCTTACCCGTTGGATGCAATCGTGAAAAAGCTGATCAAGACCGCGGGGCCGGCACTGCTGACCCTGGCGATGGTGGTGCTGGCCGCGTGGGTGTTGCAGCACCTGTGGCGTTATTACATGCAGGCGCCGTGGACGCGCGATGCGCACGTGGGCGCCGATGTGGTGCAGGTGGCGCCGGACGTCTCCGGGTTGGTGGAATCGGTCGCCGTGGCCGACAACCAACCGGTGACGCGCGGGCAATTGCTGTTCGTGGTGGACCGCGCGCGCTATGCGATCGCGCTGGAACAGGCGCGCGCCGCGCTGGCCGAACGCCAGGCTACGCTGACCCAGTTGCGCCGCGAGATCGCGCGCGACCGCAGCCTGCAGGATCTGGTCGCCGCCGAAGATGCCGAAGTGCGCCGCTCCAACGTACAGAAGGCGCAGGCCGCAGTGGCCACCGCGCAATCGGCGGTGGATCTGGCCCAGCTCAACCTGGAACGCACCCAGGTGCGAAGCCCGGCCGACGGTCGCGTCAGCGACCGCACCGTGCGGGTGGGCGACTACGTCAACGCCGGGCGTCCGGTGGTGGCGGTGCTGGACACCGGCTCGTTCCGCGTCGATGGCTACTTCGAAGAAACCCGCCTGCAGGGCGTGCACCCCGGCCAGCGCGTGGACGTGCAGCTGATGGGCGAGCCGGTCACGCTGCAGGGGCATGTGCAGAGCATCGCCGCCGGGATCGAAGACCGCTACCGCAGCGGTAGCGCCGGCGCATTGCCCAATGTCACGCCGGCGTTCGACTGGGTCCGGCTGGCGCAACGCATCCCGGTGCGCATCGTGCTGGATCGCGTGCCTGCGCATGTGCAGTTGATCGCAGGGCGCACTGCCACGGTGAGCATTCTGCCCGACACAGCGCACCCAACCCCGGCGACCGCGCCTGCCCATGTGCAGGCCAAGGCGGCGCCATGAACCGCGCGATGTTGCGTCCGCTGGGAGTGGCCGCACTGCTGAGCATGCTCAGTGCCTGCAGCACGGTCGGCCCGAACTACGCGGTGCCGGCCGAGTCGGCCTACCAGCGCCCGGCCGCCAATGCCGCGTTCCTGGACACCGGCAACGCGCAGGTGCAGCCCGGCGCCGCGCTGCCGGCGCGCTGGTGGGCGCTGTATCAGGACCCGATGCTGGATGGCCTGATCGAGCAGGCCCTGCGCGACAACGTCGAATTGAAGGTCGCCGGTGCCAACCTGCGCCGCGCTGCCGCGGTGTACGAACAGGCCATGGATGCCGGCGGGTTCGATTACGACGTGGAAGCCGGTGTCAGCCGCGCGCAGGTCTCGGCCGAAGCATTTTTGCAGGAAGAAAAGCTGCCGGTATTCAACCTGGCCGATGGCAAGTTCGGCGTGTCGTACCAGTTCGATCTGTTCGGCAAGCTGCAACGCGGCGCCGAAGCCGCGCATGCCGACACCCAGGTGGCGCAGGCGGCGATCGATCTGGCGCGCGTCAGCGTGGCCGCGCAGGTGGCCGGCAGCTACGTGGAGATTTGCCACGCCAACCATGAGCTGCAGGTGGCCGAGCATTCGCTGCAGTTGCAGCAACACAGCCGCCAGATCACCCAGCGCCTGATCGCGGCCGGTCGCGGCACGCCGCCCGATCTGGCGCGCGCCACCGCACAGGTGGCGATGCTGGAAGCGGCGCTGCCGCCGTTGCGCGCACGCCGCCAGGCCGCCGGTTACCAATTGGCCGCGCTGCTCGGCAAGACGCCCGGCGAGTTGCCGCCCGGCGTGGACAGCTGCGCGCACGCGCCTGCAGTGCAACAGCCGATCCCGATCGGCGATGGCCGCGCGCTGCTGGCGCGCCGCCCGGACGTGCGCCAGGCCGAGCGCCGGCTCGCCGCCGCCACCGCGCGCATCGGCGTGGCCACCGCCGAGCTGTATCCGGATATCCGTCTGGGCGGCTCGATCGGTGCCACCGGCCTGCTGGCGGATTTCGGCGAGCCGGCCACGCATGCGTGGTCGTTGGGCCCGCTGATTTCCTGGACGCTGCCCTCCAGCGGTGCGCGTGCGCGGGTGCGCGCCACCGAAGCCGGCGCCGACGCGGCGCTGGCGCAGTTCGACAACACCGTGCTGCAGGCCTTGCGCGAGGTGCAGACCAGCTTGTCGCGCTATGCGCAGGACCTGGACCGCCTGCATCTGCTGGAACAGGCGCAGCAACAGGCCGAGCTGGCGTCGGCGCAAAACCGGCGCCTGTATCAGGGCGGACGCACGCCGTACCTGTCCAGCCTGGACGCCGAGCGCACCCTGGCCAGCGCCGAGATGACCCTGGCCAACGCACAGGCGCAGGTGTCGCAGGACCAGATCCAGCTGTTTCTGGCGCTGGGCGGCGGTTGGGATGCCGACGCCGGGCGCAACACCACCACGGCTGCACGATGAGCCCGTTGTTGCGCGATCGCCAGGCCTGGCTGTTTTCGGCCAAGACCTTTGCCGCCTCGATCGCGGCGCTGTATGTCGCACTGGCCGGCAATCTGTCGCGACCGTACTGGGCCATGGCCACGGTCTACATCGTTTCGCAACCGCTGCTCGGCCCCACCCGTGCCAAGGGCGTGTACCGCGTGCTCGGCACCTTGCTGGCTGGTGTGGCCACCTTGGTGATGCTGCCGAATCTGGTGGAAACGCCGTTGCTGCTGAGCGCGGCGATGGCGCTGTGGCTCTCGGCCTGCCTGTTCCTGGCGCTGCTCAATCGCGGCCCGCGCGGCTATGCATTCCTGCTGGCCGGCTACACCACCGCCTTCATCGGCTTTCCTGCGGTCACCTCGCCGGAAGGCATCTTCGACACCGTGGTGGCCCGCAGCGAAGAGATCATCCTGGGCACGGTGATGGCGGTGCTGTTCGCGTCGCTGCTGTTCCCGGCCTCGGTCAAGCCGATGCTCACCGCGCGGATCGGCAACTGGATGCAGGATGCGGCCCAGTGGTGCCGCCAGGTGCTGCAGCGCGGCCCGTCGCAGGCGCCGCGCAATCGGCTGGCGGCCGATCTGGTGCAGTTCGAGACCCTGATCGCCTTCGTGCGCCATGACGACCCACGCCATGCCGGCGCCGCGCCTGCGCTGGAACAGTTGCGCGCACGCATGCTGATGCTGTTGCCGGTGCTGTCCTCGATTGCCGACCGCCTGGACGCCTTGCAGCGCGACGACGCCGCGCACGGGCCGGAGTTGGCGACATTGCTGGAAGCTGTTGCTGCGTGGGTGGATCATGTCGCCGACACCGGCAGTGCCGATGCCGATGCCGCCCGACAGGCTGATGCACTGCGTGCGCGCATCGAGGCACTGCGCCCGGTGGTGGATCAGGACATCGATCACCTGCTGCTGGACAGTGTGCTGCTGCGCCTGAAGGAGCTGCTCGACCTGTGGCAGGACTGCCGCGCGTTGCAGCAGGCGCTGGTGCAGGGCACCGCGCCCGTTGCACTGCGTGCGCTGCCGGCGCCGGCACCTGATGCATCCCTACAAGCCGACCCTGCAGCGCGTGATGCCGCGGCGCGTTCCGCAGCGCCCGGGGCGTTGCTGCAGCGCCTGGGCTTCTCGCGCCGTCTCGCGGCGCAGCCGGCCGTGCCCACGCAGGACGACGCGGCGCCGCGCGATGGCGCGCTGCGCTCGTCAACGCGTGCGGCAGCGTGGCGGCCACCGGGCCAGCCCTCTGCAGAGATCGCTGACACTCCGGTTGCGGCACACGCCACGCGCCACATCGATTTGGGCATGGCCGCATTTTCCGCGCTAAGCGCCGGCTTCGCGCTGATGGCGTACTGCGTGTTGTGGATCGGCATCGGCTGGGAAGGCGGCGGCAACGGCGCGATGATGGCCGCAGTGACTGCTGCGTTTTTCGCCGCGCAGGACGACCCCGCGCCGAGCATGCTGTCGTTCCTGACCTGGGCGGTGGTGGCCAGCGTGGTTGCCGGCATCTATCAGTTCGGCATCTTCCCGGCCATCCACGATTTCCCGATGCTGGTGGTGGTGCTGGCGGCGGTCTTCCTGCCATTGGGCGCACTGCTGCATCGCCCCGGGAGCATGCTGATCGCCTTGCCGCTGGTGGTGAACCTCACCGCGCTGCTGAGCCTGCAGAACACCTACAGCGCCAACCTGCAGAGCTTCGTCAACGCGGCGGTGGCGATGGTGCTGGGGATCGGGTTTGCGGTGGTGCTGACGCGTCTGTTTCGTTCGGTCGGTGCCGAATGGAGCGCGCGCCGACTGGTGCGCCAGGGCTGGCGCACGCTGGCCGATGCCGCCGACGGACATGGCGCGCAGGATCGCCAGCACTTTGCCGCACGCATGCTGGATCTGCTTGGTCTGCTTGCGCCACGGCTGGCGTTGACGCCGGAAGGTAGCGACCTGGCCTCGGTGGATATGCTCAACGAAGTGCGCGTAGGCTTGAACATCCTGCAGCTGCGCCGCGCACGGCATGGCTTGCCGGCGTCCAGTCGCGATGCGGTGGACGCGATGTTGCGCGACGTGGCTGCGCACTACCGGCGGCAGGTTGCACGGAAGCGTCCGTTGCCTGGGCCGGATGCGTTGCGCGACCGTCTGGATGCATCACTGACGCGCGTGGGCAAGGTGCCGGCAGGCGCGCATCGTGATGAAGCGTTGTTGGGGTTGATTGGTTTGCGTTACAGCGTGTTTGCTAAGACAACAGCGCAGCATCAGGACGGCGCAGAACAGCAGCCCGCGTTAGCCCCTCTCCCGCCAGGACGATAAGGCACTGCTTGCGCGCCACTGGCGCGCATGTCTTGCAGCGGCCGCGCTGCTAGTGCAGGCCGGGACGCGGAGCGGGGGTTGAGCTGAGGGTTTGGCTACCAATGCACGACCGCAGCATCGAAGCTTCACCTTGGCGGCGCGTGGCGACGCGTTTACCACGCTCGGTATGCCAATCACCTGAGGCGCCCCTCATCCGCCCTTCGGGCACCTTCTCCCCCATGAAGGGGGACAATGTCCCGCAGGGAGAAGGGAAGGGCTCTGCCCGCGCGCGCGCATCACCGCTTGCGCTGATGCATCGCCGCTTCGTCGTCCAGCCAGTTGCTGCCCTTGTTGGTCAGGAAGAACATGTAGACCACCAACGACACCGCAATCACCGCCGTCGCATAGATCACGAACTCGGTCACGTGGTTGGTCTTCAGCGAGGCCTGATACAGCAACGGCGCGGTTCCGCCGAAGGCCGAATTGGCCAGCGCGTAGCCAAGGCCGACACCCAGCGCGCGCACGTGGGTGGGGAACAATTCCGCCTTCACCACGGCATTGATCGAGGTGTAGCCGGTCAGGATCACAAAGCCCACGGTGAGGATTGCGAACGCGGTCAACCAGTCGGTCTGCTTGGGCAGTTCCATCACCAGGAACCAGGTGTAGAGCACGCCGCCGATGCCGAAGAACACCAGCAAGGTCTTGCGCCCGACGATGTCCGACAACCAGCCGCCCACCGGCTGCATCAGCATCAGCACGGTCAGCGCCACCAGATTGATGATGGTGCCGGCCATCACGTCGCCACCGGCGAACGCGGTCTGGATCATCTTCGGCCCGGTGACCGAATAGGTGTAGAACGCGATCGTGCCGCCGGCGGTGATCAAAAAGCACAACAGCAGCGGACGCCACTGATTGACGAACAATTCGCGCATCGAGCCGGAGGCCTTGGCCTTGCCGGTACGCGAATCGGCGATGGATTCGGAGCTCAGCGACTCATCCATCGTGCGGCGCAGCCAGAACACCACCAACGCGCCGATGCCGCCCAGCCCGAACGCCACGCGCCAGCCCCATTCGGAGACCTGCGAGGCATCGAAGAAATGCAACATGATCAGCAAGGTGGTCTGTGCCAGTACGTGCCCGCCCACCAGCGTCACGTAATGGAACGACGACAAAAACCCGCGCCGGCCGGGAATCGCCGCTTCGGACATGTACGTGGCGCTGGTGCCGTATTCGCCGCCGGTCGCAAAGCCCTGCAGCAGGCGCGCCACCAGCAAGATGATCGGCGCAGCGATGCCGATCGTGGCCACCGTGGGCGTGATCGCAATCACGAACGAGCACAGCGCCATCACCGATACCGAAATGGTCAACGCCAGGCGGCGGCCATAACGGTCGGCGAAGCGGCCGAAATACCACGCGCCGATCGGGCGCATCAGGAACGTCATCGCAAAGATCGCCCACACGAACATGGTGGCGTTCTTGTCTTCCTTGGAAAAGAACTGCGACTCGAAGTAGGTGGCGAACACCGAATAGACGTAGACGTCGTACCACTCGACGAGGTTGCCGGCCGAGCCCTTGAGCGTGTTGGACACCGAGCGGCGAAGGCTGCCGGCAGCTGTGCCAGAACCGGCAGCGATCGGAGACGATGGGGGTGCGCTCATGCGGTCAGAACCTCTTCGGTGGGACAGCACCGGAGTATAGGTGCGCGCTTGTGTGACGCATGTAAGCATTTTGGCTTATAGATGGCGGCAACTCGCACACCGGGCCGCCTGCTTCAGCCCGCTTTTGGCGTGGGTGCCGCCAGCGCGTGGCTGTACTTGCCGGAGCGATCGAAACAGCACGCACGCCGCTTGCCCGAGGCCAGCATGGCGCATGCGGTGGCGATGCGCTTGCCCCGCGTTTGGGCCTTCTTGCCGGACACCACCCAGAAGATCCAATCGCGCCGCGCCACGGCGGTGATGTCGTCCCAGGTCGCACGCGCGGCCGGATGCGCGGCCAGCGCTGCATGCAGATCGTCCGGCACCAGCGGCTCGGGCTCTTCGGCCACGGGCGTCAGCGCGAGCGCCACCGTCTGTCCAGCGCACACACCGGCTGCCTGCTGCAGGGCGCGTTCGATCGTCAGCCAATGCCCGCCCCGCCCGTCCGGCTGCAGCGTCGCCTGCAGTGGGTGCCCGGCCACCGTCCCAGTGACGCTCACCATGCTGCGCGTGGGCAGTCTGTAGCTTGCTGCCATGGGCAGTACCAGAAACAGCCAGGACGCACCGGCAGGCATTGCCGGTTCCAGCAACGTTGCCTTGCAGTGGATGATGGCGCTAGCTTGCGTCATGTCGCCTTGCTTTAACCGGCTATCCAATCGCCTATGAATATGTCACTGGCCTTCATGCCATGCACCTAGTCTCTAAGATATCTTACGCATGAGCCCGCAAGGCTTTCATTTTACTATTCCGAAAATTCTTTCAAAGAGGAATACGTCGTGCAAGAACGCAACTCCAGAAGTCGCCTACTGTTGACGACAACACTATTGGTCAGTTCAATGACCTGTGCCCACGCCGCGGACCAGCGAAATACCACTTTTAATTCCTCAAATGGTTTGTCCGCAACATATGTGACGTGTCAAAAACAGGCACGCGGTGCGGTAGAACGTGCTGCGTGTGTGTCCCAGGAAGAGACGCTTCAGGACAGACGCTTGAACAAAGCGTACAAACTGCTTTTGAGTTCTCTAAAGGCTGATGTGCGTACCAAACTAGTGGAGGCGCAACGCGCATGGCTGCAGTCCAGAACCAAAGACGGCAATTTGGAGGCCGCGATTTATGGGGATAGCCAAGCGGAAAACATTGAATCCGCAGAGGCTGCCATGCTGAGGCTGACCGCACGGGCTGATCAACTCGAGAAGTATGCCGCACTAATCAACTGATTCAACGTTAAAAACCGTTAAGAAAGGAACTCTTATGCCTACCAATATCGATACGCGCGATCTCGAAACCGTCTCTGGCGCCGTTTACTTTTCCGTCGGACGCGGAACCGAGGGCGGTGCCGCCTCTTATCATTTGGCAATTGCGGGAATTACTGTCGGCACGTCAGAGCCTCGCTGGGGTGAGGTCAATCGCGTCGCACAGAATAGCGGCTATAGCCTTGGTACGATTCAAGTCGACTTCGGCCAACGTGGCACGTGGCCGCTAGGTTCGATTGAGAACCGTGCGCTGCAACCGGGTGAGCAAACCTACGTTGATGGCGTTATCCAGCAGGCCGCAGCATACGCCAAGGAGCACAAACTTCCCTTCGCGGAAGATCATGCGGATTTACGCCGCGATCTATTGAGTCATGGAAACGGTTTGAACGGTCGGCCCACACTCAATTTTATTGATGTCGGTACGCGCGACAGCATCAACGCGTGGGCTAGCTCTACAGAAGGCAAGCAGTGGATCCACAGCAATATCGATTATCCGCAGGTCAGGAATGCCACGCAGACGGCAATGGGAATTCTAGACGCGCATGGCACTAACATCGCAGAAGATCGCCGGTTTGAAGCAATTAGCCTGCTCGCAAAGACAGCGAATCAAATGCCTAGCCAATTAGTAAAACTTGAAAAGGTTCTCAAGGAAGGTGGAGATTACGATCAGTTGTTAGCCAAGGCAGATCAGATTCGTTCGACTCACACATATTATGATGGCCCTAAGGCTGCGAATGTTGCCCAGAATTATGAGGATGCATATCCTCAGAATCAGGCTGCGCTGGATCGAGCCCATTTGAAAGTCAGTGGCAGAAACTTCGACCCTTCCTCTGAGCGTACTGATCCCGATGTCCAGAAAGCGCTGGAACTGGTTAACGCATCACCGGGCCGGCAGGCCGCGCAGAGCCATATCCTCAAAGAGGGTTCCAGCGGCCGTGAAGTACGCAAACTCGAATCCAATCTTAGCGCGCTGGGGTATGGCGACTCAGACGGCCATGCGTTACAGATAGACCAAAAGTTTAATGCGTCGACCAAGCAGGCGGTCGAGGCATTCCAGTGGGCCAATGGACTGACGCCTGTTGATGGAAAGGCAGGCCCAGCGACGCTAGATGCCATTGGTCGGCAAGCACGCGGCCTACAATCCGATCTGATCGAGCTTGGTTTTACCGGCGCGGACAGTAAGCCCCTGCGTGTGGATGGCTATTTGGGGAGTGGCACACGTCAAGCGGTCAGCGCCTTCCAGGAAGCCAATGGATTACCGGTCACTGGCATTGCAGATCGTGGAACGCTAGACAGCTTGGCAAGGCAAACAGCAGAGCAGATCCAAACCAATGACCCTGAGCAGGCACCTGGTACGTACCGAGGACATAGGCATACCGGGACTATGGAGGCGCCCTCACCGCGCAGCGATGAGGTGCTCGCCAGACCGGCAAACACTCCTCCACTGCTTTCGAGCCCAAATCATAGTCATCATTCCTTCTTCCACCAGATGCTGGAAAAGGTGCATGCAGCCGAATCGCAACGTGGCATTTGCTCAGGCCTGCACAGTGAGCGCCTTGCCGGAGTACTCTCAGTGGAAGGGATCCGCAGCGGACTAACGTCGGTAGACCGCGTCGAGCTGAATAGCGACGGCTCCCTGGCACGTGCAGTGCAGATCAGCACCTCTCGCGACGAGGCGGCATTGAATCGCTGCACTTCACCGGTGAATACGGGGCAAGCGGTGAACCAAACGCTACAGGAGAGCAGTGAGCAAGCGCAGCAAGTAGTGGCTATGGAGCGCTCGCGCGCGATGGAGCAATCGCAACAGCAGAATCAAACTCGGGGATCTGCCAGCATGGTGGCCTGACATCCTTGCCCGCCCCGGCACAGAACTGTGCTGAGGGGCGGGATGATGTCCAAAGACTGTTCGCCAGGGGAGATGGCGCACAGTGGGGCATGAGCCGCCGCCCTGTCGCCTCGCCCCTTCACAAACCCCATGCCACCGGCCTTGCCAAAATGCCGGCCGCTTGCGCCCGCAGTGGCGGGACATCGGAGTGGGATGCATGACATGGATCATCGTGGCCGCCGTGGCGGTCACCTTGCTGGTGGGGCTGCTGCTGCTCAACTTCGCCACGCCGGAGAAAAAGCTCGAGCACATCCCCAAGCACCTGTACGACGTTGCCGATCCGCAATTCAAACGCGAGATGTCGGTGTTGCTGGGGCCGGCCATCCTGCCGGGCAACAGGATCGACGTGCTCAATAACGGCCGCGAGATCTTTCCGGCCATGCTGGAGGCCATCGGCAGCGCGCAGCACACCATCACGTTCGAAACCTATATCTATTGGTCGGGCGAGATCGGCCGCGAGTTCAGCGACGCCTTGTCCGAGCGCGCGCGTGCCGGGGTGGAGGTGCGGGTCACCATCGACTGGGGCGGCAGCCTGAAGATGGACCATGCACTGGTGGACACCATGACCGAGGCCGGCGTGGAGGTGCATCGCTACCGCCCGCTGGCCTGGTACAACCTGCACCGCATCAACAACCGCACCCACCGCAAGTTGCTGGTGATCGATGGCCGCATCGGCTTCACCGGTGGGGTCGGCGTGGCCGACCAATGGATGGGCGACGCGCAGGACCCGGACCATTGGCGCGACACCCACTACCGCATCGAGGGCCCGGTGGTGGCGCAGGTGCAGACCGCCTTCAACGACAACTGGATCAAGACCACCGGCCGTGTGGTCAACGGCGCGCAGTATTACCCGGCGTTGGAGGCTGCCGGCGACAGCGATGCGCAGTTGTTCGTGGCCTCGCCGGCCGGCGGCAGCGAAAGCATGCACCTGATGTACCTGATCGCCATCGCCGCCGCACGCAGCAGCATCGACCTGGCTGCGGCGTATTTCGTACCCGATGCCTTGATCACCCGCTCGCTGCTCGAAGCACGTACGCGCGGCGTGCGCATCCGGGTGCTGCTGCCCGGCAAGCATATCGATGCCGTCTCGGTGCGGCTGGCCTCCAAGGCCAGCTGGGAGCCGCTGCTGCAGGCCGGCATCGAGATCCACGAATACCAGCCCACCATGCTGCATACCAAGCTGCTGATCATCGACGGCCTGTTGGTGTCGGTGGGCTCCACCAATTTCGACATCCGCTCGTTCCGCCTCAACGACGAGGCCAGCCTGAATGTCTACGACCGCACGCTGGCCGCACGCATGACCGAGGTATTCGAACGCGATCTGCAACGTGCCGAGCAGTATTCGCTGGAGCGCTGGCGCGCGCGGCCGTTGCGGCAGAGGCTTGGCGAGAAACTGGTGTTCCCGTTCCGCTCGCAGGTGTGAGCGCGCAGGGCCAATCGCGGCGGGGTCAGCGTACCGCCCCCGCAGCGCCTGCCTGCAGGCGCAGCTGGCGCAGCCGCCACCACAACCCGCCCACGTGCACCAGCGAATACAGCACCAGTGCCGCGGCAATCCCCAGGGTCAGCGGGCTGGCCTGCGAACCAGCCGCCGCCGCACCGGCAGTGAACGCGCCATCGGCCCAGCGCCAGGCCAGGCGCCCCAGCAACACCAGCATCAAGCCGCCGCCGATCCAGGGATTGGGCGTGTACCAGCCTTGGCCATCCACCCATTCGGCATGCGTGTAGCGCAGCGACAGCGCACCCAGGCCGATGCCGACCAGCGCGCCTGCGGCAATACCGAGCCGCACCTGCGGCAAGCCGTACACCGCGAACGCCAGTGCTGCCACCGCGATCAGCAGCACCGCGCTGCGCACCGCCGTGGCCACCGGCTTCCATTGCTGGCGCCCGAAGCTGCGCCGGATGCGCCGGTAGTAGAGGTAGCCGATGGCGGCCATCGAGAGATACGGCGTCAGGGGTGCGATGGCAGCGGCAGGCATGGCGAGTCCTTTGCGAATGAGTGAAGCGACCCGCGCAGAATGAAACCAGCCATGGGCACGAACAAGGTGCCAAGTGTCACTTTCTGCAGGCGGCAGCACTGCCGGTCGCTGCCGGCATCGGGCATGCGGTTAGGCCGTGCGCCACCCAGCCCGCTGCCGCGCAGGCGCTTGCCGCCTGCCCGGTGAACGCCGCGCGCGGACGCCGGCGCCTGCCACACGCGAACAGGAGCGGCGCGGGTAGACTTGCGCAGTGCTCCCCCACCGCCGTGCCATGTCCGCCATCAAGCAAGACGCCCACATGCTGATCGACACGCTGCCCGAGACGGCTGGATGGAGTGACGTGGTCCGCGTCGTGGCCGACGCCAGCTTCCAGGCCGCGGTGCAGGACGGCATTGCCGCTGCAGATCAGGGCGCGTTGACGACTCCGGCACAGGTGAGCGCACTGTTCGCCAGATGGGGCGTTGATGTTACGGCGTGACTGGACCGTCCCGGCCGCCACGCAGCTTGCACACGCCCAGGATCACTACCACGCGCTCAACCCGACCGCCGCTGCCGCGATGGCGCGGCAGGTGCTGGAAGCCACCCGCACCCTGGCCGAGCAACCCGGCCGTGGCCGCGTTGGCCGCGCGCCCGGCACCCGCGAATGGGTGGTCAAGCAGACCCCGTACGTGCTGGTCTACCGCGTGCGCGAGGGCGCCCTGCAGGTGCTGCACGTCCATCTGGATGCCAGCGACTGGCTGCCCCGCACCGAGCCGCTGATCGAACGCATCGAACCGTGGATTGCCGCGCTGATCAGCGCGCTGCTGCACGTGCTGATGTTGCTGATCCTGCTGTCGGCCTCCACCCCCACCATGACCCCGCCGCAGGGCTCGGCCAGCGGTGGACGCATCAAGGTGGATTTTGTCGGCGACACCTCCCAGCCCGATCAGCCGGTGCCCTCGCCCACCCCGGTGCCACCGACATCCACGCCGGTGCAGTCCACGCTGGTGCAGCAGGCCAAAAATCCGGTGCCGCGGCAGGGCGATACCGCGCAAGGCAGCCTGGCCGAACGCCGCCAGCCGCGTCGCCAGCAACGCCCCACCCCGCCGCAACCGCCCGCTCCGCCGGCGGCATCCGCACAGCGCCGCCCGGACACCTGGACCGGCAGGCCGCCCGGCATGCTGGACGAACCGGCCGACGGCGCCGAAGACGGCATGGCCAACACCCCCACCATCAGCCAGGGCCGCCGCAACGACCGCAACAACGCCCAGCCCAGCCTGGATATCGGCGGCTTCCAGGTCTATTACGACGTGCGCAGCGAAACCCAGCTGCGCGCCTGGAAAGAACAAGGCATGCAGGAAATCGCCATCATCCTGCCCGGCACCCAGCAACGCATGATCTGCCCGCTGGATGTCGCGCTCAAGCGCGGCTCCAGCAAATGCCGCCTGCTGCCGCCGGATTCGCCCGAACTGAAGTCCATCGGCGACGCCCGCGAAGTCATCAACATGATGGAGGTTTACCGCCAGGGCGAACCGGTCTGGCGTGGGCCGGGGCCGTATCGCTGAGGGCTGGTTGCCTGCCACACATCGCGGCAGGCAACCACGCCGCTTGCTCGGATACGGCGTCCCGGACAACGCCACCGCTCGCCCATCGCCAGCGTCCTGTGCTGGGCACATCCTGCTCCGGGGACGCGGCCGCTTAGCGATTGGTCGAACGCGCTGAAGCCCTGGTCGGCTGGCCCGTCCGGCGGCGACTGGGACGCTGCAACATCAACGCCCCTGGTCCTTTCCAAGCTGGCTGCTCAAGGCTCCCTGGAAGGGCGCCGGATCGCTGGTGACCAGGCAGTTGTAGCGCTTGTCGCTGTTGAGCACGAGCACGGACGACTTGGGGTCCTTGAAATTCAGCCCGACCGAGAACAGCACATAGGTGTTGGGCAGTGCGCTCGGCCGGAATGCACCAAACGCATAGTCGCCGGACAACCCCAACGGCGACAGCGGCACCGTGAGCATCAACGGCTGCGTGGCAACAGGCGATGGCAGCGACGCCGAAGCGGTCATCATCTTCGACTGCACATCGATGGAATAGGTGGTGGTGACCGCCACTCCCAGGTATTTGGACGTCGGCTCGGCAACCTGCTTGCGACACGCCGCAACATCTTCGGGCTTCTGATCCTGCTGACCGTTCTGCAGCGTGGCGAAGACATGGCGCAACGTGACGGTGTCCTTCCCGGGCACCGGTGCGGCAACAGCTGCGCTCATACACAGCACCATCGCCACAAGCGAGAGGCTGCATGCCGCAAGCGCACAACGACGGTTTTTTTTCTGGATCATTTTGATCACTCCTGAGTGTGAGTTTATGGTGCAAGGACGATCAGCGGCCACGGTTTGTAGTGCGATGTACTGCGCTTTGAAAGAGCACGCAGTGCCATTTGCGAACATCTCAAACAGCAGATAATCGCTTGCGCTTTTGACGATTAGATACGGCGTTGAAGGTAATTCCAGATCTCCATCGATGTTTAATCGATTACTTTCTGGTGCAGCGATTTTGAGTTTCTGCAACATGCCAACCCGACAAATCGTCTCAGCGATTTCGTTACGTGATGCAGTTTTGATTTTCAGAGGAGAGCAAACCGGGTTCGGTCGATCGAGCTAGAAAACAACTGAGACAGAACGGATCCGTCACTTAGTGAGCGACTCGGTACGTCAGGGCCGCTACTGAAGTCTGAGCGTCTATTGATGACTCATGGATTGCTCTTACTCACCGATCCATGCTGGGCTTGGCCCAGAAGCGTCAGCGCAAAGCCCATTGACAATCCGCTCAACGACTATCGGCTCTTGAGAGCTTGTAGTAAGCTGGCAGCCGTCCGCCTGAACGCTACTCGGTTTTCGAGCTTGGCCGAGAAGGACAGTATCTCGCGGATATTCGAATCACGTGATTAGTCGCATCAGGAGATCGCCATGCCACGCATCATGTCGAAGGGCTTGGCCGCAACACTTGCACTTGTCGGGGTTGCGGTACTTCCACTTTCGTCCTGCGCCAATGCGGACAATGCGCGCACTACTTCGACACAGGAAGACCCCTCGATGACAGGAGCCAGCCCAATGTTTGACGAGATTTATGCTTCCCAAAAACCCGTTCGATTCGAGCAGATCGATGTGAGCAATATCGTTACGAAATACATACCGTTGGGCACTACAAAGGCGTCGGTGCTAGAGACCTTCGGTAAATCTCCAACCTCGAAGGTCGTTGAAGACACCGAAAGCAAGATTGTCGTCAGGGACAACAAGGGACAAGCGATGTTGGATCCCGATGCACGTTCCGTAGTGATGACTTTTTCTTTGGATGCCGACGGCAAGGTGACACACGTCGAAGCCGTTCATATCAAGAATCAGTAAGCCACAGGAGCATGTCATGGATGAGAAGATCGAAGTCGGGTACCGGAATATCGGGGCTGCTCTCGGCAAGGAATACCACCACAAGTTCCTTCTCTACACGGACAAGGAGGGCAACCAGCGCACTATTAGCGGCTGGACTGGCGATGAGCGACCTGGATTGCCGTACGGACGGATGCACGTTGAGACCAACCTCCCCTATGACCGAAACAACCCTGATCATCGGGACAATCCGAATGCAATTGGCCAAAAGCAGTATCGGGAAGAGATTGCAAATGGCGCGGACTTGTCCGGAACGTGGGGCCGCATGGTCGCTAATGCCAGGAGTAAGGATGACAAATATCCCTACGATCCCCTGCTGCAAAACTCAAACACACTCGCTGATAGCGTTCTGCGGGACGTGGGTCTTCAGGAACCGAAAAACGACGGAGTCTTAGGACATTGGGCGCCTGCATCGGGGCGACAGCTGGACGAGTCGGTCCAGCCCGCGGTACCAGGTCTAGGTAATTCAGGACGTGCCTTTAGTGCAGGTGGAGCACCTCTCGATCCGCAACAAGAAGCCCGGCTGCGTGATGATCCATTGTTCAAACAGGCTCTTGCTGGACTCGACAAGCTGGGTCCAGATGCTGGTGTTTACACCAATCAGCAAGACAAGGAGCGGATTGCCGGCGCCCTGGCTGTCCAGGCAAAACTTAATCGTCCGCCTCTGCCCGAGATCCAAGAAGTCGTTCCAAGCCAAACCAATGGCAATGTCTTCGCAACTTATAAGAATCCAGGAAATGACATGGACCTCCTGCGCACCCATGTCGACAAAGGTGAGGCCGTCAAGCAGCCGTTGGCAGAGAACCTGCAGAAGCTGGAAACCGCAAACCAGCAAGCTGTACAGCCCCCCGCACAGGAAGCATCACGCTCGATAGATCAACCAAGTCATGGCGCACTCGGATTGCGATAAGCACGGCGAACTGGTTAGTTGCATATGATTACAAGCACAAGAAACATAATCAAAATCAACTTGTATTGTGGACGTGCTCCGGGCCCGTCAACATAGCGCTCGACGAGTCTGGACCGTCATATCGGCATTGCCAGCAATTAGCCCACGCGATCAAGCGTTGGGCTGTCGGACAAGTGCACCGGAAGCTGACTGCCGGCATCGACGACGTTGTCTGCACCGAGTGGCACAGGGAATAAGTAGGAATTATCAGTTCGCCACTCTACCAGTAGACAAGCGTCCATAGGTCGCTTTCTACCGGGTCGCAGCGATGCATGAACTTCTAACTACAAATATCGCCATATAACTTATCTGACGCCTGTCTGCTGCTTGCCTATCGATGTCTTGAGCTCCACTCGCAAATTCGACGTGACCTGGATATCCGGTTGCCTCAGCAGTTCAGACAGTCGATCTAACTGCATGGTATCTGTGCTGTATCAGCTGCGCTGAGCTAGTCCGCCCTCACCACAAACGCCTTGAACACATGCAACTCTAGCCACTCTTGCGCCGCAAGCGACCCCAACCTGAGCGCGTAAAATACCTGGATTGGATGCGCTGACCTCATCTCGCCCACAGCGCGCGCAGCTCCCCCAGAAACTGGCTACAGTCCGCACAGGGCCACCAAGCCCACCCCACACATCCGCTTTCAAGGATCTGCATGTCCCTGCATCGTCTTGCCCCACGCCTGGGCCTGGCCGTCGGCCTGTTGTGCGCTTGTGTCTTACACGCCGCCGAGCCGGCGCCGGCGCATCGTCTGCTGCGCGTCACCCTGGGCGGGGCGACCGACCAGGCCACGTCCGGGCGCCTGCTGGTGTTCGCCACCCTGGCCAAGGATGCCCAGGCGCAGGCCAAGCAAAGCGGGAAAGACGGCAAGGTGGAGGAGGTGGATATGAATCCCTTCCGCCCTACCGCAGTGGCGGTGGCCGCGCAGGAGGTCACCGCGCTGGCGCCCGGCGGCAGTGTGCAGATCGATCTGGACAACATCGCCTTCCCGCGCGGGTTTTCTGCGCTGCCGGCCGGCGATTATCTGTTCCAGGCCGTGCTCGACCCGGATGGCAGCTATGGCTACAGCGGCCGCGATGGCGGCGATCTGCTGAGCGAGGTCACCGCCGTGACATTGGCCAACGGCAAGCCGCTGCCGGCGCTGACCTTGAGCAAGCAGGTGCCGGTCTCGGACGATCCGTGGCAGGTCTCGCCGCGCGCGCCGCAGGCGGTGCGCGATGCGGTGCCCGAAGCCAGGCTGCATAGCGCCGATGCCTCGATGGTGAGCCCATCGCTCAGCGCGTTCTGGGGCCGGCCGGTGTCGCTGCGCGCCCGTGTGCTGACGCCGCCCGGCTACAACGCCAAGGCCGCCACGCGCTATCCCACCGTGTACGTCACGCATGGCTTCGGTGGTAACTACAACCGCTTCGCCGGCAGCATTGCATCCACCTGGCGCCTGATGGCGGCCAAGCAGATACCGCCGATGATCTGGGTCTTCCTGGATCAGTCCACGCCCACCGGTACCCACGAGTTCGCCGATTCGGTCAATAACGGCCCGTGGGGCACCGCGCTGACCGAAGAGCTGATTCCGGCGCTCGAGCGTCAGTACAAGATGGACGGCAAGGCCAGCGGCCGCTTCTTGAACGGGCATTCGTCCGGCGGCTGGGCCACGCTGTGGTTGCAGACCCGCTACCCCAAACTGTTCGGCGGCACCTGGTCCACCTCGCCGGATTCCAGCGATTTCCGTGACTTCACCGGCCCGGATTTGTACACGCCCAATGCCAACGTCTACCGCCGCGCCGACGGCAGCCAGTTTCCGCTGATCCGCGACCACGGCAAGGTGCTGGCCGATCTGGAAACCTTCGCCAAGCTCGAACGGGTGCTCGGCCCGTACGGCGGCCAGCTCACCTCGTTCGAGTGGGTCTTTTCACCGCGCGGCGCCGACGGCCGCCCGCTGCCGATGTTCGACCGCGACACCGGCAAGGTGGACCCGGCCGTGGTGACCTATTGGCGTACCCACTACGACATTTCCGCGCGCGTGGCCGCGCAATGGCCCACGCTCAAGGCGGACCTGGACGGCAAGATCCATGTGATCGTCGGCACCGCCGATACGTTCTACCTGGATGGCGCGGCGCATAAATTCCAGGCGGTGCTCGATGGCCTGGGCGCCAGGAGCGATTTCCGCTATCTGGAAGGCCGCACCCACTTCGATCTCTACACCGAGGGCGACGACAGCGACGCGCTGATGAAGAAGATCGCCGCAGAGGTGTACGCAGTGGCGCGACCGAAACGCTGAGCGGCTGAGATCATCGCGTTGCACACGGCTACGCGCGCGTGCAACGCCCGCCGCAACCGCACCGCGCATGCCGGACCGCATGCACGGCGGTGTCGATCAGGCATCAGGCAGAGCGCGGCAATTCCCATTCCACCTGCTGGCGCAGCACCAGCAGCAGCACCTGGATGCGCCCGCCACGCACCATCGCCGCAGGCGTCTGGCCGTCGAGGGCATTCATGGGTTGGCGGAACCAGCGGATCAGTGCCTCGTTATTGCCACCGTTCAAGGCCCACGCGTGGCAAACGATTTCGCCCAGGTTTTCGATGCCGGCGGTGCCAAGCAACTTGAGGTGTTCGGGGGTGAACGCAAACATCGACAGCACCAGCTCGGCGTCGGCCGCCTTGCCGTGGTCCACCTGCATCTGCTCGCTGTGCGCGGTGCTGTAGAGCGCGCCCTGCGCGCGAAAATCTTCGGCGCGCCGCATGCCGGTAAGCACTGCTGCGATGAGGTCGGCGCGTTCCATGGGTTGTCCAGCTGAGTACGTGCGCGCACGCTAACCGGGCCGCTGCTGCCGCTCAATCGGGAGACTCCTGACAGCCGCCAGGCGCGTCAGCGGCCGTTGCGTGATGCAGCGCGGCGCGGCGGCCCGGCATGGAGCACGCGTGCAGGGCCGGCGCACCGCCTGCACGGCGTCGCCCGCGCCTGCCCGCCTTCGCAGCACTTAACGCAGCGGTTGCTAGCATCCGGGCGCGTCACTGGCAGCAGCCCGCGCGTGGATGGGCTGCAGTGTTGGAGTCTCACCTCATGAGGAGTTGTCAGATGCCCTGGAAATCCGCCCTTGCCATGCTTGCCCTGTCCACCGCCGCGCTGCCGGCGCTGGCCCAGTCCGACCGCCAGGTGGTCGAAGACATGCTCACCCGCTCGGCCAATGTCTGCCCCGGCCACAGCACCGAACGCACCACGCCCACCGTCAAGGCCGTGCCGGTCGGCGCGCTGCGCGTGATGCTGGAACGCGGCCTGGTCATGTGCCCCGACCGTCGCCTGGACGCCGCAGCACCGGCCGTGTTCTACGGCCGCCGGGGCGTGTTCGCCTGGAACCCGGACGTGAAAGCCGGATCCACCGTCATCGCCAAACAGATCGACAGCATGACCCGCAAGGACGAATACCCCACCGACACCCTGGTGTGGGACGCCAAGGGCACCGCGCTCAAACAGCAGACCGTGCCGATGTTCGAACCCAGGCCGGGTGCGGCGGTGTTGTACAAG
The DNA here is from genome assembly GCF_020880415.1 of Xanthomonas euvesicatoria pv. euvesicatoria. GTDB lineage: Bacteria > Pseudomonadota > Gammaproteobacteria > Xanthomonadales > Xanthomonadaceae > Xanthomonas > Xanthomonas euvesicatoria. The sequence continues at coordinate 7,910 of NZ_JAJIUJ010000121.1, read as the reverse complement.
GTGCGTTGAGGCTGACGCGATTGCACGCGGCGCCCAGTCAGGCCCTGGCGCCGCGCTGCACGCGCGGCTCGGCCGCATCGGCAGAGCCATGGCCGCCGAGCCGCTGTTCGTAAATCTCATCGACCACACCGCGCACCGCACGGGCGGCATTGAAGATGCTCTCGCCCAACACCGAGAGGCTGGTGGCGTCCAGTGGCTTGCCGCTGCAGACCGCCACCATGTCGCTCTGCGCGGTGATCGTGCGCAGCAGTGTGTGAAAGCGGTCGATCTGCTCGACCGTGACGCCGAAGGTGAAGTTTTCTTCTTGCTTTCGTAGCGCGGCCGTTTTGCTGGTTTTTGAGGTCGTCATGGCGCCCATCCTCGACGGAAACGGACGGGATATCCGCAGCCTGAATTTATCCCTTTTTCAGATATTTGAAAAGGGGATATAGCTTCAGTGCGGCCTACCAACCTCGCCGCCATGCCAATCAAGTCGATCCACAAAGATCATTACGACATCCTGCTGCAGCAATTGCGCGAACTTCGCCTTTCCGCCGGTTTAACGCAGGTCGCCTTGAGCAATGCGTTGGAGCGCCCGCAGTCGTATGTAAGTGACGTTGAGCGAGGCAGTCGCCGGATGGATCTGCTTCAGTTGCGAGACTTCTGTAATGCATGCGGAACCTCACTGACCAAATTCGTTGCCGAGTTCGAGAAAGAACTGAAGTAATCCACAGGTGCAGTGCTGGTTGCTCTGTTCCTAACTGTTCGGCCCGACCTTCGCTCTAAAACTCCGTGGCTCACCGGTCAGCGGGTCATCGAACGCCAATGTATGCGCGAACAGCTGCAGCGGGCGTTCCGGGTCATCGGGCCGCTGGGCTTCCAGCTCGGGATAAAACCGGTCGTGCAGGATCGGCGCGCCCAGCGCGGCCATGTGCACACGCAGTTGATGCTTGCGCCCGGTCACCGGCTCCAGCCGATACGTCCAGGTGTCTGCGTTGCGTGCGACCACCTCGATCACCGTCTCGCTGTTCGCTTCGCCCACGCCCTCGTGCATGCGGAAGAACGGCTCGCCCGGCTCCAACAGGCTGCGGTGCACATGCGGAAACCTCAGCTGTGGCAGCGGTGGTGCCACCGCCAGGTAGTGCTTGCGGATGCGCCGTTGCCGAAACAAGGCCTGATAGATCCCGCGCGTGGCAGGATTGGCCGAGAACAGCACCAGCCCCGCGGTTTCGCGATCGATGCGGTGCAATGGCACCAGCGCCGGATTGTCCAGCCGCCGCACCAGTCGCGTCAGCAGCGTCTCGCGCACGTATGCACCGGCGGGTGCCACCGGCAAGAAGTGCGGCTTGCAGGCTACCACCAACTGCGCGTCGGCATGCACCACGGTCTCGACGTACGGAATCACCGGCTCATCGGCGACCTCGCGGAAATAGCGGATGTCCGCACCCACGCGATACGGCGCTGACAACGCCAGGGCCTGGTCGTTGGCATCGCGCACCAGGCCGCGTGCGAAGCGGTCGCGCCAACGCTCGGCCGCGATCGCCGGAAAACACGCGCACAGCGCCTCGAAGACCGAGACCCACGGGCCGGCAGGCAGCTGGAAGCGGCTGGCCGGCGTGCCATCGTAGGTACGGGGTGCATCGGGCATCGCCGGGATCGCAACAGGATCGAGAGTGCAGCATGGTAACGCGCGATGCGGCGACGCACTGCATGCAGCGTGGCAGTTGCATGCAGCAGTGCAGCATCGGTCGATCGCTGCACTGGCCGTAGTCGGCATGCGCGAAGCGATGTGCGCCCGCGCGATGGCGCCGCATCGACGCGTGGTGTGATGGAACTTAGGTTGGAAGCGCGATGCGTGTGATCGCGCCGCATGCCACGCCTCGATCGCGACGCTGCGGCTTGCAATACACCTGTCATCAAATCCGTTGACGTTGCGTACGTGCAACCGGCTCTCCTTCGATCCCTTTCTCAAGCAGGAACATCACCATGCGTTCAACACTTCACGCCACCGTCGTGACGGCGGGGCTTCTTGCGCTGGTCACCACCAGTGCGGCCATCGCCGCCGTGCCATCGGTGGCGCAATGCACCACGCCGCAGCCGTGGGCGCACTCCAATGCCGGCGTGGTGGTCGGCAACGGCACGGCCGCCAGTTGTACCGCCAGCGCACTCGCCACTGCGGTGGCGCAAGGCGGCTATGTCACCTTCAACTGCGGCACGCGTGCGACCAGCATCGCCGTCAACCAGACCATCAACATCAGCGCCAGCACGCCAACGGTGATCGATGGTCAGGGCAAGATCACCCTGGATGGCCGCCAGGCCGCGCGTATCTTCCAGGTGCAGAACGGCAATGCACTGTCGGTGCGCAATCTCAAACTGCAGAACGGCAGCTCCGTGCAGCCGGCATCCAACACCCAGTACGCGCCCGGCACCTGGGGTGGCGGCGCGATCAAGGTCAGCTACCGCGGCAAGCTGGAAGTGATCAACAGCCAGTTCCTGAGCAACCGCAGCAGCATTGGGGGTGGTGCCATCTTTGCCGGCAGCGATACCGACGTGACCATCGTCAAGAGCTCGTTCTCCAAGAACACCTCCTGGCTGGGCGGCGCGCTCTACACGCAGCTCAGCCGTCTGACCATCGTCAATTCCGAATTTGTCGGCAACCAGGCCATCAATGCGCCGGCCGGCTTCCCGGATGCCGACCAGTTCGGCAACAGCGGCGCAATCGACACCGACGGCGCCTCGCTCGCCGGCTACCTCAACGCCGCCGCCGGTGGCGCCACGCTCTCGGTGTGCGGCACGGTGGTGCGCAACAACAGCGCGGCCAACAGCGGCGGCGGCGCCACGTTGTGGGCGTATGCACCGGACACCATCGACGTGCGCTACTCCACCTTCGCCAACAACATCGCCTATGGCGGCCCGGCCGGCGGTGCGCGCATCAGCCTGGGCTTCGGCGATACCACACACTCCGGCACCACAATCAGTACGCCGGGCATCATCAACGTCGAAGAAACCAGCTTCATCTCCAACCGCGCCGAAAAGAGCAACGCCGGCGCCTTGTACATGGACTGCTACGGCCCGTCCTGCAACGTCAGCAACAGCACCTTCTATGGCAACTATGCAAAGGGTGTGGGCGCGGCGATCCAGCATGTGGGTTGGCAGCCGTCCAATGGCGACCAGGGCAAGACCACGGTGCGCTTCAACAACGTCACTTTCGCCGAGAACACCCCCGGGTCCACGTTGTTCGGCAGCGGCTTCGACATCCGCAACAGCATCTTCTATTCCAAGACCGAGCGCACCTTCTGCAGCGACCAAAGCAGCACCGGCAACAACCTGATCGAGTACTCGGCTGCGGGCGGCCTGTTCCACAGCTGCCTCACCGCCGGCCTCGCACGCGCCACCAATCCGCTGCTGGGCGCACCGGCCGCCAATGGCGGCCCCACGCTTACCCAATTGCCGGCGGCCAACAGCCCGGTGCGCAACCTCGGCAGCAACTGCCGCACGATCGACCAGCGTGGTGTTGCGCGTGATACCGCGGTCTGCGATGTGGGTGCGGTGGAAATCAAGTAAATCGAACTGCGTGTCCCCGTTCCCTGGCGAGGACGCGCATTGTGTGGCCGAGTGGCTTAAGCCTGCTCGGTCATGCGATCAAGGATCCCCAGGACCAGCCCCTTTGTGCCGGCGACTGCGTCATCGAATCTGGCCTTGTTGTGATGCGCACAGCTTGCTCAACCGCTGAAGCCGATCAAGCTGCATGTTGAAATCTTGCGCAGTTCCGGATTGGTCAATGCGCAGCTGCACGCAAAAGCGCGGCAGCGATCTACTTCGTTTGCTGCGGCGGCGCTTCGTCCCTAAAAAAAATAGTTAATTGCCGAGGAATTACGATGTCTTGAGTTGTTTCACCATAACCTCGTAGGAAAAGATGATTAATATTTACTTCGCGCGTCCAGATACGTCTCAAAAGAAAATGGGACGTGCACGTCGCGGCTCTTTGATCGCCGTTGGTGTCCTGGCGCTCCTTGCGTCTGCCTCGGCGCTTGCCATCGATCAGGCCAGACTCCGGCAGCCAGTGGTTGGCGGTACGGTGCTGACGATGAGCCTGGGTAACCGCTGCACTGCCGGCCTTGTGCTTAAGCAGACAGGCGTCCTTGCTAACTTGACGCCCTATCGGAGAGCGGTCCGGTTCGTTCTGACTGCAGGTCACTGTGGTGACTACAACAGCACAGTGTCCGTAGATGGGGCAGATCTTGGCTATGTCTCATGGAAATCGAGCGTTTCAGATCTCGAATTGATTCGCGTGGAACCGGTGCTGCATAACTACCGGCACTGCGAAGCGCCATCAACGGGAATTCACTGCACAATCGTTTCGACCTACGAGCCGCGTGCGGTAGGCAAGGTCCTGCTCTCGCGGGCAATTCTTTATCGGTCGCGCGCTGGCGGGCTCGATACGATTGCGGCAATGACCACACGCCCGCTCCTCCGACTGACCGCTTCTGCACAAGCGGCATGAGCACCGACGTGTTGTGCGACTGGACCGATGCGCGCATTCCTGCAAATTTCCCAGACCCAGGACTCCAAGGACTGCATGCCGCCACCCCTGACTTCGGCGGCCTGACAGGTCCAGGCGATTCCGGCGGACCGGTGGTGAGCTCATCGGGAGTGATGCATGGGATCGTTAAAGGTCAATACGATAATCTGAACATGATGTTTTATACATCTACAGCTCAGTTCTTCCGTGAGCAGCCTGATTATACGATTGCACCACCAAACTGATTTCGGCAGTGAAATGATTTGGCGAAGTATTCGCCTATCACTCCAGGCCGGCAGCCCCTTCCCCTTCAAGGGAAGGGGTTGGATGGAACGAATTGCCGCAACTGAATGTTGCCCGCTTGATCTCAAGGCAGAGAACCTTCAAACCTGCCTCCACCGACGATCCAAAGACTCCGCTCGTCGTAGCAATGGCCAAGTTGGCGACCACTAGCCCGCATTGCATCTGGTCATGTTGATCGCCGTATCCAAGAACAATCCGCGCGCAACCCGTTCAAGAGTCGGCTTGCGGCTGCCGATGCAACTGCCGACGTAGTTTTAGCGGACTCAAGCATTGAGGCCCGTGTAAGCCTTCCGCGCTGAAGTGCACGATCCTAATCACTTGATGGGGTGCAGATCGCAATAGCATCGCCCCCTTACTGACAACGCGCGTTTCAGCGGTTATGTTCGAACCTGGAACGGGGGTTCTTGCATGGGACGCAGAAAGAAGCAGAGGGGGTTTGAAGCGTTGGCCGCGTTGCCGTGGCCGCTCGGCCTTGTAGCGGGAATCGTTGGGTATCTTGGGGTGCGCTACGGCATCGGCTGGTGGTTCTCCCACCATGGCGGGATGCTGTCGCAAGGGTTTGCCCAACAGTCGAGTGGGGCGTTCGCGCCATTGGCGTGGATGCTGCTCGGCATCTGCTGGCTCGCCGCGCTGTGCTCCTATCTGGGCTAACGCAGCCGGCAACGCTTTCTGGACACACGTACCACCCTGGAGAGCCTGGCCGCTGGCGGCTGGCGCCAATTCGAACGATTGGTAGGCGAAGCATTTCGCCGCCAAGGCTATAGCGTCGAACAAACCGGCCTGGGCGGTGCAGACGGCGGCATCGACCTGATTCTGCGCAAGGACGGCCGCCGCACACTCGTGCAATGCAAACAATGGAAGCGTCAGCAGGTTGGCGTCAGCGTCGTGCGCGAAATGTACGGCCTGCTGGCCCATCACCAGGCCCACACGGTCAAGATCGCCTGCATCGGCACTTACACGAAAGACGCCGAGCGCTTTGCCGAAGGCAAACCGATCGAATTGATCGGCGGCGAACAGTTGTTGGACATGATCCAAGCAGTGCAGCAACAAGCCACAGCGCAGCCGACGGCGATATCCGCGCGCATCGAGCCTGTCTTTGGTTCAGCTGATTCCACTGCCTCTGCAAACATTGCCACTCCAAGCTGCCCACGCTGCGGCAGCGCACTCGTGCAGAGAAGAAACCGGCGCAGCGGCGAGAACTTTCTGGGTTGCAGCCATTTTCCTAGGTGCAGAGGAATTTCGTAAGCGAACCTGACCCCCGTTTTTTTTCATTTTTCATAGGTTCGTTTGCTGCTCATGTAGTTCGTGGGTGTGCGAGTCGCGGTTCGAATCGCGACTAATGTTGCAGAGTCAGTCGGACTGTATTTTCTTGGACTCTGGACATTTTTTAACATAAAAAACAAGATAGGCATTGCTGGCACAGCCGGGCTTTTTACTTCTCATGTTCCTTTCGATGACGCAGAATCCAAAGGCGTCCAAGCTGAGTCATCACAAGCGGCGCCGGAGTATAAATTCCAGACCCAGCTTGATAATTTGCCAGCTAGACCCGCTAGTTCGAAGAGCAGCAACACCACTCATGCTTATGTTCATGCATCGCCGCCGCATTCGGTGCCGATCGCAGGTGCATCGACCGCCGCGGTGACACATCAACAGGCTACTCAGCTTAAAGGCACCGATGAGTTATATGGTTTGGGCAACCTCCCATCTTCTGGTCCGGGGCGATGGGAGTATCTGGCGAATCCGGAGAACTGGCATCCGGAGCGCCGTAAGTTGCACGAAAAGCTATTAGATGAAGCACGATCTTCGGCCTTGACCCTGGCAGAATCTCTTGAGCGCGATGGCTGCCAACCGACATTGTTTGCGTTGCGCGGAAACACTGCCACGGGTAAGACGCGGATAGCCACAAAAAAAATTCCAGCTCTCGCCGCAGCTCTGGAGAAGACAGGTGGGAAAGGTTGCATCAATCCAGATGTATTCAAGAGTTCGCTTGCGAAGTCGGAGGCCGGCGCCAAGATATTTAGCTCGGCGCAAGTTCATAACGAATCATGTTTTCTTGCTGACCATTTTGAAGACGGGCTTCGCTCTCAAAGGACGGGCAGCGGTGCAATCGCTAGCATTGTTGTCGACAAGCGCTTGGCAAGGGCGTACGAAATCGACAGCTATATAGAACTAGCCAAAGAAACAGGTCGAAAAGTTGAATTGTGCGATATCGATGCACCCCTTGAGAATTCTTTGACGGGAGTTTTGCAACGGAAACCTGAAGGTGAAGATCCTAGGCCTCCTTACCCTGTAGTCTCGAGTGGATTTGTGGCCGTACGAAGCAATAGAATGAGTGTGATAGACAGGTTCATCGCCGATCCGAGCCTGGGAAACTATCGACTATTCGGAACAGCCGAGGATGGTAAGAAGGTCATGGTTGCTAGCGTCATGGGCGGTGAGTTGAGTGTAGAGGATGCTGATTTATATGAAAAGATAACGTCCCCGCAGTCCTCGGTTACCGGTGATTTGGCTGATAAGATAATCGACAATGAATTGATTGATCGTCTGACAAATAATATAGATGATCCCGAGCGCGCGGCGAATACGCGAGCCGCGCTGGAAAAATATAACGGCAAGTCGTGGTCGGCCGCGCTAGCTGCTCATAGCGAGCTAATTTGATTGACAGGAAAATAGCGATGAAAACTTTGAAAGGCGCAGAGGCGCTCGAATTCCATAAGAAGCTTAAGGGACGCAATGAAGCCTTACATGCTTCCGATATCGCGTCAGCATTAGTACGCGCCGATGCCGTCGGCAAGGAACGGTTTGATCTCGAGGAACTGGAAAAACTTTGCTATACCAGTAGTGCGGGGCGCCTTACTGATGTGAAAGAGCGCCGCGACATATATGAGCGGATGTACTACGTCGAGTATCCTAAAATTATGACGTTAAAGGAATTTGCTCGTATCGTTGAGACACTTTCCTCTTGGTCATGACAGCCAGGCTGGTGCATTTACAATGATGGTTTTGTATCTATCGATGACCTAGCTGGCTCAGTCTGAGTCCTCGGCGCAAGCTAGGTAGGTTCAAGTGTGCAAACCAGGGAACTGGGTCCAGGTTGAATTCTAAA
>NZ_JAJIUJ010000120.1 GCF_020880415.1 Xanthomonas euvesicatoria pv. euvesicatoria | reverse complement strand
GTCCGAAAATGCTTCGCTTCCTTGTCTATCTTGAGATCGCCTCGATACCGCGACGGTCCTAAATTATGATTCTTCACGGGTTAGCAGGTGCCTCGGCCGGCGGTAGTGGTGGCGAGAACGTAATTTTTGCGAACAACCTACGTTCTCCTGACCAGCTGCACCGACGTTTATCGGCGTCACGAGGGCATCTCCGCGCAGTGCAAGACGCTCGTTGTGCTATCTGGGGGCACGTTCACTCAAGTCCATGCATGCTGCACGCAGCTTCGGGTGCCCCACTAATTCACATCCTAGCTCATGCGTCGGTAGCTCTTTACCGCGCTGCAGCGACCAGAGATAAGCGCGCTTCTGCTATCCTCGTTCAGTGGACAGTGAGTTCGCATGGATCAGAAGGATTGTCATGAAAAAGGTTTTTATCGCTGCTGCAGCTGGGCTTGCCCTCGCTTCCGCTTGTAACGCTGTTGCCCAGGAAGTCAGATATCTTGGTGCCAATTCACGAGTTGCAGTGGAAGCGGCGGCTCAACCCGCACTGGTGCCAGAGGGAGTGACGTTGGTTTCGCTCGAACGTTGGAAGTTCAAAGATGACACCTTCTCGGCTAGGCCCATCACGACTGTGGGGCAAAGTCATCCGGGCAGTCGGCAGGGTGTACTCGGCTTCATTTCATTCACGCCGTTTGCTGGTGGGCGCACGCTTTACGCGTGCATAACAAACGACTATCGCGATCGATTCACTTCCGGTGACCCGAACTGTGAAGGCCAAATCCCTTATCCGTCCTCTTTGCCCATCACTGGGTACATTGCATCAACTCAGCTTCCCGGCACGGTGCCGCTTTACCGCTGCATGCGCGGTGGGCTGAAACCTGGAAATTGGGCGGACCACTTCGAAACCTTAGACGTGAATTGCGAAAACGTGAGGTTCCCTGCGAACGACGGGATCATTGGCTACATCTGGCTCTAATGGTTCACGTCATCGTTGTCGGAACCGGCTCCTGATTTAGTTTTCAGGCGGGCCAGAGAATTCTGGCCCGCCTTCGCGGCATTGAGCGATGGTTTCAGTGCACGGCTTCCAGCGTCATACAGTTGTCGGTCGCGATGCCGAGGTGGCCGCTAACGCCGCGATACGCCCTAGCAGCGCCACGCCGGCTCTTAATGCAGATCAGCACGACCTGATCGGCCGCAACTATGGCATCAATACTCTCCGGCGATCTGGCTGCAAAGGACCGACCGCGTGCTCTCAGAAGCTGCACGGGCGCGCGGCGCGATCCTAGCTACGAAAACGTCCAAGCTCTCACCTGCAACAGTCGTTTCAGTGGCGTGGCCGAACTTCACGGTATGGGAATCGGCTGCAAGGGCGAGAAGAATGGTGGTAAACGGCGCCAAGTCAACGGTGGTCATGGGTGGTTGCATTACGTTCTCCTGATGGGCTACATCGATCATTGCCGACGGTGTGAGGAAATCTTGGCGCACCGCCACAATGCGCGGTGACTCGTCAGGGAAAACGTTCATCTGTCTGCGCTTGAGCAAGACAAATGCACACCCTCGGGTCGGTAATCTCTTACGCATCGAAGCGGTAGTAACCGATAGGAGCTGATCGCTGGCGTGCGCAATCTATCAGCGCCGGACGCGGAGCCGAGATGGTTGCTCAATCCGAAGGGCTTTGAGCGAGCTCTAGCCGGCTCCCTTAAGACAAGGAGACATTATGAAGATCATGCTTGCTTCTGTTATCGCTGGTGTGTCGTTGCTCTCTCTTGCGCCTGCACACGCGGCCACTTATCAAACCGTTGTGGAAGGATTTGCTCGAGACATCCAAGGCGTAGTGGATGCGACTCCACAATGTCCGGCAGGATTTACGCCAATTTCAGGTGGCTGGAACGTGGGTGACCCGAACCGCGTGTTATTTTCAGGACGTCGGCCTGAAAACAACATCAACGAGTCCATGAACCTAGGGCGATTTGCTGTGGTTGGCAGCTACCCTAACGGCAATGGCTGGCGCACCTATGGATATGTCAATGGCGCAGCTATCGTGAACATCTACACCGTGTGCGCGTCTCCCTGAGCTGACCCCATGAAGCGCGGGTGTGAGGCCGCGAGGCGCTCACCCGTGTGCTGTCAGCGCAACTTGGGCCCGCCACTTAAACGAAACCGCCGAGAACTTAGCGTGTCACCATGCCAAGTCAGGCCCCCACGATGAACTGCCTCAAATAGTGTTAGCACCTTAATTTCGAATGAGACTAGATCCACATGGTGTCAGAGGTTAGCGTTATATAGGCTGCGAGTTCTGCGCCTGCTTCGATGCCACCAGCAATGCGATCGCAGGAATCATTCCTACCGTGTTGGGCGGTGGCAAGCCAACCATTTGGTCATTGCCGATCGGCGCGGCCCAGGCACGGGACAGTAGGTCCATGCCAGCCGTAGTTCCGAAGACCCACATGCGGCGAAAGCTGTCGTCTGAATGGACCAGAACTTGGTAGCTGGGTCTTGAGAAGTCTGAGAGCCGATACCAAACGGCTAGGCAGGGTTCTCAACTCAAAATGTGCCATTCGTTCTTTCACGAAAAACGCGTGATGGCCTGTGATGAAGCCAAATGTTGCGCCAACTAACGCACGGCAGCCAGAGACGTAGCTTGTTCTATTATGGCCGCCCGAGCCGCTCCTAAGGGAAGGTCGCCCGTTCGAATCGGGCCGGGGTCACCAGGAATCGATGGCTGATGCGCAAGATGGCAGTACATTCGTAGGAGCGGTCGGCTGGCATCGAGCAAGTCAACTCTCGCCTCGCCCAGGTGGGCCACGGTATCCGGCAAGGTGCTGCTCTGGTCGAGGGCGCCGCCGCTGCCGCGCTTGCTCGCTCGCTCGAAGTTGATAGGCCATGCCGCCATGCACGAATGGCAATACCGAGCCCGACGTCGCAGCCGTTGGACATGATCGAACGGTCCAGTGCCGCAGCCTGATTTACCGCGCGGGCATTAACGCATGGGGCAGTCAATACCACCCAAGATAGAGCGTGGTCACGCCCCAGGTATCGACGAGTCCGTGTGCAAGGATGAGCGCCAACAGATTGCGGTTAGAGCGCAGATACGCATAGCCGAATGCTGCGCCGACGATACCCGTCAGCACGATTCCCGAGATGCCTTGGCTCGCATGCATGGCGCCAAACACGACACCGCCAACAATGGCTGCGGTGAGGCGACCTAGACTGCTGCGCTTGAACAAGGCTTCCAGTTGATGCATCAAAAATGCCCGAAACACCAACTCCTCACCGATGGCTGCGCTGATCCATGCAGAGCCGATTAGCTGCAGTGCAGCCGGTGCGTTATGACGAAGCGCGCCATAGGCGCTGTAGTCGGTCTTCGTGCCTGTCAGGTAGTCGATGAGCGGCTGAAAGATTGGCGTGATGAGAGCGGTGACCAGCAGCACGAGGACAGCTGTCCACCCAATTGTTGGACCAAACCGTTGCCAGCTCAGGCCGCACGCCCAACGGCTGCGGGTCTCTTGCCACGCAAGTGCGGCCCCCATCAGGCCAACTGCTGGCATGCGCCAAGGAAAGGGCAGCCAAGGGAAGTAGGCGAGCGCCATCACCACGAAGATCATCGCCAGCCTAGCGAGTGGATGGCTTAGAACGGACGGGGCATTGCGACTAGCAAGAGCAGACCACTTTGATTGAGACATGTCGACCAGATACGTCACGGGCATTCGATAGTAGCGAGCTGTCGATCGGCAAGACCGTGCCAAACGACACGATGAATTTTCAGCTTCCATCGCAACACGTGCTTGGGATATGCAACAGCGGTACGCGGATCTGTTGTTCCTGGTGCCTGTTTTTTTGGTGACCTCGCCAGTTCGGCCGGACCTGAAAAAGCGCGTCACTTGCACCCGCTTGCTAGCTATGATGCATCAGGGCGCGCGGGGATCCGAATACTGACAGCCGCAGTAGGATTGAAGTCGAATTCGTACCACGGGCTCGGCCAGAAACGGCCGTTCGCAAAGATTGATAAGCGCGCCCGAATCCGACGAAGTCGCCGGATCGAGGCCGCCAATTCCAACGCCGTTCCAAACTCGCATAGCGGCAGGTTGCACATGCATCGCACGCGCATGTTGGCTGCAGCTATCCTCATTCGGCCGCTTGGCTTTACTGCTGCTTGTCTGATGCCCCAGGTGACCAGTTCTCAAAGCGCTTGCCATAGTTCCGCTTTATTGCCGTCCGGGTCGATGACCCAGGCAAACAGGCCGAATTCGGACTTCACAATCTTCTCTGACACGCGGCAGCCCGCAGCTTTGAGCTTGGCAATCAGCGACTCCAGGTCGTCGACCCGGTAATTCACGATGAACGGGGCGGTGGTGTTCTCGAATTGGGCGCTCGTTTCGTCGTGAACAGCCCAGGCCAATGCGTTTTCAGCGCCTTCCACACCCGCGCTGGTGTCGAACACTGTGCCTCCCCACGTTTGCACCTCGATCCCCAGCTGCGTTGCGTACCACTGTTGCAATCCAGGCGCGTCCTTGGATTTGATGATGATTCCGCCGATCCCTGTCACTCCGTGCATGTCTGATCCCTTGCCAGCCTTCGTCATTGGATTGAATGGCAGGCAACGCTGCCAGCCCTGATGGAAAACGTATTGTCCACGGGATCAAGATATAGCATCGTCACTGCAGCCACTTGTCGGATCTTGCGCACATGCCGATCAACGAAAGGGTGCCCCTTACCGTGGTCCAGAGCGTGAACCGTGCGCTGGACTACATCGAGGTCAACCTTGCCGGGCAGCTGTCGCTGCCTCTGATCGCAGGTGCGGCTTGCGTTTCGCCGTTCCATTTTCAGCGCATGTTTCGCGCCGTCATGGGCGAAACCCCGCATGCATTCGTGCTGCGCCGACGCCTGGAAAATGCGCTGGGCGATATTTCCCAAGGCAATCGTCAACCTTTGACAGACATCGCGCTGGGTCGGGGATTTTCGTCGTTATCGGATTTTTCCAGGAACTTCCGAAGACACTTTGGATGCTCTCCAAGAAAACTGGATCTTGAGACGTGCCTGGCCGGCCGTCGGCGTGCGCTGGACGACACCTTGGCAGGTGTGTCGGGCCTCGGCGGCAGCGCTGCAGACCAGGCGCAGGAATTTTCGGTCACGCTGCGCGATCTCCCGGAGCGGACGGTCCAGTACCTTCGCGTGCACCGCCCCTTTGAGGAAGGCTCCGTCCAAGCAGCAGCCATGCGCTTGGTGGCATGGGCACGAGACGCCGGCGTCGAGCATCATCAGTGGTTGGGCTACCTCTGGGATCAACCTCGTCTGGCATCTGCAGCGGATTGCCGGTACGACGTCGCGGTCGAGGTCACGCATGGGCGTCATTGCGGTGAGATCGGCGTTTTCCGATTTCCACCCATGAAGGTGGCCGAGGTCGTGATACGGGGAGGACTGGCGCTGGAAATGCGCGCGTTTGGTTGGGTCCGCGATACATGGCTGCCTGCCAGCGGATATCTGCCGACAGACCTGCCAGCGTTCGAGGCATGGTTGGGTCTGCCCTACGCGCACGGTGCCGAGCATTTCGAATTGGCGTGTCAAATTCCCATCCGCGTCCCAACTGCGCCGGGCGGATGGGATCAATGACAACGGACTGGGACACCCAGTTCCAATGAGTCAGATTCAGAAGTGAATTCTTGAAGTTCACAGCGGTCCCAGCGGCCGCATCCTCACCACTTTTCAAGCCTGGCCAGCGGTTTTTGCCGCCGCTTGATCTGCAGCGAGCGGCGCGACGCCCAGCTCGCTGGGCATGAGGCTGTGCATTGTGCTGGCCCCTTGGTCGCGCGGGTTGGCAAGCAAGACTTGTTCTAGATGGCTGGGGCGTCCGTGTAGCTCTGCCGGCCGCGTCGTTGCTCGGTCTAGGCGGATGGGGTGAGCGGTGTGAAGGCACGATTCAGTGCAGGCCCGACTTCAGCGCGGTGCGCCTGGGCCACGCACACGGCGCACTAAGCGAACCAAAGTAGGCCGGCTGATCCCTCAGATCCAATGCGGCATTGCGCACTTCATCAAATTCAACCAAGTGGCGACGCGCGTAGTCCTTCATACGCCTCACAGGACATCCGAGAGCGCATCCCATTGGCGGCACGTTTGAAGACGTTGAGGTCAAAAGTTTTGACTTTTTACGACGTAACTCGGAGCCTTCACAATCAATGGATCCGTTTTTTAGTGATTTTCATCACAAAACAATGACGCTCGGGTTTTTCTTACAGGGTTTCCCCGACACTGCGCATTGACCGTTTTTTAACATTCCGTCACAGTCGCACCGCACTCAGCGTGCTCAAGGGTGGCGCCGCCGTTTTGGTGGCCAGGCACGCTGATGCGGGTGACGGCGTGCAGTAGCGCGACCGCCGCACAGGGGGCATGACAGATGTGGATGCGATCGGCGCCCTTGGCGCTGGCGGTTTGCCTGTGGGCGGTCGCCGGGCTGGCGGCTGCACAACAGTCGGCACCGACAACGCTGGATCGGCAGGAGCAATTGCGCCAGGCCGAGGAGATTCAGCGTCGCCAGGAACAGGAGCGCCAAGCGCCCTTTGCCGGCCCGCGCGAGGACGCCGACCGCGTGGACGCGCGCAGCACCGTGCTGCCCAAGGAAGACCTGTGTTTTTCGGTCACCCGCTTGCGCCTGTCGGGCGCAGGCGATGATGCAACGCGCTTTGCGTGGTTATGGAAGTCTCTGCGCCGTTACCAAGGTCGCTGCATCGGGCGTGCCGGCATCGACATCATCCGGCGCCGCGCCTTGGATCAGTTGGTCGCACGCGGATTGGTCACCACGCGCATCGGCGTTCCGGAACAGGATCTGTCGCGTGGCGAACTCCGTTTGGAACTGCTGCCCGGCCGCTTGCGCGAGGTGCGCGTGGTGTCCGACACCGAAGGCGCGCACTGGAAAACGGCATTGCCGCTCCGCAGGGGGGACTTGCTGGATCTGCGTGCCATCGAGCAGGCGGTGGAGCAGTTCAAGCGTCTGCCGTCGCAGGACGCAAAGATCGATATCGCCCCGGGCGAAGCACCAGGCGAATCGGATCTGGTGATCACCCTGCAGCATGGGCGACGCTGGCGCGGTGTGGCTAACGCCGACGATTCCGGTGTGGAGGCTACCGGCCGTGTGCAAGGTGGGTTGGACGTTTCGCTGGATAACCCACTGGGGCTCAACGATCTGCTCAGCATTGGCTACAGCCATGACCTGGCCACACGCGACGAAGAACGCGGCACACGCGGCAACAGCCTGAGTTACAACCTGCCTTGGGGATGGTGGACGTTCGCGCTGTCGGCATCGTCGTACCGCTATCACCAGCGCGTAGACGGTTTTTTACAAACCTTCCAGTCCAGTGGCGAGTCCAGCAATGCGCAGCTGGATATTCAGCGCGTGCTGCATCGCGACGGCACCAGCAAGACTTCGGCCGGTGTGGTGATTGGCCGGCGGCGTGCGCGCAGCTATCTGGATGGCGTGGAGATCGGCATCCAGCGCCGTGATACCAGCAGCGCGGAGTTCTACTTCACGCATCGGCGCTATCTGGGCGCGATGCAGCTGGACATGCGTCTGGCGCATCGGCGCGGCACCCCGTGGTTCAACAGCCAGTGGACCGGCTACGACCCGCAGATCGGCTTCCCGACGTTTCGCTATGCCGTGACCACGCTGGACGTGAGCACGGCGCTGCCGTTCAAGCTGGGCCCCGTGCCGATGGCGTGGGAAAGCAGCCTGCGTGCACAGACCGCCGGCGAACTGCTACTAGGTTCCGAGTTCGTCACCATTGGTGGCCGTTACAGCGTGCGTGGTTTCGACGGTGAAGCGACGCTTGGCGCCGAAAAAGGCGCGTACTGGCGCAATACCTTGAGTTTCCCAGTGCAGCAGATTGGGTTGACCCCGTATCTGGGCCTAGACGCCGGCCGCATCGATGGCACCAGCGCCAGCGGGCTGCGCGGTCGCAGTTTGGTGGGCGGCGCGGTGGGCCTGCGTGGCGGTTGGTTCGGTGCCAGCGTCGATGCGTTTGCCGGTTGGGCGATCCACCGCCCCGACGGATTTGCAAGTGCGCAGCCGGCCTATGGCGTGCGTGTGATCTACCAGTTCTGACATGGATCGCGTCGCCAGCTGGCTACGCGTTTGTTGATTGATGACGCCAACAGGCGGCGAGAGAGAAACGATGGATAACGAAGCGATGCGCGTGCGTGGTTACCTGGCCGAGCAGGGCAAGCGGGCGCTTGCACTGTTGCTGTGCTGCACGATCACCTGGACATCGTTTCCGGCATGGGCGCAGGTTGCGCCAACCGCCAACCCTGGAGGGCAAACGCCAGGCCAGCAGGTCGCTGCCAATGGCGTGCCGGTGGTGGACATCGTCGCGCCCAATGCGCGCGGCATTTCGCACAACCGCTACAGCAACTTCAATGTCGGCCCGAATGGGTTGATCCTCAACAACAGTGCGCAGATCTCCAAGACCGAGCTGGGCGGTTACGTTGCCGGCAACAACAACCTGCAGCGTAGCGGTGCCGCCTCGCTGATCCTCAACGAAGTCACCTCGGCCAGCAGCCGACTGCAGGGCTATACCGAAATCGCCGGTGCGAAAGCGCAGCTGGTGATCGCCAACCCCAACGGCATTTCCTGCGATAGCTGCGGCTTTCTCAATACCTCGCGCGTCACCCTGACCACCGGCACGCCGAACCTGGGCAGCGATGGTGCGTTGAACGGTTTCAGCATCACCGGCGGTGCGCTGAGCATCGGTCGCAACGGTCTGGACGCGTTCAATGTGGATCGCCTGGATCTGTTGTCGCGTCAGCTCAGTGTAGACGGCTCGATCTGGACCCAGGAGCTGGTCGCCGCCGCTGGTGCCGGACGGGTGAGCTACGACGGCATGCTGCTGGACGTCCTGCCAGGTGCCGACGGCGGCCTTCCTGCGATCGGCATCGATGTGGCGCAATTGGGCGGCATGTATGCCGAACGCATTCGCCTGATCGCCACCGAAGCCGGCGTCGGCGTGGTGAGCCGCGGCACATTGGCTGCGCAAAGTGGCGATCTGCAGATCGACAGCGCAGGGCAAGTGAGCCTGGGAGGCACCACCGTCGCGCGGGATGCTGTGAATGTGCGTGCCACCGGCGCGCTCGATCAGCGTGGAGTGCTTGGCTCGCAACAAGGCGACGTGCGCCTGCGTGCTGCAAGCATGACGCTTGCAGGCGACCTGGTGGCCGCCGGTGCACTGGATGCGCAAGCCGGTGGTGGGGTGACCCATGTTGGCCGCAGTAGCGCGGGGTCGATCCGTCTGTTCGGCTCGGAATTGAATGCCGATGGCAGCCTGCACGCCGCCGGCGCCCTGGATCTAGGCGCCGATGGGCTCTTGCGCAGTGGTGGCGTGGCCTATGGCGGCGCGAGCGCGAATCTGCGCGCAGCGCAGATTGCGTTGTCCGGTACCTTGCAGAGCGGCGCGACGATTGCACTGAACGCCAATACCGTCGACGCACTGGGCACGCTGGATGCGGCAACTGCGCTGCAGATCAACGGCAATGGCAACGTGCGTGTGGCTGGATTGGCGCAAGCCGGGCAGGGGGCTGATGTGCGCGCGGGTGGGCGCCTGGAACTGCAGGGAAAGCTGATCGCAGCCGATGCGCTTGCATTGAACGCAGCGTCGATCGACATCGCACAGCGCGCTGCGGTGTCTGCAGGCAACGATCTGGACCTGCGTAGCGCCGGTGCAGTCAACAACGCAGGCAGTGCGTATGCCGGCCGCGATCTGCGGCTATAGGCTGCCAACCTCACCACTGCGGGTAGCCTGTCTGCGACACGCGATACGCAAGTGGTGGCTACCGGCCAGCTGCTCAACAGCGGCACCGTTGTCGCAGGCGACGCATTGACTGTGGACGCTGCGCAACTGGCAAGCAGCGGCGATATCGGCAGCCAGCGTGGCGATGCCACGCTGCGCAGTCGCGGCAATCTGCGCCTGAGCGGCAATACCGTCGCAGGCGGCGCATTAGCAATGGATGCCGCAAGCGGCGCCCAGGTGTCTGGTACCGTGAACGCGGCCAGCGTCGACTTACGTAGCGGCGGTGATGCCAGCTTCTCCGGCACGCTGCAGAGCACGCGTGGCGCGCTGACGGTTGTCGTGGCAGGTGAGCTTGCAAACGATGCCGTCGTACGTTCGGCAGGCGCGCTCGATCTGCAGGCCGATGGCGCGCTGCATCAGCGCGGCCAACTGCACAGCGATGGCGCGTTGCAACTGCGTGGCGGCAGTGTCGCCCACGACGGCGTCATCGATGCTGGCGGCGACCTGCGCATCGCCAGCGCTGGGGCGTTGGCATTGGACGGCACCGTGCAGAGCGCAGGCAGTACTACCTTGCAAGCGGTCGGCGCGCTGGATAACAGCGCAAAGGTGATCGCTGCTGGTCCACTGGAGGTGGATGCGGCCAGCCTGCGCAACGCGCAAGGCGCGGCATTCTCGTCTGGCGCCGATGCGCAGCTGCGTACTGGCGGCGTGCTTGAGAATGCCGGCAGCCTGTACGCTGCCAACGCATTGCAGATCAGTGCCGATTCCTTCACCCAGGGTGGAAGCGTCAGCTCCGGCAACACGCTTTCCGCAACGGTTGTCGGCACGTTCGACAATACCGGCAATGTGGTGGCACGCAATGGGCTGCAGATCGATGCTGGCCACTTGCGCAGCAGTGGCCAGCTGGGCAGCGAAGCTGCAGGCGTCGTATTGGGCAGCCAGGGCGATATCGCATTGCAAGGTGTGTTGGCTGCCGCAACCAACTTGCAGGCCACCGCCGCGGGCGATCTTCAGCAAGCCGGCTCGCTGAAGGCGCAATCGCTGGCGTTGCGTGCTGGTCGCGACCTCACCGCGAGCGGCACGCTGCAATCTGCCTCGACTTTTGACCTACAGGCGCAACGAGCATTGACCTTCGCTGCGCAAGGCCAGGCTGGTGGCGACATCGGCATGCGCGCTGCCACGCTGACGACAAGCCAGGATGCGGTGTTGCAGGGCGCCGGTGCGATTGCATTGGATAGCGGCACGATTTATAGCCGCGGCAAGCTCGATGCAGACAGCGATCTAAGTGTACGTAGCCTGGGCGACCTGACGCTGGCGGGCGTTGCGCAGGGCAGCGGCGATGTTGAGCTGACGGCTACTGGGGCGCTGACCAATGCAGCGCAGGTCTTCGCCGGGCGCACCTTGACCGCGCAGGCACGAAGCCTGGAGAACACCGCTGCTGGCGTATTGGCGGGCGATGGGGATGTGGCACTCACCGCGGCAGCACAGTTGAAGAACGCCGGCCGCGTGCAGGCAGCCGGCGACCTGCAGATGACGGCGGCAAGTCTCGATCAAAGTGGCAGTGCATCTGCCGGCAGGATCTTGCACGGCACAGTCGCCGGCACGCTGGACAACCGCGGCAACCTGATCGCCAGGGACGCGCTGCAGATCGATGCAGGCACGTTGCGCAGCAGCGGCCAATTGGGCAGCGAGCTGGCCAGTGTTGCATTAAGCAGCCGGGGCGCGATGCAGCTGGACGGTGTGGTCGCCGCCGCGACTGCCTTGCAGGCATCGGCTGGCGGCGACCTGCAGCAAGCTGGTTCGCTCAAGGCGCAGTCGATTGCCTTGCAGGCCGGGCAAGACCTCACTGCCAATGGCAGCCTGCAGTCTGCATCCACGCTGGATCTGCAAGCACGACGCACGCTTGCATTGAACGGCCAGGCATCCAGTGCTGCCAATGCCACGCTCAATGGTGCAAGCATCACGACCAGCGCTGCGGCGGTGCTGCAGGGCGGTGCGTCGATCAGCTTGGCAGGCGACAGCATCGAGAGCCGTGGCGCGCTCGATGCAGCGAATGATCTGACTCTACGCAGTGGCGGCGACTTGATGCTGGGCGGCGTAGCGCAGGCCGGCCGCGACATTGCGCTGACCGCAGCAGGTAACTTGAACAACGGTGCCCAAGTGATCGCCGCGCGCGATCTGAGCGTGCAGGCTACCAGTGCCATGAATGCGTCAGACGCAACCCTGGGCGCCAAGCGCGATCTTCGTGTCGATGTTGCCGGGGTATTGGATAATCATGGCAGCCTGCATGGAGAGCAAGGCCTTTCGCTCAATAGCGGGTCGCTGCTGCAGCGCGGTCGTGTCTATAGCGGCGACGCGCTGTCGATCGCCACTACCGGCGCATTCGAGAATGCAGGCCAGTTGGTCTCCGGCAAGGATCTGAGCATCACCGCGGGCAGCATTGTCAGTAATGGCCAGCTGGGCTCGGTGACCGGCGCGCTGACACTGGCCAGCCAGAACGACATCGCGTTGCAGGGCGTGGTATCTGCCGCGACCACGCTGCAAGCCGCTGCAGTGGGCGACCTTTCACAGGCGGGGACGCTCAGCGCACAGACCGTCGCGCTGCAGGCCGGCCGTGATCTCGTTGCCGGCGGCACCCTGCAATCGGCTTCCACGCTGGCCTTGCAGGCACAGCGCACGCTGAGCTTGAGCGGCCAGGCGCAGGCTGGCGCCGACGCCAGCTTGCGTGGCAACAGCATCGCGACCGCTCGCGATGCGGTGCTGAAAAGTGCTGGCGCCATCACCCTGGACGGTGCGGCAATCGATAGCCGCGGCACGCTGGATGCTGGCACTGACCTTGCGGTACGCAGCACCGGTGATCTTTCCCTGGCGGGTGTTGCGCAAGCCAATCGCGATGTCGTGCTAAGCGCCAGCGGTGCCTTCGGCAACGCCAGCCATGTCTTCGCGGGCCGCGACCTCTCGCTACAGGCAGGTTCGATCAACAATGCAGCAGCTGGTGCACTTGCCGCAGCGGGGGCCATCACGCTGGCGACAGGTGCACTGCAGAATGCAGGCAGCCTGCAGAGCGGCGACGATTTGCGTATCACCGCAGCCAGCATGGACCAGAGCGGCACTGCCGTCGCCGGCAAGGCCTTGACCGCCACGGTCACCGGCACATTGGATAACCGCGGCAGTCTCATCGCCAAGGATGCAGTGCTGGTGGAAGCGGACACGTTGCGTAGCAGCGGCCAGCTCGGCAGTGAAGCGGCGGACGTGACGTTGACCAGCCAGGGCGATATGACCTTGCAGGGCGTGGTCGCTGCAGCCAGCACGCTGCGAGCCACCGCTGGCGGTGATCTGCAACAGGCCGGTTCGCTCAAGGCGCAGTCCATCGCGCTGCAGGCCGGGCGCGATCTCGCTGCTGAAGGCACGCTGCAATCGGCATCGCAGCTGGATCTGCAGGCACAACGCGGACTCACGTTGAACGGCCAGGCGGTGTCCGCAGCGAACGCAACCCTGCGTGGCGCGCAGATCGCGACCGGGCAAGCGGCAGTGCTGCAAAGCGGCGCCGGAATCAGCCTGGACGGCGCAGCGATCGACAGCCGTGGTGCACTCGATGCCGTCACCGACATCAATCTGCGCAGCACCGGCGAGTTGGCGGTTGCCGGCGTGGTGCAGGCAGACCGCAACGTGGTGCTGAGCGCAACCGGTGCGTTGACCAACGCCGCGCAGGTCGCGGCCGGTGGCAGTCTGACTGCGACTGCTGCCAGTGCGAGTAACACCGCGACGGGCGTGCTGCTTGCGCAAGGCGATGCCACGCTGTCCATTGCTGGCCTGCTCGACAACGCCGGTGCCGTGCGCGCCGGCAACCAACTTTCGCTTGGTGTCGGATCGCTACGCCAGACCGGTCAGGCCTATGGCCTGCAGCGGCTTGGCGTTACCGCCAACGGTGCAGTGGATAACCGCGGCGATCTGATCGGCGGCGATGGTTTGCGTGTGGAAGCAGGGCAGTTGAGCAGTAGTGGCCAGTTAGGCAGCGAGCGTGGCGATGTGGCATTGATCAGTCGTGGCAACCTGCAGCTCGATGGCCGCTTGGCCTCAGCAGGGGCGCTCACGGCACAGGCCGATGGTGCGCTGATGCAAAGCGGCAATCTGAGCGCGGCCAGCACACTCGACCTGCGCTCCAAAGGCGACCTGACGGTTGCCGGGCAGGTCGCGGGTCAACAACTCACGCTGGTCAGTGATGCGCTCGTACGCCAGCAGGGCACTGTCAGCGGGACGACCGTCGCTGTGCAAGGTGCGCGCATCGACAACGCCGGTCAAATCACCGCAGCGGGCAATCTAAGCCTTCGCGCAGGCCAGATCGGTATCACCGGTACGGTGGGCGCCGGCATTAACGCAGACGGCAGCCTGGGTAGCGGAAGCACGCTCAGCATGGTTGCCGATCGTCAGCTCACTGCCTCCGGCACACTGCTGGCAGGCGGTAATCTCACCGCGCAGGGCAGTCAGCTGCAGTTGGCTGGCACCACCACGCGTGCCACCGGCAATGTCGCACTCTCTACTGGCGGTAGCCTCGATCATCGTGGCGGCAATCTGCTCGCGGGCGGAACGCTCACCGTGCAGGCCGCCGGCGCTATCGACAATGGCCGCCTCAACACTGTCGGCGGGCAACTTCAGGCTAACCAGCTGAGTATCGACGGCGGCAGCCTCAGCAATGTCGGCGGTGGTCTGGTGCAGAGCGGCGCGGGTGCGACGCGCGTGGTGATTGGGGGTGCCATCGACAACACCACCGGCACGCTGGCCAGCAACGATCAGGATCTGACCATCGCCGCTGCCAGCATTGAAAATGCGCAGGGCCGTATCGAGCATGCCGGCGCAGGCACGCTGTCGGTGACCAGCCGCGGTGCACTCGGCAACGGCGGCGGACGCATCCTGACGCAGGGCCAGTTGACACTCGGCGCCAGCGGCGCCCTGAACAACCAGAATGGCGCCATCGCTGCGGCAGGCGACGCAGGCGTGAGCGCAGCCAGTCTCAATAATCTGGCCGGCTCGGTGTCGGCCCGGGCATTGAACGTGCAAACCAGCGGCACGGTCGATAACCGTAACGGTCTGCTTCAGGCCAGCGGCGGTGCATTGACCTTGCGTGCCGACAGCCTCAGCAATGCTGGCGGTACCGTGCAGGCGATTGCCAATGCGGGCGTGGGCGGGGGGCTACGCGTTGAATTGAACCGCGGTCTGGACAATGGCAATGGCACGATCGGTGCCAGTACCGATGCCGTGATCACTGCAGAAAACATCAGTAGTGCCGGCGGCAATCTGCAGGCCGGCCGCGACCTCGGCATCACTGCACGGGGCCAGTTGGACAATCATCAAGCCGGCAAGCTCAGCGCCGGCCGTGATCTGAATGTGGCGGTCACCGGTGCCTTGCTCAACAGCGGTGGCCAGCTCGATGCGGGCAACACCTTGACTGCATCCGCTGGACGGATCGACAACACCCAAGGCAGCATCGTCAACAATGGCGGTGGCCTGACCCGCATCACCACCGGCGGCGCATTAACCAACACCAACGGCAATCTGGGTGGGCGCGGCAGTGTGGTGATCGATGCGGCCAGCATCGCCAACACGAGCGGCCAGTTGGTGGCAGGCGGCGACCTGATCGCCAATACCAATGCCTTGAACAACCAGGGCGGCAGCGTTTATGCCGGCGCCAACTTCCTGTTGCAGCGCGCAGGTGCCACGCTCGATAACCAGAACGGCAAGATCAAGGCCGAGCAATCGGTTCGCCTGAATCTGCAAAACCTGAGCAATGCCGGTGGCCAGATTGGCGCAGGCAGCGTCACCGGCGGTGCCGGCGATGTGGTCATCGACACGGTCGGTTTCGACGGTGGCGGCAGTATTCTCGCGCAAAACCTACTGGATCTGACCCTGCGCAGCGATTACACGCACCGCGCCGGCGCCGACCTGGTCAGCAACGGCAATTTCAACCTGCGTGTGGGTGGCAACCTGGTCAACGAGTCCACGCTCAAGGCGGCGCGCACACTCGATATCATCGCCAGCAGCATCACCAACCGCGGCGGCGCCAACATCGTCTCCAACGATACCCGCCTCAACGGCGGCAACGTCATCGACAACGCCGGCAGCATTTCCGGCAACGGGGCGTTGTCGCTCGTTGCCAACAGCGTTTACAACACCGGCAGCATCGTCGGCGGCAATGTCTCGGTGAATACCGGCACGCTGGTCAATGGCGCAGATTTTGGCGGTGCGACGGGCAACGCTGCCTACGGTTCGGCATTGCTCGGCTCCACCGGCAATATGAACCTGATCGTGCGCGATCAGTTGCTCAATTGCGATGCGCGCATCTTCAGCTTGGGCAATATCGCCATCGGTGGTGCGCAGGATGGTGGTGGCACATTGGTAGCGCGGACCGGAGTGGTGAATAACCTCTCGGGTAGTATTGAGGCTGATGGCAGTATTTTGATTGCGGCCCAGCAGCTCAATAATCGGCGTCGCGTGATTAACACCACCAGCGTCTCTACCGATCCCGGCAACGACGGCGTGTATTCGGGTGGTGAACTCATCCAAGGCAAAGCGATTAGGAACCTCCAGGGAGCCCGGGCACCTTATCCTTACAAGGGGCTTGCGCCGGGAATTTATCGCAACTATCAGGTCATTCAACAGGAGCAATTGTCTTCGGCAAGCGCTGAGGGACGCATCGCGGCGGGCGGGAACATCCTGTTGTCGGGAAGCGTCACGAATAATGCCTCGACAATCGCTGCAGCAGGCCTGTTCGCTGCCAATCAGCGAGGTCTTGGCGGACTCTCGGATGGGATGATCTTGGGAAGCGAGCAGCTGCTCAACCAAGCGCTGGCCTTGAATCAAACGGTTCGACAAAGCGATGTGGAACATATCGTCACCGCGATCACCAATGACTGTATGCAGCCTGTTGGGCAGAAGGTCGTTTGTTATTACGAAGAAGAAGACCAGAGGCTGAGCTCCTCAACGACCAATAGCAGCTATATCGCCCTAGGCGCCAGCATGACCGGCAACCAAGGCGTCAGCATCAATGGCGCCAATATCAGCAACGGCGCTGTCGGAAGCGATGGTCGCGTTATCAGTGGCGCTGCACTGCGTGGTGTAGGCGCACAAGGTGGCTTGAATGGTCGCACCGCGCAAAGCGCCGGTGGAGTGGGCGGCCAGGCAGTGGGCGGCCGTGCCAACGGCGGCGCGAGCAGTATCCAAGTTGCCACTGGCACCAGCGGCAGCGCAGGCACGCACGTCGGCGCCAACACGCAGGACGCCACGCTGGCCACATCGGGCGGCATCGTCAAGATGTCGGTCGCACCGGTCATGTCCAACGACCGCGGCCTGGTGCGCAGCAGCGTCGATCAGGCGACTGTGCAGACCACCGCCGCCGGTACCGGTGTCACGACGGGCGCGAACGCAACCCGTACGCGCGTCGACCAGGCCAGCATCCCCGTCACCAATATCGTCGGCGGCGGTCAGACCTCGCTGACGCAGATCGATCTTCCTATCGGCGGCTTGTATCGCCTGTCCAGTGGCACGGTCACCGACCGCACGGCGATGGGCCGCGCAGCAATCGGCCTGGGTGGCATCAACGCGTGGCGCAGCAACGGCCCGGGCCGTCGCTACCTGATCGAGACCGATCCGCGCTTCGTCAACTACGACAACTTCATCAGCAGCGATTTCCTGCTGGACAAGCTGGGCGTGGACCCGGAGTGGACCCAGACCCGCCTGGGCGACGGCTTCTATGAGCAGCGGCTGGTGCTGGACCAGATCACCCAGCTCACCGGTCGTCGCTATCTGGGCAATTACGCCGATGGCGTGGCGCAATACCGCGCCTTGCTGGAGGCCGGCGTGGCCGCTGCAGGCCAGCTGCAGCTGAGCATGGGCGTGGGCCTGACTGCCGCCCAGGCCGCTGCACTGACGCAGGACATCGTGTGGATGGTGGAGCAGGAGTACCAGGGCCAGACCGTGCTGGTGCCGGTGGTCTACCTGGCGTCCAACTCGCTGCAGCTGCGTGGCAACGGCGCGCTGATCGCTGGCGGCAACGTCGAACTCAACGCCACCAACACCCTGAGCAACCAGGGCGTGATCGCCGGCGCCGACGTCAGCGTCACCGCCGGCAACCTGCTCAACCAGGGCCGCATCAGCGGCACCGGCACGGTGTCGCTGCAAGCGCGCAACGACCTGCTCAACCAGGGCCAGATCCAGGGCCGCGATGTCGCGCTGGCCGCTGGCAACAACCTGGTCAGCGAAGCGTCCAGGGCCATCAATGGCGCCGGCATCCTGTCGGGCATCAGTGCGGGCAACGCCCTGCAGCTGTTCGCCGGCAACGACATGACGCTGACCGGCACCCGCGTGCAGGCGGGCGGCAGCGCGGCGCTGATCGCGGGCAACAACCTCAGCCTCACGCCCAGCGCTTTGCGCGACGACAATGGCCTGCTGCGTGGCGGTGACGCCGTGTCGGTGACTGCGGGCAAGGACCTGATCGTCTCGGCCGGCAACGACCTGCAACTGCATGGCGTGACCATCAAGGCCGGCGGCAGCGCAGCACTGCAGGCAGGTAACAACCTCTCGCTGGCCCCGGTCGTCGGCCTGGATGGCATGGCCGGCACGCGCACCAGCATCAGCACCGGCGACAGCCTGCAATTGGCCGCCGGCAACGACGTGACCATCCGCCAGGCCGAGGTCAAAGCCGGCGGCGACCTGATCGCTGCCGCGGGGAACAACCTCAACGTCGAATCCGTCCTCAACGACAGCCAGACCGACAGCTACAAGAGCCGCAACGGCAAGACCCGCGTCAGCACCACCACGACCACCCAAACCATCGACCAGCAGGAACTCACCGCCGGCGGCAACCTGATCCTCAGCGCCGGCAACGACGTCAACCTGGTCGCTGCAAAACTCGATGCAGGCAAGGGGCTGGGCGTCAGCGCCGGCAACGACATCAACGCCAGCACCCTGACCACGGTGGACACCAGCGATGTCCTGGAGACGCGCAAGCGTTTCAGGCAGACCACCAGCACCCGCGACGAAACCGTCCACGGCACCGAGTTCAGTGCCGGCGGCAACCTCGCTATGCAGGCAGGCAACGACTTAGCAGTCTTCAACAAGGCGCAAAGTATGGGGCAAGATGCCTGGGCCAGATGCAGGCTAATCGCAGCGTTCGTCTTACAGGGTGGTAAGGAAATTCCACTGCCCTGGCAGTGTTAAGGTTGTTGGCGTCGATGGAAATTGGCAATGAACACAGATCGGTTTAAAGAGAACTTCTTATCTTTTATGAACGGTTGCGAATTTATCTACAGTGAATTCAAGAATGGTGATTTCGGAGATCTTCAGAGAGTGGAGGTTGAAAGTTTTAACAAAATGGGGGCGGTTGAATTTTGGTCCTCAGGCTGGGTAGGAATTGATCTTGTCGATTGCGTTTCTGGAACCCAAGAAATCAGTGTGCTGCTTTCTCCGGAACAGCGAGATCTCGTTGATGGTGAGTTAAGAAGATTTGCCGACCTGATGGCGCGACGCTGACCAACGCTGATGCGAGGCTACAGCAGTCATGACCCAAGATCGTTTCAAAAAATCGCAATGGTTCGGCCTTCTCGGCTGGTTGGTGCTTTGCTATGCCGCAGCCGCGCTGGGCGCAACTGCATCGATCCAGGCCGCCAGCTTTTATGCGCAGCTGCAGCGGCCGGCGTGGGCACCGCCGGGCTGGCTGTTCGGGCCGGTGTGGATGGTGCTGTACGGAATGATGGCGGTGTCGGTGTGGTTGGTGTGGCGCCGTGGGAGATGGGCTGGTGCGCGCATGGCGCTGACACTGTTCGTCGTGCAGCTGGCGCTCAACGGGCTTTGGAGTTGGTTGTTCTTTGCGTGGCATCTGGGGGCGTGGGCATTCGCGGACATCGTGGCGCTGTGGCTCGTGCTGGTGGGCACCATTGGGGCGTTTGCGAAGAGGCACGCTTTGGCGGGGTGGTTGTTGGTGCCGTATCTGGCGTGGGTGAGCTTTGCGGCGGCGCTCAATTTTTCGGTCTGGCAACTCAACCCTCAGGTGCTTGGCTGATCTGCGCTGCTGACCTTGGCCCGCACCGACTCGGGGTCGCGATAGCGACGATCTGTTGCTTGATGCGAAGTTGTCTATTGCTTGAAGCGACCTGCTGCCTGCAGCGATGTGATGCATCGAACGCTGGCGATCCAGTCAGCCTATCGCGTCGGCCGAGCACACGACTCGATCAATGAAGGTTAGAAAGCTGCGCAGCATGGCTCTGCAAGGCCGGTCCAAAAGTTTCCATAGCAATCAATTGCTTGCACGCACAGTGCTTAAATCCCTGAGCAAAAAGGATTTCTGTTCCGTACGCCCAACGCATGCGCCTGCCCATTCACGCAATGCTTGACAGGCCTCGGCCCGGTGATGTCTTTTGCATGCATGGGTAACGCCTCCGCCACCGCTTCGCTTCTCTGCCAGCCGCTACTGCTGGCAGGTGCGGGCGTGGCCGGCATTACCACCATCATTACTACCGCCACCATTCGCCCGGTGCGGTCCGTCGTCTTCGCGTAACTTCCGAAAACAACGGCCCCGCACCCGGATCAGGATGCGGGGGCTTCCCTCTCTCATCCGATGCGGACGGGGCCTCCCCCAACGAGGTCTGTCGATGTCATCGCCCGCTGTTTCGTTCGAACCCGCTGCTGTTCTTGCGTCCTCTGCGCGCACTGTCGTGCACAAATTCGGCGGCACCTCGGTGGCTGATGCCGAGCGCTATCGGCATGTGGCGCAGCTGCTGCTTGCACGCGACGAGACGGTGCAGGTCACCGTGGTCTCGGCAATGAAGGGCGTCACCGATGCCTTGATCGAACTGGCCGAACTTGCGGCGAAGAATCGCCCCGAATGGCGCGAGCGGTGGCACGAAACACGTGCACGCCATCGCGGTGCGGCAGTGGCGTTGCTCGGCGAGCATTCCGGGCCAACGGTGGAGTGGCTGGACGAGCGCTTCGAACATCTGTCGCAGATCCTCGGCGCGCTTGCGGTCATCGGCGAATTGCCGCGCGAAGTGCTCGACCGCGTGCAGGGCCTGGGCGAGGTGTATTCGGCGCAGCTGCTGGGCGATCACTTCCGCGCGATCGGCGAGGACTGCGCGGTGCTGGACGCGCGCGACGTGCTGGTGGTCAATCGCGGCGAACTGGGTGTGGATGTGGACTGGGAGGCGAGTGCGCAACGTCTGGCAACCTGGCGGCAGGCGCATCCGCAAACGCGCGTGGTGGTCACCGGATTCGTGGCGCGCGACCGCGCCGACCGCATCACCACGCTGGGCCGCAACGGCAGCGATTATTCGGGTGCCATCTTTGCCGCGTTGTTCGATGCCGACGAACTGCATATCTGGACCGACGTGGACGGCGTGCTGTCGGCCGACCCGCGCGTCGTGCCTGAAGCGGTGCAACTGGAAACGCTGAGCTACGACGAGGCCTGCGAGCTGGCGTACTTCGGCGCGAAGGTAGTGCATCCGCAAACGATGTCGCCGGCGATCGAACGCGGCCTGCCGATCATCATCCGCAACACCTTCCAGCCCGAGCATCCCGGCACGCGCATCACTGCCAGCAGTGCGGTGAGCGGGCCGATCAAGGGGCTGACGTTGAGCCCGGATCTGGCGGTGCTGAATCTGGAAGGCACCGGTCTGATCGGGGTGCCGGGCACGGCCGAACGCGTGTTTGCAGCGCTGCGCACCGCGCAGGTGTCGGTGGTGATGATCTCGCAAGGTTCCTCTGAACATTCGATCTGCTGCGTGGTCAAGCAGCACGAGTCCGAACGCGCACGCAACGCATTGCTGCAGGCGTTCGCGCATGAACTCACGGTCGGCCAGGTGCAGCGCGTGCAGCTGACCACCGGCATCAGCGTGCTGGCAGCGGTGGGCGATGGTATGGCCGGCCAGCCGGGTGTGGCGGCACGGCTGTTCGAGTCGTTGGGCCGCGCGCAAGTCAATATCCTGGCGATTGCGCAGGGCTCGTCCGAACGCAACATCTCGGTGGCCATCGATGCGGCGCACGCCACCAAGGCCTTGCGCGCGGCGCATGCAGGTTTCTGGTTGTCGCCGCAGACGTTCTCTGTGGGCGTGATCGGGCCGGGCAATGTGGGCGCGGCGCTGTTGGATCAACTGCGCACTGCGCAGCCACAGTTGCTGGGCAAGGCCAATCTGGATCTGCGCCTGCGTGCGGTGGTCTCACGCGGTCGCATGCTGCTGGACGAACGCGGGCTGGTCGGCGACTGGCGCGATGCGTTTGCATCTGCCGCCACGCCCACCGATCTGGAACGCTTCACCACGCATCTGCTGTCTGCGCATCTGCCGCATGCGGTGATCATCGATTGCAGCGGCAGCGCCGAAGTGGCCGACCGTTATGCGGGCTGGCTGGCCGCCGGCATCCATGTGGTCACGCCGAACAAGCAGGCCGGTTCCGGCCCGCTGGCGCGTTATGAGGCGATCCGCACCGCGGCCGATGCCAGTGGGGCGCGCTTCCGTTATGAAGCCACCGTGGGCGCCGGGTTGCCGGTGATCACCACGCTGCGCGACCTGGTCGATACCGGCGATGCAGTCACCTCCATCGAAGGCATCTTCTCCGGCACATTGGCGTGGTTGTTCAATAAATACGACGGCAGCGTGCCGTTCGCCGAACTGGTGACGCAGGCGCGTGGCATGGGCTACACCGAACCGGATCCGCGCGACGATCTGTCCGGCGTGGACGTGGCGCGCAAGTTGGTGATCCTGGCGCGCGAAGCAGGGCGCTCCATCAGCCTGGAAGACGTGCAGGTTGAAAGCCTGGTGCCGGAAGGGCTGCGTCAGGCCAGCGTGGACGATTTCATGGCGCGGCTCTCCGAAGTGGATGCGGTGTTCGCGCAGCGCCTGCGCGATGCGCGTGCGCGCGGCAACGTGCTGCGCTATGTGGCGCAGCTGCCGCCGGACCGCGCGCCCAGCGTGGGCCTGGTGGAATTGCCCGCCGATCACGCCTTCGCCAATCTGCGCCTCACCGACAATGTGGTGCAGTTCACCACGCGTCGCTACTGCGAGAACCCGCTGGTGGTGCAAGGCCCGGGCGCGGGGCCGGAAGTGACCGCGGCAGGCGTGTTCGCCGATCTGCTGCGCGTGGCGGCAGGCGAGGGCGCGCGACTATGACGCAGACTGTTGTCAGCCATGCCGGCGTGAGCCAGGCAGCGGTGGCGCAGGCGCATCGCTGCGATCGCGCATCTTTGGACAAACACGGCCTGCACGAAGCGCGCGCCTTCGCACCAGCATCGGTTGCCAATGTCGCGGTGGGATTCGATCTGCTCGGCTATCCGATCGATGGCATCGGCGACACCGTGACCGTGCGCCGTATCGAAGCGCCGGTGGTGCGCATAGCTGCGATTCGCGGCACGACGGTGGCGCTGCCCCTGGATGCCGAGCGCAACACTGCAGGCGCTGCACTCATTTCGCTACGTGCCGCCTTGCAGCTGCCTTATGGGTTCGAAGTCGAGATCGACAAAGGCATCGCGCTGAGCTCGGGCATGGGCGGGTCTGCCGCGTCATGCGTCGCGGCCCTGGTTGCGGCAAACGCGCTACTGGCCTCGCCATTGGATCACCACCAGC
The DNA here is from genome assembly GCF_020880415.1 of Xanthomonas euvesicatoria pv. euvesicatoria. Taxonomy (GTDB): domain Bacteria; phylum Pseudomonadota; class Gammaproteobacteria; order Xanthomonadales; family Xanthomonadaceae; genus Xanthomonas; species Xanthomonas euvesicatoria. Next base: position 143,154 of record NZ_JAJIUJ010000120.1, on the reverse strand, counting down.
TCTACCAATACGCGCTCGATGGCGAAGCGGTAGCCAGCGGCAGCCGCCACGGCGACAATCTGGGGCCGCTGTTTGTAGGTGGTTTGGTGTTGTGCACGCTGGAACGCCTGGTGCCAATCGCGGTGCCACCCGCTTGGCATAGCCTGCTGGTGCATCCGGATGCAGTGCTGGAAACGCGGCGCGCGCGCGAAGCCTTGGCGGGCAATTATCAATTGCGCGAGTTCGTCGCGCAGAGCACCAATCTGGCGTTGGTGTTGGCCGGTTGCCATGCCGGCGATCCAGACCTGGTACGCGCAGGCCTGCGTGATGTCCTGATCGAACCGCGTCGCGCCCCATTGATCGCCGGCTTCGCAGACGCCAAACAGGCAGCGCTGGACCACAACGCCCTCGGCGCCAGCATTTCCGGCGCCGGGCCAAGTGTGTTTGCCTGGTTTGAATCGCGTGCCGCTGCAGAGGCTGCGGCAACCGCAGTGCAGGCCGGGTTTGCGGCTGCAGGGTTCGATAGCCAGGCCTGGGTCTCGCCAATCGCAAGTCCTGCGGCGCGGTTACTCGGATGAATCGGGACGCATGCAATGAAAACGCGCCGCAGGCAGCAGGCAGCAGGTCTGGCCTGCAGCTCGCCAGGCGCTGTTTAGTCGACGACGACTTCGCTGATCTGCATCACCGGGGTCAGGTCGGTGTAGTTGGCGATGTCGCCCAGGATCTCGCCCGCATGCGGGCCGAAGCTGGCATTGAAGGCTTCCTGCGACGCGCAAAAGATGTGGCACATCCCGATGAACGCCGGCGGGCTGCCGGCCTCGCCGCCGCTGATGCCTTTGTCCACCGTATATTTCAAACAGGCCGGCCCCATGCGCGCGCTCACCAGCGGCATGTGCTGGTCGCGGTAGTAGGCGTGATCGAAGCGAGCGCCGTCGCGGTACGGGTACATCACACTGACCTTGATCATCTGCCGACTCCACGGAAGGGTGCGCGCAGCATAGCCCCGCGCCATCGACCGTGCGCACCCCTTCGGCCAGATGCCGGCGCAGCCCGACGTCCGGCTCCGTCACACGCGGCACCGCTTGTCATGGGTACCGCCCAGCCTTCGCTTTATCTGGAGTCATGCTGATGTTTATCTCCACCCGTGGCGGTGCCCCCGCCGCAAACCTGAGCCAGGCCATTGCCGCCGGGCTGGCGCCCGATGGCGGCCTCTACGTGCCGCAGACCCTGCCGCCTGCGCGTACGCTGGTTGCGGGCGCCGGCCTGGCCGACACCGCCACCGTGCTGCTGCAGCCGTTTTTCGAAGGTGATGCGCTGGCCGCCGAGCTGCCCGCCATCTGCGCTGAAGCCTTCGATTTCCCGGCGCCGTTGGTGGCGCTGGGTACGCCGGGCGATTACGCGCTGGAGCTGTTCCATGGGCCCACCGCCGCGTTCAAGGATTTCGGTGCGCGCTTCCTGGCCGCCTGCCTGACCCGCCTGCGCCGTGCCGAAGATCGCCCGCTCACCATCCTGGTCGCCACCTCCGGCGACACTGGCGCCGCCGTGGCCGCCGCGTTCCATCGCCAGCCAGGCCTGCGCGTGGTAGTGCTGTATCCGGACGGCCGCGTGTCGCCGCGGCAGGCGCATCAATTGGGGTGTTTCGGCGACAACATCCAGGCCCTGCGCGTGGCCGGCTCGTTCGACGACTGCCAGGCAATGGTCAAGCAGGCCTTGAACGATGCCGCATTGCAGGCGCAGGTGCCGCTGAGTTCGGCCAACAGCATCAGTCTGGGCCGGTTGCTGCCGCAGATGAGTTACTACGCACATGCCGCGCTGGAACACCATGCAGCCTCGGGCAGCGCGCTCAACCTGGTCGTGCCTACCGGTAACCTGGGCAACGCGCTGGCGGCGATCATCGCGCGCGCGCTAGGGGTGCCATTGGGCCGCATCGCGCTGGCGTCCAACGCCAATCACGTGTTGCCGGACTATTTCGCGGGAGATGCCTACGCACCGCAGCCCAGCGTGGCCACGCTGGCCAATGCGATGGACGTGGGCGCGCCGAGCAATTTCGAGCGGCTGCGTTGGCTCTATAACGGCGACGATGCCGCCTTGCGCGAGGAATTCCGGGCCTTGTCGGTGGACGATGCGGCGATTCGCAACACCGTGCAGCAGCGCTTCGCCCGCTACGGCGAGGTGCATTGCCCGCATACCGCCACCGCGGTGCATGTGCTCGAACAATTGCGTGCCGAAGGCGCGGAGGGCGGCACTGGCGACTGGGCGGTAGCGGCCACCGCGCATCCGGCCAAGTTCGAGGGGGTGGTGGAGCCATTGATCGGCCGCGCGGTGGAGGTTCCGCCGGCGCTGGCCGCGCTGCTGCAGCGCCCGGCGCATGCCGAAGCACTGGCGCCGGACTACGCAGCCCTTCGGCAGCGCTTGCTTGCCGATGCCGCCTGACCCAACGCGTTCAGACACCGGGGTTGGAAAGTGGCCCGCATGCGGCTATTTCTAGCCGGGTGCGGCCCCGTCGTGGCGCCGCGTCCGCTGTGGGTTGTTGCATGTCTTATCGAATGATCGCCGTTGCCGGCTTCTTGTGCGGGTGGGCAGCGGCTGGTGCGGCCAGTGCGGCCGATGCCTTGGCTGGATCACCGGTCGCGCCCCTGGGCGCCCCGCGTGTGGGTCTGGTCGAGGCGCTGGCGCGCCAGGCGCCGTCGCTGGACCGTCAGGTGCTGGCCCTGGCCACCGAGGCGCTGCAATGCGCCCGCCAGCGCCAGCAGGTGGGTGCCGAACGGGTGCTCAGCGTCATCGACTACAGCCGCCCCTCGACCGAGCGCCGGCTCTGGGTGTTCGATCTGGACAAGCAGCGCCTGTTGTTTCGCGAATGGGTCGCGCACGGGCGCAATACCGGCGAGAACCTGGCGGCGAAGTTCTCCAATGACGATGGCAGCTTCCAGTCCAGCCTGGGCGCGTTCACCGCGCAGGAGTCGTACACCGGGCACAACGGTTACTCGTTGCGGCTCAAGGGTCTGGAGCCGGGGTTCAACGACCACGCACGCGATCGCGCCATCGTGATCCATGGCGCGCCCTATGTCAGCGAAGCCGTCATCCGCAGCCAGGGCCGGCTCGGCCGCAGCCTGGGCTGCCCGGCGGTGCGGCCAGCGGTGGCCAAGCAGTTGATCGATACCTTGCGCGACGGTGCGTTCGTGTTCGCCTACTACCCGGACCGGGCCTGGCTGCGCCAGTCGCGGCTGCTGAGCAGTGGATGTGGCGGTGCGGCAGCGCGTGCAGTGGCCGGGCGCTGAGTGATCGCGCGTCACCGACCCGACCGACTGCGTCGACAAGCACGCATCGCCGCATCAATGAAATCCATCAATCAGCCGCCAACCCTTACACCGTATCGCCGGCCAGGCGGCGTAGTGCGGCGTAATCCAGGATCTGCACCAGCTGCAGTTGCGGTAGCACGATCAACTGCTGCTGCCGCAGTTTGGTGAAGGTGCGGCTCACCGTTTCCACGGTCAGCCCCAGATGGTCGGCAATATCGCCGCGGCTCATCGGCAGCGCCACGGTGTCGCCGCTGGCGCCGGGCTGGGTGGAGCGAGCGGCCAGCCGCAGCAGGAAATGCGCCAGCCGTTCGCTCGGTTGCAGGCGTGCCAGCAGCAGGCCGGTGTCCTGCGCTGCAGCCAGCTCCATGCTGGCACGTTGCAGCAGCTTGCGTTCCAGCTGCGGGTAGCGCTCGCGTAGCTGGCGCATTTGCGCCATCGGCGTGCGGCACACCCGGCTGTCGACGATGGCTTCGATATCGTGGCGGTGCTGCGCGGTTTCGGTGAGCCCGACGTAGTCGCCTGGCAGCACGAAGCCGGTGATCTGGCGGCGCCCGTCGGCCAGCGTGCGCACCATGCGCAACGCACCGGAGGTCACGGTATAGACGTTGTGCCGGGGCTCGCCCGCACGCACCAGGGTGCTGCCGGGCGCGTAGGCCGCCGCGTGGGTAACCTGGTCCAGCGCGTCCATCTCCTGCGCCGACAGCGCCGCACAAATGGCCCGGCCGCGCACGGCGCAAAGGGCGCAATCTGAGTTGGGCGTGCCACTGGCGGATGCCGTGCTGGGCGCCGGGCAGGTCGCGCTGGGGTCGGAAAGCTGCCGGTACATGGGCCATGCACTGCTGGGACGCATTGAATGATACGCCATGCGGTCAGCGCGGCCGCCCAGCCGGTAGAATTGTGCGTTCGCCACATTGTCCTGCAGGAGTTTCGCTCGTGATCAAGCCCCGTACGCCGCCCGGCATCATGGAATTGCTGCCGCGCGAGCAGATCGCGTTCCAGCGCATGCTGGACGTCATCCGCCGCAACTACGAGCGGTTCGGGTTCCTGCCGGTCGAGACCCCGGTGTTCGAGCTGTCGGATGTGCTGCTGACCAAATCCGGCGGCGAAACCGAGCGCCAGGTGTATTTCGTGCAGTCCACCGGCGCGCTGGCCAATGCTGCTGCGGCAGCCGATGCGGGCGGCGAGAACGGTGGCCTGCCCGAGCTCGCGCTGCGCTTCGACCTGACCGTGCCGCTGGCGCGCTACGTCGCCGAGCATGAGCACGAGCTGAGCTTCCCGTTCCGGCGCTACCAGATGCAGCGCGTGTATCGCGGCGAACGTGCGCAACGCGGGCGCTTCCGTGAGTTCTACCAGTGCGATATCGACGTCATCGGCAAGGATGCGCTGAGCATCCGTTACGACGCCGAAGTGCTGGCGGTGATCCATGCCGTGTTCGCCGAGCTGGGCATCGGCGACTTCAAGGTGCAGTTGAACAACCGCAAGCTGCTGCGTGGATTCTTCCACGCGCAGGGTGTGGTCGATGCCGAGCAACAGGCCCTGGTGCTGCGCGAGGTCGATAAGCTCGACAAGCGCAGCGCCGAGGATGTACGGGCCACCTTGATGGGGCCGGACTTTGGCCTAGCCGAGGACGCCGTGCGGCGCATCTTGGATTTCGCCAAAATTCGTTCGGTTTCCCATGCCGATGCGCTGGACAAGATCGATTGGGTAGTCAACGAGGTGCAGTCGCGCAGCGGTGGCAACGAAGATTTGCATGCTGGCGCGGACGATTTGCGCGAAGTGCTTGAGCTGGTCAAGGCGCTAGGCGTGCCCGAGAGCGCGTACTGCCTGAATTTCTCCATCGCGCGCGGGCTGGACTATTACACCGGCACCGTCTACGAAACCACGCTGACCGACCACCCGCAGATCGGCTCGATCTGTTCGGGCGGCCGTTACGAGAGCCTGGCCAGCCACTACACCAAGTCCAAGCTGCCGGGCGTGGGCATTTCGATCGGCTTGACCCGCCTGTTCTGGCAGCTGCGCGAGGCCGGCCTGATCCAGGGCATCGCCGAAAGCAGCGTGCAGGCGATGGTGGCGCTGATGGACGAGACTCGCCTGGACGACGCGCTGGATATCGCGCGCCGGCTGCGCATCGGTGGCATCAACACCGAGGTGCAGATGGAGCCAAAGAAGGTCGGCAAGCAGTTCCAGTATGCGGCTCGTGCCGGCATCCGCTTCGTGGTGCTGGCCGGCGACGACGAACTGGCACGCGGCGTGGTGGCGGTGAAAGACCTGGTGCGAGAGCAGCAGTTCGACGTCGCCCGCGATGAGCTGGCCAGCACCTTGCAGGTGGAACTGGAACAGGCCAGGGCAATGCTGGTGGCTGGCGGCGTCCAGGGCGACTGATATCGTCAGTTTGAAGACGTCACAGGCTTGGTGACCATTTCGCCCGCGACCCATGTGCCGTAGCGCAGAACGCGCCCACTGACATCAGATGTCAGTGGGCGTTTTCGTAACAGGCAGGTGGGCGAGCAGTTTCTCCATGAATGCTTCAATGCGGTCGACTTGTCCCGAGGCAGGGCTTGCGTTAATGTACTAACACGCTATTACATTAACGCAATGAAACAACGACCTGCCCCCCGCGAGAACACCGATGTTGCCGCATCTCTGACGATGCTGGCCGATGCGCTGGCATGCCTGCGCGCGCCCGAGGCGGTCGAATCGTTTCTGCGTGACCTCTGCACGCCTGCCGAGCTGGAAGCCATGGCCGACCGCTGGCGGGTGGTGCCGCTGCTGGTCAAGGGCGTGCCGTATCGCGAAATCCATGAGCTGACCCAGGTCAGCGTCACCACCATCGGGCGCGTTGCGCGCACCCTGGACCACGGTGCCGGCGGCTATGCCGCGGCCTTGCGCGAGCAGTCTTCGCGCCCTGACGCCTCCCATTGAGAGAACGAGATGAGTGCTTCCACGGCAGCGCCGGCACGTGACCGGCTGCGTATCGCCATCCAGAAGAGCGGCCGCCTGGCCGAGCCGGCGCGCAGCCTGCTGGCCGCCTGCGGGCTGAGCTGGCGGCAGAGCCGCGACAAGCTGTTCTGCTACGGCGAATCGTTGCCGGTGGACCTGCTGCTGGTGCGCGACGACGACATCCCCGGCCTGATCGCCGATGGCGTCTGCGATCTGGGCATCGTCGGCCAGAACGAACTGGAAGAGCAGGCCGCCGAGCGTCGCCGCAACGGCTTGCCGGCTGCCTATCACGCCGTGCGTGGGGTCGGCTTCGGCCAGTGCCGCCTGATGCTCGCCGTGCCGGAAGAATGGGACTGGCACGGCGTGGGGCAACTGGCGGGCAAGCGTATCGCCACCAGCTACCCGGCGATCCTGGCCGATTGGCTGGAGCGGCAGGGCATCGACGCGACGGTGGTGGAGTTGTCCGGTTCGGTGGAAATCGCACCGCGCCTGGGCACTGCCGATCTGATCTGCGATCTGGTCTCCAGCGGCGCCACCCTGGCCGCCAACCAGCTCAAGCCGGTCGAACTGGTGATGGAAAGCGAAGCAGTGCTGGCCGGCGCGGTGCGCGAGCCGGCCGATGCGCGTGCCGGCCTGCTGGCAATGCTGCTGCGGCGCATGGACGGCGTACTCAAATTGCGCGACAGCAAGCTGCTGATGTTCCGCGCCGAGCAGACCAATGTCGATGCGCTGCGCCGCCTGCTGCCTGACGCCGACCCGCTGGTGCAGTTGCCCGACGATGGCAACGGCGCGCTGCGCTTGCAGACCATGTGCCATGGCGCGGTGACCTGGCAGCGCCTGGAAGAACTCGAACGCGCAGGTGCGCAAGGCTTGATGGTGTTGACGGTGGAGCGCTCGCTGGCATGAAGATTCTCGATTGGTCCCAACTCGACGGTGCCGCGCGAACCGATGCACTGACTCGCCCGGTACAGACCGTGGCCACGCAGACGCGCGACGCAGTGGCTGCATTGATTGCCGATGTGCGTGCACGCGGCGATGCCGCCTTGCGCGAGATCACCGCGCGTTTCGATGGCGTATCGCTGGAGAGCTTCGCCGTGAGCGAAGCCGACTTCGCTGCCGCCGAAGCGGCCGTGGCGCCGGAGCTGCGCCAGGCCATGCAAGATGCGGTCGCACGCATCGACGCCTTCCACCGCGCCGGCATGAGCGAGGGCTATGCGGTGGAAACCGCGCCCGGCGTGGTGTGCGAAAAGATCGTGCGGCCGATCGGACGTGTGGGTCTGTACGTGCCGGCAGGCAGCGCGCCGTTGCCATCAACCGCCTTGATGCTGGGTGTGCCGGCGCGTCTGGCCGGATGCCGCGAGGTGGTGTTGTGCACGCCGCCGCGCAAGGACGGCAGCGTGGACCCGGCGGTGCTGGTGGCCGCGCAACTCACCGGCGTGCGCCGCGTGTTCAAGCTCGGTGGCGCGCAGGCGATCGCGGCGATGGCGTATGGCACCGAGTCGGTACCCAGTTGCGACAAGCTGTTCGGCCCGGGCAATAGCTATGTCACCGAAGCCAAGCAGCAGGTGGCCCAGTCCGGAGCGGCGGCGATCGACATGCCGGCCGGCCCCTCGGAGGTCTTGGTGATCGCCGATGCGGGCGCGCAGCCGGCCTTCGTGGCTGCTGATCTGTTGTCGCAGGCCGAACACGGGCCCGATTCGCAGGTGCTGTTGCTGTCCGACAGCGACGGGTTGATCGATGCGGTGCAAGTACAGCTGGAAGTTCAGCTTGCGCAACTGTCGCGTGCCGACATCGCGCGCCAGGCGCTGGCGCAATCGCGGATGATCAAGGTGCAGGCGCTGGATGAGGCGTTTGCGATCAGTAATCGCTATGCGCCGGAGCACCTGATTCTTGCGCTGCGCGAACCGCGCGCGTGGCTGGCGCAAGTCGAAGCGGCCGGTTCGGTGTTTCTTGGCGATTACACGCCCGAAGCGCTTGGCGACTACTGCAGCGGCACCAATCATGTGCTGCCGACCAGCGGTGCGGCGCGCGCCTACAGCGGGGTGAGTGTGGCCAGCTTCCAGAATATGGTCAGCGTGCAGGCAGCCAGCAAGGCCGGCATCGACGGCATCGGTCAATGCGCATTGATCCTTGCCCGCGCTGAGGGGCTGGATGCGCATGCCAACGCGGTGGCGCTGCGCATGGGAGTGGCGGCATGAGCGCGTCGTCGATTCTGGATCTGGTACGCGAAGATCTGCGTGCATTTGCGGGCTATTCGTCGGCGCGCACCAGTGCGTTGCAGGGCGATGTGTGGCTCAACGCCAACGAGTCCGCGTGGGCGAATCCCGCCGATCCCGACGCCAGCACGCGGCGCTATCCCGACCCGCAACCCAAGGGCCTGCGCAGCGCGCTTGCGGCGCTGTACGGTTGCGCGCCGGAGCAGCTGTTGATCGGCCGCGGCAGCGACGAGGCGATCGATCTGCTGGTACGCGGCCTGTGCGTGCCAGGGCGCGATGCAGTGCTGGTGACGCCGCCGGTATTCGGCATGTACGCGGTGTGCGCGCGGTTGCAGAACGCACCGTTGGTGGACGTGCCGCTGGTCGATGGGCCAGATGGTTTCCGTGCAGATATCCCTGCAATAGTGGCGAGGGCATTGGCCTCGAACGCCAAGCTGGTGTTTTTGTGTTCGCCATCCAATCCCGCTGGTTCGGCCATTGCGCTAGACCAGATCGAACAAGCGCTGCAGGCCTTGCAAGGCAAGGCGCTGGTGGTGGTGGACGAGGCCTACGGCGAATTTTCCGATGTGCCTTCGGCGGTCGGTCTGCTCGGGCGTTACGACAATCTCGCGGTGTTGCGTACGCTTTCCAAGGCGCATGCGCTGGCGGCGGCGCGTATCGGCACACTGATCGCCAATGCCGAGTTGATTGCCCTGCTGCGCCGCTGCCAAGCGCCGTACCCGGTGCCCACACCCTGTGCAGCCATGGCCGAGCAGGCCTTGTCTGCGCCGGCGCTGGAGGTGACCCGCCGGCGTATCGCCGAGGTGCGCAGTGAGCGCGAGCGCGTGCACGAGGCGCTCGCGCAGCTGGCCGGTGTGCGGCAGGTCTATCCCTCGCAAGGCAACTTCTTGTTGGTGCGTTTCGATGATGCCGAGGCGGCGTTCCAGGCGTTGCTCGATGCCGGTGTGGTGGTGCGCGATCAACGCGCAGTGCCGCGCCTGGCCGACGCGCTGCGCATCACGCTGGGCACGCACGAACAGAACCAACGCGTGCTGAGCGCGCTGCAACGCACGCAGGAGGCCGTCGCATGACCCCGATTCTTTTTGTCGACCGCGACGGCACGCTGATCACCGAGCCGGCCGACTACCAGATCGACGCGTACGAGAAACTGCGCTTTGTCGATCACGTGATTCCGGCGATGCTCAAGCTGCGCGATGCCGGCTATCAGTTCGTCATTGTCAGCAACCAGGATGGGCTAGGCAGCGAGAGCTACCCACGCGCGTCCTTCGAAGGCCCGAACAACCTGATGCTGCAGATCTTCGCCAGCCAGGGCATCGAATTCCGCGACGTGCTGATCGATTGCAGCTGGCCTGCCGACAATGCGCCCACGCGCAAGCCCGGTATCGGCCTGATGGTGCCGTATCTGCAGGACCGCAGCATCGATTGGGCACGCTCGGCGATGGTGGGCGACCGCATCACCGACATCCAGTTCGCGCACAACCTCAACATTCGCGGGTTTCAGCTGCGCACCGACGAGTTCGGCGGCGAGTGGGACTGGCCCGGCATCGCCCATGAACTGGCCGACGCACCGCGTCGCGCGGTGGTTCAGCGCAACACCAAGGAAACCAGGATTCGCGTCGAACTGGATCTGGATCGCGTGGCCGAACCGAAGACCGCCACCGGTCTGCCGTTCTTCGACCACATGCTGGAACAAATCGGCAAGCACGGCGGCTTTGCGCTGGAGATCCGGGCCGAAGGCGATCTGCATATCGATGAGCACCACACCATCGAAGACACCGGCCTTGCGCTGGGTCAGGCGCTGCGTGAAGCGCTGGGCAACAAGCGTGGCATCGGCCGCTATGGCTTCGATCCGGAAAGCAGCCCCTGGCGCGTCGCCGGCGACAAGGCCCAGCATGGCTTCACGTTGCCGATGGATGAAACCATCGCAAGCGCGGCGCTGGATTTCAGCGGCCGGCCGTATTTCGTCTTCGACGGCGAGTTCAAGCGCGAGCGCGTCGGCGACATGCCGACCGAGCTGGTGCCGCATTTTTTCCGCTCGATCTGCGATGCGTCCGGCTTGAATCTGCATCTGACCGTGCGCGGTGAGAACGATCACCACAAGGTGGAAGCCTGCTTCAAGGCCCTGGCGCGTGCATTACGCCAGGCGATCCGCCGCGAAGGCACCGCGTTGCCGACCACCAAGGGTGCGCTATGACCGATGTTGCGTTGATCGATGCCGGTGGCGCCAACCTGGGCTCGGTGCGCTATGCATTGGAGCGCTTGGGCGTGGACGCACGCGTGGTGCGCGATGCGGCAGGTCTGCACGGCGCACAGCGCGTGATCCTGCCCGGCGTCGGTGCTGCGCCAGAAGCGATGTCGCGTCTGCGCACGCAGGGATTGGTCGAGCCGTTGCGCGCGCTGCAGGTGCCGTTGATCGGTATCTGCCTGGGGATGCAACTGCTGTTCGAACATTCCGAAGAAGGCGATGTCGAGTGCCTGGGCCTGCTGCCGGGCATCGTACGGCATATGACGCCGGCACTCGGTATCCGTGTGCCGCACATGGGCTGGAACCAGCTGGTGCCGATGCGCGAATCCGCGTTGCTGGCCGGTCTGCCCGAGCGCGCAAGTGCGTATTTCGTGCATGGTTACGCTGCGCCGGTGACCGCCGACACCGTGGCCGCCTGCGATCACGGCGGGTTGTTCACTGCCGTCGTGCAGAACGGGCTGCGCTGCGGCGCGCAATTTCACCCTGAGCGTTCGGCCGACACCGGTGCACGCATCCTGCGCAATTTTCTTGAGATGAGCTTCCCATGAGTTTCACCGTTTACCCGGCGCTGGATATCCGCAACGGCCGCGTGGTGCGCCTGCTGCAAGGCGATTACGCGCGCGAGACGCAGTACGGCGACGACGTGCTGCCGCGTGCGCAGGCGTTCGCCGATGCCGGTGCGCAGTGGATGCATCTGGTCGATCTGGATGCGGCCAAGGCGGGCGGTTACACCTTGGCCGGCACGCTCGGCGAGATCGCGCGTGCCACCGGCTTGCGCGTGCAGACCGGCGGCGGTGTGCGCTCGCGCGAGGATGTGGCGCGCATTCTCGATGCCGGCGCCGCACGCGTGGTCATCGGCTCGTTGGCAGTGCGCAACAGCGAGATGGTGGTTGGCTGGCTGCAGGAATTCGGTGCCGACCGCCTGACGATTGCACTGGACACGCGCCAGGATGCCAATGGCATCTGGCAGTTGCCGGTGCACGGCTGGACCGAAACTGCAGACGCTACGCTGGATCAATTGGCCGTGCGCTACGCGCAGTCCGGGCTGCAGCATCTGCTGTGCACCGACATCGCGCGCGACGGCATGCTGTCCGGCCCCAACATGGCGCTGTATGCGCATCTACGCGCGCTGACGCCGCAGTTGCAGGTGCAGGTCTCCGGTGGCGCGCGCAATCTTGCCGATGTCGCCGCGGCTAAGGCCGCAGGCTGTGCCGGCATCGTGCTCGGCAAGGCGCTGCTCGAAGGGCACCTGCATCTCGAAGAGGCACTGGCATGCTGAGCCGTCGCATCATTCCGTGCCTGGACGTGCGCGATGGCCGCGTGGTCAAGGGCGTCAAGTTCCGCGACCACATCGACATGGGCGACATTGTCGAGCTGGCCTTGCGCTACCGTGCGCAGGGCGCCGACGAACTGGTGTTCTACGACATCGGTGCCAGCCCGGAAGGGCGTTCGGTCGACTACACCTGGGTCGAGCGGGTGGCACGGCTGATCGATATTCCGTTCTGCGTGGCCGGAGGTATCGGCGATGTGGAAACGGCCCGAGCGGTATTGCATGCCGGCGCCGACAAGATTTCCATCAACTCGCCCGCGTTAGGCCGCCCGCAATTGATTTCCGAACTGGCCGATGCCTTTGGCGTGCAATGTGTCGTGGTCGGCATCGATTCGATTCGTGAGGAAGATGGTCAATGGCGCGTGCGTCGCTACACCGGTGATCCGAGCAAGACCCAGGCGTTGCCGATGCGTACGCTGGACTGGGTGGCCGAAGCGCAGCGACTCGGCGCGGGCGAGATCGTGCTCAATTGCATGGATAACGACGGCGTGCGCCGCGGGTACGATATCGCCCAACTGCGCCAGGTGCGTGCGTTGTGCCGGGTGCCTCTGATCGCTTCCGGCGGTGCAGGCGAGATGCAGCACTTTGCCGACGTCTTCGACCAGGCCGATGTGGATGGCGCACTGGCCGCCAGCGTGTTTCACAGCGGCGCGATTCCGATCCCGGAACTCAAGCGATTCTTGCGCGCGCAACAGATCGAGGTACGCGATGGGCAGTAACGAAGTGGCGACGGGCGACGCGCTCGCAACGCTGGATTGGAGCAAGGGCGATGGCCTGTTGCCGGTGATCGTGCAGGACGCCGACACCCTGCGCGTGCTGATGCTGGGCTACATGAATGTCGAAGCGTTGGCCGTCACCCGGCAGCGCGGTGACGTCACGTTCTTCAGCCGCAGCAAGCAGCGCTTGTGGACCAAGGGTGAGAGTTCGGGAAACGTGTTGCGCGTGGTGTCGATCCAGACCGACTGCGACGCCGACACATTGCTGGTGCAGGCGCGCCCGCATGGTCCGACCTGTCACCTGGGCCGCACCAGCTGTTTCCCGTCTGCGCCCGGGCAGTTCCTGGGTAGCCTGGATGCCCTGGTGGCCGAGCGCGAGCGCGAGCGGCCGCACGGTAGCTACACCACCAAGCTGTTCGAACAAGGCATCCGCCGCATCGCGCAGAAGGTGGGCGAGGAGGGCGTGGAAACCGCGCTGGCCGGCGTGGTGCAGGACGATGACGCGTTGCTCGGCGAATCGGCCGATCTGCTCTACCACCTGATCGTGCTGCTGCGCGCACGTGGGCTGGGCCTTGGCGATGCGGTGGCGTTACTGGAGTCGCGGCATCAATAACGTAGCCGCGTAGCAGCGCGCCCGGGCGCGATTGGCGTCCTTGGTAACGCCCCTTCGCGCCCCTTCGCGCCCCGGTGCGCTCCTACGGATATGCGGTCATGCCTTCCAACCTGAGTACTCGCGCTGTGCGCCTGGCGATGGCATGTACAATTTCCGCGGATCTTCGCGCGGGAAAACGCATGCAACCTCGCTTCGCTTTGTTGGCACTGGGCTTGCTCGCGGGAAGCGCATACGCGCGCGACACCGCGGTCGATGGCATCGTCTACGAAGAACGCGACGGGCGCGCCGGCCGCAGCGCCGATGAGCCGGGGGTGGCCGATGTGGCGGTTTCCAATGGCGAGCAGATCGTGCGTACCGATGCGCAGGGCCGCTACCGCCTGCCGGTACGCGACGGGCAGACGGTATTCGTGATCAAGCCCGGCGACCGCCGCTTTTTGCCCGCCGCCGATGGCCTGCCTGCATTCTGGCGCCACTACGCACCGCGTGGCTCGGCCAAGCATCAATACGGCGGTGTCGCCGCGACTGGCCGCAACACGCACAACTGGGATTTCGCGCTGACGCCACGCGCAGACACCGCGGCCGATGGCTTCCAGATGCTGGTGTTTGCCGACAGCCAGACCGCCAGCCTTGCCGACGTTGGCTACTACCAGCGCGACATCGTGGAACCGATCATCGGCAAGACCACCGCCAGGCTGGGCACCACGCTGGGTGACATCGTCAGCGACGATCTGAGCTTGTATCCGGCCTTGAACAAGGTCACTACGCAGCTGGGCGTGCCGTGGTTCCATGTGCCGGGCAACCACGATCTCAACCTGGACGCGCACGACGATGCGCAGTCGCTCGACAGCTGGCACGCAGTCTACGGCCCGGACACCTATGCGGTGGAAGAAGCCAATGCCAGCTTCGTGTTCCTGGACGATGTGATCTATACGCCGGGCGGCAGGCAGGCCTACATCGGTGGCCTGCGCGACGATCAATTCGCGTTCCTGCAGAATTACCTGGCGCAGCTGCCACGGGACCGGCTATTGGTGCTGGGCATGCATATCCACCTGTTCGATGCAGTGCCGGGGCAGGAAACCTTCCGGCATGCCGATCGCCGCCGCCTGTTCGCATTGCTGAAAGAGTTTCCGCATGTGTTGGTGCTCAGTGGTCATAGCCACACCCAGCGCCAGGTGGATCACGGTGCCGACGAGGGCTGGCAGGGTGCACGACCGCTGCACGAATACAACGTGGGTGCGGCCTGCGGTGCGTTCTGGTCGGGTGCCAAGGATGCCGACGGCATTCCCGATGCGACGATGAGCGATGGCACTCCCAATGGCTATGCGGTGCTGCAGGTTGCGCCCAGCGGCAGCTACACGCTGGCTTATCACGCTGCGCGCGCGGCCGACGATGCGCAATTGCTGCTGCACGCGCCCAAGGTACTGCGCAAGGGCGCGTATGCGGCGTGGGGCGTCTACGCCAATGTTTTCATGGGCCAGGACGACACCGTGGTCGAGATGCGCATCGATAACGGCCCATGGCAGCCGATGAAGCGGGTAGAGCGTGGCGATCCGCGTGTGCTGGCAGAGAATGTGCGTGATGATGCGGCCGACGCGTTGCGCGGTTACGACCGCTCGCCGGAGGCCACGCCGTCTACGCATCTCTGGCGCGGTGCATTGCCGACCACCCTGGCGGTGGGCGAACACACCGTCCAGGTGCGCGCAAACCTACCCACCGGGCAGTACAACGCCAGCACCGTGTACCGCCTGCAAACTGCTGAGCCCTGAGGCGGTTAACGATGTCGGTCGTCCAACGCCGCCCTTCTCGCACCGGGAGAGGGTGCCCCAAAGGGATGGATGAGGGTGCACACAGTGCCTGACATCGCCCAATACTGGGGTTGGGGTATCTCGCGCCAAGAAAATCTAGATCGCACCAAGCGATTGCTGGTGACGTTGTGTAGCGGCTCTTGAGCAACGATACGGAACCATGTCGTCGTGATCTCGGCACGGACAGAAGCGCGGCTGCGATAGCGCGACGTTGAAGCATGTGTCAGCTGCGCAGCAGTCTCCTGATCGCCACAAACACAAACGCCTCCACAAGGGAGGCGTTTTGGGATCCGGGCTGGCAGGCGTTGGCGCGCTGGCGAAGATCGTGCTGGCTGGCGGTTGCTGGCTGGCTGGCCGGGCGAGTGTAGCGAGGCCCGGTTGGTGCTGACGAAATGAGAATTAGTCTCAGCACCCGCTCTGGGTTATCGATTGGATGCTGCAGGTGTAGCTGGGAGCGTGCTTGAGGGCTTTGCGGTTGCCGGGGTATTCGAACGTGGCACGTCACTCACCGGCGCAGCGTCCGCTGAGTCGGTTGAATCCACGCCCTGGTCCGACGCGGCATCCATCTCCACCGGCGGATACGGATACGCCACCGCCGGCCCCAGATGCACGCCCGCACGCCAACGCGCCAGCACTGGCGCGATGCGCTTGCCCAGCGATTGCTGCGGCAACGAGGGGAGCTCGCCTTCCTGCTTCTCGCGTGCGGTGATGGCGGCCTTGGCAATGTCGAATGCGGCCAGCGGGTCGTCGCTCTGGTTCATCGCATCGATCAACCATGCCTGCCCGAAATAGGTGGCGTTGGAGGTATTGCCGCAGCCGAACGAGGGCCGGTCGGCACGCGCAGCGGTGAGGATCAGCGTTTGCGGCGAACGCAGTGCGGGAATGAAACCTCCCGAATAGCAGGCCGACAGCACGATGATGCGATTGTCGATGCCGGCATCGTCCAGCGCCTGGCGCAGATCCTGCGGGCTGATGAAATCCTCTTCCTTGTCGTCGACCTGCACGTACAGGCTGTGGTCTTCGGTACCGTGGGTGGTGACGAACAGCAACAGCGCGTCTTCCTTGCGATCCATGCGCTTGCCGATCGCGGCCAGCGTGTCGTAGAGATTGTCGTAGGTTGCCAGCGGAGCGTATGGATGCTCGCCCAGATTGTCCGGGTTGTTGACCAGCGTGACCACGCGCCCGCGCGCATCGAAGCGTTGCTCGAACAGCTGTTTGAGGTAGAGCGTCTCGTTGCGGAAGACATCGTCGCTGGCATCGCCGGCAAAACCGACTACGTACAGATCGGTGACGCCGGGGCGCTGCGGTTGCAACGCTTTCAATGCGTGCGCCAGAGCGGCCTGATCGACCGGATCGCCTGCATCGTGGCTCTCGGCAGGCTGGGCCTGCAGCGCAGCACCAGCGTCCGGATGGCAGCCGGCCATCAACGCCACCACGACGATCAGCGTGGAAAGTCGTCGCCATACTGCATGTGGTGCGAAAGGGGAAGGCAGCGACATGGCGCGCGCAGAAGTCCAGGAAAGACGGGTGGGGTGGCCGAGCGCGGTGCCCGCAGTGCAGGCCATTATCCCGTCAGATAGCTGCATGCGGCGCGTCGCAGCCGGAGCATATCAGCGGCCTGCGCGGCGCCAACCACCGATTGCGCTCAAACGGCAACGAGCGCAATCGGCTTGCAGATCGTGCTTACAGCACCAACTGGCTAAAACTCTCCACGCGCTGGTGACTGCCGACATCGTCGGCCGAACGCGGCGTGGGATAGTCCTCCCGGCGGTCCAGTAGCGCGGTGCGCATGCCGGCACGCTTGGCGGCATCGAGCTCTTCGATCACATCCGACAGGAACAGGATCTCCGGTCCCGGCACGCCAATGCGCTCGGCGATGCGGCGATAGCTGGCGCTTTCGCGCTTGGGGCCGACTTCGGTGTCGAACCAGTCGGTGATCAGTCCGCTCAGGTCGCCCGCGTCGCTGTGCGCGAAGAACAGTTTCTGCGCCGGCACCGAGCCGGACGAATACACATACAGCGGAATGCCCGCTGCGTGCCAGGCTTTCAACTGGATCGCCGCATCGGCGTAGATATGTGCAGTGAAGTCGGCCGTCTTGTAGCCGTCGCCCCAGATCAGGCCCTGCAAGGCCTTGAGCGCGGTGTGCTTGCGGTCCTCGTCGATCCAGGTCTGCAGCGTGGTGATCAGCACCTCGTCCGGCACGTCCTCGCCGATTTCATCGGCCACCTGGTTGAGCCAATGGCGCACCTGCGGATGATTGCCGTGTTCGCGCACGTAGGCCGGCATGGCGCGGCGCGCATACGGGAACAAGACGTCCTTGACGAACGAAATGCTGCTGGTCGTACCTTCGATATCGGTGAGGATCGCTTGCGGTCGTGTCATCGTCAGCTGGCCTTGTGAGGTTTCTCGGGGGCGTAGCGGGGGAATTGTTTGGCGATTTCGGTGCCGGTGAAATGTCCGACCCAGCCGTCCGGCTCGGTGAAGAAGCGGATCGCCACAAAGTGCGGTTCCGGCCCCATGTCGAACCAGTGCAGGGTGCCGTCAGGCACGGCAATCAGGTCGTCCTTGACGCATTCGATCTCATAAACCTTGGCATCGACGTGCAGCGTAAACAGGCCTGAGCCGGCGACGAAGAACCGCACCTCGTCTTCCTTGTGGAAGTGCTCGTCCAGAAACTTGGCGCGCATTTCTTCGCGCTTGGGGTTGTCCGGCGCGATGCTGACCACGTCCACGGTCTTGAAGCCGCGCTCGGCGCTGATGCGATCGATATCGGCACGGTAGGCGTCCATCACCTGCTCGGGCGTGGCGCCCGGTTCGACCGGCGCGCTGGCATGCCAGCGTTCGAAGGTCACGCCAATCTTCTGCAACTGAGCGGCGATCGCATCGCCGTCGCGGCTATCAAACTCGGGAGTGGCGGGATTGGTGTCGGCAAAGATACGCAGTCGGCTCATGGCGGTCTGGCTCACGAATGGGGGACGGACAGTACTCAGCGCGTGCCGCGCAGTTTCAGCAGTTCGAGTTCGCAATGCAGCAGGAATTCGAACGCTTCCAGATGACGACGTGCCTCGGCCATGTTGCGGCCCCAGGCATACAGGCCGTGTCCTTCGATGAGATACCCCCACATGCTCTGTTTGTCCAGCAAGGCATCGACCTGCGCGGCCAGCACCTGCATGTCCTGGGTATTGGCGAACACCGGCACTTCCACTGCGGTTTCGTGGGTGGTGTTGCCATCGAAGGCCTTGAGCAATTCGTAGCCTTCGAGCCGAATCACACCGCTGCCTGCATACAGGCGGGAGGCAATCGTCTGCACCGGCGAGTGCGTATGCAGCACGCAACCGATCTCCGGAAACCGGCGATACAGCTGGGTGTGCAGCAGGGTTTCGGCAGACGGGCGCAACGGGCGGCCGACGGCCAGGCCATCGAAGTCCACCACCATGATGTTTTCTTCGACCAGGCGACCCTTGTCGCGGCCGGAGACGGTGATGGCCGCGTGCTGTTCGTCCAGACGGTGGGAGAAATTGCTGCTGGTCGCAGGCGTCCAGCCGGCATGGGCCAGCTCGCGGATATTGGCGATCAGCAGGTGCGCCAGCTCGTGCAGACGCGTGGTGCTGTAGGGCAGGGGGGCAGTGGTCGCATTCATGGACCTATTCTACTGCGCCCCCGGTGCATGGGCAGGTGCAGCGCAGCAGGCATCGTCCTGCCGCGCCAGACGCCCGATCATGCGTGGGCTCAGCGGCCGTCGCGCAGACGGCTGTGGCGATACCCATAGCCGAAGTAGATCACCAGCCCGACCAGCGTCCACAGGCCCATCAGCATCCAGTTGTGCAGCGTCATCGCCGATAGCAGCGCAAGGCAGCTCAACACGCCGGCGCTGCAGATCAGCCAGGCGGCCGGCATGCGGAACGGACGCGGCAGTTCCGGGTGCGTGCGACGCAGGATCAGCACGCCGGCGCAGACCGCCGCGAAGGCGATCAGCGTGCCCATCGACGTCAGTTCGCCCAGCACATCCAGCGGGAACACCGCTGCCAGCAGTGCGATGCCGACACCGGTGATGACGGTATTGACATGCGGGGTGCGGTACTTGGGGTGGATGCGGGTGAAGATCGAGGGCAGCAGGCCATCGCGCGCAATGATCATGAAGATGCGCGGCTGCCCGATGATCATCACCAGCACCACCGACGACAGCCCGATCAACGCGCCCACTTCCACGACCACGCGCAACCAGGCCAGCTGCGAATGCGCCGCCACCGCGGTCACCACCGGCTCGTCGGTGCCGAGCAGGGTGTACGGCACCAAGCCGGTCATGACCGCCGCCATCGCGATGTAGAGCACGGTGCAGATCACCAGCGACAGGATCATGCCGATCGGCAGGTCGCGTTGCGGGCGATGCGATTCCTGCGCCGCCACCGACACCGCTTCGAAGCCGATATAGGCGAAGAACACCATCGCTGCGCCGCGCAGCACGCCTTCCATGCCGTACTTGCCCGGGCCTTCGTTGGCCGGGATGAACGGGTGCCAGTTGGAGGTGTCCACGTATTTCCAGCCTACCGCGATCACCAGCAGGATCAAGCCCGTCTTGAGGATCACCATGGCCATGTTCATTGCCGACGACTTGCGGATGCCGACATAGCACAGCCATGTCAGCAGCAGCACGATCCCGGCCGCCGGCAGGTTGGCGATCGCCCCGGTGGGTTGCAATTTGCCGTCCAGCGGCGCGCTGACGAATGCGGCCGGCAGGTGGATGTCGAAATGCTCGAGCAGGCTCAAGAAGTAGCCGGTCCAGCTGACCGCCACTGCCGAGGCAGACACGCCGTATTCCAGCACCAGCATCCAGCCGATGAGCCACGCGGCCAGCTCGCCGAAGGTGGCGTAGGTGTAGGTGTAGGCGCTGCCGGAGACCGGCACCATCGCAGCGAATTCGGCGTAGGCCATCGCACAGAACGCACAGCACACCGCTGCGAGCACGAACGAGAGCATGATCGCCGGGCCGGCATGGTCGGCCGCCGCCTGGCCGGTGATGACGAAGATGCCGCCGCCGATCACCGCGCCGATTCCCAGGGCGGTCAGCCCCCAGGGGCCAAGCGCGCGTTGCAGGCCCAGCCCGTCGGCCGCCTCATGGCTGGCGTGCGGGTGTTTGGTGGCCCAAAGTTGTTTGAACATGAAGCGGTTCCGGCTTGGCGCTACGCGCGGTCATTGAACAAGAAGACCGGCGTCGCGCGCCGGTCTTGAGAGAAGCTTAGGCCCGTTTCGCGAGGCGACTGTGGTGGATGCCGTAGCCGAAGTAGATCGCCAGGCCAATCACGGTCCAGCCCACGAACACCTTCCAGTGTTCCTGGAAGGCCTGGAAGAACAGGAACAGACAGGCCAACGCGCCCAGGGGGCAGATCACCATCGCCAGCGGCACCCGGAACGGGCGCGGCAGGTCGGGCTTGGTGAAGCGCAGCACCAGCACGCCGGCGCAGACCGTGGCGAAGGCGAGCAGGGTACCCATCGAGACGAGTTCGCCCAGCACGTTCAACGGGATCACCCCGGCCAGCAGCGCGGCGACCACGCCCACGAACAGCGTGCCGACGTAAGGCGTGCGGAATTTCGGGTGCACCTTGCCGAACAGCTTGGGCATCAGCCCATCCTTGGCCATGGTGTAGAAGATGCGCGGCTGCGCCATCAGCATCACCAGCACCACCGACGACAAGCCGGCAATGGCACCGATTTCCACCGCGGTCTTGAGCCAGGTCAGTTGCGGGTGGGCTTCCAGCGCGGTGGCCACCGGCTTGGCGGTGCCGAGCTGGGTATAGGGCAGCAGGCCGGTCAGCACCGCGCAGACGATGATGTAGATGACGGTGCAGATGGCCAACGACACCAGGATGCCGATCGGCATGTTCTTCTGCGGATCCTTGGTTTCGCCGGCCGAGGTGGAAACCGCGTCGAAGCCGATGTAGGAGAAGAACACGATGGACGCGGCGCGAAACACCCCGTCCCAGCCGAACTGGCCAGGGCCGGTGTTTTCCGGGATGAAGGGGTGCCAGTTCGCCGGGTCGATATAGGAAATGCCAAAGCCCACGAACAGGCAGATCACCACGACCTTGATCGCCACCACGATCGCGTTGGCGAACGCCGACTGGGTGACGCCGACGTAGCACAGGATGCTCACCGCCGCGACGATCAGCACGGCCGGCAGGTTGACCAGATTCCCGGAGCTGACAAAGCCGTGGCCGTCCCAGGCCAGCGGCGCACCCGCCAACTCTGCGGGGAACGGCAACCCCAGGGTGCCGGTGATGAAGCTGATCAGGTAGGCAGACCAGCCGACGGCAACGCTGGACCCGGCGAACAGGTATTCCAGCACCAGACACCAGCCGATGAACCAGGCGATGCCTTCGCCGAGCGTGGCGTATGAATACGAATAGGCGCTGCCGGAGACCGGCATCATCGCGGCGAATTCGGCGTAGCACAGGCCGGCGAAGGCGCAGGCGATACCGGCGAACACGAACGACAGCATCACCGCCGGGCCGGCGTGATTGGCCGCGGCCTGGCCGGTCAGCACGAAGATGCCGGCGCCGATCACCGCGCCGATACCGAGCATGATCAGGTGCTTGGCTGTGAGGGTCCGTTGCAGCGTCGCTTCGCCTTGCAGGCTGCCTTCGACCGGTTCGCCTGCATCGACGTGGCCAGCGGGCTCGATCGATTTGACCCTCAACAGAGACTTCAGCATTCGGTACATCCCTAAGTGGCAAAGCTTGAAGGCGCGGGCGCCCGGACGAATTGGTGCGCCGCATCCCGGTGGGACAGGCAAGCGGCCTACCTTGCCAAAGCTACACGCTCACGACAAGCGCGTACGCAGCATGAATGGCGATAATGGCCGCCTGGCCCGCACCGGGCGACCGAGAACGACAGATGGTGGTTGCAACCCTGCAGCAGCAATTGGCGGCGTACCGCCTGCGTTGGCCGGAGGAGGCCGCGCTGGCCGAGCAGTTCGTGCAATTGCTGGACGATGCCACCGATCCGTTCGTGCGCGAGCGTGTCGAAGGTCATTTCACTGGCTCGGCGTGGGTGGTTAGCGCCGACGGCACACGCACCTTGCTGACCCATCACCGCAAGCTGCAGCGTTGGCTGCAGCTGGGCGGGCACGCCGATGGCGACCGCGATCTGGCGCAGGTGGCATTACGTGAAGCGGAGGAGGAATCCGGACTCGTCGGCTTGCGGCTGGCCGACGGAGAGTTGTTCGATCTGGACCGTCACTGGATTCCGGCGCGCGGCGACGTGGCCGGGCATTGGCACTTCGATGCGCGTTACGTGGTGCTGGCCGGTGCGCACGAGGCGTTCAAGGTCAGCGAAGAATCGCTGGCGCTGGCCTGGCGCCCGATCGCCGAGCTGCTTGCCGATCCCGAGCTCGATCCATCGCTGCGGCGGATGGCGGAAAAGTGGCTGGAGAGCCGGGAGTGGTGATTCGGGATTCGGGATTGGCAGAAGCAGTGGGCCGGCGCCGATCCACCCAGCGGGCCATGTCTGCTCCCACAGCGTGGTTGGACCGATGAACCCACCGGCTGCGGCGAACCGCTGTTACCAATGCCGAATCCCGATTCCCAAATCCCGCTCAATACAGGACCCGCGTCCGCAAGGTGCCGGTGATCTGTCCCAGCTCGTCCTTCAGCACGCCGGCAAGCTCCTCGCTGGCGCTGACATCGATGACCACATAGCCCACCTTGGGGTCGGTGCGCAGGAACTGGCCGTCGATGTTGACGTTATGGCGCGAGAACAATTCGTTGATCTGCGACAGCACGCCCGGCACATTGCGATGGATATGCAACAACCGCAGGCTTTCAGCGTGCTCGGGCAGGGTGACCTCCGGAAAGTTCACTGCCGACAAGGTGCTGCCATTGTCGCTATAGCGCACCAGTTTGGCGGCGACCTCGATCCCGATGTTGTCCTGCGCCTCCAGCGTGCTGCCGCCCACGTGCGGGGTCAGGATCACATTGTCGTGCGCGGTGAGCGGCGATTCGAACGCATCGCCATTGCCCTTGGGCTCGATCGGAAAGACATCCACCGCCGCGCCGCCGATGTGGCCGGAGGTGAGCGCCGCATCCAGCGCGTCGATGTCGATGACGGTGCCGCGCGAGGCGTTGATCAGGTGCGCGCCAGGCTTCATGCGGGCGATTTCGGCTGCGCCGATCATGTCCTTGGTCGACGGGGTTTCCGGCACGTGCAAGGTGACCACGTCCGAGCGCGCCAGCAGCTCGTCCAGGTCGATGGCCGCGCGTGCGTTGCCCAACGACAACTTGGTTTCGATATCGTGGAAGATCACCTGCATGCCCAACGCTTCGGCCAGCACGCCGACCTGGGTGCCGATATGCCCGTAGCCGACGATGCCCAGCACCTTGCCGCGCGTTTCGTGGCTGCCGGCGGCCGACTTGGACCAGCCGCCGCGATGGCATTGCGCGTTCTTCTGCGGAATGCCACGCAGCAACAGGATCGCTTCGGCGATGACCAGTTCGGCCACGCTGCGGGTATTGGAGTAGGGCGCGTTGAACACCGGGATGCCGGCCAGCTCGGCCGCGTCCAGGTCCACCTGGTTGGTACCGATGCAGAAGCAGCCGACTGCGATCAGGCGCTTGGCATGCGCCAGCACCTCGGCGCTCAGCTGCGTGCGCGAGCGGATACCGACGATATGCGCGTCGGAGATGCGGGCGATCAACTCGTCTTCCGGCAGCGATTTGGCGTGCAGTTCGATCTGCGAGTAGCCGGCGGCGCGGAACACGTCCACGGCGGTCGGGCTGATGCCTTCCAGCAACAGCACGCGGATGTCCTGCTTGGGAAACGAGGTTTTCTTCGGCGACATGGGGAACGCAATGCAGCAATCGGGCCGGCAACTATGCCAGATGGGGTGCGCGATTGGGTGGCCGCGATGCGCTGTTCGCACCGGCGAAGCCCTTGCGGCGCAACGGTTTCAGCTGAATCCAACGCTGCGTCGGCCGTGAGTGCGCCGGCTGGACGAGGCAGGCCGGCGCTGGCACGCTGTGCGGTTCCTACCGCAGCGCCGCGTGCCATGACCGATCCCCGCCTCCTTTCGTTGCAACAGGCCGTGCCTGCGTTGCGTGTGAAGACCGACCCGGCCGACCTGGAGCATTACGGGCGCGACTGGACACGCCGCTGGACGCCGAACCCACTCGCGATCGCCTTGCCGGGCTCGGTGGAGGAAGTGCAGGCGGTCGTGCGTTGGGCAAATGCGCAAGGCGTGGCGGTGGTGCCGTCGGGCGGGCGCACGGGCTTGTCCGGCGGCGCAGTGGCGGCCAACGGCGAATTGGTGTTGAGCCTGGAGCGTTTGAACAAACCGCTGGATTTCAACGCAGTGGATCGCACGCTCACCGTGCAGGCCGGCATGCCGCTGGAAGCGGTGCACAACGCCGCGCGCGAGCATGGGCTGGTGTACCCCGTAGATTTTGCGGCGCGCGGTTCGTGTTCGATCGGCGGCAATATCGCCACCAATGCCGGCGGCATCCGGGTGATCCGCTACGGCAATACGCGCGAATGGGTGGCCGGGTTGAAGGTGGTCACCGGTGGCGGCGAGTTGCTGGAACTCAACAACGCGCTGGTCAAAAATTCCAGCGGCTACGACTTCCGCCATCTGATGATCGGCTCCGAAGGCACGCTCGGCATCGTGGTCGAAGCCACGCTGCGGCTGACCGACCCGCCGCCGCCCAGCAACGTGATGTTGCTTGCGTTGCCCTCGTTCGAAGTGCTGATGCAGGTGTTTGCCGCGTTTCGCGCGCAGTTGCGCCTGGAGGCGTTCGAATTTTTCACCGATCGCGCGCTGGAACATGTGCTTGCGCATGGCGCGCAGGCGCCGTTCGCTGAGGTTCACCCGTATTACGTGGTCACCGAATTCGCCGCAGGCGATGAGGCGCAGGAGGCGGCTGCGATGGCGGCCTTCGAGACCTGCATGGAGCAGGGCTGGGTCAGCGATGGCGTGATCAGCCAGAGCGATGCACAGGCCGCGCAACTGTGGCGCCTGCGCGAGGGCATCACCGAAGCGCTGGCGCGCTACACGCCGTACAAGAACGACGTGTCGGTGCGCATCTCGGCGATGCCGGCATTCCTGGCCGAAACCCAGGCGTTGCTGCACGATGCGTATCCGCATTTCGATGTGGTGTGGTTCGGGCACATCGGCGATGGCAACCTGCACATCAACGTGCTCAAGCCCGATGGCACCAGCCAGGCCGATTTCGTTGCGGCCTGCGATCAGGTCACCAAGTTGCTGGCGCAGGCCCTGCAGCGTTTCGACGGCAGCATTTCCGCCGAACACGGCATCGGCCTGGTCAAGAAGGCCTATCTGTGGAGCACCCGCTCTGCCGAGGAAATCGCCTTGATGCGCGGCATCAAACATGTGCTCGATCCTCATCTTTTGCTGAATCCCGGCAAGCTGTTCGAGATGCATGACGCACCTGCCAACACGCCTGCCGGTTAGTCTTCCCGCACCTTCACACGGAATCGATCAGCCCATGATGCGCTCCCTCGTGTTCTGCGCTTTGACGCTGCTGCCGCTGGCAGCGTTCGCATCCAGCCTGGCCGGTACGTCGGCAGGTGCTTCGTCGGCTGGCTCGTCCAATTCGTCCGGCAGCAGCTCCGGCGACGACAAGGTGGTGGCCGACGCCCGGGAAGATGCGGCCGGTTTTGTTGCCAGCGACGGCGTCATCCGCGGTGCGCGTCTGGAAGCGGCGTTGCTGCAGTTGCGCAGCCGTAGCGACGCGGCGCGGCTGGCCAGCGACCTGGAGCTGGCGCAGTCCATCCTGGCCCGGTGAGTCTGAGCCGGCGGTGCGGCTGGCTGCTGCTGGCCGCCTTGGCCGCACCGCAGGCGCAGGCTGAATTGTTGGTCGAGGTGGTTCGCTCGGATTTGCCTGCGGCGGAGATCGAAGCAAGCAACGCGCTGGTGCAGTCGGTCGCACGGCGATTGCCGCAGGGCTGGACGCGGCGGATGACCGCCCCGATCCAGCTGCAATGGCGCACCGATCTGCCGGCGCAGGTACACGGCCGTGCAATCGGCAATCGCATCCTGCTCGATCGCGCGCTGCTGCAGGCGTGGAGCGCGCAATCCGATGACGCACGTTCCGATCAAAACGCAGCTGCCACGCGCGCGGCGATGGCAGCGCTCATACACGAACTGGCGCATGTGTTCGATCGCGGCGCACGCAGCGCGTGGTCGCGCGATCGGCGCCTGCGCGACCTTGCCGGCTGGCAGGTGCGGCCGTGGCGGGTGGGGCGCAGCGAAAATCGGTTCAGCGACCGCAGCCCGGACGAATACGAACGCCGCAGCCCGGCCGAGTTCGTTGCGGTCAATCTCGAGCATTACGTGCTGGACGCCGACTACGCCTGCCGGCGCCCTGCGCTTGCGGCCTGGTTTGCGCAACGCATCGGTCCGCCGCAGGGTGTCACGCCCTGCGGGGCCGCGCTGCCGTATCTGCAGGCCGATAACGACGCCGGTGCGATGTCGTTGCTGACGCTGGATCCGGCACGCGTGTATGCGGTGGACTATCTGCTTGCCGAGGGTAACGAGCAGCCGATGAGCCGCTGGGGCCACAGCATGTTGCGCCTGGTGATCTGCGCACCCGGCCGTGCGCCGGGCCCCGCATGCCGGCTGGATCTGCAATACCACCGCGTGCTGTCGTTCCGCGCGTTCGTGGGCGATGTGCAGATTTCCAGCTGGCGCGGGCTCACGGGTTCGTACCCGTCGCGGCTGTTCGTGCTGCCGTTGAACCAGGTCGTGGACGAATACACCAAGGTGGAATTGCGCGCCCTGTCGTCGGTGCCGCTGGCCCTGACGCCCGACGAGGTCGCGGCCCTGCTCGAGCGCGCCGCGCAGGTGCATTGGAGTTACGACGGGCGCTATTACTTCATCGGCAACAACTGCGCGGTGGAAACCTACAAGTTGCTGCATGACGGGGTGCCGCGTCTGGCTGCAGCGAACTTGTCCTCGATCACGCCGCGCGGTCTGCGGCAACGATTGCATCGTGCCGGCATCGCCGATCTGCATGTGCTGGACGACCCTGCACAAGCCATCCGCCAGGGCTATTACTTCGAATCGGCGGCAGCGCATTACCAGGCCATGTTCGACGTCCTTCGGCATGGCATCGCAGTGCCGCAAACAACCGTCGCGCAGTGGCTGGAGGCCGCGCCCGAGGTGCGGGCGCAATCGTTCGATCGCGGCGGTCTGCGCGAAACTGCAGCGGCATTGTTGCTGGAGCAGGCGGCCCTGCGTCGAGAGGAATTGCTGGCGCGCGATGCGCTCAAGCGCCTGTTGCAACCGGGCGTGGCCGCGCGCGAGGCGGTGCAGGGACAGCTGCAAGCGCTGTTCGCGCGCCAGGCGCAACTCAGTCATCCGGCGGTGCTGTTGCGCAGCGCGGGGTATGGCTTGCCACAAGCGGACGAGCAGCAACAGCTGAGCGCGCGCGTGGCGCAGGAAAGCGCGATGTTGGTCGATGGCTGGAAACAGCTGCAGCTGGCTGGACGCCAGCAATTGCCGGCCAACGTGCGCAATGGACTGCAGCAGGGCGAAGCGAATGTGGAGCGTTTGCGCGCGCGCCTGCGCGTGCTTGCGCGCGGTGATGCCGCCGCCGACAAAGCGCACTCGGAGGTGCGCATCCCTATGCAGGTGCAATAGCACGCGTGCCGGCCCCTCTCCCGCTGGGAGAGGGTTGGGGTGAGGGCAGGGGCAGCCCGGATTCTCCGAATTGCCTCGCCCTCATCGAGCGGGCGGCGCGCCACCCTCTCTTGGCGAGAACGGAACGGCTGCAGTCTTCAGCCGTGAGTTGTGGCGACGCTGCCACTAGCAGGAGTAATCCACCTCACTGGCACGCAGCTGTCAGATCAGCCGATGCATCTCAGCCGGCCGGTTGCAGATCCGCTTGCTTGGAATACTGGCGCAGCCATTGGCTGACATGCGCGTCGTGGCGGTACTGCCGCATCAACGTGGCCAGGCGTGCCGGTGCCGGCGTGCAGAACTGTGCCACGGCCACTTCGATTTCATGCCGGCGGTCGGCGTCATACGGCTCTTCGCCGGCGAAGTGCTCGCAGGTGTCGTAGTCGTCGACCAGTTTGCGCACATCCTCCGGCATGCCGCACAGGCCTGCCGGATGCTGCAGCCATTCGTCTTCCACCTTGGGATCGGTGCAGGCCACCGGCGCAGGCGTTGCGGCCTGCGTCGGTGTTTGTTGCACGCTGCAGGCCGCCAGCACACCCACGGTTACGACAACAGCAACGCGACGCATCAGTCGGCGCGACCGGCAAATTCGCCCGTGGTGGTGTTGACCAGCACGCGTTCGCCATTGGTGATGTACTCGGGCACCATGATTTCCATGCCGGTGTTGAGCTTGGCCGGCTTGGGCCGCTTGGTGGCGGTGCCGCCCTTCAATTCCGGCGGAGTCTCCACCACTTCCAGCGTCACCGTCTGCGGCAGTTGTACGGCCACCGGCTGGTCGTCGATCACTTGCACGTAGATGCCGGTCAGACCATCGGTGATGTAGCCGGCGTCGGTGCCGATCACGTCCGCATCCAGCGTGTACGGGGTGAAGTCTTCGTCGTCCATGAACACGAACGCTTCGCCATCCTTGTACGAGAACGTGGACTGCCGGCGCAGCAGCTCCACTTCCGGCAGGTTGTCGTCGGCATCGAAGCTGGCGTCGGTTTTCACCCCGCCCGGCACGCTGTACATGATGAAACGAAAGCGCACATTGCCGCCGCGGCCCTGCGGCGAGCTGCGTTCGATGTCGCGGATCTGGTAAATGCCGCCGTTGTATTCGACGACGTTGCCTTTCTTGATGTCGTTGGCTTTCATGGGAATCGGGAGTAGGGAATGGGAAATCGAAAAAGCCGGGGCCGGGGTGCTGAGAGCAGGGCGCCGTTACGATTCCCCATTCCCGATTCCCCAATCCCCGCTACTTGGGTACCAACCGCACGCCGCCGTCCAGGCGAATCACTTCGCCGTTGAGGTAGCGGTTGCGCAGGATGAAGGCGACGGTGTCGGCGTATTCGTCGGGCTGGCCCAGACGCGAGGGGAACGGGATGGAGGCGGCCAGCGATTGCTGCACGGCCTCGGGCATGCCGTCGACCATCGGGGTCCAGAACACGCCCGGCGCGATCGTCATCACGCGGATACCGAAGCGCGCCAGTTCGCGTGCCATCGGCAAGGTCATGCCGACCACGCCGCCTTTGCTTGCCGCATACGCTGCCTGGCCGATCTGGCCCTCGAATGCCGCCACCGAGGCGGTATTGACGATCACGCCGCGCTCGCCGTCATCGCCGGCGGTGTTGTGTTGCATGACATCGGCAGCGGCCTTGGCCACGTTGAAGCTGCCGACCAGATTCACCAGCACGGTGTTGCGGAAGGTGGCCAACGGCATCGGCGCTTCCTTGCCCAGCACGCGACCGGCGCCCAGGATGCCGGCGCAATTCACCACCAGGTTGAGCCCGCCCAGCGCCTGTGCAGCCTGCGCCACATTGGCGGCCACCTGCGCTTCGTCGGTGACATCGGTGGCGAAGTAATGCGCGTTGCCGGCACCGAGCAGCGCCAGCGCCGACTCGGCCTTGTCGGCGTTGACATCGAACAACGCGACCTTGCCGCCGTCGACCACCAGACGCTGTGCGACCGCCAGGCCGAGGCCGGAAACGCCGCCGGTGACGATGGCAAGAACAGAAGATGGCTGCATGCGGTGGTTCCCTAAAATAGCGTTGGTGGCCGGTGTTGGCGGCAAACGAACGATCGGCGGAGCGGTCGGCAATTCTAGCCCAAGCCCCTGCGTGATCGCGGTGGTCGGTGATGCACGATTGCGCGGGCAGGAAAACCTCAGCCGGCGGCAGCCAACGCCTTGCCGACCTTGCTGCCGGTGTCGCGACCGAGCAGCTGCGCCAGCCAGCGGCCGGTGCGGGCCAGGGCAGGCAGGTCG
Source organism: Xanthomonas euvesicatoria pv. euvesicatoria (assembly GCF_020880415.1). Lineage (GTDB taxonomy): Bacteria > Pseudomonadota > Gammaproteobacteria > Xanthomonadales > Xanthomonadaceae > Xanthomonas > Xanthomonas euvesicatoria. Next base: position 113,081 of record NZ_JAJIUJ010000120.1, on the reverse strand, counting down.
ATGCCGGTGGGCATGCCCAGCCCCTGCAACAGGTACACCACGTCTTCGCTGGCGACGTTGCCGCTGGCGCCCCTGGCATACGGGCAGCCGCCCGCACCGGACACGGCCGCATCGATCACGCGTACGCCTTGCTCCAGGCATGCGGCGATATTGGCCAGCGCCTGCCCATAGGTATCGTGGAAATGCACCGCCAACGCCTGCATCGGCACCGCCTGCGCCACCGCGGCCAGCATCTGACGCGCCTTGACCGGCGTGCCTACGCCAATGGTGTCGCCCAGCGAGATTTCATAGCAGCCGAGTGCGTGCAGACGTTGCGCCACATCGACCACATCGGCCACCGGCACTTCGCCCTGGTACGGGCAGCCCAGCACGGTGGAGACGTAGCCGCGCACGCGCACACCATCGAGCGCGGCCTGCTGCAGGATCGGCCGAAAGCGTTCGATCGATTCGTCGATGCCGGCGTTGGTATTGGTGCGATTAAACGCCTCCGACGCCGCGGTGAAGACCGCCACTTCCTGCGCCCCGGCCGCGCGTGCGCGTTCGTAGCCCTGCAGGTTGGGCACCAGCACCGGATATGCGATGCCCGGCACCTGCGCGATGCCGGCAAACACCTCGGCGGCGTCGGCCAGCTGCGGTACCCAGCGCGGGCTGACGAAGCTGGTTGCTTCGATCGTGCGCAGCCCGGTGGCCGAGAGTTGATCGATCAACGCGATCTTGTCGGCAGTGGCGATCGGCTGCGCTTCGTTTTGCAGGCCATCGCGTGGGCCAACTTCGACAATGCGGACGAAGTCGCTCATGCGCTCACATCGCAGCGCGCATGACGTCGTGCAGGCATCGCCGCAACCGCGTGCGTGGTGGCGGCCGAATGCGTGGACAAGGAAACCAGGGACATCGGAAAGAGACTCATGCGGGGAGGTGGCAGACCGCTTCGCAATTGTGGCCATCGGGATCGAGCACGAAGGCGCTGTAATAGTGTGGATGGTAATGCGGGCGCAGCCCGGGCGCGCCGTGATCGCGGCCACCGGCGGCCAGCGCAGCACGATGAAACGCATCCACGCTGTGGCGGTCGCTCGCCGTCAGCGCGACATGGGTGGTGCCCGGCGCCTGCGCGTGGGAGCCCAGCCAGAGAAACGGGCGCTCGGTGCCGAAGCCGGCATGCGCGCGGCCGCCGGTTTGCGCGGCCGTCAGTTCCACCAGCAGCGTGATGCCCAGGGGCGCCAGCGCGGCCCGGTAGAACGCGGTGCTGGTTTGCAGGTCGCTGCAGGCCAGGCCGATATGGTCGATCGCGCTCACGCCATGCTCTCCGGCATCCACGCGGCGCTGCGCTTGTCCAGAAACGCACCCAGGCCTTCCTGGCCTTCGGGCGACACGCGCAGACGGGCAATCAAGGCCGCATTGGCGGCATCGATGGCATCGCGGTCGGCAGTTGGCAGCACCGAGCGCACCAGCGCCTTGGCGCTGCTGGTGGCCAGCGGCGCCGCTGCCAGCAACAGGCGAACCTGGCGTTCCACTGCGATATCCAGCTGGTCGGCGGCCACCAGCTGGTGCAGCAGACCCAGCAACTGCGCGGTGCCGGCATCGAAGATCTCGGCGGTTGCGAACCAGCGCCGCGCCTGGCGCGCGCCGATCGCTGCAACCACATAGGGCGAAATGACCGCCGGCAGCAGGCCGAGCTTGCTTTCGGTCAGGCCGAAGCGCGCCTCGGTACAACCGATGGCGATATCGCAACACGCCACCAGGCCGACACCGCCGCCGAAAGCAGCGCCGTTGACGCGCGCGATGGTGGGCTTGGGCAGTTCATCCAGGGTGCGCATCAGCTGCGCCAGCGCCAGTGCGTCGGCGGCGTTCTCGGCTTCGCTGGCGCTGGCCATGCCGCGCATCCAGTTCAGGTCTGCGCCGGCCGAAAAGGCCGCGCCATCACCGGTCAGCACGACGACGCGGATCTGCGACGCCCGGCCCGCCTCGCGTAATGCATCGGTCAACGCCGCGATCAGCGTCGCATCGAAGGCGTTATGTACTGCGGGCCGATGCAATCGCAAGGTGCGAACCGCTCCGTGGTCTTCGACGATCAAGCCGGTGTCCTGCATTGCGTACGTCCATGAATGGGATGCGAACCATGATAGCGGGCCGGGTCGCCGGAGCCATGACGCGGTGCGTCGATGCTAGAATTGAGAACCATTCCTAACAATCAGGCCGTCTTTGTGACGCTGTCCGACATGCCTTTGCATCGCGCCGCCATCGTGGACTCCGTGGAGGATCGTCTCCCCAACGACACGATCGCCCGGCGCTTGCGGGAGTTGGGGTTTGTCGCGGGCGAGGAAGTCACGGTGCTGGCCACCGGGCCGGTCGGCCGCGAACCGTTATTGGTACAGGTGGGCTATACGCGTTTTGCCCTGCGGCGCAGCGAGGCTGCGCGCGTGCAGGTGCGCCATGCGGGAGGATCGGCATGAGCGCGGCCACCGTTCCGCTGCGTCTGGCGCTGGTTGGCAACCCCAACAGCGGCAAGACCGCACTGTTCAACCAGCTGACCGGCAGCCGGCAGAAAGTGGCCAATTACACCGGCGTCACCGTCGAGCGTAAGGAAGGCCACTTCCGCGCACCGTCCGGGCGCGACTTTGCGGTGCTGGATCTGCCCGGCGCCTACAGCCTGCAACCGGCGAGCCTGGACGAGGCGATCACCCGCGACCTGTGCCGTGGCTTTTATCCGGGCGAGCCGGCGCCGGACGTGCTGGTCTATGTGATGGATGCGACCAATCTGCGCCTGCATCTGCGCTTTGCGTTGGAACTGCGCGAGCTCGGCCGGCCGATGATCGTGGCGCTGAACATGATGGATGCCGCACAGCGACGCGGCATTGTCATCGACCTGCCGGCGCTGGAGCAGGCGCTCGGCGTGCCGGTGGTCGAAACGGTGGCGGTGCGGCGCGGTGGTGCCAAGGTGCTGGTCGAGCGGCTCGACGCGCAGGCGGCACGCCTGACGGCGCCCGCCGCCAATCCGCCGGCCGACGGTAATTATCACGCGCTGGTGCGGCAGATCCTGAGCGCAGCGGTGACCATGCCCACCCGCACCTCGCGCGTGGACGATGCGCTGGACCGCTGGCTGCTGCATCCGATCTGGGGCCTGGTCACGCTGGCGGTGGTGATGTTCATGATCTTCCAGGCGGTCTATGCCTGGGCTGCGCCGGTCATGGACCTGATCGACGGCGGCACCGCCGCCTTGGGCGAGTGGGTCGGCGCGACGTTGCCGGAAGGTCCGCTCAACAGCTTGCTCAAGGATGGCGTCATCGCCGGGCTGGGCGGGGTGATCGTGTTCCTGCCGCAGATCCTGATCCTGTTCGCCTTCATCCTGGCCTTGGAAGAATCCGGCTACCTGCCGCGTGCGGCGTTTCTGCTCGATCGCATGATGTCGGTGGCCGGTTTGTCGGGGCGCTCGTTCATTCCGCTGTTGTCGAGTTTTGCCTGTGCGGTGCCGGGCATCATGTCCACGCGCAGCATCCAGGACCCGCGCGACCGGCTCGCCACCATCATGGTCGCGCCGCTGATGACGTGTTCGGCGCGGTTGCCGGTGTATGCGTTGTTGATCGGCGCCTTCATTCCGCAGAAGACCGTGTGGGGCATCTTCAACCAGCAGGGACTGGTGCTGTTCGGGCTGTATGCTGCGGCCATCGTCAGTGCGCTGCTGGTCTCGTGGACGATGAAGAAATGGCGGCGCGACAAGAGCGAGCACCCGTTGATGCTGGAGCTGCCGTCCTACCGCGTGCCGCAGGTACGCGACTTGGCGCTGGGGCTGTGGGAGCGCGCCTGGATCTTCCTCAAGCGCGTGGGCGGCATCATCCTGGCGCTGACCATCCTGCTGTGGTTCCTGCTGTCGTTTCCCGAGGCGCCGGCCAATGCCACCTTGCCGGCAATCGACTACAGCTTCGCCGGTCGTATTGGCCACGCAATGGCAGTGTTCTTCGCACCGCTGGGCTTCAACTGGCAGATCTGCATCGCGTTGATTCCCGGCCTGGCCGCACGCGAAGTGGCGGTGGCCTCGCTGGCCACGGTATACGCGTTGTCTGCTGCCGACGACGACGCGGCAGCGCAGGCGTTGTCGCCGTTGATCAGCGACGGGTGGTCGCTGGCCACCGCGTTGTCGCTGCTGGTCTGGTACATCTACGCACCGATGTGCATCTCCACGCTGGCCACGATCAAGCGCGAAACCAACTCGTGGAAGCAGATGACCATCAGCGCGGTGTACCTGTTCGCGCTGGCCTACCTGGCGTCGCTGGTGACCTACCAGCTGGCCGTGCTGCTGGGGGCCGGCTGAGATGACGCTTTCGCTCACGCTGCAATACCTGGTGATCGCCATCGCAGTGCTGGTCAGCCTGTGGGTGGTGATGAAGAAACAGTTTCCCGGTGTGCTGCGTCGCCTGCGTGGCGCGCTTGCGCTTGGGCTGCTGCGCAGCGGGCGGCCGGCATGGGTGCAGGCACTGGGTCGTCGCGTAGCACCGCCTGCCGCCCAAAACGTCTCCGCCTGCGGTGGTTGCGACAGCTGCGGCCCGACACCGCCCCGCAGCCACTGACCCCCGTCGTCTGGTCTACACTTGCGCGGCCGCAGGACGCGGCCAGACAAGGGGGCGGTGATGCGTTTGCTGGTGTTGTTGGCGGTGCTGGCCGCCGTTGCGGGTCTCTATAACTATGGCGGCAACGCGCTCGACGAGAAGCAGGTGCGCGATTTCTATGCCGCGCACGACAAGGCGATGTTGAGCCAGGACGGCGAGGCGCTCTGCGCAATGACCGCGCCGGAATTCGAAATGGTGGTGCTGTACCGCATGGATTCCCATCAGCAGCGGCAGACCGCCAACCGCGAGAAATATTGCAAATCCAACGGCGAATGGGCGCAGGTGCTGCGGCAGATGAGCCACGTGGCCGATCCGGAAGAGCTGATCGACTACAAACAGTCCATCACCAAGATCGATATCGCCGCAGACGAACATTCGGCGATGGTCGAAACGCGTGCCACGCTCGGTCTGCCGGGCGTGCGCATGACCTTTCGCACACGCGACAAGGTGATCCGCAAGCGCTGGAAGACGCTCATCGCCCACAGCGAAGGCACCGCCTGGGTCGGCCCGGCGTATCAATAAGCGCAGCTGACCAAGTGACTGCGCTTGCCCCAGCGGCGCGGTCGTCGCTGGATGCGGCCTGTGCGATGCAGACAGGGCAGTTGCAATGCGCGCTCCACGGTTGGCTGGCGATTGCCGGCGACGTGCTGCCGGTCTCCCGGCTCCGTGCCGGGTCAGGCGAGCGGCCAGCGCTCCGTCGCTGCACTGCACAGCGCCGCAACCACTGGCGTTCGCTATGCTTGCGCCATGACGACTTCCTTCCAGATCTCCCGACGTGCGCAGGCGCTGACCAGTTCGGCGATTCGCGAAATCCTCAAGGTGACCGAACGGCCGGAGGTCATTTCCTTCGCTGGCGGCCTGCCGTCGCCGGCCACCTTTCCGGTGGAGCGCATGCGCGCTGCCAGCGACCAGGTGCTGCGCGACGCCCCGCAGGCGGCCTTGCAATACGGCCCAACCGAAGGTTATGCGCCGCTGCGCGAATGGGTGGCCGCGCGGCTGAGTCGCGATGGCGCCAGCATCCGGCCCAGCCAGGTGCTGATCACCACCGGCTCGCAACAAGGCCTGGACCTGCTCGGCAAGGTCTTCATCGACGAAGGCAGCAAGGTGTTGGTGGAAACGCCGAGCTACCTGGGCGCGCTGCAGGCGTTTTCGTTGTTCCAGCCCGCCTTCGTTGGCATGCCCTCGGACGAGGACGGTGTGGTGGTGGATGCGCTGGATCCGGCGCTGCTGGCCGATGCGCGCTTTCTGTACTGCCTGCCGAATTTTCAGAATCCCACCGGCCGGCGCTTGCCGCTGGCGCGTCGCCAGGCCTTGGTGGCGCGTGCTGCCGAGACAGGCGTGCCGATTGTCGAAGACGACCCGTACGGCGAGCTGTACTACAGCGGGCAGCCGTTGCCGAGTCTGTTGTCGATGAACCCCGAAGGCGTCATCTACATGGGCTCCTTTTCCAAGGTGCTCGCGCCCGGCCTGCGGCTGGGCTACGTGGTGGCGCCCGAAGCGGTGTTGGGCAAGCTGATCCAGGCCAAGCAGGCGGCCGATCTGCATACCCCATCGTTTACCCAGCGCGTGGTGTACCAGACACTGCAGGACGATTTTCTCCAGACCCATATTCCGCAGATCCGTGCGCTGTACGCGCGCCAGTGCAGCCTGATGCTTGAGGCACTGGACCGGCACTTCCCGTCGCAGGTGCAATGGAATCGCCCGGAAGGCGGCATGTTCTTGTGGGTGACCTTGCCGCCGGGGTTGGATGGGACCGCGTTGCTGGCGCGGGCCATCGCACGCAATGTCGCGTTCGTACCCGGCGCGCCGTTCTTCGCCACCTTGCCGCAGACCAATACGCTGCGTCTGTCGTTCGTCACCGTGCCCGGCGAGAAGATCGATGCCGGCATCCAGGTGCTGGGCGAGTTGCTGCGCGAGGCGCTGGCCGAATTGCCAGGGCTGGGTGCGTGACGATGGCGACGGCAGAGCAGGGTGCGCCGATCGCGATCAGGATCGACCACGTCGCCATCGGCAGCGCGCGCGACTTCACTCGACCTGGCAGCCGCAGTGCGATCGACAAACGTCCGCTGCAGGGAGCGGTGCAGGTCGGCCTCGAAGGCCTGGAGGGCGACGAGCAGGGCGACCGGCGCGTGCATGGCGGGCCGGACAAGGCCATCCATCATTACCCGCGCGATCACTACGCCGCCTGGCGCGACGAACTTGGTCCGCACGTGCTGCTGGAGGCGGCAGGTGCCTTCGGCGAAAACCTCAGCAGTGTGGGCGTGACCGAAGCCGATGTCTGTCTTGGCGATCGCTTCACCTTGGGCACGGCGGTGGTGGAGGTGTCGCAGTTGCGACAGCCGTGCTGGAAGCTGTCGGACCGTTTTGGTGTGCGCGAGCTGGCGCGCCGTGTACAGGAGACCGGCCGAACCGGCTGGTATTACCGCGTGCTGCAGCCGGGCAGCGTCGCGGCCGGCGACCTGCTGACCCTGCAGGCGCGGCCGCATCCGGATTGGCCGCTGTCGCGTCTTCAGCAGGTGCTCTACGCCCGTCAGGTCGATGTTGCAGCTGTCACCGCGGTATTGCAGCTGCCGCTCGTGCCGTCCTGGCGCACGCTTTTCGAACGCCGCCTGCAGCGTAGCGAAGTGGAAAGCTGGAGCAAGCGGCTGGAAGGTGTCGGCGATTAGAGCGCGTTATGCACGTTGGGATGGGGTGCGTCGGCCGCCAGCGGCACGGAGCAAATGCGGAGCGGCGCCGGCTTGGCTGGCGCCAACGCAAGCCGCGCGGCGCGCGCTCCGTGCCGCTGGCGGCCAACCCTCCGGGAAGCGCCCTGTGACGCGCCGATGCCGCGTTGCGCGCCTTGCCCAGGAGGCCAGCCTTGGTAAGGCGCACGCCTTCTTAACGCGCCACAGGACGCTTCGCGCTCACCGTAAGGCGCATAAAACGCTCTAAGCGCGGCTGACAAAGCTGCTGCGCAGTGTCAGGCGGATGTGGTCGCTGCGTCCTTGGCTAGTACAGCACCGTTATGCGCTTGCGCCGCGCATTCCAGGCCTGGGTGACGATGGCGCGCTACGTTGCGATAGCCACGCGTAGAGCGGCCGACATCACCGATTACATGGTTGGGTGCATGCCGGGTGCGGAGTGGGCAAAGTCCAGTTGCATTCCCGCGGTTCTCTACTTCTCAGCACCCATCCAGGAGCCGTTCGCCAGGCCTCGTCGCCCACCCCGAAGGCGACCGGTCGCCTCACCACGCAATGCCGCATCGTGCGCAATGCGGCGCCGCGGTGACGACTCGCTAATCGTAAATCCCCAATCCCGGCTATCGTGTACCACCCACATCGCCAAGCCAGCCGCCGCCATGACAACCTCTGCTGTGAAAGTTCTGATCCACGGCGCCTCCGGGCGGATGGGCAAGGCGTTGCTGCGATTGGCCGCCGAAGACCAGACCTTGCAGGTGGTTGGCGCCGTGGTGGGCCGCTCGCCCTCCCAGCGCGTGGTCGATGGGGTGCCGTTCTTCGCTGCCAGCGAACTCGGCGGCGCGCCTGCGTTCGATGTGGCCATCGATTTCAGTCTGCCGCAGGGCTTCGCACCGATCCTGGCGTTGTGCGCACAGCGTGGCAAGCCGTTGGTGTCCGGTACTACCGGGCTCGACGAGGCGCAGCGTGCGGCCTTGCGCGATGCCGCCCAGCAGATCGCGCTGGTGTGGGCCTCCAACTTCAGTCTCGGCGTTGCGGTGCTGACAGAGCTGGTGGAGCGCGCGGCCGGCACCTTGCCGGGTTGGGACTGCGACATCCTCGAAGCGCATCACGTGCACAAGCAGGACGCGCCCTCCGGCACCGCGTTGACGCTGGGCGAAGCGGCGACCGGCAGCGGCGCGCAGCCGCGCTATGTCAGCTTGCGTGCCGGCGACATCGTCGGCGAACACACCGTGCAGTTCACCGGGCTGGGCGAGCGGGTCGAGCTGGTACATCGCGCAACCAACCGCGACATCTTCGCGCGCGGTGCCTTGCATGCGGCCAAGCTGCTGATCGGCAAGCCGGCAGGCAGCTACCGCGTGCGCGATCTGGTGCTGTGAGCACGCCTGCAGCCATGCATGAACGGTAGCCGCACGCCGCGGCCTATTCATGCCTCGGCATTGCTGCCGCGACTGCATCCGGTGCTCTTCAGACTGGCATGGCGGGGCAGTTGCCTTTACAATTCTCGCTTGCCCGAACCAGCGTCGGACCGGTCCCCAGCACCGCGTCCGCGCTTTGCTGCAACCGGAATTTGACCGGGAGCGCATCGGAGTCCCAGGCAGCCAGAGCGAGACCCCCACGTGACCCAACCCGCAATCCTTGTCCTCGAAGACGGCACCGTGTTCGAGGGCGAATCCGTAGGCGCCAACGGGCTTTCCGTCGGTGAAGTGGTGTTCAACACCGCCATGACCGGCTACCAGGAAGTCCTGACCGATCCCTCCTACGCCCGCCAGATGGTCACGCTGACCTATCCGCATATCGGCAACACGGGCTTCACCGATCAGGACGACGAAGCCCGCAAGATCTGGGCCGCCGGCCTGATCGTGCGCGATGTGCCGCGCCGCCCCAGCAACTGGCGCAGCCAGGTGGCCTTGCCGGAATGGCTGCAGGCCCGCGGTGTAGTCGCCATCTCCGGCATCGACACCCGCAAGCTGACCCGCCTGCTGCGGCAAAAGGGCGCCCAGAACGGTGCGCTGATGGCCGGCGAGATCGACGTCGAAAAAGCACTGGAAGCCGCGCGCAAGTTCCCCGGCCTGAAAGGCATGGATCTGGCCAAGGTGGTCTCGACCGAGAAGACCTACCTGTGGACCGAGGGCCAGCTGGATCTGGATGCCAACGCCTTCGTCAGCGTGCCGGCCAAGTACAAGGTCGTGACCTACGACTATGGCGTGAAGCTCAACATCCTGCGCATGCTGGCCGAGCGCGGCTGCGACGTCACGGTGGTGCCGGCGCGCACGCCGGTGGCCGAGGTACTGGCGCTGCAACCCGATGGCGTGTTCCTGTCCAATGGCCCGGGCGACCCGGAGCCGTGCGACTACGCCATCGCCGCGATCAAGGAACTGGTGGCGAAGAAGGTGCCGACCTTCGGCATCTGCCTGGGCCATCAGTTGCTGGCGCTGGCCGCCGGCGCCAAGACGCTGAAGATGACCACCGGCCATCACGGCGCCAACCACCCGGTGCAGGATCTGGACGGCGGCCGGGTGATGATCACCTCGCAGAACCACGGTTTTGCGGTGGATGAAAGCACCTTGCCGGCCAATGTGCGGGTGACCCATCGGTCGTTGTTCGACGGCACCAACCAGGGCATCGCGCTCACCGACGCACCGGCGTTCTCGTTCCAGGGCCACCCGGAAGCCTCGCCGGGACCGCGCGATGTGGGGCCGTTGTTCGATCGGTTCGTGGATCTGATGGCGGCACGCGCCTGATGAAAACGGGGCTGGCCTCGCTGCCGCGCACACGCCATTGGCGGGTGTTTGCGTTGGCGATGCTGGCGCTGTCCGCGTATCCGGCCTTCGTGTTGATTGCGGTGTATTCGCAGTGGCTGGGTTCGGGCCTCCCCGGCGGGCGCAACGGCCCGGCCGATGCCTACCGACACAGCCTTGCGAGCGCCATCGTCGCCTACAGCTTGTCCCCGCGTTGCGTGGATTGGGTGACTGCCGTGATGGAACGCGGTGGCGTTGGCACGCCGAGCCGCGCGATGGATGCGCATAACAACGGGATTGGCGCGCGCATCGGCGCCGCCGCTCCCAGCTGGGCCGCGATGCAGCGAGAGGTTCGCGCCGCGGTCGACCATGGCGCGATCGATGCCCGATCGCCCGACCAAATTACCTGGCTCGCCGCTACGGCGTGGCAGGACCGACTTTACTGAGGACCCCCATGCCAAAGCGCACCGACCTTAAAACCATCCTCATCATCGGCGCCGGCCCGATCGTCATCGGCCAGGCCTGCGAGTTCGACTACTCCGGCGCGCAGGCGTGCAAGGCGCTGCGCGACGAGGGTTACCGCGTGGTGCTGGTCAACAGCAATCCGGCCACCATCATGACCGACCCGAACATGGCAGACGCCGTGTACATCGAGCCGATCAACTGGCAGACGGTCGAAAAGATCATCGCCAAGGAAAAGCCCGATGCCCTGCTGCCGACCATGGGCGGGCAGACCGCGCTGAACTGCGCGCTGGACCTGGCCGACCACGGCGTGCTGGAGAAGTACAACGTCGAGCTGATCGGTGCCAAGCGCGAAGCGATCCGCATGGCCGAAGACCGCGAGCTGTTCCGCGTGGCGATGGGCGAGATCGGGCTGGATTGCCCGACGGCGGCGGTTGCCCACACGCTGGAAGAAGCGCTGGAGATCCAGACCCGCGTCGGTTACCCGACCATCATCCGCCCCAGCTTCACCCTGGGCGGTAGCGGCGGCGGCATCGCCTACAACCGCGAAGAGCTGATCGAGATCGTTGGCCGCGGCCTGGAACTGTCGCCGACGACCGAAGTGCTGGTGGAAGAATCGGTGCTGGGTTGGAAAGAATTCGAGATGGAAGTGGTGCGCGACACCGCCGACAACTGCATCATCGTGTGCGCCATCGAAAACCTCGACCCGATGGGCGTGCACACCGGCGACTCGATCACCGTGGCGCCGGCGCAGACGCTCACCGACAAGGAATACCAGCGCCTGCGCGATGCCTCGATCGCGGTGCTGCGCAAGATCGGCGTGGATACCGGCGGCTCGAACGTGCAGTTCGGCATCAGCCCGACCACCGGCCGCGTGGTCGTCATCGAAATGAACCCGCGCGTGTCGCGTTCCTCGGCGCTGGCCTCCAAGGCCACCGGCTTCCCGATCGCCAAGGTCGCCGCCAAGCTGGCCGTGGGCTACACGCTGGACGAATTGAAGAACGAGATCACCGGCGGTCTGACCCCGGCCTCGTTCGAGCCGTCGATCGACTACGTGGTCACCAAGATTCCGCGCTTTGCGTTCGAAAAATTCCCGCAGGCCGATGCGCGCCTGACCACGCAGATGAAATCGGTGGGCGAGGTGATGGCGATGGGCCGCACCTTCCAGGAATCGTTGCAGAAAGCGCTGCGTGGCCTGGAAACAGGCAAGATCGGCCTGGATCCGACCGGCCTGGACCTGAGCAGCGAAGACGGCATCGCCACGCTCAAGCGCGAGCTCAAGGCACCGGGCCCGGAGCGTTTGTTCTACGTGGCCGATGCGTTCCGTGCCGGCATGACGGTGGCCGATGTGTATGCGCTGTCATTCATCGACCCCTGGTTCCTGGACCAGATCGAAGAAATCATCAGCCACGAACAGCAGCTGGCCGACGACGGCATGGCGGCGCTGGATGCACCGCGCCTGCGCATGCTCAAGCGTGCCGGGTTCTCCGATGCGCGCATGGCGCAGCTGATCGGCAGCAACGAAGAATCGGTGCGCACTTTGCGCCGCGCGCTGAAGGTGCGCCCGGTCTACAAGCGCGTGGACTCATGCGCTGCCGAATTCGCCACCAGCACGGCCTATCTGTACTCGACCTACGAGGACGAATGCGAGGCGCTGCCGACCGATCGCGACAAGATCATGATCCTGGGCGGTGGCCCCAACCGCATCGGCCAGGGCATCGAGTTCGACTACTGCTGCGTGCACGCGGCACTGGCGCTGCGCGATGATGGTTTCGAAACCATCATGGTCAACTGCAATCCGGAAACCGTCTCCACCGATTACGGCACCTCCGACCGCCTTTACTTCGAGCCGCTGACGCTGGAAGACGTGCTGGAAATCGTCGAGCTGGAAAAACCCAAGGGCGTGATCGTGCAGTACGGCGGCCAGACTCCGCTGAAGCTGGCGCGTGCGCTGGAAGCCAACGGCGTGCCGGTGATCGGCACTTCGCCGGACTCGATCGACCTGGCCGAAGACCGCGAGCGTTTCCAGCAGTTGGTCGACAAGCTCGGCCTGAAGCAGCCGCCGAACCGCATCGCCCGCAATGCCGAAGAAGCCTTGGTGCTGGCACGCGAAATCGGCTACCCGCTGGTGGTGCGCCCGAGCTACGTGCTGGGCGGCCGTGCGATGGAAATCGTCTACGGCGAGTCCGACCTGGCGCGCTACGTGCGCGATGCGGTCAAGGTCTCCAACGATTCGCCGGTGCTGCTGGACCGCTTCCTGGACAATGCGGTGGAAGTGGACGTGGACATCATTGCCGACAAGGACGGCAACGTGCTGATCGGCGGGGTGATGGAACACATCGAGGAGGCCGGCGTGCATTCGGGCGATTCGTCGTGCTCGCTGCCGCCATATTCGCTCTCGCCGCAGACCCAGGCCGAGCTGCGTCGCCAGGTGGTGATGCTGGCCGAAGGCTTGAACGTGGTCGGCCTGATGAACACCCAGTTCGCGGTGCAGGTCAACGAAGCGGGCGACGACATCGTGTACCTGCTGGAAGTGAACCCGCGTGCCTCGCGCACGGTGCCGTTCGTGTCCAAGGCGATCGGCATGCCGCTGGCCAAGATCGCTGCACGTTGCATGGCCGGCAAGACGCTGGCCGAGCAGGGCGCCACCAAGGAAATCGTGCCGGACTATTACTCGGTGAAGGAAGCGATCTTCCCGTTCGCCAAGTTCCAGGGTGTGGACCCGATCCTCGGGCCGGAGATGCGTTCCACCGGCGAGGTGATGGGCGTGGGCCGCAGCTTCAGCGCCGCGTTCGCACGCGCGCAGGAAGCCGGTGGCATCAAGGCGCCGCCGGTCGGCAAGGCCTTCGTCTCGGTGCGCGACCCGGACAAGCAGCGCGTGCTGCCGGTGGCGCAGGCGCTGGTGGAGCGTGGCTTCACGCTGGTGGCCACGCGCGGTACCGGTGCGTGGCTGCAGCAGAACGGGCTGAGCTGCGAAATCGTCAACAAGGTGGCCGAAGGCCGCCCGCACATCGTCGATTCGATCAAGAACGGCGAGATCGTCTACATCGTCAACACCACCGAAGGTCGCGCTGCCATTTCGGATTCGTTCTCGATCCGCCGCGAAGCGCTGCAGCATCGCGTGACCTATTCGACCACTGTCGCCGGCGCCAAGGCGCTGGTGCAATCGCTGGAATTCCGCGGCACCGGCCCCGTGTGGTCGCTGCAGGAACTGCACAAGGAGCTGGAAGCATGAGAGCACCCATGACATCGAAGGGCGCGCAGCGCCTGCGCGAAGAGCTGGAGCATTTGAAGTCGGTCAAGCGCCCAGAGGTGATCAATGCGATCGCCGAAGCGCGTGCGCACGGCGACCTGAAGGAAAATGCCGAATACCACGCTGCGCGCGAGCAGCAGAGCTTCATCGAAGGCCGCATCAAGCAGCTGGAAAGCGAGCTTTCGCATGCCGAAATCATCGACATCACCAAGTTGTCGGCCGGCACCAAGATCGTGTTTGGCGCCACGGTGACGCTGGCCGATACCGAAACCGACGAAGAGAAGCGCTACCAGATCGTTGGTGATCTGGAGGCGGACATCAAGATGGGCCTGATCGCGATCTCCTCGCCGCTGGCGCGCGCGCTGATCGGCAAGCTGGAAGGCGATTCGGTCACCATCGATGCGCCGGCCGGCCAGCGCGAGTACGAAGTCGTCAGCGTCGCCTACCTGGACTGACCGGCATCACTGCGCGATGACCACCGCCACCCTGCTGCTGCCGGAAAAACGCCGCCTGCCCGGAACCCTGGGCGACACGGCAGTGGCGCGTGCGCTTGCGTGCGCCGACGGACACAGCGCCGATGCTGGCGAAGTGGCGCAATTGCAGCGCCATTTCAGCCTGACCCCGGCGCACTGGCCAGTGGCCGCGTTGACGCGCCAGCTGGATGCCGGCGATGCCGCCGGCGCCACCTGGGTGCGCGCGGATCCGGCCTATGTGGTGCCGGACATGCAGGGTGCGCGGCTGATGGGCTACGGCGAGGCGCTCGGCCCCACCGCCGACGATCTGGCGGTGCTCTTGCCCATCCTCAAGCCGATGTTCGGCGATGCTGGCTTTCTGCTGGATGCGCCCACGCCCTCGCGTTGGTATCTGCGCCTGTCGCCGGATGCGAAGTTGCCGGACTTCGCACCGCCCGATGTCGCCATTGGCGACGACTTGTTCGAGCACCTGCCGGCCGGCGACAGCGGGCGCCGCTGGCGGGCCTTGCTGACCGAAGCGCAGGTGCTGCTGCATCAACATCCCTGGAATGAAGGTCGCGTCGCCAGCGGCAAGCCGGCCATCAATTCGCTGTGGTTCTGGGGTGGCGGCGTCCTGCCGCACGCGGTGAGTTCGCCGCATCGCCAGGTGCGCAGTCGCGAATCGCTGCTGCGCGCGCTGGCGCTGGCGGCAGGTGCCGATGCGCAGGGCGAACAACGCGTCGATGCGCTGGTGGATCTGCGTCATCTGCGTTCGCTGCAGCAGTTCAGCGACGATGCGGTGGCGCCGCTGCTGGCGGCGATGGCGCGCGGCGAACTGGATCGGCTGGTGCTGGACTTCCAGGACGGCGAAAGCGTAGCGCTCACGCATGCGCAGCGCTGGCGTTTCTGGCGCAAGCCGCGGGTGCAGCTGGCGCAATGACGTCGCCTCCGCGGATCGTCCGGCGCCCCTCCGGGCAGGCCGGCAGCTGGCCCGATACCATGTTGCCGCTGCTGCGTCGCATCTATGCAGCGCGTGGCGTCACCGATGCGCAAGGCGCGCAGCCGCGACTGGGCCAGTTGTTGTCGCCGGAATTGCTGCACAACAGCGGCGTGGCCGCCGAGCTACTGGCCGATGCGATCGCGCAGCAACGGCGCATTCTGGTGGTGGGCGATTTCGACTGCGATGGCGCCACCGCCTGCGCCGTCGGTGTGCGCGGCCTGCGCATGCTCGGTGCGCTGGATGTGCACCACGCCGTGCCCAATCGCATGGTGCACGGCTATGGCCTGTCGCCTGCGTTGGTCGACGAACTGGCGGCGTTGCAGCCGGATGTGCTGGTCACCGTCGATCACGGCATCGCCTGTCACGCCGGCGTGGCCGCAGCCAAGGCGCGCGGCTGGACGGTGCTGGTCACCGACCACCACCTGCCGGGCGAGATGCTGCCGCCGGCCGATGCGATCGTCGACCCGAACCTGGCCGAAGACACCTTTCCCAGCAAGACCCTGGCCGGGGTCGGGGTGATCTTCTATGTGTTGCTCGCATTGCGCAGCGTGTTGCGCAAACGCGGCGCCTTCGCCGGGCGCGCCGAGCCGGATTTGTCGGTGCTGCTGGATCTGGTCGCAGTCGGTACCGTTGCCGATCTGGTACCGCTGGACACCAATAACCGTGCGCTGGTGTCGGCCGGATTGCGTCGCCTGCGTGAGGGCAAGGGCTGCATCGGGTTGCGGGCCTTGATCGATGCCAGCGGCCGCGATGTGGCGCGGCTGAGCGCCAGCGATATCGGGTTTGCGCTCGGGCCGCGCCTCAATGCCGCCGGTCGGCTCGAGGACATGGCGCTGGGCATCGAACTGTTGCTCAGTGAAGACTGGAGCCAGGCCCGCGAGATCGCCGGCACGCTGGAAGAGATCAACGCCGAGCGCCGCGCGGTGCAGCAGTTGATGACCGACGATGCCGAGCACGCCGTCACCAAGGTGGTGCTGGATGGCGATGGTGCATTGCCGATCGCCGCATGCCTGTTCGATGCCGAATGGCACCCGGGCGTGATCGGTCTGGTGGCCTCCAAACTCAAGGACCGCCTGCACCGCCCGGTGATCGCCCTGGCACCGGCCGAGCCGGGCAGCAGCCAGTTGCGTGGCTCGGCGCGTTCGATTCCCGGCCTGCATATCCGCGATGTGCTGGCGGCGGTGGACGCGCGGCATCCCGGGCTGATCCAGAAGTTCGGTGGCCATGCGATGGCGGCCGGGTTGAGTATCGACCATGCGGCATTGGCCACGTTCGAGCAGGCCTTCCTGGCGCAGGTGACGGCGATGGTGGATGCCTCGCTGCTGCATGCCCAATTGCACAGCGACGGCGAACTGGCCGCGCACGAACTCGATCACCTGCATGCCGAAGCGCTGCGCGTGGCCGGTCCGTGGGGGCAGGGCTTTCCAGAACCGCTGTTCGATGGTCAGTTCGAGGTGCTGCAGCACCGCGTACTCAAGGACCGCCACCTCAAGTTGACCCTGCGGTGCCCAGGACGCGCCGAGCCGCTCAATGCCATCCACTTCAACGGCTGGCGCGGCAGCGACCCCGCGCGCTTGGTGCGGCTGGCGTATCGGTTGGTCGCCGACGACTACCGCGGCGGCACGGCGGTGCAGTTGATCGTGGAGCATTGCGAGCCGGTGACCGTCACTGGCTGATCTGCGATCTGATCGCCGCCCAGGTTTGTGACAGTCGCTTGGCGTCGTCTCGAACGTGCGATTGGCGAGAGTGTTACGACGCGACTGCCGTAACACCGAGCTGGCGCGGCGCAGCCTGCGTGCGCCCACGCAAGCCGAACAACGGCCGCAACCAACGCACCCGCCGGATCACGTACTCATGCAGCGCCAGACAGCCGATCACCGTGGCGGCGATCACCAGCGCCGGTTCCAGCCAGGCGTTCAACTGCAACGGCATTAACCAGTACAGCGCCACGATGATCAGGCTCTGATGCAGGATGTACCAGGGAAACACCGCTTCGGTGCAATAAGGCAGCCAGCGGAACGGCCGGTTCAAACGCTGCTTGGCCCAGCCCAGCAGGGTCAGCAGCGCCAGCCAGGTATAGGCCGCGCGTGCGGCGTGTTCCAGGCCTTCCCATGGCAGCGCGGCCAATGCCGGCGGCAGCTGCGCGGGCTGCACGTGCATGCCCAGATAACGAATGCCCAACTCTGTGGTAATGGCCAGCACCGCAGTGACCAGGGTGAGCCAGCGCAGTTGCACGGCCAGCTGCCAGAAGCGTTCGCTGCGTGCCAACAGATAGCCCAAGAGGAACAGCGGGAACGATTCGGCATGCACGAACCAGTCGCCCACCAACGCATGGGTCGGCGGATGGCGCGGCATCACCCACATCACGCAGAACGCTTCCCACAGGATCGGCAACACCAGCAGGGCGGGCACCACCACTGCGGCGGGAAGCGGCGGTAAGGCCGGCAGCCGCACCAGCCTGGCCAGCGACACCAGCGCCATCAGGGCCACCGTGTAGGGCAGCAGGTAGGCCAGGTACCACAGGTGATTCCAGGTAATGCCGTGTTCCCAGCCATCGAAACTGCCGGCCGGCCAGGGGCGCACCTGCCAGTAGCGCAGCAGGAAGCTGCCGAAGCCGGTGGCGACCTTGCCGTTGCTCACGCCCTGGCAGTAGGCCTGCACCGCCACCACCACGAACATGCCGAACAGCAAGGGCGGCAGCAACCGCCCGCAACGACGCAACGCGAAGCGCCACGGCGCGGCTTGCGGCTGCGACAACCCGATCGCAATGCCGGAGATCATGAACAACAACGGCATGCGCCACCGGTTGAGCACGATCATCGGCCACTGCAGCCACTCGGCCGTGTGCACGCTCTTGAGGTGGAACCCCCAGTCGGACACATAGGCCATGCCCACGTGGTAGAGGATCAGCAGGGCGAAGGCGAAAACGCGCAAGGCGTCGATATCGTGGCGGCGCTCGGTCATGGTCGGTAGCTGGTGAAGAAGTGGACGCATCCTGCCCGCGGCCCCGCTCCAGCAGTGGTGTCAGGGGTGGAAAGCCCGGCCCGCAGTGACCAGTCGTGCCCACCCGGGGACGAATCGGGATGGCAGGGATGGCGGTTTCGCCTTGCCGCGCAGGCCTCTATGATCGGCAGCTGCCAACAGCGGACGTGTGCAATGCAATCGACCGGGACGCGCCCGCCAATCCTCCACGACAGCGCCAGCCGCGCTGCCACACGCTGGGCGGTGGTGATCTGGTCGCTGGTGTTTTATCTGAGCGCGCTGGGCAACGTCTGGACCGCCTGGCTTGCTGCGCGCCGCGATGGCCAGCCCATCGTGGTGTGGCAGGTGCTGAGCTGGGAGCTGAGCAGCGCCACCGCAGCGCTACTGCTGTTGCCGGCGTATGTGATGGCTGCATTGGGCTGGTGGCTGCTGCATGTCGCCGGCATGGTGGTGCTGCGCATGCTGGTCTATGCCCTGGCCGGCGCACACTACGATTTCGGCGGCTGGCTGCAGTGGGTCTACGAGCTGTCCAAGGACCTGCGCACCTTTGCGCTGCTGGTGGCGGTGCAGCACACACTGGCCTGGTACGCACGGCGCCGTCAGGGCGAGGCGCACCTGCTCGCCGCACCTGACGAAGGCCCGCCAGTGGAGCCGCTGGATCGCCCGGAGCGTTTTCTGGTGCGCAAGCTGGGACGCGATTTCCTGGTCGCGACCGCCGATATCGAGTGGATCCAGGCCTCGGGCAACTACGTCAACCTGCATGTGCGCGGTCACGATTACCCGTTGCGCAGCACCATGGCGGCAATCGAGGCGAAGCTGGACCCGGCCGTGTTCGTGCGCATCCACCGCAGCTATCTGGTCAATCTGGGGCAGGTGCAGGCGATCGAGCCGTCCGATTCCGGCGACGCGCGCGTCCATCTGCGCGATGCCAGCGTGCTGCCGTGCAGTCGCAGCCACCTGGCAGCTCTGCGGACCCATGCCGGGCAGGGCGCTGCTGCTCCGAGACCTGACGCACTGGTGGCCTAACCCCTGCTGCGTGTTCGGGGGTGACCAGCGTCTGGTCCCAACTTCGTCCCTGGCCCAGGCGCCGCCAGGTCGCAGCTGCTGCGACACCGACGCGCGACGGTGGCCATCGGCGGAACCTGCGGTCGCGCGTGGCAGCCAGGCGCCTGGGGTGTGGCGGGTATTGCAGTGCGCGCGGCCACGGTTCCACCGCGTTCCGCTGTCGCCGCCCGCTTGCTAAACTAGCCTGCTTGTTTTGCCGGAAGTCCGTCATGATCGAAACCAATCCGATCCGCCAGCGCATCACCGATCTCAACGATCGCGTGCTCTCGCTCAGGGGTATCTTTGACTACGACGCCAAGAAAGAGCGTCTAGAGGAAGTCAGCCGGGAGCTCGAAAGCCCGGATGTGTGGAACGACGCCGAACGCGCGCAGGCCCTGGGCCGCGAGCGGTCGATGCTGGAAAAGACCGTGATCGGCATTGCCGATGTGCTGTCGGGCCTGGCCGATGCGGGCGACCTGCTGGAGCTGGCCGAGAGCGAACAGGACGAAGACACTGCGTTGGCGGTGATCGCCGATCTGGACAACTACCAGGCGCATGTCGAAAAGCTGGAATTCCAGCGCATGTTCTCCGGCCAGATGGACAGCGCCAACGCGTTCGTCGACATCCAGGCTGGCGCCGGCGGCACCGAGGCGCAGGACTGGGCCGAAATCCTGCTGCGCATGTATCTGCGCTGGGCCGAATCGCGCGGCTGGAAAACCGAGCTGATGGAAGTCTCCGGTGGCGAAGTGGCGGGCATCAAGTCGGCCACCGTGCGCATCGAGGGCGAATACGCCTATGGCTGGTTAAAGACCGAGATCGGCGTGCACCGGCTGGTGCGCAAGTCGCCGTTCGACTCGGACAACCGCCGGCACACCAGCTTCACCTCGGTGTTCGTGTCGCCGGAAGTGGACGACAACATCGAGATCGACATCAACCCGGCCGACCTGCGTACCGACGTGTATCGCTCCTCCGGTGCCGGTGGTCAGCACGTCAACAAGACCGAATCGGCGGTGCGTATCACGCACATCCCGACCAATACCGTGGTCGCTTGCCAGACCGGTCGCAGCCAGCACCAGAATCGCGACAACGCGATGAAGATGCTGGCCGCCAAGTTGTACGAACTGGAAGTGCAGAAGCGCAACGCCGAGAAGGACGCCTTGGAAGCGACCAAGTCCGACATCGGCTGGGGCAGCCAGATCCGCAATTACGTGCTCGACCAGAGCCGCATCAAGGACCTGCGCACCGGCATCGAACGCAGCGATACGCAGAAGGTGCTCGACGGCGACCTGGACGAATTCGTCGAGGCCAGCCTGAAGGCCGGTCTGGCAGCAGGGTCCAAACGCCTGGACGCCTGACCGCCGCGCCAGGTCGCCGTTGCGACGGCATCCTGGCGCATCGCTGCAGTGCCTGTGACGCAGCGTTGCCAATGCGATGCGGCTTTCGGGTAACCCGGTGACCGCGTGCCTTCGTCACGTCATCGTTGTAAATAAGCGTGCCGGCACCGCCGGTTCCTCATTCCCCCGGGCACCCGCCCGACCCAAGCAGACCGATCCCCGCCATGACCGAGCAGACCCCCGCGCCGCAGATCCCCGCCGACGAGAACAGCCTCATCGCCGAGCGTCGCGCGAAACTGGGCGCGTTGCGCGGGCAGGGCATCGCCTACCCGAACGACTTCGTGCGCGAACACTTTGCCGGCGACCTGCAGGCAGAATTCGCCGACGCCGACACCTGGACCCCTGAAGCGCTGGAAGCCAGCGGGCGCACGGTCAGGATGGCCGGCCGCCTGATGGCCAAGCGGGTGATGGGCAAGGCCAGCTTTGCGCAGATCCAGGACGAATCCGGGCGCGTGCAGCTGTTCCTGCAGGGCAATGTGCTCGGCGATGCCTATACCGCGTTCAAGGGCTGGGATGTGGGCGACATCGTGGCGGTGGAGGGCGGGCTCACCCGCACCAAGACCGGCGAACTGTCGGTCAAGGCCGGCGCGCTGCGCCTGCTGACCAAGTCGCTGCGCCCGTTGCCGGACAAGTGGCATGGCCTGTCGGACGTGGAGCAGCGTTACCGCCAGCGGTATGTCGACCTGATCGTGACGCCCGAAGCGCGCGAGGTCTTCATCAAGCGCTCCAAGATCATCCGCGCCATGCGCGCCTGGCTGGACGCGCGCCGCTTCCTGGAAGTGGAAACGCCGATGATGCATTACATCCCCGGCGGCGCCACGGCCAAGCCGTTCACCACCCACCACAATGCGCTGGACCTGGATCTGTACCTGCGCGTTGCCCCCGAGCTGTATCTCAAGCGTCTGGTGGTCGGTGGGCTGGAGCGCGTCTACGAGATCAACCGCAACTTCCGCAACGAAGGCGTGTCGACCCGGCACAACCCCGAGTTCACCATGCTCGAGCTCTACGAGGCCTATGCCACGTACCACCAGATCATGGATCTGACCGAGCAGGTGATCCGCGACACCGCACAGACGGTGCTGGGGACCACCCAGGTGAGCTGGGATGGCGCCGATA
Organism: Xanthomonas euvesicatoria pv. euvesicatoria; assembly: GCF_020880415.1. GTDB lineage: Bacteria > Pseudomonadota > Gammaproteobacteria > Xanthomonadales > Xanthomonadaceae > Xanthomonas > Xanthomonas euvesicatoria. The sequence goes on along the minus strand of NZ_JAJIUJ010000120.1, from coordinate 91,361 downwards.
TCGATCTGGCGCCGGCTTTCCGGCGCTGGCGCATGGATGAGGCCGTTCGCCACCACAATCCGGAGATCAGCGCGGCAGACTGCACCGATCGCGAGGCGCTGCTGCGCCATTGCGAGCGTCTCAAGATCCGGGTCAAGCCGTCCTATGACTGGGGCAAGCTGCTGCTGGAGATTTTCGAGGCCACCGTCGAGCACACCCTGGTGCAGCCGACCTTCATCACCGACCACCCGGTCGAAGTGTCGCCGCTGGCGCGTTCCAGCGACACCGAGCCGGGGTACACCGACCGCTTCGAGCTGTTCATCAACGGCAAGGAGCTGGCCAACGGCTTCTCCGAGCTCAATGACCCCGAAGACCAGGCCGCACGTTTCCAGGCGCAGGTGCAGGCCAAGGACGGTGGCGACGACGAAGCGATGCATTTCGATGCCGATTACATCCGTGCGTTGGAGTACGGCATGGCGCCGACCGGCGGCCTGGGCATCGGGATCGACCGTCTGGTGATGCTGCTGACCGGCAGCACCTCGATCCGCGATGTCCTGCTGTTCCCGTATATGCGTCCGGAAGCCTGATTTTTTTGTGCCGGCGGTGTGCCGACGGCACAGATACTGCATATGCTAGGGCGGAGCCTCGAACAGCGTATCGTTCGGGGGAGTCGGCACAGGGGCCGGCGTCATCGCTTTTCCGTTCTCGAGATAGAGGAGCAACGGCTATGCAGGATGTTTTAGGGGGTCCGGGCGGCGCATTGTCGACGGATACATGGGGAAGCTGGGCGGAAAAGGCGGATCTGGGATTGAACATCGTCATTGTCGATGACCAGATGTCCGCGCGAACGATGCTGCGCCATGTCATCGAGGACATTGCGCCGGAGCTCAAGGTCTACGACTTCGGCGATCCGCTCGACGCCCTGGCCTGGTGCGAAGCCGGGCGCGTGGACCTGTTGCTGCTGGACTACCGCATGCCGGGCATGGACGGTCTGGAATTCGCGCGTCGGCTGCGCCGGCTGCCCAGCCATCGTGATATTCCGATCATCCTGATCACCATCGTGGGCGACGAGCCGATTCGTCAGGCGGCGCTGGAAGCGGGCGTGATCGACTTCCTGGTCAAGCCGATCCGTCCGCGCGAGTTGCGGGCGCGCTGCTCCAACCTGCTGCAGCTGCGCCAGCAGAGCGAAAGCGTCAAGCAACGCGCGTTGTCGCTGGAGCAGCGCCTGCTGGCCAGCATGAACGAGGTCGAAGAGCGCGAGCGCGAAACCCTGTCGCGGCTTGCGCGCGCGATCGAGTATCGCGATTCGGGCACCAGCGCGTTCCTGGAGCGCATGTCGCACGTGGCCGGCCTGATCGCCGAGCAACTGGGGCTGTCGGAAGAGGAGGTGCGCATCATCGAGATGGCCGCACCGCTGCACGACATGGGAAAGATCGCCATTCCCGATTCGGTGCTGCTCAAGCCCGGCAAGCTTACCGATGACGAAATGAGCGTGATGCGGCGCCATCCGCGCATCGGCTACGAGCTGCTCAGCGGCAGCCAGAACCGTTTCATCCAGGTCGGCGCGTTGATTGCGCTGCGTCATCACGAACGTTATGACGGCACCGGTTATCCGGATGGCCTGGTCGGTGAGGCGATTCCGCTGGAAGCGCGCATCGTTGCAGTGGCGGATGTGTTCGACGCCTTGCTGTCGCCGCGCCCGTACAAGGAGGCCTGGACCATGGACGCCGCGCTGGCCTATCTGTATGCCCAACGTGGCCGCCTATTCGACCCGCGCTGCGTGGATGCCTTGTTGCGCGGCCGCGCGCAGTTGGAGCAGATCTGTGGCGAGTTCTCCACCGCATCGGCGCGACCCGGGGTGTGAGGTGAGGGCGGCGCTTGCCCAGCTGCGTCGGCGACTCGCACGGCGCCCCGACAGCGAGCACGGTCAGGCGTTGGTGCGCATCGTGATGCTCTGGCTGATCCTGGCCTACACGCTGGTCTGCGCCCCGCATTGGCAACTGAGCGATGACCATCTGCAGCGATTGCTGTGCCTGGTCGCGATCGGGCACGGTGGGGCATTGCTGCTATTTGCGTGGATCGTTGCGAAGCCGCGGCCCTCGCACCTGCGCCGGACGCTCGGCATGCTGGCGGACTATGGCCTGCTCAGTCTGGCGATGACCTGGTTCGCCGCTCCGATGGCCTGCCTGTACGTGGTGGTGATGTGGGTCACGATCGGCAATGGCCTGCGCTTTGGCAGGCATGCACTGCACTCGGCGGTGGCCATGGCTATGCTTAGTTTCGGGGCGACGCTTGCCAATAGCCCGTATTGGCAACAGCGGATCGAGCTCGGGATCGCCCTGTTGGCGGCGCTGGTGGTCATTCCTCTGTCGTTGTTGCGGCTGATGCAGGACAGTGCCGATGCCGCTGCGCGTATCGCCGCGTATGCCCATGGCGCCGATGCTGCAGGACCGCGCGGCCCACTTTCATCCCCATCGAAGCGACCGCAGGTCTGAGGCGTCTATGAAGTCTCCATTGCCATGGTTGAAGCGGCGTCTTTCGGGGCGGGCGGATTCGGAACACGCGCAGAACCTGATCCGCATCATCATCACCACGCTGTTCATTTCTTACCTGGGGTGGCGCTACCACCACACCCATGGCGATACGCTGATGGCCACCTGGTTGATCCTGGTCGGCGAGCTGGTGGTGTCGCTGGGGCTGATGGTGGCGATCCTGCTGCGGCCGCACGTGTCGCACACGCGGCGCCTGATCGGCATGGTGCTCGACTACACCTGCACCGGCGCAATCATGGCAATCCAGGGCGAACCGGCTTCGCCGCTGTATGCGGTCTGCATGTGGGTGACCATCGGCAATGGCTTGCGCTACGGCAGTCCCTATCTGCGTGCCGCCACGGCGATGGCCAGCCTGAGTTTTCTCAGCGCGATCCTGATTTCGCCTTACTGGAAGGCCAATCCCTATCTGAGCTGGGGATTGTTGCTGGGCTTGATCGCCGTGCCGCTGTACTTCGACTCGTTGTTGCGTGCGATGACGCGCGCGGTACGCGAGGCGCGGCATGCCAACCAGGCCAAGAGCCGTTTCCTGGCCAATATGAGTCACGAATTCCGCACCCCGTTGAATGGGTTGTCGGGTATGACCGAAGTGCTGGCCACCACGCGTTTGGATGCAGAGCAGAAGGAATGCCTGAATACCATCCAGGCCTCGGCGCGCAGCCTGCTGTCGCTGGTGGAAGAAGTGCTCGATATTTCTGCGATCGAGGCGGGCAAGATCCGCATCGATCGCCGCGATTTCTCGCTGCGCGAGATGATCGGCTCGGTCAACATGATCCTGCAGCCGCAGGCCAAGACACGCGGACTGGATTACGCTACCGAGGTGGCCACCGACGTACCGGACCTGCTCAAGGGCGACACCGGCCATCTGCGCCAGGTGTTGCTCAACCTGTTGGGTAATGCGGTCAAGTTCACCGAGCACGGGCATGTGCTGCTGCGGGTTGCGCGGGTTTCCGGCAATGGTGCCGACACGATGCGGCTGCGTTTCGATGTCGAAGACAGCGGCATCGGCGTGCCGATGGACATGCGTCCGCGCCTGTTCGAGGCGTTCGAGCAAGCGGACGTGGGTTTGTCGCGCCGCTATGAAGGCACCGGCCTGGGGACCACGATCGCCAAGGGCCTGGTCGAGGCCATGGGCGGCGCGATTGGCTTTGCGCCCAATCCATCCGGCGGCAGCGTGTTCTGGTTCGAGCTACCGCTGGAGATCGGCGTATTGGAGACGGCGGCGCCGGCTCGCTCGCCAGTCGGGGCGCTGCTGGAGACTCCCGACGAGCTGGAAGCCTCCAACGTCATCGCCTTTTCCAACCCGTTCCTGCGTCACCGCGCGCGCGTGCGCAGCATGCGCATGCTGGTGGCCGACGACCATGAAGCCAATCGCATGGTGTTGCAGCGATTGCTGGAGAAGGCAGGGCATAAGGTGGCGTGCGTCAACGGCGCCGAGCAGGTGCTGGACGCGATGGCCGAGGAGGATTTCGATGCGGTGATCGTGGATCTGCATATGCCGGGCATGAGCGGCCTGGACATGCTCAAGCAGTTGCGCGTGATGCAGGCCAGCGGCATGCGCTACACCCCGGTGGTGGTGCTCAGTGCCGACGTCACGCCAGAAGCGATCCGCGCCTGCGAACAAGCTGGCGCACGCGCGTTCCTGGCCAAGCCCGTGGTGGCTGCCAAGCTGCTCGATACGCTGGCCGAACTCGCCGTCAGCACCCGTGCGCTGGCGACGCCGGCGACGGTGGTGCAGGCATCGACCAGTTTCGAAGGCGTGCTCGATGCCAGCGTGCTGGACGAACTGGCGGCGTTGGGCATGGGCGAAGAATTCGAACGTCAGTTCGTCCGGCAGTGTCTGGATGATGCGCACAACTGCGTGGGCGCGATCGAGCGCGATGGCACGCGCTCGGATTGGGAGCAATTGCGCGAAAGCGCCCACGCATTGCGCGGCGTTGCCAGCAATCTGGGGCTGGCCCAACTGGCCGGCAGTGGCGGTGAGCTGATGCGCATGGCCGATTGGCAGCTGCAGGCCGAATGGCGACAGCGGCTGTCGGCGTTGCGCGACCAATTGCAGACCGGAAAGGATGCACTCGCCGCGCGCGTACAAAGCGCCAACGACGACGAGCGCTCCCCCCGGAGTAGTGAATAGCCCGCCGACGCATCAGCCGGCGTCAAGCCCTGAGCGGCGCGATTGCGCGCGAACCAGACGGTCCATGGTGCGCAATGACTTTTCGCCCAACTGCATTGCCGTATCGACCCAGATTTCGGTGATGCGCATCATTTCCTGCAGCGGCACCGCCGTGGTCATTTCGCGCACTTGCTGCATTGCCGCCCAGGCATGCGGCGTGCGCTTGCTTTCGCGGATCACTTGTTCGACCGCCGCCACGCCCTGACCGCGCGGCACGACGCGATCGACTAGGCCCATGCCGAGCAACTCCTCGGCAGAATACAGATTGCCTTCGAGCATGATTTTTTGCGCCAGTTGCGCACTGACACGCTGGCACATGAAAGAGTAGGCGCCCATCCCCGGGAACAGGTCGAACAGCACTTCGGGCAATCCCATCATCACCCCTTCCTCGGCGACGATGGTGTGGCAGCTCAACGCCGCTTCGAATCCGCCGCCGAGGGCATTGCCCTGCACCAGGGCGATGCTGTGCGCGCGTGCGCCCAGGCCGACATGGAACGCGTGCACACCGCGTACACAGCGTTGGGCGTAATTAAGCAGTCGAGCACGGTCGCCTTCGCGAATGAGTTGACAGAACAGCGCCAGATCGCCGCCCAGGTTGAACACATCGCTGTCCGATGCCAGCACCACGTGCGGAGCCAGCACGCCGGCGTTGTTCAGGCGTTGACCAAGGTTGGTCTGATAGCCGGTAATGTCGTCGACCAGGCGCGTCGAAAAGCAGGCACGCCCCGGGTTTGTGGCCAGGTCGGCATGCATATGGATCCAGTACACGTCACGCTGCGGTTCTTCGATGATGCGTAGGGTCGAGCCGATGTTGGTGCGAATGAAGGGTTGAACTGCAGACATGGTGGTTCTCCGTGATGACCGTCCGGCCGGCCGCCTTTCGGACGGAGATGAGGTTGAACGCGTGAGCGTGCGCCGACATCGGATTCTATGCGTGCAAAAGCGAACGCCCGCAAGGCCTTGCGGCAATGCGGGCGTCAAAGAAGGCTGAACGCCTTCGGGCTGCGGTATAAGCGGTATTACGTCTTCGGCGCGTCCCGTAATTCGCGGCGCAGGATCTTGCCGACGTTGGTCTTGGGCAACTCCTTGCGGAATTCGATCACCCGCGGCTGCTTGTAGCCGGTGAGGTTAGCGCGGCAATGCGCCTTCACATCATCGGCCGTCAGGGCCGGGTCCTTCTTCACGATGACCGCCTTGACGATCTCGCCGGACTTGTCATCCGGCACGCCCACGGCGGCCACTTCCAGCACGCCGGGCATTTCGGCGATCACGTCCTCGATCTCGTTGGGGTACACGTTGAAGCCGGACACCAGGATCATGTCCTTCTTGCGATCGACGATGTAGACGAAGCCCTGTGCGTCCATGCGCGCGATGTCGCCGGTATGCAGCCAGCCTTGGGCATCCATGACCTTGGCGGTTTCATCGGGTTTCTTCCAGTAGCCCTTCATGACCTGCGGGCCCCTGATGCACAGCTCGCCGATCTCGCCCACGGGCAGTTCCGCGCCGGCGTCGTCCTTGATGCAGGCATCGGTGGACGGAATCGGCAGGCCGATCGAACCGTTGTAGTCCTTCAGGTCCATCGGGTTGATGCACGCGGCCGGCGAGGTTTCAGTCAGGCCGTAGGCTTCGACCAGGGTCAGGCCGGTGACTTTCTTCCAACGCTCGGCGACCGAACGCTGGACGGCCATGCCGCCGCCAAGGGTCATCTTGAGCGAGGAGAAATCCACCTGATCGAATCCGGGCGTATTGAGCAGCCCGTTGAACAGCGTGTTGACGCCGGTGAACGCGGTGAAGCGGGTCTTTTTCAGCTCCTTGACGAAGCCTGGCATGTCGCGCGGGTTGCTGATCAGGTGGTTGCAGCCGCCGATCTTCATGAAGACCAGGCCGTTCGCGGTCAATGCGAAGATGTGGTACAGCGGCAGCGCGGTGATCACCACTTCGTGGCCTTCTTCCAGCTTGCCGGTACCCGCCAGCCACTGGTGCGCCTGCTGCATGTTGGCGACCAGATTGCGGTGGGTCAGCATTGCGCCCTTGGCCACGCCGGTGGTGCCGCCGGTGTACTGCAGGAAAGCGATGTCGTCGGGTTCGATCTGCAGCGTCGGCACGCGGTGCTTGCGGCCCAGCGCCAGCGCCTCGCGGAAGCGAATCGCGCCGTTGATGCGGTAATCGGGCACCAGCTTCTTGACGTACTTGACCACGAAGTTGAGCAGTGCCGCCTTCGGGAAGCCCAGCATGTCGCCCAGGCCGGTGGTGATGACTTGCCTGACCGGCGTGTCGGCGATGACCTGCTGCACGGTGGTGCCGAAGTTGTCGATGACCACCAGCACGCTGGCGCCGGAGTCGATCAACTGATGCTTGAGTTCGCGCGGGGTGTACAGCGGATTGACGTTGACCACGGTCAGGCCGGCACGCAGCACGCCGAAGGTCGCGATGGGGTATTGCAGGCAGTTGGGCATCATCAAGGCGACGCGGTCGCCTTTCTTCAACTGCAGCTCGCCAAGCAGGTAGGCGGCGAATTGCTCGACCAGCTGATCCGCCTCGCGGTAGGTGATGGTCTTGCCGAAGCTATGGTACGCAGGCCGGTCGGCGAAGCGTTTCACGGAGGTGGCAAACACCTCGGCCACCGTGCGGAACTGCTCAAGATCGATTTCGGCGGCAACGCCGGCCGGATAACTTTGCAACCAAGGACGTGCCTGATTCATCTGCCCCCCTCCAGGGTGTTCTCGACGCGCCGCAGTGTGTTCCACGGCGTTACAACAGCTGGCAGCATACCGTCATGGATGGAAAAGGCGAAGCGTGATGCAGAGCAGCATTCAAGGGCGGTGGCGCCTGGCGTGGGTGGGATTTTGCATGTTGGTCTTGCTCGGGTGCACGCGTGCTGCGCCGGAACAACGTCTGCGCGCCACGCTGGAGCAGATGCATCAGGCGATCGAGGCGCGCGAGATCGGCGATGCGATGGCGCCGGTGGCCGAGGATTTTGTTGGCGAACATGGGCTGGACGCTGCCGGGTTACGGCGCTTGATGCAAGTGCAGATGCTGGGCAATCAACAGCTCGGCGTGACCATGGGGCCGGTCGATGTGGCACTGCGCGGTGATACCGCCACGGTGCGCTTCACCGCGCTGTTGACCGGCGGCAACGGGCGTTGGGTGCCCGATCAGGTGCAGACCTATCAGGTCACCACCGGTTGGCGATTGCAGGGCAGCGACTGGCAGCTGTACCACGCGCAATGGGTGCCGGCGGCGCGTTGACCGCGCCGATGCAGTGGAACGCGGCTGCCGCTTGGTGCGGCCGGACGCATGGCGCCAGGGCATGGATGGGGGGGCGTGAGGCATCTGGCCGAAGCGCGCATCGCCCGGTGACGCCGTTGCGTTGCGACAAGGTGGAAGGTGGCCCTCCGGCTGGCTGCCGTTGGCTGGGCAATACAGCCTGTTGCCGCCTTCTTCTGCGCCAAATATCTCGCTGGTGAGATCGATGTCCGTGTGCCGGCGATGGCATCGGTCACCACCAACGGCGGAGGAGGGAATTCAGTTCGACGTCGGGATGCACGCGTCCTTTGTTCACCGCCGCGTGATCGCCGTTTTTTTTTGAGAGGCCGGAAACGCCACTCCCGCCGAGCGGCGGGAGTGCGTTGCATCGTTGCAGCGCAATGCGCGCTGTGGTCAGGCTGCCTTGCGTGCCGCCAGTTGCCGCAGCACATACTGCAGCAAGCCGCCGTGCTTGAAGTACTCCACTTCCTTGGGTGTCAGCAGCAGCACCTTGACCTGGAACTGCTTGACGCTGCCGTCGGACTTTTTCGCATTGACGGTGGCACGGCGGCTGGCGCCGTCCTGCAGGCCGGTGATGTCCAGCACTTCCGAGCCATCCAGGCCGAGCGTCTGTGCGTTTTCGTTTTCCAGGAACTGCAAGGGCAGCACGCCCATGCCCACCAGATTGGAGCGATGGATACGCTCGAAGCTTTCGGCGATCACGGCCTTGACTCCGAGCAGGTTGGTGCCCTTGGCCGCCCAGTCGCGCGAGGAGCCGGTGCCGTATTCCTTGCCGGCCAGCACCACCAGCGGCACGCCGTCGGCCTTGTACTTCATTGCGGCATCGTAGATGGCCAACTTTTCCGGCTGGCCGCCGCCGGCTGGGTAATACAGCGTGTTGCCGCCTTCTTCGCCGCCGAACATCAGGTTCTTGATGCGGATGTTGGCGAAGGTGCCGCGTACCATCACATCGTCGTTGCCGCGGCGGCTGCCGTAGCTGTTGAAGTCGGCCGGCTGCACGCCGCGTTCCTGCAGGAAGCGGCCCGCCGGCGAATCCTTCTTGATGTTGCCGGCCGGCGAAATGTGGTCGGTGGTGATCGAGTCCCCGAACAGGCCCATGATGCGTGCGCCGTGCACGTCGTCCACGTTGCCCACCTGCATGGTCATGCCGTCGAAGTAGGGCGGGTTCTTGATGTAGGTCGAGGCTTCGTCCCACGCGTAGAGCGCGCCATCGGGCGAGGCGATGGTGTTCCAGCGCGTGTCGCCCTTGAACACGTCGGCATAGTTCTGCTTGAACATCTCCGGGCCGACGGTGGCGGCGATGGTGTCGCCGATTTCCTTGTTGCTCGGCCAGATGTCGCGCAGATACACCGGCTGCCCATCGCTGCCGGTGCCCAGCGGCTCGGTGGTGAGGTCGATGTCGGTGGTGCCGGCGATGGCATAGGCCACCACCAGCGGCGGCGAGGCCAGATAATTCATCTTGACCTCGGGGTGTACGCGGCCTTCGAAGTTGCGGTTGCCCGACAGCACCGAGGTCACCACCAGATCGTCCTTGGCAATGGCCGCAGACACGTCTTCCGGCAGCGGGCCGGAGTTGCCGATGCAGGTGGTGCAGCCGTAGCCCACCACGTAGAAGCCAAGCTTTTCCAGGTCGGTGAGCACGCCGGCCTTTTCAAGATAGTCAGTGACCACGCGCGAACCTGGCCCGAGCGAGGTCTTGACCCACGGCTGCGCCTTCAGGCCCTTGGCCGCCGCGTTACGCGCGAGCAGGCCGGCGCCCAGCATCACCGCGGGGTTGGAGGTGTTGGTGCAGGAGGTGATTGCGGCGATGACCACCGAGCCATCGCGCAGCTGCCAACCCGCACCGCTGGCGCCGGCGCTTTCTGCCTGCGACGCCTTCGCACCGACGGCGGTGCCGCCGCCACCTTCGTTCTTGAGGCGGTCTTCCTGCTTGAGATCGGCCAGCTTCTTGCTGCGCGCGTCGGCGAACGGCTTGAGGCTTTCGCGGTAGTTGGACTGCATGTCTTCCAGCAGCACGCGGTCCTGCGGGCGCTTGGGGCCGGCCAGCGACGGCTTGACCTGGCCCATGTCCAGTTCCAGCGTGGCGCTGTACCGGGCGGGCGGGGTAGTGGCGTCGTGCCACAGGCCCTGCGCCTTGGCATAGGCCTCGACCAATGCAATCTGCTCCTCGCTACGGCCGGACAGGCGCAGGTAGGTCAGCGACTCCTCATCGACCGGGAAGATGCCGCAGGTGGCGCCGTATTCGGGCGCCATGTTGCCGATGGTGGCGCGGTCGGCCAGCGGCAGGTGCTGCAGGCCGTCACCATAGAACTCGACGAACTTGCCCACCACCCCGAGCTTGCGCAGCATCTGGGTGACCGTCAGCACCAGGTCGGTGGCAGTGGCGCCCTCGGGCAACTTGCCGGTGAGCTTGAAGCCCACGACCTGCGGGATCAGCATCGACGACGGCTGCCCCAGCATGGCCGCTTCCGCCTCGATGCCGCCCACGCCCCAGCCCAGCACGCCGATGCCGTTGATCATGGTGGTGTGGCTGTCGGTACCGAACACGGTGTCGGGGTAGGCGACCAGCGTGCCGTCCTTCTCGGCGCTCATCACCACGCGCGCCAGGTTTTCCAGGTTCACCTGGTGCACGATGCCGGTGTTGGGCGGCACCACCTTGAAGTTCTCGAACGCCTTCTGGCCCCAGCGCAGGAAGCCGTAGCGTTCCTGGTTGCGCTGGAATTCGATCTTGCCGTTGAGGTCGAGCGCGTCCGGCTTGCCGAATACATCGACCTGCACGGAGTGGTCGATGACCAGTTCGGAGGGAATCTGCGGGTTGATCTGGTCGGCATTGCCGCCGAGCTTGACCACCGCATCGCGCATGGCGGCCAGGTCCACCACGCAGGGCACGCCGGTGAAGTCCTGCAGTACCACGCGCGCCGGCATGAAGGCGATTTCGATATCGGGCTCGGCGGCGGGGTCCCACTTGGCAACCGCTTCGATGTGGTCCTTGCCGACGGTCACGCCGCCGTCTTCATGGCGTAGCAGGTTCTCCAGCAGGATCTTCATCGAATAGGGCAGGTGGCCGATATCGAAGCGTTCGCCCAGCTTCGGCAGGCTGTAGTACGCGTAGCGCTTGCCGTGGACCTCAAGTGAGGTGCGAGTGGAAAAGGAATCGCTCATGCATCACTCCTATGGCATCGAAGGCTTTAGGTAGGTGCCCATTCTGAGCGATTCAGTGTGTACGTACGGTGTGTCCAGACCGATCTGCCAACTTGAGTAGGGCGGTGCAAGTACGTATCATGCGTGCATACTTTCTGGAGCATGCTCATGGAAGCCACCGTTGCCGAACGCGGACAGATCACGCTGCCAAAGGCCGTGCGCGATGCCCTGGGCCTGACCAAGGGCACCACGTTGAAGATCGAGCTCGACGGCGGGCGCATCATCCTGCGCAAGGACGTCAGCGAGGCGCTGCGCAAGGTGCGCGGCAAGTTCAAGCTGGTCGACGGCCTGACCAGCACCGATGCGGCCATGCGCGTGATCCGTGGCCGCGCGCCCGGGGATCCGTTCGACCCATGATCGCCCTGGATTCCTCGGTCCTGCTGGACATCCTGATCGGCGACCCGGTCTATGGCGAAGTGTCGGAGGTCTGCATCGGCGACGCGCTGGCGCGCGACGAAGTGGTGGTCTGCGACGCGGTGGTGGCCGAGGTGCTGGCCATGCTCGACACCCAGGTCGACCTGATGGAAACCCTGGCCTCGATCGGCGTGCGCTACGAGGCCACCCAGGAAGCGGCGGCAGTGCGCGCCGGCCATATGAACAAGCGCTTTCGCGCGCGCGGCGGCAAGCGTGAGCGGGTGGTGGCCGACTTCCTGATCGGCGCCCACGCCATGCTCCAGTGCGACGGGTTGATCACCCGCGACGAGGGCTTCTTCCGCGATTACTTCAAGGGTTTGAAGATCATCGTTCCCAAACCCGCACCCTGATCCACGTTCGCGCTTTACCACCTTCACCGCTGCTTTTTTGGAGAACCCGCATGTTGGAAGCCTATCGCCACCACGTTGCAGAGCGCGCCGCGCTCGGTATCCCGCCGCTGCCGCTGACCGCGCAGCAGACCGCCGAGGTCATCGAGCTGTTGAAGGCTCCGCCGGCTGGCGAGGAAGAATTCCTGGTCGAGCTGCTCAGCCAGCGCGTGCCGGCCGGCGTCGACGACGCTGCCAAGGTCAAGGCCTCGTATCTGGCCGCGGTTGCCTTCGGCACCGAGACCACCGCGCTGATCAGCCCCACACGCGCCACCGAGCTGCTCGGCACCATGCTGGGCGGCTACAACATCCAGCCGCTGATCGACCTGCTGGACAACGCCGAGCTGGGCGCCACTGCCGCCGAAGCGCTCAAGCACACCTTGCTGGTGTTCGATGCGTTCCACGACGTGCAGGAAAAGGCGCAAGCCGGTAACGCGCACGCCAAGGCCGTGCTGCAGAGCTGGGCCGATGCCGAGTGGTTCACCAGCAAGCCGGAAGTGCCGCAGAGCCTGACCGTGACCGTGTTCAAGGTGCCGGGCGAAACCAATACCGACGACCTGTCGCCGGCGCCGGATGCGACCACCCGTCCGGACATCCCGCTGCATGCGCTGGCCATGTTGAAGAACAAGCGCGACGGCGCGGCGTTCGAGCCGGAAGAAGACGGCAAGCGCGGCCCGATCCAGGCCATTGCCGACCTCAAGGCCAAGGGCCATCTGGTGGCCTACGTGGGCGACGTGGTCGGTACCGGTTCCTCGCGCAAGTCGGCGACCAACTCGGTGCTGTGGTGGACCGGCGAGGACATTCCGTACATCCCCAACAAGCGCTTCGGCGGCGTGTGCCTGGGCAGCAAGATCGCCCCGATCTTCTACAACACCATGGAAGACGCCGGCGCCTTGCCGATCGAGCTGGACGTGTCGCAGATGGAGCACGGCGATGTGGTCGAGCTGCGTCCGTACGACGGCAAGGCGCTGAAGGACGGGCAGGTGATCGCCGAGTTCGCAATGAAGTCGGACGTGCTGTTCGACGAAGTGCGCGCCGGCGGCCGCATTCCGCTGATCGTCGGCCGTGGCCTCACCGCCAAGGCGCGCGAATTCCTGGGCCTGCCGGCGTCGGACCTGTTCCGCCTGCCGATGGACCCGCCGGACACCGGCAAGGGCTTCTCGCTGGCGCAGAAGATGGTCGGCCGCGCCTGCGGGCTGCCGGAAGGCCAGGGCATGCGCCCGGGCACCTATTGCGAGCCGAAGATGACCTCGGTGGGTTCGCAGGACACCACCGGCCCGATGACCCGCGACGAGCTGAAGGACCTGGCCTGCCTGGGCTTCTCGGCCGACCTGGTGATGCAGTCGTTCTGCCACACCGCCGCCTATCCGAAGCCGGTGGACGTCAAGACCCACCACACCTTGCCCGAGTTCATCTCCACCCGCGGCGGCGTCTCGCTGCGTCCGGGCGACGGCGTGATCCACAGCTGGCTCAATCGCATGCTGCTGCCCGACACCGTGGGCACCGGCGGCGACTCGCACACCCGCTTCCCGATCGGCATTTCGTTCCCGGCCGGCTCCGGCCTGGTGGCCTTCGCCGCCGCCACCGGGGTGATGCCGCTGGACATGCCCGAGAGCGTGCTGGTGCGCTTCAAGGGGCAGATGCAGCCGGGCGTGACCTTGCGTGACCTGGTCAACGCGATCCCGCTGTACGCGATCAAGCAGGGCCTGCTGACCGTGGCCAAGCAGGGCAAGAAGAACATCTTCTCCGGCCGCATCCTGGAAATCGAAGGCTTGCCGAACCTGAAGGTGGAGCAGGCGTTCGAACTCTCCGACGCCTCGGCCGAGCGTTCGGCTGCCGGTTGCACCGTGCACCTGGATAAGGCGCCGATCATCGAGTACCTGACCAGCAACATCACCCTGCTGCGCTGGATGATTGCCGAGGGCTATGCCGATGCGCGCACCCTGGGCCGCCGCATCAAGAAGATGGAAGACTGGCTGGCTGACCCGCAGCTGCTGCAGCCCGATGCCGACGCCGAATACGCGGCGGTCATCGAGATCAACCTGGCCGATATCCATGAGCCGATCGTGGCCTGCCCGAACGACCCGGACGACGTGAAGACGCTGTCGGAAGTGGCCGGCGCGGCCATCGACGAAGTATTCATCGGCTCGTGCATGACCAACATCGGTCACTTCCGTGCCGCGGCCAAGCTGCTGGAAGGCAAGCGCGACATCCCGACCCGCCTGTGGGTGGCACCGCCGACCAAGATGGACGCCTCCGAGCTGACCAAGGAAGGCCATTACGGCACCTTCGGCGCGGCCGGTGCGCGCATGGAAATGCCGGGCTGCTCGCTGTGCATGGGCAACCAGGCGCAGGCACGCGAGGGCGCCACGGTGTTCTCGACCTCCACGCGTAATTTCCCGAACCGGTTGGGCCGCAACACCAACGTGTACCTGGGCTCGGCGGAACTGGCGGCAATCTGCTCGCGCCTGGGCCGCATTCCGACCAAGGACGAGTACATGGCGGATGTCGGCGTGATCAAGACCAGTGGCGATCAGATCTACCGCTACATGAACTTCGATCAGATCCAGGAATATCAGGACGTGGCAGAGACCGTCGCCGCCTGATTCTTCCGGCAGGTTTGCTGTCCCGAAATGCCCGGCACTGCCGGGCATTTCGCTTTTCGGGCAACGGTTTCGTGTAGTCGTCACGATACCCGGCGTTAAAGCAAATACCAGCTGACTGGATTGTGGCATTGCAACAAAAATCTGAAGTGCGCAGGTCTAGAGTCCCGCCGCTCTACCACTGCCCGTTGATGCCCATGCCCACTTGCACAATCTCCGGTCAAACCCTGCATTACACGCAACACGGCCGCGGTTTCCCGGTCTTGCTCGGCCACAGCTATCTCTGGGACGCTGCGATGTGGGAGCCGCAGATCCAGGCGCTGTCGCAGCATTACCAGGTCATCGTTCCCGAGCTATGGGGACACGGGCAGTCAGGTCCGTTGCCGCACGGCACGCAGCAGATCGGCGATCTTGCCGGGCACATGCTGGCCCTGCTGGACGCACTGAAGTTGCCGCAGTGCGCGGTGGTCGGCCTGTCGGTGGGCGGCATGTGGGCCGCCGAGCTTGCCCTGATGGCGCCGGAGCGCGTGCGCAGCCTGGTGTTGATGGATACTTTCCTGGGCGCCGAGCCAGCCGCCACGCGTGCGCGCTATTTCGGCCTGCTTGATGCCATCGAGACGGCCGGGCAGGTGACGCCTGCGCTGATCGAGGCGATCGTGCCGATCTTCTTCCGCCCTGGTATCGATCTGAGCTCGGCATTGCCGGCCGCCTTCGCGCAGCGTCTGGCGGCGATGTCGGCCGAGCAGTTGCGCGCATCCATCGTGCCGCTGGGCCGGCTGATCTTCGGCCGAGCCGACCGCCTGGATGCCCTGTCCGCGCTGGAACCGGCCAACACCTTCCTGCTCGGTGGCGCCGAGGACATTCCGCGCCCGCCCGAAGAGGTGTGGATGATGGCCGAGGCAATCTGTTGCGATTACGAGCTGATCCCGGACGCAGGCCATATCGCCTCGCTGGAAAACCCGGCCTTCGTCAACGCGCAGTTGCTGGGATGGCTGAAGCGGACGGTGGGTGAGACCGAGGTGGAGCTGATGCGAGTGGGATGAGGTAATGACCTCGCCCGACGAGGGATGAGGCGACTGGTTCCTTCTCGCCGCCTCACTTTTTACGGACAGGAGGCGGGCTTGAAGCGCTCTCTCGTTGGAGATGGCTGAAGCGCCGCAGTTGTCAGGATGATGTTTCCCTTCTCCGGTCGGGACACTCTCCTCCTTTATGGAGGAGAAGGTGCCCGCGGGGCGGATGCGGGTACGGCGTCGGCGCGATGCGTGGTTGGCCTTACCCTCACCCCACTCCCTCCCGCGGGGAGAGGGGCTTAAAGCCCTCTTTCGTAGGGAAGGGCTTGCAGCGCTGCTCTTCTGCAGGAGGAGGCTCATGACTTGCCACGCCATGGCCCGCCTTTCCTGGCTGGAAGGAAGTTCGAAGCGGTGATCGTTCGGCGGTTGCGTTATGACGGTTGCGCGCCCAGCCAGGCTTCCAGTGCCTGGGCCGGTAGCGGCCGCGAGAACAGATAGCCTTGCAGCACCTCGCAACCCAGGTCGGCGAGGAACAGGCGCTGCGCTTCGTTTTCCACACCTTCGGCGACCACGTGCTTGCGCAGGTGCTCGCCGATGCGCAGCACCGAGGTGGTGAGCGCGCGTGCGTCTTCGCTGTGTTCGATATCGCGGACGAAGCTCATGTCCAGTTTGAGTTCGTCGATCGGCAGACGATGCAAGTGGCTCAGGCTGGAATAGCCAGTGCCGAAATCGTCCAGCGACAGCGAGATGCCGGCTTCGCGAATGGCGTGCAGGTTTTCCAGCACGCCCGGTTGCCCGGACAGCATCACGCTTTCGGTCAGTTCCAGGGTGAGATCGGACGGCTGCACGCCCAGTTCGGCGATCAGCTTCAGCAGGTCGGGAAGCATGCGCGGGCTTTCGAAGCCGCTTGCCGACAGATTCACCGACACGCGCGCGACCGGCACGCCACGCTGGCGCCAGTCCGCGACCTGTTCGCAGGCACGTCGCAGTACCCAGGCGTTGAGCTGCGGCATCATGCCTTGCTCTTCAGCCACCGGCAGAAACCGCGCCGGCGATACCGCGCCCAGTTGCGGATGATTCCAGCGCAGCAGCGCTTCCACGCCATACAGGGCATGCGGCGCGGCGCTGTGCATCTGCGGCTGGTAGTGCAGCTGCAATTGATCGCGGCCAATGGCCTGGCGCAGCTCGGCCTCCAAGGCCACGCGTTCCTGCGCCATGCGGTTCATGTCGGAACTGAAAAAGCGGAAGCGCCCACCGCCTTCCTTCTTGGCGCGATTCATCGCCAAGTCGGCATGGCGCAGCAGGATGTTGATGTCGTGGCCATCCTCGGGAAACATCGCCACGCCGATACTGGCCGAGGGATGCACGGTCATATGGCCAACCGGCAGCGGGCTGGCGATGCTGACCAACAAACGCTCGGCGGCGGCACTGGCCTGCTCTGCGCTGCATTGCGGCAGCGCGAGCGCGAACTCGTCGCCGGATAGCCGCGCCAGCATCGCCGTGGCGGTGATCTGGTCGTTGACGCGCAAGGCGATATCGCGCAGCAGGCCATCGCCTGCGGCGTGCCCCTGGCTATCGTTGATGAGCTTGAAGCGATCGATGTTGATGAACATCAACGCGGCCGGTTCGCCGGCGTATTCGGCCTGGGTCAGTGCCTGCTCGGCACGCGCGCTGAACATGATGCGGTTGGGAAGGCCCGTGAGCGTGTCGTAGAACGCCAGTTGATGCACGCGCTGGCGGATCTGCTCGCGTTCCAGCGCCAATGTGCACAGCTGCTGGCACAAATCGGTGAGCCGCATATGCCAGGCATCGGCACGTTGCGGCTTGCGGTAATACAGCGCGAAGGTGCCGAGCACGCGCGCGCTGTTGGAGCGGATCGGCGTGCTCCAGCAGGCGCGCAGGCCCCAAGGCAAGAGCGTGTCGCGATACGCCTCGAACAATGGGTCGGTGGCGATGTCTTCCACCATCACCGCGCGACCGCGCCAGGCCGCGGTGCCGCAGGCGCCGGTGCCCGGGCCGATCTTCAAGCCGTTGACTGCGTCGGCGTATTCGGGCGGCAGGCTGGGCGCAGCCAGCGAATGCAGGCGACCTTGATTGTCCGCACTCATCACCGTGGCCAGCACATCCGGTGCGATGCGTTCGACCTCGGTGCAAATCAGCGTCATCACCTCGATCAACGGGCGTTCCTGCACCAGGGCCTCCAGCACGCGGTGCTGCAACACCTCGTGCATCTTGGTGTCGGTGATGTCGGTCAGTACCGCCACGTAATGCGAGGGAGCGTGGTTGGCGTCGTAGATCGGGTTGAAGTTCAGCGAGATCCACAGCGGCGTGCCGTCCTTGCGATAGACCAGCAGGTCGGCACGGGTGTGCTGCAAGGCATCGGCGCGATCGCGAACGCGAGCGACCTCGCTTTGGTCGCTTTGCGCGCGGGTCAGGACATCGGAGGGACGCAGACCGACCAGCTCGGCTTCGGTGTAGCCGAACATGCGCTGGAAGCCGTCGTTGGCGTACAGCAGGCGCGATTGCAGGTCGCAGATGAGAATGGCGCTGCTGCTGCCATCCAGGGCTTCGGCGAGCAGACGCGCGCGGCGTTGGTCGGGCTGTTCGCCGGCCTTGGCCATGCCGGCGGTGACCGGGCCGGGCCTGATCTGGCCCGTGCCTGGGGCGTTGGCATGGATCGGCTCAGCCGTCAGCGGCGTGCGGTCCATCGCTGCATCCACGCCAGCGCCCACCACGCTTCCCGGTGCCGGAGGAAGCGTTGGGTTGGTCGGGTGCGAGGGATGCGCGGCCATGCCGGATCAGCGCGCCTGCGCCGACAATGCGAGCAAGCGCTCGGCCACGCGGTCCAGCGGCACCACTTCCTGCGCGGCGCCAAGTTTGTACGCGGCACCGGGCATGCCCCAGACCACGCTGCTGGCTTCATCCTGCACCAGCGTCGGCGCGCCGGCCTGCAGCATTTCCAGCAGGCCGCGTGCGCCGTCGTCGCCCATGCCGGTGAGGATGGCGCCCACCGCATTCGGGCCGGCATTGGCGGCAACGGAACGAAACAGCACGTCCACTGCCGGCTTGTGGCGATTGACCGGCGGGCCATCGTCGATGCGGCAGCGCCAGCGCGCACCGTCGCGAATGATGCGCAGATGCTGGCCGCCCGGCGGCAGATACGCATGGCCGGGCAGGATGGCCTCGCCATCGGTGGCTTCGCGTACCGACATGGCCGAGTGGCGGTTGAGGCGCTCGGCGAATGCGGTGCTGAAGCTGGCAGGCAGATGCTGGGTCATCACCACCGCGGGCGCATCGGCGGGCATGTGTTCGAGCACCACGCGCAGCGCTTCGGTACCACCGGCGGAGGCGCCGATGGCGATCAAGCGGTCGGTCGTGCGAAAGCGCAGCGCGCTGCCGGCCACCGGTGCCGATTGCATATCCAGCGTGACTTTGGGCGCGCTCGGACGATTGAGTGCGCTGACCTTGGCTTTGGCGGCCATCTTGACCTTGCTGACGATCTCTTCGGCGTAGCCTTCCAACCCGCGTGCGACGTCGATCTTGGGCTTGGACACGAAGTCCACGGCGCCCAGCGACAGGGCCTGCAAGGTGGTGTCGGCACCGCGCTCGGTCAGCGATGAAATCATCACCACCGGGGTAGGGCGCAGGCGCATCAGGTTTTCCAGAAATACCAGGCCGTCCATGCGCGGCATTTCCACATCCAGCGTGATGACGTCCGGATTGAGGCGCTTGATCTTTTCGCGCGCCAGCAACGGGTCGGCGGCCGAGCCGACCACTTCGATGCCGGCGTCGCGCGACAAAATTTCGGTGAGCATCTGACGCACGACCGCCGAATCGTCGACGATCAATACACGCACAGGGGTTTCCAGCGTCATTCGAACAACTCCACTCCACCGGTAACCGGTGCTTTGGACAGACGGGCGCGCACGGCCGATTCGGTGGCGGCGACTTCGGCTTCGTGTGCGTGCGGCAAGCGCTGCACGACGACGCGGCCAGTGGTCGCGAAGAACCACACCTTGCGCGGATGGATGCCACACAGATCTTCAGCGATGATGGGAATATGTTCGGCCTGCAGGTACTGGCGCACGAACTCGGCGTTGCGGGTGCCGACCGGGTTGCTGGTGAAGCCCTTCAGCACGTTGGCGCCACCGAAGACCTTGGCTTCGATGCGTTTGCGGTGCGCGCCGCGCTTGAGCATGTCGTTGATCAGCAACTCCATGGCATAGCTGCCGTAGCGCGTGGGCGCTCCGTCGCCGACCTGGCCTTTGGGCAACAGAAAGTGGTTCATGCCGCCGATCTTGAGCACCGGGTCGCGCAGGCAGGCTGCAACGCACGATCCCAAGGTGGTCGTCAACGCGGTGTCGTCGTCCACCACCAGGTATTGGGTGGGCAGCAGTTTGGCGGCAATGGTCTGGAACCGCGAATCGCGGTAGCGCATGACGTCGTCGACTTGCACGGCAGTACTCATGCTCAGGCTCCTGCGCGCGGTGCGCGCCGATACAGCGTGCGCCCGCACGGCTGGATCAGATCGGCCGCGTGCAGGTAGTTCTCCGAGTGCCCGGTGTAGAGCAGGCCGTCCTCGCCCATGTGACTGACCAGGCGCGACAGGATGCCGCGCTGGGTGGGCTTGTCGAAGTAGATCATCACGTTGCGGCAGAACAGTGCTGCATACGGACCGCCGACGTCGTAACGCGGTGCCAGCAGATTCAACTGGCGGTATTCGATGAGCTGGCGCAGCGCCGGAATGACCCGGCATTTGCCTTCATTGGGGCCGCTGCCGCGCTGGAAGTACTTGCGCTTGATCGCTGCATCCAGCGAGGCGACACGGTCGATGGCATAGACGCCGTGCGAGGCGGTTTCCAGTACCTGCGTGTCGACGTCGGTGGCGACGATGCTCACCGGCGGGGTCAGCGTGCCGAAGGCTTCGCAGGCGGTGATGGCGATGGAGTAGGGCTCCTCGCCGGTGGAGGCGGCGCACGACCAGATCTTCAACGGCGCCTGCGAGGCGCGCTTTTGCAGTTCTTCGCGCAGCTTGTCGAAATGGTGCGGCTCGCGGAAGAACGAGGTCAGGTTGGTGGTCAGCGCATTGGTGAATGCCTGCCACTCTTCTTCATCGTTGCCGGCTTCGAGCTGGTCGAGGTAGTCGCGGAACGAGCGCAGGCCGAGCACGCGCAGACGACGCGACAAGCGGCCATACACCATGTCGCGCTTGGCCGGCGCCAGTGCGATGCCGACACGCTGGTAGATCAGGTCGCAGACACGCTTGAAGTCGCGGTCGCCGAAATCAAATTCGCGTGTGTCTGAAGCGGAAGTCGTTGTCGTCATATCCATACGCGTCGTGAGCTATAACTGGATATCGGCCACGGAGCCGCGCAACTGAAGCGCCAATGCGTGGATTGGGCGCGGTTGGGCTCGCTAGCTCGTCCGATGGGGACGGCGGCTGGCGATGGGCGCACAGAGGCAAAGATGCCCCATCGGCGTGCTGCCGCAGCGTACGCGGGGATCAACGCAGGTGCCTGTCCCAAATGCACAACGCCCCGGCAGTGCCGGGGCGTTGTGGTGACAGCGGTGAATCAGAACTCTTGCCAGTTACCGTCGGCCAGTGCGGCCTGGGATTTGGCTGGCCGCGACGCGCTTGCTGCTGCGCGTGCCACCGGCTTGGCGGCGCTCTTCACTGCAACCGGGCGCGAGGCGATCGGCCGGACGCGTGCGCTTTGTGGCGCCTGCGTAGCCGAGTCGTCCAGCTTGAACACCGACACCGCTTCGGCCAGATGACCTGCCTGCTCTTCCATCGAGCGGGCGGCAGCAGTGGCTTCTTCCACCAGCGCAGCGTTTTGCTGGGTGGTTTCGTCCATCTGGGTGATGGTCTGGTTAACCTGCTCGATGCCGGACGACTGCTCCTGCGAAGCGGCAGAGATCTCGCCCATGATGTCGGTCACGCGCTGCACGCTGGCCACGATGTCGGCCATGGTGGCGCCAGCCTTGCGCACCAGTGCCGAGCCTTCGGCCACCTTGTGCACGGAGTCGTCGATCAGGCCCTTGATCTCCTTGGCCGCACCGGCCGAACGCTGTGCCAGCGTGCGCACCTCGGAGGCGACCACAGCAAAACCGCGACCCTGTTCGCCGGCACGCGCTGCTTCCACCGCTGCATTCAACGCCAGGATATTGGTCTGGAACGCGATGCCGTCGATGACGCTGATGATGTCGGCGATCTTCTTGGACGAGGCTTCGATGCCGGACATGGTGGTGACAACTTGCGACACCACTTCACCGCCTTGCGAAGCCACGCCGGTGGCGCCGATGGCAAGCTGGTTGGCCTGACGGGCGCTTTCGGCGTTCTGCTTGACGGTGGAGGTGAGCTCCTCCATGGAGGCGGCGGTTTCTTCCAGATTGGCGGCCTGCTGCTCGGTACGGTGCGACAGGTCGCTGTTGCCCGAAGCGATTTCGCCAGCGGCCGAATTGATCGCAGTGGACGACATCTTGATGCGCCCGACGATGTCGGCCAGCTGCTCGGCGGTGGCATTGGCATCGTCACGCATCTGTGCGAACACGCCGCTGAACTCACCATGCATGCGCACGGTCAGGTCGCCACGCGACAGCGCGGACAGCAGGGTCGAAATCTGTTCCAGGCTGCCGGCATTGGCATCCAGCAAGCCGTTGAGCTGCTGCGCCAGCTGCAGGAAGAAACCGTGCTTGCCGTCGGTTTCCACACGCCCGCTCATGTCGCCACTGGCGGCAGCGCGCACGATGCGGGCCACTTCTTCTTCCACCTGCACTTCGATGGTGCGGTCGCGCCATTCGCAGACTTCGCCGCTGGTCTCGCCCTGTTCGTTCTTGATGGAGGTGACGGTCTGCGCCAGCACCACTTCGCCGAAACGCTCTTCGAAGCTGGTGACGCCATCGCGTTCCAGTGCGGCAATGGCCTTGCGCACGGTCGCATCCGACAAACCCAGGTAGCTGATGTGCTGGCCGATCACCTTGCTTGCGTCGAATTCGGGCGATGCCAGGCGGATGCTGCTTTCGTACTGCGCCACGATCTTCTTGAAGGCGTCGTTGGCGTAGATCATCACGCGCTCTGGATCGGTGATGAAGGTGCCGGTCGAGGACTTGTCCAGCGCGGTGCGGATGCGCAGGTTTTCGTCGGCAATCTCCTGGTCGCGTTCAATGCGTTCCTTCAGGTCGCGCTGCATGCGCTGCATGGAGCGCATCAACTCGCCCACTTCGTCCTGGCCCTGTACGTTGATCTGGCCGTCCAGCTTGCCGCCGGCAATTTCGGTGGCCGTGGTGACCGCGCCGCGCATGCTCTTGACGATGGAACGGGCGAACAGGAAGGCCAGGCCCAGGCCGCCGGCGATGCCGATCAACAGCACCACCAGGGTCAGCGTGACGGAGGTGGCGTGGACCTTTTCGGCCTTGGTCTTGGCCGCCTGCGCGAGCAGGTTATCTTCGGCAATCAAGGCAGCCAGCGAATCCTTGGCCTTGTTGTGCAGGGTACGGGTCTCGCCGACGAAGGTGTCGATGGCGTCGTCGGGCAGATTCAGCTCCATCATTTCGTCGACGCTGGCATAGGAGGCCGATGCCTTCTTCCAGTCCGCCACGAACACGTCGAACAGCTTCTTCTGTTGCGGGCTTTCGATCAGACGCGGGTAGCCCTTGATGGTGGCTTCGATCTCGCCATTGAGCTTCTTGGCGCGGACCTTGGCTTCCTGCTTGACCGAATCGCTGGCGCGCACCAGGTTCTGGTAGGCCGCATTCCGGTATTCGCCGAGCATGCCGCGCAGATCGCCTGCCTCGCGCACGCTGGACATGGTGTTGCCGGCCAGGTCGCGGGTGACGTTATTGAGCGACGCCAGGCCCGAATAGGCGATGACGCCCTGGACGAGCATGATCAGCAGCACGATGCCGAACGCCAGCATCAGCTTGGGCATCAGTTTCAGATTGTTGATCCATTGCATTGACACGATTCCCCGTAGAAGTCAGTCCGCATAGCCGCAACAGCACATCGCCACGCGCGAGGGCGTGGCGATGTGCGAGGCGATTACTTGATGGTGGCGAGCTTCAGGCTGGCCGGGGAGCTGACTTCGATTTCGGCGCGCGAACTGTCGCGCTGGATCTTGCCGAGGACGCAGACGTCCTTGCCTTCGAGCGTTTCCGGGGCGAAGCTGAACTTGCCGCGGTTGGCGCCGTCGATGCGTGCGGAGAAGGTGTGGCGCGGGAACATGCCGCCCATGTACAGGAAGGTGGGTTCGCCTTCCGAGCTCTGCGCGTACTTGGCCTTTTCGACCTTGCCGCACACCATGCCGTCCTTGCCGACGAAGCGCGTCGCCATTTCCGGCGGAATCATTTCCTGCGACTGGGCCGACAGCGTGGGAGCAACGATCACGAGAGCAGCGACGGGGAGGAGCGAGAGCAGGAACTTCATTGGGATTCTCCAGAAATCAAAAGTCGAACGGTGACCCGTTGTGTGGACGCGGGCTTCATTCAGCTATCGGCTAACCGCCGTTCAACTTGAATCCGGAAAACGTGATTTTTATCTCATTTCCATCGAGTGGTGCGTCGCGTGTCGGGAGCTTCCTGACACGCGATCGTCGTAGATGCGATCGCACAAAAGCGTTGCGGCCGCCGGAGCGGTGCAGTGGGTGCAGGGTGCCACCGCATACGCTGAAAAGCGGCTACCGAACGGAGCGAATCAGCCAACAGTGGCAAGGGGCGCAGAAGCCGGAGTGCACATGTGCGACATCGGGATTCGGAGCGCCGACCACGCGTGTTCTGGCGGCCTGGCAGTCGTTTGGTAGCCGCTTGTCGTACATGGCGGCTCCTGCATTCCTCTACACCTCTCCGGCGACCGCAGGCGAGGCAACGCAGCCGTTTGAATCAGGCGGCTTCTTCCACCAGCTGCTGACCCAGCTCGGTGCTGTCCAGCAGGGTTTCGATATCCAGCAGGATCAACATGCGATCGTCCTGGGTGCCGATACCGGAGATGAAACGAGTGTCGACCGACGCACCGAATTCGGGGGTAGGACGGATCTGGTCGTCGTTGAGCGGAATCACGTCGGACACGCTGTCCACGACGATGCCGACCACGCGGTCCTCGACGTTGAGCACGATCATCACGGTGAAAGCGTCGTAGCGCGCTTCTTTCAGGCGCAGCTTCAGGCGCAGGTCGATCACCGGCACGATGGTGCCGCGCAGGTTGATCACGCCCTTGATGTAGTCCGGCGCGTCGGGCAGACGCGTGACCGAATCGTAGCCGCGGATTTCCTGCACCTTCAGGATATCCACGCCGTAGTGTTCTTCGCCCAAAGCGAAGCTGAGGAATTCACCACCTGTGCCGGTGGCAGTGCTTTTATCGTTCATGGAAACTCCGGGCGTTGCGGCTAAGTGTCGGGTTGAGGCAGGACTGCGGCAGCAGAGACGGATGCGGGATGCCCTAGCAACATCGGCGGGGTAGGCGGCAACTTTAGGTGCCGGCCCCGCGTGGTACGCGAGGGTTCAGAACACGCCGCTCTTGCGCGCATTGCGCTGGCGGTCGACACGGAAAATGTAGCGCTGGATGGTTTCGTCGGCGCCGCGCGGCAGGTCGCTGAACTGCATGCCGATCCGGAAGCCTTCGCTGCCGTTGGGCAGGGCCTGCTTGTGCTGGCTGCACACGGTCAGCGGCAGCGTGATCGGGGCGGTGTCGGGCAATTGCAGGATGCAGTTGCGGTAGGTGCGTTGCAATTCGAGCAAGGGCATCCCGTCGGTGAGGGACACCGCCAGGCCGCCGCTGCTGATGTCGATCACGCGCAGCTGCAGGTTGAACTCGTTTCCCTGCGCCGCTTCCTGGCGGATGGTGCAGACGGGCGAATCGGTGATCGGCGTTTCCAGCCGGTACGATTCGCGCCGCTGCATGTGGTACATCGCGGCAGGCAGGTCGACGCGGAAGGCGACGTGGATATCGCGCTCGATCCGTTCGGCCTTTTCCAGGCGGAAGCGGATGTTCACCCGTTCCAGTTGGGCGTAGCACAGCAGGTATTTGGCGCCCTCGATGGCGCGGTTGGAGGCATCGTTATGGCTGCCGTCCAGGATCACGCAGTCGTCGTCTTCGTCCACTTCCAGCACGGCGGTGGGCACGGCCATGTCGCGGCCAGCCACATGCATGGTCACGATGGCGCGTTGGTCGAGCAGCTGGCGCAGCAATCCACGGATCTGCCGCTTGTTGCGCAGCAGGTAGCGCTCGTCACCTTCGGCGAGGTGATCGGCGTCGTGGTCCAGCTCTGAGGTATCGCCTTGGGACATGGGCACAAGCACAGTAGAAGCGGGAAGGCGCCTGGCGGGTTGTCCCGGCGTCGCCTTGATATCGGCGGCAAAGCCAAATCTTTAAGGCGGCCGACCAAACTCTATGCCGATCGGTGGCCAGGCGCAGCCGCGATGGTCTGTGTGCAGCGCGTTCAGCCAAGCAAGCGTCAACGTCTGGCGCGAGGTCTTCGTTCTTCAATACGCCACCAGCGAACTATCTGGTGAGGGCACGGTGCCCTCTACGTGTTGTCGCTCGCTGCAGGATCCTTGCCCGCCCACCATCGCAGGACACGCTGCAACTACGTCCTTGTAAGCTCCTTGGCGGCATCCAAGCCGCCAAGGGTCCCGCGACGGTGGGCGGGCAAGGACCAGTCGCGTTGGTCGGTGTGCAGGGTTTCAACACCGCAACCAGCAACCACAAGCCGCGCGAAGCGGTGTCCTAACACTTCAGCACCGCCACCGGAAAACTGTCTGGCGCGGTGTCCTTGCCGGTTGCCGGACCGTTGGCGGCATGGATGCCGCCATCGAGCCGCCATGGACGGTTTTATGGCATGTCCCGCGGGCGGTGAGGGCAGCGCGCCCTCGATGCTGTGATCTGGCTGCAATGAATCGTCGTTGCCGTCTCAGCTGTAGGCATGGCGTGCGTTGGACAGCAGGGTGCTCAGGCGGTCCTGTGGCTCCAGGCGGAACACTGCCACCGCATCCACCAACTGTGCGGCCTGGTCTTCCATCGAGCGCGCGGCGGCAGTGGCTTCTTCCACCAGCGCGGCGTTCTGCTGGGTGGTTTCGTCCATCTGGGTGACGGTCTGGTTGACCTGGGTGATGCCTGCGGCCTGCTCGCGCGAAGCGCTGGTGATTTCGCCCATGATGTCGGTGACGCGCTGTACCGAGGTCACCACCTGCTGCATGGTGCTGCCGGCTTCGGAAGCCAGTGCCGCGCCGTTGCCGATGCGGGTGACCGAGTCTTCGATCAGGTGCTTGATCTCCTTGGCCGCGCCGGCCGAGCGCTGTGCCAACGTACGGACCTCCGAGGCCACCACAGCAAAGCCACGACCCTGCTCGCCGGCACGCGCCGCTTCCACCGCCGCGTTCAAGGCCAGGATATTGGTCTGGAAGGCGATGCCGTCGATCACGCTGATGATCTCGGCAATCTTTTTCGACGAGGCGTCGATATCGGCCATGGTGGTGACCACGCGGTTCACCACATCGCCGCCCTTTGCCGCCACACCGGCAGCATCCAGCACCAGGCGATTGGCCTGGTCGGCGTTGTCGGCGTTCTGCTTGACGGTGGCGGTGAGCTCTTCCATGGAGGCTGCGGTTTCTTCCAGCGCGGCCGCTTGCTGTTCGGTGCGACGCGACAGGTCGCCGTTGCCGGTGGCGATTTCGGTGGCGGCCGAATTGATCGTCAGCGACGAGTCCTTGATGCGGCGCACGATACTGGCCAACTGGTCGGCGGTGGCGTTGGCGTCGTCGCGGATGGTGGCGAAGACGCCCTGCAGCGCGCCGTCCATGCGTGCGGTCAGGTCGCCTTGCGACAGCGACGAGAGCAGGGCGGAGACGCGCGACAGACCGTCGGCGTTGTTGTCCAGCAATGTGTTGAGCTGTTGGGCCAGCAGCAACAGGAAGCCCTGCTTGCCGCGCACGTCGATCCGCTCGCTGAGGTCGCCGGCCGCGGCGGCTTCCACCACGTGCGCGACTTCCTGTTCAACCTGCACTTCCTGGGTACGGTCGCTCCATTCGACCACATAGCCCATGCGCTCGCCGGTGGCAGCCACGACCGGGCTGACCACTTCGTGCACGATGCGGCCGCCGATTTCGACCTGTGCGGTGTGCGTACTCTTGAGTTGATCCAGCAGGCGTGCCTGCTCGGGATTGCGATGGAACTGGTCGATGCGGGTATTGCCCAGTGCAGCGGCATCGAAGTTGGGAAGATCGTGCCGCAGGACGTCCTGCATCTCCGACAGCATGCGCTGCAGCGGGCGATTGACGTAAATGATGCGGCGCTCGGCGTCGGCGATCATCACATTGGTGCTGACGTCGTCCAAGGCGGTGCGCACGCGCAGTGCTTCGCTGGCGATCAGGTGGTCGCGTTCCAGGCGCGCGCGCAGGTCATCGCGCATGGTGCGCGCGTTGAGCAGCAGGCGACCGAGTTCGTCATGCCGGTCGATGTCAATCGCGTTGTCCAGGCGGCCGGCCGCCACGTCGCCAAGCACGCGTTCCACTGCCAGCAGCGGGCGGGTGACCATCTTGCGCGCGGCAATGAACACCACCGCGATGCACAGTGCCAGCACCACCAGCGAGAACAGCAGCATGCTGCCCATCAGCGCGTCCAGCGGGCCGTCGATGGCACTGCGCGGCTGCGCGCCAATCACTGCCCACTGCCACGGCGCGTAGCGCTGTGCGGTGACTTCGAAGGCCTGGCTGGCGCCCTTGCCATCGCGCAGCTGCAGGTTGGCGCTGGGCTGCTTGCCGTCCAGCACTGCCTGCAACAGGGCCTGCTGTTCGGCCGGCACCAGTGCCGCTAATGTGGCCGGGGTGCCCGGCGGAGCCGCGATGATCTGGCCCTGGTGATCGCCCGGCGCCATGTCGGCAATGACGAAATAGCCGTCCTGGCCCAGTTTGGTGGTGCTGACCTGGGCCTTGAGCGCGGCCAGGCCTTGGGTGTAGTTGCGCCCGACGAACAGCGCGCCAATGACCTCGCCGGCGGCATCGCGCAGCGGCTGGTAATGGGTCATGTACTGCTCGCCGAACAGCTGCGCCTGGCCGGTGAAGCTCTTGCCTTGCGACAGGGCGGCGTAGGCCTTGCCCTTGCGATCGAGCAGGGTGCCGATGACGCGTTCGTTCTGCTTGTTACGCAGCGAGGTGGTGATGCGCACGAAGTCGTCGCCGATACGGGCGAAGATCGTGGCAACGCCGCCGGTCGCCTTGGCAAAGCGGTCCACGGCGTCGAAATTGAGATTCAATGCCTGCTTGCCGGCACGCAGCGAGGGGGTGTTCTGCTCGCCGATGGTGACCGTGCTGGCGCTATCGAGTTCGCGCGCGCCGGTGGGGAGCATGTCGTCGAACACGCTGCCCAGACGCTGGGTGCCTTCGCTGAGCGTGACGTCGTACATCGCCACCGACTGCTGCATCAGTCGGGTGCTGGAGCGCAGCTCGGCCTTGACCTGCGATTCGATATCGCCAGCGGACTGGCGATAGATGGTCAGGGCCAGCAGCCCCAGCGAAATGGCGATGACCAGCGTGAGCAGTGCGGAGAGCCGCGTACCGACCGAGAGGCGGTTGAAGGAATGCATGAGGAATCGACCTTGCCCGGGGGAGGGCGTTACGAATGCGTGAGCTTGGTAGCGGCCGTTTATGCTCGAAATTGATTGTTCCCGTTGAAATCAGCACAAAATTAGGCATTCCATTCAGCATTCGCTGGCTGAAAGCGGTTTCACATCGTCCACCTTGTCACCGACGATTGTAAATTTTGGGTGAAACCAAAAGTGTCCTTGAGGGAGGCGACGGGCCGCATACGGCGGGCGAAATGGCGCCTTGCGGCCGCCCGTCCGAGCAACATCCTGGGCAACCAATGCGAGGGTTGCGCAGTCGCCAGGCGGTTATGGCCGGAGCCGGAATTGGCTCACATCCTCGGTTGCTACGCACCGCTTCGCCTGAAGAGCGCTGGTGCGGTCTGTCGGTCTTACTCCGGGATGGCAGCAAAAAAAAGGGCCGCTTCCCCTCGCAAGGGAAGCGGCCCACAAGATCTGCGGAGCGCGGATCAAAGGCTCTCGAAACGTCTGTGTTGCTGGACAACGGTGTTGCGTGAAACGCGCATCGGCAGCTGCGACCGGTTGACGATGAGTACGGCGGCCGAATGCACCACCGCGACTAAAAACGATCCCGCTGGCGGTGCCGGTCGCCCGCCACTGCCGGCGACCGGTGGGCTCCGGCGCCGTCGCTTAAAACTCCTGCCAATTGCCATCGCCAACGGTCGACGTGGTTGCACTCACTGCCACGCGCCGCGGTGT
The DNA here is from genome assembly GCF_020880415.1 of Xanthomonas euvesicatoria pv. euvesicatoria. Taxonomy (GTDB): domain Bacteria; phylum Pseudomonadota; class Gammaproteobacteria; order Xanthomonadales; family Xanthomonadaceae; genus Xanthomonas; species Xanthomonas euvesicatoria. The sequence continues at coordinate 61,491 of NZ_JAJIUJ010000120.1, read as the reverse complement.
CGCCGCGGCCACGGCGGCACGTGCAGCCGGGCGCGTCGCCGGCCGCTGGTGGCTCACAGCGCTGGCGATGGCTGACAACTTGCGTGCCACCGGTGCGTTCGCATCGACCTTGAAGACCGCCACCGCTTCGGTGAGTTGCTGTGCCTGTTCTTCCATCGCGCGCGCGGCGGCAGTGGCTTCTTCCACCAGGGCAGCGTTCTGTTGGGTGGCCTCATCCATCTGCGTGACGGTGAGGTTGACCTGTTCGATGCCGGCCGATTGCTCCTGCGAGGCAGCGGAAATTTCGCCCATGATGTCGGTGACGCGCTGCACCGATGAGACGATTTCGGCCATGGTGCGGCCCGCCTGGTCCACCAGCTGCGAGCCGTCGGTGACGCGCTGCACCGAGTCGCCGATCAGGTCCTTGATCTCCTTGGCGGCGGCTGAGGAACGCTGCGCCAGCGTACGCACTTCACTGGCCACCACGGCAAAGCCGCGGCCCTGCTCGCCGGCACGTGCCGCTTCCACCGCCGCATTCAAGGCCAGGATATTGGTCTGGAACGCGATGCCGTCGATGACGGAGATGATGTCGGCGATCTTCTTCGACGAGGCCTGGATGCCCGCCATGGTGTCCACGACCTTGCCGACGACCTCGCCGCCTTGCGACGCCACGCTGGCCGCACCGATCGCCAGTTGATTGGCCTGGCGTGCGCCCTCGGCATTCTGCTTGACGGTAGAGGTGAGCTCTTCCATCGAGGCAGCGGTTTCTTCCAGGTTGGCGGCCTGCTGTTCGGTACGTTGCGACAGGTCGTTGTTGCCGGCGGCAATTTCGCTGGCAGCCGCATTGATCGAGACCGCCGAGGTCTGGATGTGCCCGACGATACCGGCCAGTTGCGTCACCGTGGCATTGGCATCGTCGCGCATCTGCGCAAACACACCCTGGAATTGGCCATCCATGCGCGCAGTGAGATCGCCCGCAGCAATGGCCTGCAACATGCCCGACAACGCTTGCAGGCTGCCATCGGCAGTGGCCATCAGCTGGTTGAGGCTCTCGACCATGATGCGGAAGTCGTACTGGAACTGCACTGCGTCGCCGCGAGCACTGAAGTCGCCGGCCGCGGCGGCCTGTGCCAGCTGCTTGATCTGCCGATTCATCGCGGCCAGGTTGTGTTTGACCTGCGCCATGGTCTCGGTGAGTTTGGCCTGTTCGCCGGGCAGGGCGTCCATGTCGTCGCTGAGGTCGCCGATCGCATAGCGGCCCATGATCTGCGCCAGGCGCGCGGTGACCTGGATGTGGCTGTCGACCAGCGCATTGGTGTCGCCGGCCATGCGGCCGTAGTCACCGGGGAACACGCCGGCATCCATGCGGAAGCTCACCTGGCCCGCATCGTGGCGCTTGGCCATGTCCAGCTGGGCGGTAATGAGGTTGCGCACCTGCGACTGCATCTTGTCCATGGCCTGCAGCAGACGCCCGGTTTCGTCGCTGGCATCGCTATGCACGGCGTTATCGAGCCTGCCCTCGGCAATCGCTTCGGCAGCGCGGGTGGCGCGGCTCAGCGGCCGGGTGAGGCTGCGGGTGATCAGCAAGCCCAGGGTGCCGCTCAGCAATACCACCATCAGCGAACCGCCGATCAGCAACTTGCGCGAATCGTCCATCGATTGCAGTGCCACCGCAGCCGCTTCGGCAGCTAATTTGTCCTGCAAGGCGATGTTCTCGCCGATCTTGTCCTGCCACCGCTGCAGCGCGGGTGCGGCTTTGGTGAGCAGCAACGGCAAGGCTTCGTCGCTGTGGCCGGACATCACCAGGTCGATGATCTGATTGTTCAATTCGCGTACTTGCGGAATGAGGCGATCGATGTCGTCCCGGATGATTTGGCCTTGCGGCGAGACCGGCATGGCGTAGAGGGCTTCGCGCGCTTTTGAATAGTCGGCACGCGCGGCCTTGATCTTCTCGACGAATTTCAGATTGTCCGCATCGCTGGTCGGCAGCACCACGTTGCGTAACTCGGCAGCAATGATGTAGTTGGCATTCATCATGTCGTTGGAGAGGCGGATCTTGGTCATGTTCTGGTGCACCAAGGCATCCACCAGCGCACGTGCAGAACTCAGCCCGCGGTAGCCGATGAAGGCGATGAACCCGGACAGCAGGATCAGCACAGTGAAGGCGGCCGCCAGGCGCGGCCCGACATTGAAACGCAGTAAAAGAGAGGTCATGGGATCGCTCGGCTCAAAAGGATGGGATACGGTTGCGTCGACAGGCCAGCAAGGCGCGCTGCGCTCGCGTCTGCTTGTCATCACGCCCTTGGTAACGGCGCGTCCTGCAGTCGATTGAGCGTGGGATGCCAGCTGGTAAAGCGCGTTCTCAGACAAGTGATGGGCGCGTGTGGGTGAGCGCTGCCTTGTTTCATAATTAGTGAAAAATCTGCGTCTTAGCCTTCCAATATCGCCGGATCGAGAGGTTCACGCGATCGAAAGCGTTACCGGCATGTGTCGCGATTCACGCGTTGCACACGCGGTCCATCCCGGCCGCGCGCTCGACGCGGCGTGCGTGCGTCGCCGCGATGGCCGTTTGCGACGACCACCGGGGCGTTGCTGTCTTCGCGATCAAAACGTCTTCGCGATCAGAACTCCTGCCAATCGGCTACATCAGCGGCCGATGCGGCGTTGGCCGTCGTGCTGCGACGCGGCGATGCGGCCACCGGGGTGACGCGTGCTGCCGGGCGCGGTGCGGAGCGGGCATTGGCCGGTGCGCTGGCAATGGCCGACAACCGACGCGCCACCGGTGCATGCGCAGCCACCTTGAAGACCGCCACTGCTTCGGTCAGCTGCTGCGCCTGTTCTTCCATTGCGCGTGCGGCGGCGGTGGCTTCCTCCACCAACGCGGCGTTCTGCTGGGTGGTTTCGTCCATCTGGGTGACGGTCTGGTTGACCTGCTCGATACCCGCATACTGTTCCTGCGAAGCCGAGGAGATCTCGCCCATGATGTTGGTGACGCGCTGCACGCTGGCGACGATCTCGGCCATGGTGGTGCCGGCCTGATCGACCAGGGTTGCGCCTTGCGTGACCTTTTCCACCGAGTCGTCGATCAGGTGCTTGATCTCCTTGGCAGCACCGGCCGAACGCTGCGCCAGCGTGCGCACCTCGGAGGCGACCACGGCGAAGCCGCGACCCTGTTCGCCGGCGCGCGCCGCTTCCACCGCCGCATTCAAGGCCAGGATATTGGTCTGGAATGCGATGCCGTCGATGACGCTGATGATCTCGGCGATCTTCCTGGACGAGCCCTGGATGTCGGACATGGTGGTGACCACCTTGGCCACCACATCGCCGCCTTGCGAGGCCACCGCAGCGGCGCCGATGGCGAGCTGGTTGGCCTGGCTGGCGTGCTCGGCGTTCTGCTTGACGGTGGAGGTGAGCTCTTCCATCGAGGCGGCGGTTTCTTCCAGGTTGGCGGCCTGCTGTTCGGTACGCTGCGACAGATCCTGGTTACCGGAAGCGATTTCGCCCGAGGCCAGGCCGATCGCGTCGGCTGCGATCTGGATGCGGCCGACGATGCTGGCCAGTTGTTCGGCGGTGGCATTGGCGTCGTCGCGCATCTGCGCGAACACGCCCTGGTATTGGCCACTCATGCGCGCGGTGAGGTCGCCGGCAGCGATCGACTGCAACAAGCCAGAGAGCGATTGCAGGTTGCCGTCGGCGGTGGCCATCAAGGTGTTGAGGCTTTCCACCATGATGCGGAAATCGAACTGGAACTGCTCGGCATTGCCACGCGCGGTGAAGTCGCCACTGGCCGCAGCCTGCGCCAGCTGCTTGATTTCGGTGTTCATGGTCGACAGGTTGTGCTTGACCTGGTTCATTGCCGCGGTGATGGCCGCCTTCTCGCCGGGCAACTGCTGCATGTCTTCGGACAGGTCGCCGATGGCATAACGCTCGATCAGATGGATGGTCTGCATCTTCACCTTGATGTGCGCGGCCACCAATTCGTTGGTGTCATTGGCCATGCGGCCGAAATCGCCAGGGAACGCGCCGGCATCCATGCGGAAGCTGATCTGGCCTTCTTCATGGCGCTTGGCCATGCCCAGCTGTGCGGCAATCAGATTGCGCAGCTGGCCCTGCATGTTGTCCATGGCATGCAACAGGCGACCGGTCTCGTCGTTGGAGTTCGCGCTGACGTCGTTGTCCAGGTTGCCTTGGGCAATGGCTTCGGCCGCGCGCGTGGCGCGCGTCAGCGGAACCACCAGGCTGCGGGTGATCAGCCATGCCAGCAAGCCGCTGATCAGCACCACCGCCAGGCCGCCACCAATCAACATGGCTCGCCCGCGGGCCATCGCCGTGGTGGCCAGCGCATTGGCTTCCTGGGCACGTTGGCGCTGCAACGCCGAATACTCCAGCAGCGCGTCCTGCCATGCCTGCGTGGCCGGTGCGGCACGCTGCAACAGCAAGGGCATCGCTTCGTCGGTTTTGCCGGCCAGGTCCAGGTCGATCACCTGCTGGTTGAGCGCGCGGGCGGCCTGGTTGTTGGCATCGATCCTCTCACGTAGCGCCTGAGCTACAGGCGTTGCCGAGAAGGTGTAGAGCTTGTCGTGTGCTTCCTTGTAGATGCGGCGCTGCTCTTGGATGATCGCCACGAAGTGTTGATTTTCTTCGTCTGGCGTCGGCAATACGATGTTGCGCAGCTGCACGGCAATGACCGACACCGCGTTGTTCATTTCCTGCAGCCGCTGGACGATCACCATGTTGCGATTAGCGAGCGTATCCAGGCTTTGGCGCGCCTGCGCCAGCGTATACAGGCCAGCGACGACCAGGGCGCAGGACAGCAGGATCAGCGTGCCGAAGGCGAAGCCCAGGCGCTTGCCGACGTTGTAGCGTTGAAGAAGAGCAATCATGTTGGGATCTCGAGGGCGATGGGCAGGAAAGGGGCAGTGCGCAGGGCGGGGAGGCGTACTGGGTACGCTGGTGGCGCCGATGCGGGCATGCGTCGAACCGATCCATCGATCGTTGCGACATCAAAAGGTCGCAACGCCAGCGATTGCAGGGCAGGTACACGTGCTTGAGGTTGGTAACGGCGCCCTGTCGGTGCTGCTGAACTCGCTAGCCCGGACGCGTATGGGTTGGCGTCACCGAGGTGAGCCTGGTGTGCACAACCGCCTGGAAATGCCTGTCAAACGGGGCATTCCTGGGGCTCTGAAAGATCGCGCCTTCACTTCCTGCTCACAGGCCTGACAGCCCAGCAGGCGTCTGGATCCAGGGCGGTTTGGCATGTGTGGCTTGGATCTGCGCCCGCGCAGGGCCGCTCGACGCCTGCGCGCTGGCAATAGCGCTCTGCCGATCGCACTGGGCGAAGCGCGTACACGTTGAGGATGTGCGGCCGTTGCGCCGGTGCCTGACCGATGCAGGCAGCGGGCAGTGACCAAGGTGGGACGCAGGCGTGCGCGCAGCGTCCCAGGGGCCGGTCGATCGCCAGGCGTTGCCTCAGGCAGCGTGGCCCAGGCGGCGATGCGCAGACCCGGCCTGCAACTGGAACACCGAGACCGCATCGCGCAATTGCTGCGCCTGTTCTTCCATCGACCGGGCGGCGGCGGTGGCTTCTTCCACCAGCGCGGCGTTCTGCTGGGTGGCCTGGTCCATCTGCGCGACGGTCTGGCCAACCTGTTCGATGCCTTGCGACTGCTGCTGCGAGGCCTCGCTGATCTCATGCATGATGGTGGTGACGTTCTGCACCGAATCGACGATGTCCTGCATGGTGCGACCGGCCTGGCCCACCAGCTGGCTGCCGTGTTCGACGCGGCTGACCGAGTCCTCGATCAGGTGCTTGATCTCTTTTGCCGCACCGGCCGAGCGTTGCGCCAGCGTGCGCACTTCACTGGCCACCACCGCAAAGCCACGGCCTTGTTCGCCCGCGCGTGCCGCTTCCACCGCCGCGTTCAAGGCCAGGATATTGGTCTGGAAGGCGATGCCGTCGATGACGCTGATGATGTCGGCGATCTTCTTGGATGCAGTCTGGATGCCGGCCATGGTGCCCACCACCTCACCCACCACCGCACCGCCTTGCGAGGCGACCGTGGCCGCACCGACCACCAGCTGGTTCGCGCGGCGCGCATGCTCGGCGTTGTTGCGCACGGTGGAGGTGAGTTCTTCCATCGAGGCAGCGGTTTCCTCCAGATTGGCCGCTTGCTGTTCGGTGCGCTGCGACAGGTCCTGATTGCCGGTGGCAATTTCGCTGGCGGCATCGTTGATGGCATTGGTGGACTGCTGGATGCGCCCGACGATATTGGCCAGCTGGGTCACGGTGGTATTGGCGTCGTCGCGCATGCGCGCGAACACGCCATGGAAATCGCCGTGCATGCGGGCGGTGAGGTCGCCCGCCGCAATCGCCTGCAACACCGTCGAGAGCGCGTGCAGATTCGCATCGGCGGTGGCCATCAAGTGATTGAGGCTGTCCACCATCGCGCGGAAATCGTACTGGAAGCGCTGTGCGTCGCCGCGTACGCTGAAATCGCCATTGGCTGCGGCCTGCGCAAGCAGCTTGATCTGGCTGTTCATCGCCGACAGGTTGGCCTTGACGGTATCCATGGTGTCGGTGAGCACGGCCTTTTCGCCAGGCAGGCGCTCCATGTCCTGGCTCAGGTCGCCGATGGCATAGCGCGACATGATCTGCGCAAGCTTCATCTTGACCGCAATGTGCGAGCCCACCAGCGCGTTGGTGTCGTGCACCATGGTGGCGTAGGCACCGGGGAAACTGTCTGCCTGCATGCGGTAGCTGATCTGGCCGGCATCGTGGCGCTGCGCCATTTCGCTTTGCGCGCTGAGCACGCGCTGCAGTTGCCCTTGCATCTGGCGCATGGTGTCGAGCAATTGACCGGTTTCGTCGCGGCCGGCGGCACTGACCTGATCGTCCAGCCGACCCTGCGCGATATTGGCGGCCACCGTCGCGGCGCGGCGCACATTGCGGGTCAGGCGCGACAAGGTGTACCAGCACAGCGCGGCGATCAGCAGCGCCAGCACCGATAGGCCGGCGATCGCTTGCCACATCGCGTTGCGTGCGTCGACCAGGTGACGTTCGGATTGCCGCTGCAGCGCTTGCAGGGACACGTTGCTGAGGTCCCGCATGGTCTGGCCCAGCGCATCGAGTGCGGCATTCCACTGTGCGTCTGCCTTGGCATCGCTGCCGTCCAGGGCGGACCCCAGTGCAGCCAGTGCGGCGCTTGCCTGGGTCGCTTCGGCCTTGGCGGCATCGGCCAGCGCAGGGTCGGGCTGTTCCAACAAGCCCATCGCCTTGTCCAGTTCATGGCGGAAACGCACATGGTTTCGGTCAAGTTGATCGAGCTGCTCGCGCAGCATGGCGCGGCTGTCGCCCGCCTGCGAGGGGTCGCTGGCGGCGTCCAGACGGGTCAGCGATTCGGTGGTCTCGGGGCTGTAGATCAGCGTGGACACCACCAGGTGGTAGCTCTCGATGTACGGGGTGTAGACCAGCTGGCTGTCGTCGCGCAATGCATCGAGCGCGGCGAAGGCCTGCTCGCTCACGGCGGCGTAGCCTTCTGCGGCGGCACCGGCAACATGGCGCTGCTGCAAGGCCAGCAATTGCTTCTGGCTGCGTTCGAAGCCGGGCATGCCGGCCGTGGTGGCGAGCAGCTGGGCGAGATCGCGCTCGGCGCGCTGCGCGGCGTCTTTGGCGGCGCTGCCGCTATCCACATGGGCTGCGTGCAGGTCGGTGATCAGGCCCAGCATTTGGCCAAGCGGCGCGTAGCTGCGCAATTCGTTGCTACTGATGGCGACGCTTTCATTGAGCTTGCCGCTATAGAGCAGCACCGGAATGACCAGCCCCACCAACGCAAGCACGCCGATGATGCCGAGTTTCCTGGCGATGGCCAGGTCGTCCCAACGGCTGGTCCAGCGGCGTGGCAAAGCGGGAATGGTCTGCGGCGACAGCGTGGGTGAGGTGGTCATTGATGCGTCTCATGGATGTAAGCAGGCTATCGGCTAACGACGTGTACGCCTTTAACGGGTCGGCAGCGCTGCCGACCCGTCCGGTTCAGTCAGTGCTGGCGATCTGTTCAGAACTCCTGCCAGCTGCTGTCGTTGCTGGGCGCAGCGACGACGGCGCGCAGCGTGGCGGCAGGGGCGCGGCCGGCTGCCGCCGCCCTGGCCGAAAGCGCGGGCGCTGCTGCCGGGCGTCGTGAGGCTGCACGCGATGCCTGCGATGCATCACTGCTGTCGGTCTTGAAGACCGCCACGGCCTCGGTCAATCCGAGCGCCTGTTCTTCCAGCGCGCGTGCGGCGGCAGTGGCTTCTTCCACCAGCGCGGCGTTCTGCTGGGTGGTTTCGTCCATCTGGGTGACCGTCTGGTTGACCTGCTCGATGCCCGACGACTGCTCCTGCGAGGCCGCGGAGATCTCGCCCATGATGTCGGTGACGCGCTGCACGCTGGTCACGATTTCGGCCATGGTGGTGCCGGCGCTGTGCACCAGCAGCGAGCCTTCGGCCACGCGCTGCACCGAATCGTCGATCAGGCTCTTGATCTCCTTGGCCGCTGCGGTGGAGCGCTGCGCAAGCGTACGCACTTCGCTGGCCACCACGGCAAAGCCGCGGCCTTGTTCGCCGGCGCGCGCCGCCTCCACCGCGGCGTTGAGCGCCAGGATGTTGGTCTGGAACGAGATGCCATTGATGACGCTGATGATGTCGGCGATCTTCCTGGACGAAGACTCGATTCCGCTCATCGTCTCGACCACCTTGCTGGCGATCTGCCCGCCTTGCGCTGCAACGCGGGCGGCGCCGATGGCAAGCTGGTTGGCCTGGCGTGCGCTTTCGGCATTCTGCTTGACGGTGGAGGTGAGCTCTTCCATCGAGGCAGCGGTTTCTTCCAGGTTGGCGGCCTGTTGTTCGGTGCGCTGGGACAGGTCCTGGTTGCCGGCGGCGATTTCGCCGGTGGCTGCGCTGATGTTGCCGGCCGCGCCCTGGATCCGCACCACGATGCGCGTGAGCTGCTCGGTGGTGGCGTTGGCGTCGTCGCGCATCTTGGCGAATACACCGTGGAAGTTGCCGTGCATGCGGGCGGTGAGATCGCCGGCGGCGATCGACTGCAACACCGACGACAAGGTGACCAGGCTGGTGTCGCTGACCTCCATCATCGCGTTGAGGTCCTGCACCATGCGCAGGAAATCGTGCTCGAACCGCTGCGCATCGCCGCGTGCGCTGAAGTCGCCGGCCGCAGCCGCGCTGGCCAGGCGCTTGATCTCGGTATTGATCGCCAGCAGGCTGGCCTTGGCAGCATCCATCGATTCGTGCAGCACCGCGCGGCTGCCCGGCAGGCGCCGTGCATCGCGGCGCAGATCGCCGCGGGCGTATTCGTTGAGCACTTCGATGGCATCGACGATGGCGTCCAGGTGCTCGAACATCATCGTGTTGATGCCCTTGCTCAGCTCTCCGTACACGCCGGGGAAGTCCTGCGGCATGCGGTGCGTCATGTCCTTGTCGGCGTGCAGCGCGATCATCCGCGTGGTTTCGCCGGAGAAACGCTGCAACTGCGTCTGCATCCTGGCCATGGCGCTGAGCAGCCGGCCGGGCTCGTCGGTGGCGGTGGTGTGCACGTCGCTGTCCAGGCGACCTTCGGCGATGGCCTCGGCGGCACGGGTGGCACGGCTCAACGGCTGGGTCAGGCTGCGGGTGATCCACCAGGCCAGCAGGCTGCTGACCAAGATCACCGCAAGGCCGCCGGCGATCAGCAATGCCCGGCCACGATCCATCGCGGTGTTTGCATCGGCATAGGCCGCCGCGCCACGGCTGCGCTGGCGTGCGGCATATGCATTGAGCGCGTCCTGCCATTGCTGGTTTGCCGGTGCGGCCTGCTGCATCAGCGCCCTGAGCGCCTGGTCGGGCTTGCCGTTCATGCCTAGGTCCAGCACCTGCTGATTGGCGACACGCGCCTTTTCGCGGGCAAGATCGATTTGCCGACGCATTGCCGCACCATTGGCGTCGGACGGCGGGATGGCGTACAGCTTGTCGTGGATGTCGCTGTAGTACTGCCGCTGCTGCTCGACGATTTTTGCGAAGCCGATGTTCTCTTCCTGCGTGGTCGGCAGCACGATGTTGCGCAGGTTGACTGCAATGTCCGCACTGGCGCTGCGCATCTCGCCGACATATTCCAGGATCGTCATGTTGCGCTTGACGATCGAATCCATGCGCCCGCGCGCTTGCGCCAAGGTCATCAGGCCCGCGACCACCAGGCCGCAGGACAACAGGATCAGAAAGCCGAACGCTGCGGAAAGGCGGGTACCGACGTTATAGCGTTGGAGAAAGCCGATCATGAAACATACCTGCCGGGAAGGAGGAGAGGGAGGCGCTTGGAGGCAACGGCGGCGGCCTCGCGATCACGGTCGGCACCCGCTGCAAGCTAGGTCGGCCGCACGACGCCTGGCGCTGGCGCTGCTGGCGCGCGTCGGCTCCGTCCCGATTGCAGGGCAGGTAGCGGCGACCTGGTCGTATACTTGAGCTCGCTATTTAGCGTTTGTTATAGCTGGCATCGTTCACGGAAGCGGGCAGCGACGCTTGCCGATGCAAGGCCCTGCCGGGCGAGGTGCAGCAGCGATGAGCGCGCGCGAAGGGAAGGGCGCTCGACATGCACGCCGGTCGGGGCGCCAATGCCACCTTGCGGCTGATGTTCCAGTGGGTCTTTGGGGAAGGGCCGATCAGAAAGGGGCAAGTCAGCCGACGCGTGCCGGCTGCAGGCGCGTGTCGCCCTGGCGGTTCGCGCTGGCTGTCGACGCCTTCCAGGCCGCAGCAGTCTGGCCCATCGCCAGCGGCGCCCATCAATGCATAAGGGCCCGAGCTAGCGCATGCGGGTTGCATGTGCTGGCTCGGGCCCTGCGTGTTGCAATGACTGATGTGTGGAGCGGCTGCCTGGCGCATGGCATCGGTGAGCACTCCCACCGATGCCAGTGCGTGCTGATCAGAACTCCTGCCAGCTGGTGTCGACGGTCGTCGATGCAGCAACCGCGCGCGGCTTGGCGGCCGCGCTGCCGCCGATCGAGGTCAGCTTGGCGCGCACGGCCGGCGCCGCCTTGGCGACGGATGCCGTGCGGACCGTGCTGGTGGTGCCTTGCTCGGTCTTGAAGACCGCCACGGCCTCGGTCAATCCGACCGCCTGTTCTTCCAGCGCGCGCGCGGCGGCAGTGGCTTCTTCCACCAGCGCGGCGTTCTGTTGGGTGGTTTCGTCCATCTGGGTGACGGTCTGGTTGACCTGTTCGATGCCGGCCGACTGTTCCTGCGAGGCTGCAGAGATCTCGCCCATGATGTCGGTGACCCGCTGCACGCTGGTCACCAGCTCGCCCATGGTCCTGCCAGCGGTATTGACCAGCACCGAACCGGCGGCCACACGTTCGACCGAGTCGGCGATCAGGTCCTTGATCTCCTTGGCGGCGCCGGAAGAGCGCTGCGCCAGCGTGCGCACTTCGGAAGCCACCACGGCGAAGCCGCGGCCTTGCTCGCCGGCACGTGCCGCTTCCACCGCCGCGTTCAAGGCCAGGATATTGGTCTGGAAGGCGATGCCGTCGATGACGGAGATGATATCGGCGATCTTCTTGGACGAGGCCTCGATGCCGGCCATGGTTTCGACCACCTGGCCGGCGATCTCACCGCCCTGGGTGGCCACGCTGGCCGCGCCGATGGCGAGCTGGTTGGCCTGGCGTGCGCTTTCGGCGTTCTGCTTGACGGTGGAGGTGAGCTCTTCCATCGAGGCGGCCGTTTCTTCCAGGCTGGCAGCCTGCTGTTCGGTACGCTGCGACAGGTCGCTGTTGCCGGCAGCGATCTCGCTGGCAGCGGCCTTGATCGAGATGGCCGACGCCTTGATGCCGGTGACGATTTCGGCCAGCTGCACGGCGGTGGCATTGGCATCGTCGCGCATCTGTGCAAACACGCCATGGAACTCGCCGCTCATGCGGGCGGTGAGGTCACCGGCAGCGATCGACTGCAACAAGCCCGAGAGGGATTGCAGGTTGCCGTCGGCAGTGGCCATCAAGGTGTTGAGGCTTTCCACCATCACCCGGAAGTCGTGCTGGAAATTCTCGGCATCGCCGCGGGCGCTGAAGTCGCCATTGGCGGCGCATTGGGAAAGGTGCTTGATGGCGTGATTGACCGAAGACAGGTTGCCCTTGACCTTGGCCATGGTGTCGCTGAGCACGGCCTTGTCGCCGGGCAGGGCTTCCATGTCTTCGCGCAGGTCGCCGACAGCGTATTGGCCCATGATCTGCGCCAACCGCATCATCACGGCCACATGCGAGGCGGCCAGGTCGTTGTTGCCGCGCACGATGGTGGCGTAGTCGCCAGGAAACGCTGCTTCGTCCAGGCGGAAGTTCAGCTCGCCCTGATCGTGCCGGCGCTTCATTTCCTGCTGGCCGTGCAAGACTTTCTGCAACTGCTGCTGCATCTTGCTCATGCTGGCGAGCAGGCGACCAGTCTCGTCGGTGCCGCTGCTGTCCACGCTGATGGGCACGTTGCCGGCGGCAATCGAATCGGCCACGTGCGAGGCCTCACCCAGGCGATTGATCAGGCGACGACGGATCAGCCAGCCGCTGGCCAGCGCCACCAGCACCGCGACGCCGCTGCCGATGATCATCGACCAACGGCTGCTGGCCTTGGCGGCCTTCAAGGTTGCGCTGCGCTTGACCAGCAATTCGTTTTCCTGCGCTTCGAAGTCGACCAGCAGCTGACGGATCTGGCCCATCGCCGCACGTTCATGGCCGGCCTTGAATTGCGTCAGCAGTGCGGACAGCTCTGTATCACTGCTTTTGCCGCGCAGCGCGATCAGGTTGTCCTCAAAGCGCAAGAACTGCTCATACGCCGCATGCAGGCGCTGCAGGCGTTCCTGCTGCACCGGGTTGTCGGCGGTCAAGGTCTTGGCGTTGGTGAATTCCTGTTCGAACTGCACCTTGCCGTTGTTGTACGGCGTGAGATGCTGGTCCTGCCCGGACAGCATAAAGCCGCGCGCGCCCGTCTCGATGTTGACCGTGGCAATGGACATGGCGCGGCCGGTGCCGATGACCTGATAGGTGTGGTCGTTCATGGCCACCGCGTCCGACAGCTGGGACTGCCCACGTAGGCCTACCGTTGCGACGATCAAGAGCACAAGAACAACTGTGCCGAAACCCAGTGCAAGTTGTGTCGAAAGACTTAGCTGTTTCATCGAATGTGCCTTGAGCTGGTAACAATCTGAGTAGTGGGAGCCATCCGTTCGGCCCCCCGTGATCGGCCGTGTGGTGGCGCAGTGCAGTGAGGCGTTTTCGCGCTCGCAGGCGTGCCTCGTTGCTGACATAGCTAGCGGCGCAACCACTCTCGACTGAAGAGTTTCGTCACGCATTCGTCACGCAATTTCGATGGCATTTATGTTCGAAAAAAGCGGGCTCTGCCGATGCGGGCTGTTGGCGATGGCACCCCGGTCTGATCAAGCGCATGCAAAGCCGGGGCGGGGCGTCAGTGCAGGCGCCACCGGAGGTTTTTTGTGTGTGCGCAAGCCCCATGCGGCCGTGCTGCCGCGACGCATGTGATGCCCGGCAATGCGCCTGGCGCCAGAAGCACTGCCCATAAAAAAACACCGCGCTCGCCGGCGAGCGCGGTGTCCAGGTGCAGCCCCGGGGCCGGTATTAGAACTCGGCCCAATTGGACGCGTCGTTTGCGACCGACGCGACAGCGGCGCGTGCCGTCGGGCGCGCGACAGGCGGCTTGATTGCAGGCTTGCTCACCGCAACCGGACGCTTGGCGGCAATCTGGCGCACCGCCGGCGCGGTGCGGGTCACCGTTTCCATGTCCGCCGACAGACGGAACAGTGCCACCGCTTCGGTCAGTTGCTGGGCTTGTTCTTCCATTGCGCGTGCTGCAGCGGTGGCTTCTTCCACCAGCGCAGCGTTCTGCTGGGTGGTTTCGTCCATGCTTGTCACGGTCTGGTTGACCTGCTCGATCCCGGCAGACTGCTCCTGCGAGGCCGCGGAAATCTCGCCCATGATGTCGGTGACGCGCTGCACGCTGGCCACGATCTCGCCCATGGTGGTGCCGGCGCTGTGTACCAGTACCGAGCCTTCGGCCACCCGCTGCACGGAGTCGTCGATCAGGTCCTTGATCTCCTTCGCCGCGCCCGAAGAGCGCTGCGCCAGGGTGCGCACTTCCGAAGCCACGACCGCAAAGCCACGGCCCTGTTCGCCGGCGCGTGCGGCTTCCACTGCCGCGTTCAAGGCCAGGATATTGGTCTGGAACGCGATGCCGTCGATGACGGAAATGATGTCGGCGATCTTCTTGGACGAGGCTTCGATCCCGCTCATGGTGCCGACCACCTTGCTGACGATCTCGCCGCCCTGCGAGGCCACGCTGGCCGCGCCGATGGCGAGCTGGTTGGCCTGGCGTGCGCTTTCGGCGTTCTGCTTGACGGTGGAGGTGAGCTCTTCCATCGAGGCAGCGGTTTCTTCCAGGTTGGCAGCCTGCTGCTCGGTGCGCTGGGACAGGTCCTGATTGCCGGCGGCGATTTCGCTTGCCGCACCCCTGATCGACGTGGCCGAGGCCTTGATGCCGCTGACGATCTCGGCCAGCTGCGTGGCAGTGGCATTGGCATCGTCGCGCATCTGCGCAAACACGCCGTGGAATTCACCGCTCATGCGGGCGGTGAGGTCGCCGGCAGCGATCGACTGCAACAAGCCAGAGAGCGATTGCAGGTTGCCGTCGGCGGTAGACATCAAGGTGTTGAGGCTGTCCACCATCACGCGGAAGTCGTACTGGAAACGCTCGGCATCGCCGCGGGCGCTGAAGTCGCCATTGGCCGCCGATGTCGCCAGGTGCTTGATCTCGGTATTCATCGCCGACAGGTTGGATTTGACCTGCGCCATGGTGTCGGTGAGCACGGCCTTTTCGCCGGGCAGCTTGTCCATGTCCTCGCTGAGATCGCCGATGGCGTAGCGGCCCATGATCTGCGCAAGCTTCAACTTCACCGCGATATGCGATGCGACCAGATTGTTGGTATCGCTGGCCATGCGTCCGTATTCGCCTGGGAACGCCTCGGCATCGATGCGGAAGCTGATCTGGCCTTCATCATGGCGACGGGCCATGTCGGTCTGCGCGCTGAGCAGATTGCGCAACTGCTGTTGCATCTTGCTCATCGCCTTGAGCAGGCGCCCGGCCTCGTCGTTGAACTGGGTGTCGACGTCGTTATCCAGCTGGCCGCCGGCGATGGATTCGGCGGCGCGGGTCGCGCGGCTCAACGGCTGGGTCAGGCTACGGGTGATCAGCACGCCCAGTGCGCCGCTCAGCAGCACGACCAGCAGCGAGCCGCCGATCAGCAGCTTGCGCGAGTCGTCCATGGACTTGAATGCGACAGCCGATGCATCGGCTGCCTGCTTTTCCTGCAGGGCAATGTTTTCGGCAATTTTGTCCTGCCAGACCTGCATGGCGGGCGCCGCCTTGTTCAGCAGAAAAGGAAGTGCCTCGTCGCTGTGACCGGTCATCACCAGATCCATGACCTTGTCATTCAAACCCTTGACTTCGGCGCGGCGCGCATCGATCTCTGCACGCAGGATCTTGCCTTGCTCCGAGGCCGGCATGGCATACAACGCTTCGCGCGCTTTGTTGTAGTCGGCACGCGCAGACTGGATCTTGGCGACGAACTGGCGATTCTCTTCATCGCTGGTAGGCAATACCAGATTGCGCAGCTGCGTGCCGATAATGAAATTGGCGTTCATCATGTCGTTGGACAGGCGAATCTTCGCCATGTTCTGGTTCACGATGCCGTCGACCAAAGCACGTGCTGACGTCAATCCGCGATAACCGATCAAGGCGATCAGGCCCGACAGCACAATCAGCACAGCGAAGGCGGCCGCTAGACGTGGGCCGACGTTGTAACGTTGAAGAAGTGAGGTCATGACAGGGTTCCTGGCAAGCGTTGCGCGATAAAAGCGAGCGATGCGGAAACGCCAGTCGAGTGCAGTCTGACGTCTCGCTATGCCCAATAACGGCGCTTGAGAGCATCTACTGAATACCTCGATATCAAAAAAAATATAACTCAAGTTAGGCTTGTGAAATAAATTTTTATTCTGTCGGAGTTTTCCCTGTGGATTATGGTTGGCAATGCGAGCTCTACAGTAAAAATTTAATTCAAATATGAAATTTATCCAAATATTATATTGAATCGTACTGAAGAGTCTGTTTTCGACAGTGCGCCAAAATGAAAGCCGCGCTTTTTGAGGGCGCGGCTTCGATAACAGTTGCCATTTCAAGGCCATGCGGCTGATTTAACGACCGTACAACATGGCGAATAGTCCAACACTCGGAGACCGACTTCAGGATCCGCATACCTACGTAGTATTTGCCAGACCCGGCACAGGTCGCGCCCACTTGGCGGTGAGCGCAGCCGTCTCGCGCGCTTAGAACTCGGACCAGTCGGATTCGTTGGACGGCGCCATTGCCACTGCGGCGCGGCCCGCCGGACGCGCGGCATGCGGTTTGGTGGCAGGCGTGCTGGCCGCCACCGGGCGCTTGGCGGCGATCTGGCGTACCACCGGCGTTGCGCGGGTGACCGCTTCCAGTTCGGCCGAGAGGCGGAACAGCGCTACCGCTTCGGTGAGTTGCTGCGCCTGCTCTTCCATCGAGCGTGCGGCGGCGGTGGCTTCTTCCACCAACGCGGCGTTTTGCTGGGTGGCCTCGTCCATGTGGGTGACGGTCTGGTTGACCTGCTCGATGCCGGCCGACTGCTCCTGCGAGGCGGCAGAGATTTCGCTCATGATGTCGGTGACACGCTGCACCGAGGAGACGATCTCGGCCATGGTGCTGCCGGCCTGATTCACCAGTGCCGAGCCTTCGGCCACCTTGCTCACCGAGTCGTCGATCAGGCCCTTGATCTCCTTCGCTGCACCGGCCGAACGCTGCGCCAGCGTGCGTACTTCCGAGGCCACCACGGCAAAGCCACGGCCCTGCTCGCCGGCACGCGCCGCTTCCACCGCGGCATTCAAGGCCAGGATGTTGGTCTGGAACGCGATGCCGTCGATGACGCTGATGATTTCGGCAATCTTCTTGGACGAGGTTTCGATGCCGGACATGGTGGTGACCACCTGGCCAACCACGTTGCCGCCGTGCGATGCCACGCCTGCCGCGCCGATGGCCAGCTGGTTGGCCTGACGCGCGTGCTCGGCGTTCTGCTTGACGGTGGAGGTGAGCTCTTCCATCGAAGCGGCGGTTTCTTCCAGGTTGGCCGCCTGCTGCTCGGTGCGTTGCGACAGGTCGTTGTTGCCGGCGGCAATCTCGCCGGCGGCCGTGTTGATCGCCAGGGTGGAGTGCTTGATGCGGCCCACGATGTCGGTCAGGCGCTGGGTGGTCGCGTTGGCGTCGTCGCGCAGCCGTGCGAACACGCCGTGGAATTGCCCGTCCATGCGCGCGGTCAGGTCGCCCTCGGCCACGGCGCCGAGCAGCTGCGACAGCTTGCCCAGGTTGCGGTCGCTGACTTCCATCATCGAGTTCAGATCCGACACCATCACGGCGAAGTCGTACTTGAAGCGCTGCGCATCGCCACGCGCACTGAAATCGCCGGAGGCGGCCGCCTGTGCCAGGTGCTTGATCTCGGTGTTGATCGACAACAAGCTGGCCTTGGCCGCATCCATCGCTTCATGCAGCACCGCGCGGCTGGCCGGCAGGCGACGCGCATCTTCGCTCAGGTCGCCCTGGGCATATTGATTGAGGATGCGCACCGCATCGATGATGGCGTCGAGATGCTCGAAGATCATCGTGTTGATGCCGGTGGCAAGGTTGCCGTACACGCCGGGGAAATCTTCCGGCATGCGGTGGGTGATGTCTTCGGCAGCATGCAGGTGCGACATGCGCGCGGTTTCGTCGGAGAAACGGCGCAGCATCTGGGTCATGCCACCGGTGGCCTCCAGCATCTGGCCGATCTCGTCCTTGCTGGTCTTGCCGACCTGCACGCCCAGATCGCCACGCGAGACCGCCTGGATGGCGCCCAGCGCCTTGGCAAGCGGGCTGGTGATGCTGCGCGCGATCAACCAACCGAAGGTCACCGACAGGGCGGCCATCAGCAAGGTGCCGATCAGCAGCACCGCGCTGGTCAGCTTGAACGAGCTGGCGCTGGCAGTCACCATGTCGCCCAGCGCCTTGGACTGCTGTGCATACAGCTTGTCCACCGAGGCGAACAGTTCCTTGCGGATCTCGCCCGATTGCTTGCGCGAAAACTCCATCGCAGCGGCGCGGTCGGGCTCTGCATAGAGCTTGCGCAGCTGCTGGTTGGCGGCGAAATAGCGGGCGCTGGCATCGGTGAGCCTGGCGTACTCGGCCTTCAACGGCGAGGCCGCATCGATCTTGGCGTCCAGCTGCTTCTGGGTGTCGGCGTACTTGGCCTGGATTTCATCCATGCGCTTGAAGAAATACGCGTAGCGCTCCGGGTCTTCCAGATTGAGGAACTGGCCCACTTCGTAGACGCGGAATTCGCCGGCAAAATCGCGCAACTCGGACAGGCGGCTCAATACCGGCACCACGTCCTGGTTGATCAAGGTGGTTTCGCTCTGCATCTGCTTCATGCGCGAAAAGCCCAAACCGCCCAGTAACGCGGTGAGCACGGCACTCAGACAGAAGGCAAACATGAGTTTGCGGCGGATTGGCCAGTCGTTGAACTTATTCATCACTTGCTCCGAAGCATTGCCTAGCGGCGTTATCCAGCAAGCTAACGGCTGAAACGCCAACTTTTTTAGTTGTGAAGTATTAACGGGCAGGCAAACGCCTGCCGATTACGCGAAAACGCCGCTATACAGCTGTCGCGGCGATGTGGCCGAGCCGCAGGGCCGCTAAACAGCGCTCTGCGTCACGGCGCCAGATCCGGGCCGCCGTCGCGCACCGGTCTTGCTCAGAAGTCCTGCCACTGGCTGTCGTTGCCGGCGGTGGCCGCGGACGCGTTCACTGCCGGCTTGCGAGCGCTCGGCGCACGCCTGCTGGGCTTGCTTGCCCGGGCAACGGCGACCACGGCGGGCGTTGTGGCCACAGGCATTGCAGCCTGCGCCTGCGGCGCATCGGCCAGGGTAAAGCGCGACACTGCGTGCGCCAGCTGGCTGGCCTGGTCCTCCATGGTGCGCGCAGCGGCAGTGGCTTCTTCCACCAATGCGGCGTTCTGCTGGGTCGCCTCATCCATCTGGGTGATGGTGAGGTTGACCTGCTCGATACCCGACGACTGGTCCTGCGACGCGGCAGCGATCTCGCCCATGATGTCGGTGACGCGCTGCACGCTGGCGACGATATCGGCCATGGTGGTGCCGGCCTGATGGACCAGCTGCGAGCCCTCGGCGACCTTGCTCACCGAATCGTCGATCAGATGTTTGATCTCTTTCGCGGCACCGGCCGACCGCTGCGCCAGCGTGCGCACCTCGGAGGCGACCACTGCGAAACCGCGGCCCTGCTCGCCGGCGCGCGCCGCTTCCACGGCGGCGTTGAGCGCCAGGATGTTGGTCTGGAACGCGATGCCGTCGATCACGCTGATGATCTCGGCGATCTTTTTCGATGAGACTTCGATGCCGGACATGGTGGTGACCACCTGCGCCACCACCGCGCCGCCCTGCGAAGCCACACCAGCCGCACCGATCGCCAACTGGTTGGCCTGGCGTGCGCTTTCCGCATTCTGTTTGACGGTGGAGGTGAGCTCTTCCATCGAGGCGGCAGTCTCTTCCAGATTGGCCGCTTGTTGTTCGGTGCGCTGCGACAGGTCGTTGTTGCCGGCGGCAATTTCGCTGGAGGCGGTATGAATGCTGCCGGCGGCCTGCTGGATACGCCCGATCACCAGCGCCAGTTGCTCGGCGGTGGTATTGGCGTCGTCGCGCATCGTGGCGAAAACGCCATGGAATTGGCCCTGCATGCGCGCACTCAGGTCGCCGTCGGCCAGCGCGCTCAGCAGGCGCGACACTTCGGCGATGCTGACCGCGTTGGCATCGAGCAAGGCATTGAGCTGTTGCGCCAGTTGCAGGAAAAAGCCTTGTTTCCCGGTACTGTCGATGCGCTTGGAAAGATCGCCGGCAGCGGCGCTACGCACCACGTCGGCAACGTCGATTTCCACGCGCGCCTCGGCCGTGCGGTCGCGCCACTCGCGGACAAAGCCCAGATGCGCGCCGGCCTCGTCGCGAATTGCCGAAACGTTCTGTGCGATGCAGGTGCTGCGGTACTGCACCTCGCGCTGGGCAGCGCCCTGGCGGTCCAGACGCTGATAGATCTCCGCGTCCTGTGCGTTGCCCACTTCCAGCAGCGAGACCGGTTGGCCGACCAGGTTGGCGGTGCGATTGAACGCGGGCGCACAGGCCTGGATATCGTCTGCGTAGGTGTGCAGCAGGTTTTGCAGCGCACTATTGGTGTAGATGATGGTGAGGTCCGGGTCGGCGATGTACATGCCGGTGGAAGCGTTATCCAGTGCGGTGCGGATGCGCAGGTTTTCGGCTGCGATGCTGCGCTCGCGCTCCAGGCGCTCGCGCAGGTCGCGCTGCATGCGCGCCAATGCGGCCATCAGGCTGCGGCTGTGCTTTGCGGCGACCGGGATCGGTTGGTCCAGGCGGCCTTCGGCGATGTGTTGCGCGGCCGCCATGGCCAGTTGCGGTCGCCGCCAAGCAGGCCGAATACCGAGCGCAGAATCCAGCCGGCCGCCAGCGCCAGGCACACGAATGCCAGCACCACGGCGCTACCCTGCTGCCACATCACGCGGTGGCTGTATTGCTCGGCCTGGCGGCGGCTGGCCTCGTTCAAGGCCAGGATGCGCTCGCTGATGGCGCCCATGCGGGTTTCAAGCTGGCCGAACTTGTCGTTGAAATCCGCGTAGGCCGCTGCGCTGTCCGCATGCGTTTCGGCAGCCTTCACCACCTGGTCGGCGGATGCGATATAGGCCTGCAGCGCCGGCGTCACCGCGTCCAGATCGGCGCGCAATGCGGGGGCCAGCGGCAGTTTGCGGTTGGCTGCCAGCGACTCGCGGAATTCGCCGGCGTGTTCGCCCAATGCGCTGCGCGCGGCCGACACGGCTTTATCGTCTTTCGTGGAGTCAGCAAGCAACGCGGCGGTGACATCGCCGCGCAGGGCGTCGTGCATCATGTCCGCCTGCATATGGTTGCGCAGCGCATCGGAGGAGATGACCTGTGCGGCAATCGCATCGAGCAGGCCGCGTTGGCCGTTATAGCCCACGCCGCCCAAGGCGAGCAGCGCCAATGCGGCCACCAGCACCAGGACGCCCAGCATGTGCATGATCTTCATGGTGCAACCCGTGTCAGAAGCGGAAAGACAGGCCCACGCCGAGCGCGTGATCCGGTGAGCGGTCGTTGAGTCCGCGGCTGTAGACAGCGTCCAGTTGGACGTCGTTGCTCAGCAGCCAGGCCGAGCCGACATCGAGCAGGGCCACGGTGCCGCCATCGTCGCTGTTGGCGATCTGCGGCAACGCCACTTCGACGAACGAGCGCACGCGGTCGTTCCAGGCCTTGCCGAGAACGGCACCGAAGATGCCGGCGGTATATCGATTGCCCTGGCCATCGTCGTCCCAGATCACTCCGGGCATCATGCCGGCGGAAATGCTGTCGCTGAGCTCCCATTCGGCCACCAGCCGGAACGAGGGGCGTGCACCATGGCCGCGCAACGCCTGCGCGCCGCTGGGCAGATCCACATGCAGCAACCAGGCCAGCGAGGTCTTGCCATCGTCGGAGCTGGCCAGGTGATGCTTGATGCCGAGCGAGACGTCGGACATGCCGCTCACCTGCGCATCGCCGGGCAGGTCGATGCGCTGCCAGCCATCGGTTTCCAGCCGCAGTTCCCAGGTCTGGCCCAGGCCGTAGCGCAGTAGGGTGGGTGTGGAATACGCATCCACCGCGTCATCGCGTTCCCACGCGACGCTGGTTTCCACCTGCACGCGGCGGTCGCCGACAGTGAGGCTGGATTCCACGAAATCGGGGCGGTCGGTCGCGATCGGGTCTTCAGCGCGGGCATGACCCATCACACCCAACAGCACAAAACAGCTGGCGATAACAGACGGCTTCATGGCATCCCTTGCGTGGCGACCTGCGGAAACAACTATCCGGATGCATGCGCTGGCTGCGTTGGTCGCGACAGCACGCATGCACTGCTGGACCGGCTGCTGCGGTGTGGCGCAGGCAGTCGATGTCATCCACACTAACGGCAACGCTGCATGATTCTTGATGCGCGTCGGACGAGCGGAAGTGGCAGGGCATGCACAGCGCGCCGATGACGCGCCGTGCGGGATGCAGTTGTGGAATGCAAGTAACGCTGCGTGCGTGCGATTACGCTTGTGTTCGCTTGCACTCCACTGCGCGCAGGGCGGTTAGAAATCCTGCCACTGGCTGTCGTGACCGGCAGTGCCGAAGGACTTGCCCACGGAGCGAGGCAGCAGTGTCGCCACGCGCTTGCCGCGGGCGGCTGCCGGCTTGGTGGTGACCACCGCGCGCACCGCTGGTTTGACGGTGGACGCAGCCAGCACGGGCTTGACCGCATGATTGAGCTTGAAGACCGCCACCGCCTCGGTCAGCTGGCCGGCCTGTTCTTCCATCGCACGCGCTGCGGCAGTGGCTTCTTCCACCAGCGCGGCATTCTGCTGCGTGGCTTCATCCATCTGCGTCACGGTGAGGTTGACCTGCTCGATGCCGGACGACTGCTCCTGCGAGGCGGCGGAGATTTCGCCCATGATGTCGGTGACGCGCTGCACGCTGGCGACGATCTCGCTCATGGTGGTGCCGGCCTGATGCACCAGCGACGAGCCTTGTTCCACCTTGCTCACCGAATCGTCGATCAGGTGCTTGATCTCCTTGGCAGCACCGGCCGAACGTTGCGCCAGCGTGCGCACCTCGGAGGCGACCACGGCAAATCCGCGGCCCTGTTCGCCGGCACGCGCCGCTTCCACGGCGGCATTCAAGGCCAGGATATTGGTCTGGAACGCGATCCCGTCGATGACGCTGATGATCTCGGCGATCTTCTTGGACGAGGTCTCGATGCCCGACATCGTGGTGACGACCTGCGCCACCACCGAACCGCCATGCGATGCCACGTCGGCTGCGCCGATGGCCAGCTGGTTGGCCTGACGCGCATGCTCGGCATTCTGTTTGACGGTGGAGGTGAGTTCCTCCATCGAGGCCGCGGTTTCTTCCAGATTGGCGGCCTGTTGTTCGGTGCGCTGGGAAAGATCGTTGTTGCCGGCAGCAATTTCGCTGGCGGCTGCGCTGATCTGCGTGGCCGAGGTCTGAATGCCGGAGACAATGCCGGTGAGCTGCGCCACCGTGGCGTTGGCATCGTCGCGCATGCGGGCGAACACGCCCTGGAAGTCGCCGTCCATGCGTACGGTGAGGTCGCCTTCGGCCAGCGCACTGAGCAGGCTGGAAATCCGCTCCAGGCTCAGCGAAGTGGTTTCCAGCAGGCCATTGAGCTGCCGGCCGAATTCCAGATAGAACCCATGCTTGTCGTCCAGCGCCAGGCGCTGGCCGAAATCGCCCATCAAGGCGGACTGCACCAGCTCGGCCACTTCCTGCTGGGTGCTGACTTCGGCACTGATATTGCGCCACAGCAGCATGCTGCCGCTACGACGGCCATCGGGGGCATACAGCGGGGTCATGGTCAGATCCAGCGTCACCGGCCCGAAGCGGTAGCGCTCGGTGGTGGTGGACTGCAGCTGCCGCAGACGCTGCGTACGCGCGGCGCCTTCGCCATCGTTGCCGAACACGTAGTCCATCGGCTTGCCGACCACCGCATCGGCACTGAAGCCGGTCTGGCCCTTGGCATGAAAGGCGGGCTCGCCCTGCTTGAACGAGGTGTGCAGCGCCTGGGTGATGAACACCGCGTTGTGCTGTTCGTCGGCCAGCAACACTTCCATTTCCGAATGTTCCAGCGCGGTGCGGATGCGCAGGTTTTCGTTGGCCACCTGCGCATCGCGCTCGATGCGCTCGCGCAGGTCGCTCTGCATGCGTTGCATGGCGCCCATCAGGCGGCCCACTTCGTCCTGGCGCTGCACGGCGATCTGGTTGTCCAGCTTGCCCGAGGCGATCGCATCGGCCACGTGCGCAGCGGCCTCCAGCGGCCGCACCACCTGGCGACGCAGCAGCGCAAACAGCGCCACGCTGAGCACCAGCGCCGAGCCAAGGCCGACGGCAAGGATGGTCCACAGCAGGTGATGCGCCTGCTGCATGATCGTGGCATACGGCACCACCACGCCCAGCGCGAAGCGCTCCTGCGCCTTGCCGATCTGTAGCGGAACGTAGGCGCTGACTGCGCCGTCTGCATCGGGGGTGAAATCCAACGCGTCCTTGCCGGCCTTGATCGCCTCCAGCATGGTGCGGTGGCGTGCGTCGGTGACCTGCTTGCCGATGCGCGTGGTGTCGTGCGATGCCAGCACCACGCCGGCAGGCGAGAGCAGTTCGACATAACCGTCCTGCATCGGGCGCAAGGCGCCAAGGCGCTGCTGCAATGCCGCCAGTGCCACGTCCACGGTGACCGCGCCCAGATACTTGCCGTCCTGCAGGATCGGCGTGGACAAGGTGGTCATCAGCACGGTCTTGCCGCCGATCTTGTAATCGTAGGGTTCGGCCACGGTCTGCCGCAGCAGTGCACGCGGTTTCAGATTCCAGTCGCCCAGGCCGGGGGTTTCGTAATCGGTGAGCGGCTCGCGGACCAGTGTCTGGTCACTGCGTCCCCAGTAGGTCATGAAGCGGCCGGTGGCGTCGTGGCCCTTGGCATTGGCAAATGCGCTGTCGTTGCCATCGAAGGCCTGCGGCTCCCACAAGGTGCCCATGCCGACCCACTCGGGGTGGTCCAGCAATTGGTCGTGCACCACCGCCGCGGCGCTGTCGCGGCTGATGCCGCCATTGGCGCGTTGCACCAGCAAGGTGGTGGCCAGCGATTGGCCGGTCGTCAACGCCTGGCCAAGCTCGCTGCCGATCTGCTCGGCCTGGTAGCGCGCGGCATTTTGCATCGTGGCCTGCGCAGAGGCGCTCAATGCGCGACTGCTTTGCCAATAGGTGATGGCTGCGGTCAAACCGAAACACAGCGACGCAATGACTGCCGTACCGAACATCAGGCGGTACGCCAGGCGTCCGCTGAAACGTGAGTGGGTGGAAGGCGAGGTCATGGGCGTAGCCGCGGAAGGAAAAAGGAAAAGGGAGAAGACAACCCGGCCGAAGCGGGGCATGTGCGGTCAGTAGGTGGCCAGCGCAACCCGCGCCGGCGCGCGTGTGCCGGCATGGCCGAACGTCTTGGAGGTGGCAGCGACGATCCGGAAGCTGGACACCGCCTCATCCAGCTGCTGCGCCTGCTGCTGCATGGCATTGGCCGCTGCGGTGGCTTCTTCCACCAGCGCCGCGTTCTGCTGCGTGCTCTCGTCCATCTGGGTGACGGTGAGGTTGACCTGTTCGATCCCGGCCGACTGTTCCTGCGAGGCGGCAGAAATTTCGCTCATGATGTCGGTGACGCGCTGCACCGAAGAGACGATCTCGGCCATGGTCTTGCCGGCCTGATCCACCAGCAGCGAGCCCTCGGACACCTTGCCCACCGAATCGTCGATGAGGTGCTTGATCTCTTTGGCCGCATTGGCCGAACGCTGGGCCAGCGTGCGTACTTCCGAGGCGACCACCGCAAATCCGCGGCCTTGTTCGCCGGCACGTGCGGCTTCCACCGCGGCATTCAGTGCCAGGATATTGGTCTGGAAGGCGATGCCGTCGATGACGCTGATGATCTCGGCGATCTTCTTGGACGAGGTCTGGATACCGGACATGGTGTCCACCACCTGGCTCACCACCTGGCCGCCCTGCGAGGCCACGCTGGCGGCGCCGATCGCCAACTGGTTGGCCTGGCGTGCGCTTTCGGCATTCTGCTTGACGGTGGAAGTGAGCTCCTCCATCGAGGCGGCGGTTTCTTCCAGATTGGCGGCCTGCTGTTCGGTGCGCTGGGACAGATCGTTGTTGCCTGCGGCGATTTCGCTGGCCGAGCCGGTGATGGAACTGGCGGCCTGCTGGATGCGCCCGACGATGCCGGCCAGTTGGGTGGCCGTGGTGTTGGCGTCGTCGCGCATGCGCGCGAACACGCCATGGTACTGGCCATCCAGGCGCGCAGTGAGGTCGCCTTCGGCCAGGGATGCCAGCAGCTCGGACAGCTTGCCCAGGTTGCGGTCGCTGACCTCCATCATCGCGTTGAGGTCGTTGATCATGCGCGCCGAGTCGTGCTTGAAGCGCGTGGCATCGCCGCGTTGACTGAAGTCGCCGTTGGCTGCAGCTTGCGCCAGTCGCTTGATCTCGGTGTTGATCGCCAGCAGGCTGGCCTTGGCCGCGTCCATCGCTTCGTGCAGCACCGCACGCGTGCCGGGCAGGCGCGCGGCATTGCGCGACAGGTCGCCTTGCGCATACTCGTTGAGGATGCCGATCGCATCGACGATGGCATCCAGGTGCTCGAAGATCATCGTGTTGATGCCGGTGGCCAGTTCGCCGTAGACGCCCGGGAAATTGGTCGGCATGCGGTGGGTGACATCGTCGCCGGCATGCATGTGCACCATCACCTTGGTCTGCGCGGAGAAGCGCTCCAAGGTGTGGACCATCTCGTCGGTGGCCTTGAGCATCTGGCCGATTTCATCGGTGCCGTGTTCGGCAGTACGCACGCTCAGGTCGCCGCGCGCCACGCCCTTGATGGCCGCCAGGGCACGCGACACCGGCTCCAGGATGGAATTGCCGATCAGCCAGCCCACCAGCAGGTTGATCAGCACCAGGGCGCCACCGGCGAGCGCAACGATGCCGGTGAAAACCAGCGCCTGCGATTGGGTGTCGTCCAGGTACACGCCGGTGCCGATCACCCAGCCCCACGGCTTGTACAGCGCCGCGTACGAGGTTTTCTGCACCGGATCCTTCTGCCCTGGCTTGGCCCAGGTGTAGTCGACATAGCCGCCGCCGGCCTGCGCTGCGGTGACGAATGCTGGAAACACGCGCTTGCCGTCCGGGCTGAGCACGTCGCTCAACGGCTTGCCGACCAGGTCCGGGCGGGTGGGGTGCATCAGCATCGTCGGCGTCTGGTCGGTGACGTAGATGTAATCCACACCGCCACGTGCACGCATGGTCGACAGAGTATGCAGCGCACTCTTTTTGGCGGTCTCCACGTCGATCTCGCCCTTTTCGGCGCGTTCGGCATAGCCATTGACCACCGCAGTCGCCATCTCGATCTGGCTCTTGAGCCCATCGCGGCGCGTATCGGTCAGATCGACGTACTGCATGCGTGCGGCGATCACCGCCAACGCAATGATGCCCAGCGCAACCAGGGCAGTCTGGGCGAAGAACCTGCGCTTGAGCGGTACATTGGCCAGTGTTTTTGCAACCGTGGTCTTCAGCGTCATGGCAGATATCCAGCAAAGGAATGTGACCGGTGTAAGTCGAATAGCGACCTGATTCCGAAAATGTTGAGCCGGACACAACGCAGGTGGCGGCCGATTCGTGGCGGAGTCGACCTGCGAATGGTGTGGCTCTGCTCAGTGCGTTAACGCGCTGGCACGGCGCTTTGCGTGCTCGGCGCAGTGGCAGCGCGCTGGGCATGACAGCGAACCAGACAGTGCCTGAAAGACATGCTGTCACGCGATCGCCGACGGCGTGGGCACGGTGGCGGTTTGCACTTTCGGCGACCATTGAACGGCTCACAGCTGCCCGGCGAATTCATCAGGCAATGCGGTGACGGCGCTCAGCGTCCTGGCGCAGGCGCTGCGCATGCAGCACCGGGCAGCGCGCACGGTGTGAACGGCACCGGCGGGCGGGCCGGGCGTTTGTGCAGTCGCCGCGCCGATGAACTCAGCCGCACAAGGCGTGATGGTTCAGCGTGAACTGGCGCGTGCTACGCGTGATGTTGCCCGGGCGCTGCGTGGCAAGGTTTGCCTGCAGCGGCTCAGTTGCGCTGCG
Source organism: Xanthomonas euvesicatoria pv. euvesicatoria (assembly GCF_020880415.1). Lineage (GTDB taxonomy): Bacteria > Pseudomonadota > Gammaproteobacteria > Xanthomonadales > Xanthomonadaceae > Xanthomonas > Xanthomonas euvesicatoria. The sequence goes on along the minus strand of NZ_JAJIUJ010000120.1, from coordinate 33,607 downwards.
CAACGTTCACGCTGGCGACCGATTGCTGCAGGCTCTGCAGTTCGGTCCACAAGACGTGGCGAGTATCGCCGCTATGGCCCAGCGACAAGGCTTGTGCGTATTGCAGGTCGCCTTCGTGCAGGGCGCGATTGGCCTGACGGTGCTGTGCCAGGTACTTGCCCAGCTGCTGCTGCACCAGCGCGAATTTGCGTGCCTGTTCGCCCTGCGGCGCGGTGGCCTGGAAGTAGCCGGCATGCCGTGCGATCCGCTGGTGCAGATTGCCCAGACGCTCGTCGTAGGCTTCGATACGCGCCGCATCGTGCCTGGCGGCAAGCTGTGCACGTTGATCGTCGCGCAACTGCGCCAGATCCACCGCCAGCGCCTGCAATGCGGTAACCGGCACATTGTCCAGAAGCACCGAGACCGGCGCTGCCGGGGCGGCGAAGGAGGGCGGCAATGAGACGCCCGCAGCCAGCAGCGCGACGGTGAACACACAGCCCAGCACGGTGCGGGCAGAGCGGTTGGAGTTGGCGGTGTGCATGCGGACGTCCTTCGATCTAGCGCGGGCAATGCGGCCCTCAGTGCTTGTTGTATCGGCCGCACGAGCCTGCGCTTGACCGATTTTCGACCAGCGGCACGCTTGCATGGTCGTCGCAGTGACTCCCTTCTCGTGCGGGGAAAAAGCTGGTGCGCAGCGCCGGATGAAGGCACGCGCACAGCCTCATGCGCCCACCGCAAGCTGTCGACAACGACACGCGACACTGCCTCAGCAGGGTTTCCCCGCCAAAAAAAAGCCCCGACATTGCTGCCGGGGCCTGGGGACCACCTGCCGTCTGATCCGGCGGCCGTGTATCTGCAGTGGGCTTAGAACTCCTGCCAGTTCGATTCGCTGTTGCTGGCCGCGGCAGCCAGCCGGCGTTGTGCTGTGGCGGGGGCGGCGCTGGGTTTTGCGACAGCAGAGCCGGTCACCCGTTTGGCAGCGCTGGCCGACGTGGCGGCGGCCAGGCGCAGCGGTGCAGGGCGCTTGGCCGCGGGCGCCACACCGGCGACCTGCTGCACCTTGAAGATCGATACCGCATCGGACAACTGACCGGCTTGTTCTTCCATTGCACGTGCCGCGGCCGTGGCTTCTTCCACCAGCGCCGCGTTCTGCTGGGTGGTTTCGTCCATCTGCGTCACGGTGAGGTTGACCTGCTCGATCCCGGCCGACTGTTCCTGCGAGGCGGCAGAAATCTCGCCCATGATGTCGGTGACGCGCTGCACGCTGGCGACGATGTCGGCCATGGTCTTGCCGGCCTGGTCCACCAGGACGGAGCCTTCGGCGACCTTGCCCACCGAGTCGTCGATGAGGTGCTTGATCTCCTTGGCTGCGCCGGCCGAGCGCTGTGCGAGCGTGCGCACTTCGCTGGCCACCACCGCGAATCCGCGGCCCTGGTCGCCCGCGCGTGCCGCTTCCACTGCGGCGTTCAACGCCAGGATGTTGGTCTGGAAGGCAATGCCGTCGATGACGGAGATGATATCGGCGATCTTCTTCGACGAGACTTCGATGTCGGCCATGGTGGACACCACCTTGCCGACCACGTCGCCGCCTTGCGACGCCACAGCCGCCGCGCCGATCGCAAGCTGGTTGGCCTGGCGTGCGCCTTCGGCGTTCTGCCTGACGGTGGAGGTGAGCTCCTCCATCGAGGCCGCGGTTTCTTCCAGGTTGGCGGCCTGCTGCTCGGTGCGCTGCGACAGATCGTTGTTGCCGGCGGCGATCTCGCTGGCCGCGGTATTGATCGACACCGTGGCGTGCTGGATGCGCCCGACAATGCTGGAGAGCTGTTCGGTGGTGGCGTTGGCATCGTCGCGCATCTGCGCGAACACGCCGTTGAACTCGCCCTGCATGCGCTGGGTGAGATCACCTGCAGCAATGGCCTGCAGCACCTTCGACAGCGCGCCCAAATTACCGTCGGCGGTGGCCATCAGCCGGTTGAGGCTTTCCACCATTGCCAGGAAATCGTGCTGGAAACGCGCCGTATCGCCGCGTACGCTGAAGTCGCCATCGGCCGCAGCCTGGGCCAGCAGTTTGATCTCGCTGTTCATCGCCGTCAGGTTGGATTTGACGGTGTCCATGGTCTCGCTCAACACGGCTTCTTCGCCCGGCAGGCGGTCCATGTCCTGGCTCAGGTCGCCGATGGCGTAGCGCGACATGATCTGCGCGAGCTTGAGCTTGACCGCGATATGCGCATCTACCAGAGCATTGGTATCGCGCACCATGCTGCCGTATTGCCCGGGAAACGCATCCTGGTCCATGCGGAAGCTGATCTTGCCGCTGTCGTGCTGGCGGGCCATCTCCTGCTGCGCGGCGGCAACGGCCTTGAGCTGCTCCTGCATGCCGCGCATGCTGGTCAACAACTGGCCGGGCTCATCGCCTGGCTGCGGGCCGATCGGGTGATCCAGATCGCCGTGGGCGATCGCATCGGCGACCTGCGTGGCCTGCTTCAGCGGCCGCACCAGGCTGGCCGAGATCAGCCACGCCAACGCGGCGGCCAGGCCGGCCGCGAGCAGGCCGAAGGCGATCAAGGCACGGTTTGCCAGCGCCACGCTGCCCAGGATGGTGGCCGCGCCGGCGGCATTCTGCTGATTCTGCAATTCCACCGCGGCAGCAATCGCCTTGGAGCGGCGCTCCAGCAACGGCTGCGCCTGCCCACTGAGCAGCTGCTTTGCGCCCTCCAGGTGGCCTTCGCGTACCAGGCCCAGCAGCCGGTTGTTGGTGGCGCGGGCAGCGGTGAGGCTGTCTTCGATGGCCTGCCGTGCACGCAGGCCGTCGCTATTGGTCGGCAGCTGTTTCAACGCGGTCCACAGTTGTGCGTAATGTTCGCGATTGGCCTTGAGCTGCGCATCGACAGCGGGCCGCTGCTGCGGGCTCGCCAGCATGAAGTCGCGGATGTAGCGCTCGCCGAGCATGTTGCTCTCGCGCATCTGACTGAGCAGCGCTGCCTTGCGGTTATTGACCTCGACGATGATCGCGACCTGATGTTGGACGGTCTTGAACTGGGACAGCGCCAGGGCGGTGGAGCCGGCAAGCAACGCGATCAGCAACGCGAATGCCACCGCCAGTCGTCGCCCGACGGTCATGGAATGCAGGAATTTCATGGTGTTTCTCTCTGGGGAGGGTGGAAAAGAGATACACCGGTAGCGTTCGCCACCCGGAATTCTGAAGTCGCATGTTTCATTGCAGCATGCTGGCGTTCATGGTACTCGGTGGGCCAGCGCGAGGCATAGCCAAGCGATGCATCGCGCAGGCGTGGCGGCTGCGAGAATCTGCTGCTGTATTGGATGCAGGGATGCGTGCGCGTGAGCGTTGCTACAACCCGCACGCGCCAAAAAAAGCCCCGACATCGCTGCCGGGGCTTGCTCATGCGTGGTCGCCTTATCGCCTGCTCCACGCAGAGGCGTCGCTCAGAACTCCTGCCAACTCGACTCGCCGTTGGCGGCTGCGGCAATCACCGGGCGTGGCGTTGCTGTGGCCGTGGCCGCGACACCGGCCGATACAGGGGCGCGCTTGGTCGTGGCCGATCTGGCAGCGCCTGGTTTGGCGGCGGCCAGGCGCGGCGGAGCAGGGCGCTTGGCTGCAGTGGCCACGGCAGCGACCTGCTGCACCTTGAAGATCGACACCGCATCGGACAGCTGACCGGCCTGCTCTTCCATCGCACGCGCCGCGGCCGTGGCTTCTTCCACCAGCGCTGCGTTCTGCTGGGTGGCTTCGTCCATCTGCGTCACGGTGAGGTTGACCTGCTCGATCCCGGCCGACTGTTCCTGCGAGGCGGCAGAAATCTCGCCCATGATGTCGGTGACGCGCTGCACGCTGGCGACGATGTCGGCCATGGTCTTGCCGGCCTGGTCCACCAGGACGGAGCCTTCGGCGACCTTGCTCACCGAGTCGTCGATGAGGTGCTTGATCTCCTTGGCCGCGCCGGCCGAACGCTGCGCCAGCGTGCGCACTTCCGAGGCGACCACGGCAAAACCACGGCCCTGCTCGCCGGCACGCGCTGCTTCCACGGCGGCATTCAAGGCCAGGATATTGGTCTGGAAGGCGATGCCGTCGATCACGCTGATGATGTCGGCGATCTTCTTCGAGGACACTTCGATGCCGGACATGGTGGTCACCACCTGCGCCACTACGCTGCCGCCTTGCGAGGCCACCGTGGCCGCACCGATGGCGAGCTGGTTGGCCTGGCGCGCATGCTCGGCGTTCTGGCGCACGGTGGAGGTGAGTTCCTCCATCGAGGCAGCGGTTTCTTCAAGGTTGGCCGCCTGCTGCTCGGTGCGCTGCGACAGATCGTTGTTGCCGGCGGCAATCTCGCTGGCCGCGGTATTGATCGACAAGGTGGCGTGCTGGATGCGCCCAACGATATCGGCAAGTTGCGCGGTGGTGGTATTGGCATCGTCGCGCATCCGGGCGAACACGCCATTGAACTGGCCTTGCATGCGCTCGGTGAGATCGCCCGCGGCAATGGACTGCAACAGCTTCGACAGCGCGCTCAGGTTGGCATCGGCGGTCGCCATCAACTGGTGGAGGCTCTCCACCATCGCCTGGAAATCGTACTGAAAACGTGCGGTGTCGCCGCGCACGCTGAAGTCGCCGTTGGCAGCGGCCTGCGCCAGCAGCTTGATCTCGCCGTTCATCGCCGACAGGTTGGCCTTGACGGTATCCATGGTAGAACTGAGCACGGCCTTCTCGCCGGGTAGGCGGTCCATGTCCTGGCTGAAGTCGCCGATGGCGTAGCACGACATGATCTGCGCGAGTTTCATCTTGACCGCGATATGCGAGCCGACCAGGCTGTTGGTGTCGCGCACCATGGTGCCGTAGTCGCCTGGAAACGCATCGTGTTCCATGCGGTAGCTGATCTGGCCGGCTTCGTGGCGCTTGGCCATTTCCGACTGCGCTGCAAGCACGGCCTGCAATTGCCGCTGCATGCCTTCCATGCTGTGCAGCAGTTGCCCGGCTTCGTCGCGGCTGTCGACGTGGATGGCGTTATCCAGTTTGCCCTGCGCGATGGCACTGGCCACCCGCGTGGCGCGAGCGAGCGGGCCGGCGATGCTGCGGGCGATGAACCAACCGGCAAATGCAGCCAGCAGCACGACCAGCACCATCGCCACGAGCATGACCTGCACCGAGCGTTGATAGGTCGCCTCGGCCTGCGCGATCTCGCTGTCCATGTGGGCGACGTTGAACTTGGTCAGCTCGACCAAGTTCGCGAACAGGTCGCGCCGCGCCGGGCGCGATTGCTCATCGGAAACGCGATTGGCAGTGACCAGATCGCCGGCACGCACCGCGGCGCTGAGTGCGGCGTTGGCCTTGTAGTACGCGTCCAGTTTCAGTTTGACCTCGTCGTACAACTCGGTCTCTCTGCCGGCCGTGGTGGTCTTGGCGTAGGCGTCCTGCGCCGTCGCGACGTCGGCGCGCGCCTTGTCCATGCGTTCGAAATAATTCTGCACCGCCTTCGGATCGTCGGCGTGTGCCAGCTGGGCAAGTTCGTAGGTGCGGAATTCGCCGAGCAATGCGCGCATTTCGCTCAGTTGCTGCACGGCCGGTGCCCACACGGTGCCGATCTCGCGCAACAGATGTGCGCTGGACTGCATGCGCACGAGCGCAAACCCGCCCAGGCTCAAGGTGATCAACGCGGTAAAGGAAAACGCCACGGCCAACTTGCGGGCAACGGCAAGATTGCGGAACCAGTTCATAGCGGTCTTCTCGTATTGCAGAGAACGACTGGCCTCGTGGGCGCCCGTCAGTGGTTGGGCGAATGACGATGGCAGCGTCGAAAGATCCGGACAAAGGGCCAGAATCTCCGCCGGTCGTGTCGGGCCGGACGGGTGTTGCTGATGCCGGCAGTCCCCATACTGCCGGCGATCGCTCCAGCACCCATCGTGCATCGATGGCGTGGTGGAGCCTTGCGCCGCGGCATCCACGCCGCGGCGAGTGCATTACGCGGCTTGCGGTACCTTGAGCGAGCGCACCAGTCCACCGATGTCCACGATCAGCGAGACCCGCCCATCGCCGAGGATGGTGGCGCCGGAAACGCCCGGGATGCGGCGGTAATTGTTCTCGATGTTCTTGACCACCACCTGCTGCTGGCCGAGCAACTCGTCCACTTCCAGCGCGATCTTCTGGCCGTCGCCTTCGACCACCACCACCAGCGATTCCTTGGAGGACTGTTGCCCGCCGAAGCCGTAGTAATTGGTGAGCGAGAGGATCGGCAGATATTCGCCACGCACCCGCAATACCCGACCGTCGCCGGCCATCGCGCGGACGTCTTCCGGTGCCGGCTGCAGGGCTTCAAGCACGTAGGACAGCGGCAGGATCAGGGTTTCGCCGGCGACCGAAACGGTCATGCCGTCCAGAATGGCCAGGGTCAGCGGCAGGCGGATCAACACGCGGGTACCGCTGCCGGCGTTGCTTTCCAGCTGCACTTCGCCCCCTAAGCCCTGGATGTTGCGGCGGACCACGTCCATGCCCACGCCACGACCGGACAGGTCGGTCACCGCATCGGCGGTGGAGAAGCCCGGTGCGAAGATCAAGTCCCACACCTGCGCATCGGTCGGGTTGTCCGGCACGGCGATGCCGCGTTCGGCCGCTTTTTCCAGGATCTTGGCGCGATTGAGACCGCGGCCGTCGTCGCTGACTTCGATCACGATGTGGCCACCCTGGTGCGATGCCGCCAGGGTAATCGTGCCGGTTTCGTCCTTGCCGGAGGCGCGGCGCGCATCGGGCATTTCCAGGCCGTGGTCGATCGAGTTGCGCACCAGGTGCACCAACGGATCGGCGATCTTTTCGATCAGGCCCTTGTCCAGCTCGGTGCTTTCGCCAATGGTGCGCAGGCGCACTTGCTTGCCGAGGCGGCTGGAGAGGTCGCGTACCAGGCGCGGGAAGCGGCGGAACACCGCATCCACCGGCAGCATGCGCACGCCGATGACCGCTTCCTGCAGATCGCGGGTATTGCGCTCGAGCAGATCCAGGCCGGCGAACAGCTGTTCGGCATGCGCCGGGTCCAGGCCGGTGGAGACCTGCTTGAGCATGGCCTGGGTGATCACCAGTTCGCCGACCAGATTGATCAATGCATCGACCTTGTCGACGCTGACGCGGATCGAGCTTTCGGCTTCGGCAGCGGCGGCCTTGGCCGGTGTCGCCGCGGCGGCAGCAGGTTCGGCAGCGGCGCCCGGTGCAGCGGCAACGGCTGCAACCGGTGCGGCCGCCGGAGCGTCCACGGCCAGGCTCGGCGGCGGGCCGGGCACCGCCATCGGGCGGATGTCCAGCTCGCAATCGTCCACCACCCAGGCGAAGGTGTCTTCGATCTTGCTGCGCGGAATCTTGCCGATCAGGCCCAGATCCCAGGCCAGGTAGGCTTCCAGCGGGTCGATGTTTTCAAAACCCGGCATGCGCTCCAGGCGTGCGGCAATCTGCAGCGGGCCCAGGTGCTCGAGCTCACGGATGATGCGCAGCGGGTCGTTGCCGCTCATGAACAGCGACGGCGCCGGGGTGAAACCGATATGCCAGGCTTCGGGTTCTTCTTCCTTGGGCTTGGCGACCGCCGCGGCGGCCGGCGCTTCGCCAGCGAGCACGGCATTCAACCGGGTGTGCACGGCCTTGACCGCAGCCGGATCGGCCGGGGTGCCGTGTTCGGCTTCGCGCAACAGGGCGCGCAGCACATCGACCGAGCCAAGCATGGCATCGACCGCATTGGGTTCGAGCTGGCGCTTGTTGGAGCGCAGCTCGTCCAGCAGCGTCTCCAGCACGTGGGTCAGCCCTGCGACGGCGTCGAAACCGAAGGTGGCAGCGCCGCCCTTGATCGAGTGCGCGGCGCGGAACACCGAGTTGATGATTTCCGGGTCGCGGTTGCCTTCTTCAAGCGACAGCAGCCCGGCCTCCATCGCGTCGAGCCCTTCACGGCTTTCCTCGAAAAAGGTGGCGTGGAAACGTTGCAGGTCCATGCTCATGGGCGTGAAATCCGAAGCTGAAGCGAGGAGGGTTTAACCGAGAACTTTCTGCACGGTGGCGATCAGCTGTTCTGGGTTGAACGGCTTGACCAGCCAACCGGTGGCGCCGGCTGCCTTGCCTTCGGATTTCTTGTCGGCCGCCGACTCGGTGGTGAGCATGAGCATCGGGGTGAACTTGTAGTCCGGCAGCTGGCGCAGCTCGCGGATCAGCGAGATGCCGTCCATGTTGGGCATGTTCACGTCGGTGACCACCGCATTGAAGCGCTGGCCCTTCGCGCGGCCCAGCGCAACGGCGCCGTCTTCGGCTTCTTCGACGGCAAAGCCGGCAGAGGTGAGGGCGAAAGAGACCATCTGGCGCATCGACGCCGAATCGTCCACCACCAAGATACGTGCGCTCATGCGGCGTTCTCCACAGATTTCAGGTTGTCATTGGATGCGGGGAGTCCGAGCGCGTCGGTGACGCCGAGCAGACGCGCTGCATCCCTAAAAGTGTCGTTGCAGCCATCGAATTCGGTGTGCAGGCCGGCCTGGCGGCGGCTCTGCACAAAGGCGCAGAGCAACTGCACGCTGGCGGTGTGGATGCGTCGGACTTCACCGGCATCAAGCACCAGGTCGCCGTCCTGGGTGAGGAATCCGGCAAGCTTTTGCTTGAGGTCGGCGCTGGTCTCGATGCCGAGATCCTCACCCAATGTCACTGTGCTCATTGTTGCTCCGAACGGATGGTTCTATGCGTACTAACGGCGGGGGGCGGAAAAGCTTTAACGGTGAATCGTTGTGCGTGCAGGTGCGAGCAAGCTAGGCGCGCATCAATGCAGCAGATGGGTGGCATCGAGCAGGATCATCGGCTGATGGCCCAGACGTGCGACACCGCGGAACAGGTTGTTGTAGATGCGGCACAGCCGGGCGTTGTCCGGCGGCTCGATCTGCTGATCGGTGAGGCTGGTGACGTCTTCCACGGCCGACACGCGCAGGCCCATGGTTTCGCCGTTTTCTTCCAGCACCACCACGCGGGTCTGCAGGTCCATGTCCACCGGCGAAGAGCCCAGGTGGATGCCCAGATCGATCACCGGGACCACCTGGCCCCGCAGGTTCATGATGCCCAGCATGGCGCTGGGCGTGCCGCGCAGCGGCAGCAGCGGCACCGGCAGCACCACTTCCTGCACCTTGAGCAATTCCAGCGCATAGGTCTGCTCGCCGCAGCGCAGACGCAGCCAGCGGGTGCTGCGTTCGCTGGCGCGGCGTTCGGCGTGAATCTTGTCGGCCTGGCCGGGTGCCAGCAGTGCCTGCAGCCCGGTCGGTGCCGGCGCGCGTGCCGGCGCCGGTGCCGCACGGGGGGCCGGGGCGGGCGCCGGTGCCGGGGCGGGTGCAGGCACCGCGACCGGTGCGGCCTCCAGCCCGAAGGCCGGGTCGGCATCCATTTCTGCCAGCAGATCGGCGGTGATCAGGTCCACTGCAGTGGGCGCGGTTCCGAACGCCGGATCGGCATCCATTTCGGCCAGGAAGTCGGCGGCGATGTCGGCGGCGCTGGGCGCGGCCTTGGCCGGCGGGGCGAATGCCGGGTCGGCGTCCATTTCGGCCAGGAAGTCGGCAGCGATGTCGGCGGCGCTGGGTGCGGCGTTGACCGGCGGTGCGAACGCCGGGTCGGCGTCCATTTCGGCCAGGAAGTCGGCAGCGATGTCGGCGGCGCTGGGCGCGGCCTTGACCGGCGGTGCGAAGGCCGGGTCGGCGTCCATTTCGGCCAGGAAGTCGGCGGCAATGTCGGCAGCGCTGGGCGCGGCCTTGACCGGCGGTGCGAAGGCCGGGTCGGCGTCCATTTCTGCCAGGAAATCGGCGGCGATCGCATCGGCGCTGCGCGCTGCGGCAATCGCGTTGGAGGTGGCAGCTTCGGAGACGGTAGCGGCTTCGGGAAGTGCGGCCGTCTCGACCGGCGGCTCGGCCAGCGCAAGATCTGCATGCGCAAGTGCCGGCGTTTCGACCGTGGCTGCGGTGGCCGCAGGTGGGGCAACGCTCTCCACGCCCGCATCGTGCAGCAGGCCTTCCAGATAATCGTCCAATTCACCGTTGGCGGTGGGGTTGCTCATGCGGCTTGCTCCATACGCATCGCGTCATCGGCCAGCACCCATTCCAGCGCGCGGCGATACGCGGACAGGCCGCGGCCCGGATAGTCGCCGCCAACGGCGGGCACGGTCAGGGCGGCGGCGTTGCAGATTCGGGTGTCCACCGGCACCGCGTCTTCCCAGACGACCGGGCCGTAGGTGGCCTGCATTTCCTTCAGCGTTTCGGTGCCGGCGCGGGTGCGGCGGTCGAACAGCGTAGGCAGGATCGACACCGGCAGCTCGCGCCGGCGCGAGCGCTGCACCATGTCGGCGGTGCGCACCATGCTGGCCAGGCCATGCAGGGCAAGCGGCTCGGCCTGGGTCGGCACCACCACGCGGTCGCAGGCGGCCAGTGCGTTGATCATCAGCAGGCCCAGGGTTGGCGGGCAGTCCAGCAGGATGTAGTCGTGCTGGCCGGCATGCCGGGTCATGGCGTTCTGCAGCGCCAGGCCCAGGCCGGGCTGGTTGGCGCTGCGGCGTTCCAGCGTGGCCAATGCGGCTTGCGCGCACACATACGACAGGCCCGGAATGCTGCTTTCATGCGCCAGGCTGGCCAGGTCGCTTGGCGGAGTGCCGAACAGGTCCAGCACCCCGCGCGGCGGCGGGTCGATCGCCACGCCGAAGGCGCGGGTGAGCGAGGAGTGCGGATCGAGGTCGATCAACAAGACGCGGTGGCCGAGCGCGGCCAGGCCGCGACCCAATGCCAGCGTCGTGGTGGTCTTGCCGACGCCGCCCTTTTGGTTGGCGATTGCCCAGATACGCATGTCACTGCACTCCTTGAATTACGGCGGGGACGGAACTTGTGCCGCTTTCGGTGGTGACGGCCGTTTGGCCGCCGTCAGACTTGGGAAGCTTGGGCGCCCCGGCGGCGGTCGCATTTAATTGCGATGGCGGATCGGGTGCGAGTGAGCCAGCCGAGTCAGCGAGGATGATCAACACCACACGCCGGTTCGCATTCCGTCCCGCCTCAGTGCTGTTATCGGCACGTGCGCGGAATTCTCCATAGCCCACCATCGCCAATCGTTGCGGGGCGATGCCGTCGTCGGCGAACAGGTGCACCACGCTTGCCGCACGCGCCGCAGACAGCTCCCAGTTGGAGGGGAATTGCGCAGTGGCGATGGGCTGGTTATCGGTATAGCCCTCCACGCGCACGCCATTGGGCGCATCGCGCAGCACCGAGGCCAGCGTGGACAACGTCCCGCGGGCGCCGCCGGCCAGGGTGGCCGAGCCGGTGCCGAACAGGATGTCGCTGTTGATCTCCACCTCGATCCACAGATCGTTGCGGCGGATGGTGATCAGTTGCTTGTCGATCAGCGGGGCCAGCGTCTTGCTCAGCTGTTGCTCCACTGCATCCATCTGCCGCTGTGCGCGCGCCAGTTGCGCCTGGTTGCGCAGCGACACCGGCATGCGCATCTGCGCGGCCATCGACGGCAGCAGGGTGGGGTCGGTCGGGCCATTGGAAGCCGCCATCGGCGCGCCGGCCTTGATCACGGATGGGCGGTCGTAATCGGCGCCCAGGGTCTGGGTCTTGCCCAGCTGCACCGGGCTGGCCTTGTTCGACGAGCCACCGAAGGCGCTGGTCAGCGCTTGCGCCATGACCTTGTATTTGCCTTCGTTGAGCGAAGAGATGGCGTACATCACCACGAAGAACGCCAGCAGCAGCGTCATCAGATCGGCATACGGAATCGCCCACGCTTCGTGGTTGCCATGTTCTTCGTGGTGTTTGCGACGACGGGCCATAACGCGCTAATGCAAGTAGCCTGCCAATTTCGATTCGATGTTGCGCGGGTTCTCGCCCTGGGCGATGGCGATCAGGCCTTCGATCGCCATTTCGCGCTCATTGGTGCTGCAATGGATCACGCTCTTGAGCTTGGCGGCGACCGGCAGAAACAGCAGGTTGGCCGAGGCGATGCCGTAGATGGTGGCGGTGAAGGCTGCCGCGATGCCATGCCCGAGCATGGCCGGGTCGGCCAGGTTCTTCATCACCGCCATCAGGCCCAGTACCGCGCCGATGATGCCCAGGGTGGGCGCATAGATGCCCATGCCCTCGAATACCTTGGCCGCGGCAAGATCCTGACGCTCCTGGTTGTCCACTTCGATCTCCAGCATGTGGCGCATGGATTCGGGCTCCACGCCATCGACCAGCATCTGCAGGCCTTTGCGCAGAAAGGCATCCTCCTGACGCGGCAACTGGTCTTCCAGGCCCAGCAGGCCCTGGCGACGGGCGATATTGCTCCACTCGACGATACGCGCCACCAACTGCGGGCGATCGCTGGCCGGCGGCTGGATCACCCAGCGCAGGATCTTGAACGCGCGCCGGAAAACCGCCGGCGAGGTATGCAGCAGGATCGCCGCCACCGTGCCGACGATGACGATCACGAAGGCAGCCGGCGACCACAGCGACGAAATGCCGGCACCTTTCAACACGCTGCCGCCCACGATCGCCACGATCGCCAGCACCAGTCCGATTACGCTGAGTCTGTCCATGCATGCGGTATCGGCCCAGGCCCGGCGGACTTGATAGATGCGCCCGGTTGGCGCGCCAGAAAGTTGTCGTTCTGGGGAATGGGTCTGCGAATTGCCGACGTCGTTGCGGGCAATCGCGCGGGCGGGGACCGGTTCCCCGGTCGTAGAAGGTTGCGATGAACTCAATGGTGCCTCAGGTCAGCCCATGCGTTACCGAGGCGGACACAGGAAGACACGACCGACGCGGCACTAAAGCCCCTCTCCCGCCGGGAGAGGGGTTGGGGTGAGGGTACGTCCAGGCGCGGACTGTCGGTTGTTGGCTTCGGTGAGGGCCCCAGCGCGGCCGCTCATCGGCTGTTCGGCGCAGCAGACATCCTGTCTGAGTCGCCATCGCGACACATCCCTGCGACGGCCATGGTCGCCGAGGGGCCTGGTGTGCCATGTCCTGGAGTGTGCCAACACTCCTGTCGATCCTGTTTCTCGCTCAGCTCGGTTGCAAATGATGGAGACGGTGCAGGCGCGTGGTTGAACCGCTTGCGCCTGGTTGCGGGCGAGGGCGCTTGCGGGCCGCGATCGAGCGGTTGCTGCAGCAGGCAGGCTGTAGCGTGCCGCGTGCAAGCGTGGCGAGCCCGGCCGCAATCGTGGCGCTTGCAACGCCGCCGGCCTGCTGCGCGGCAGAATGCGTTGGCGCATGGGCTGTGCTACTTAGATTTGCACGGCATTAGAACGATCTAATCGCATCCGCGCAGAAGAGGAGAAAAGACCGGGAAAACCGGGCGCCGCAACGGTGCCGGATATTTTTGCGTTACTTCGCGCGGCGTTCTTGTCCGGTCGTTGGATCGATACAAAGCCGCCGAGGCCGATCACCATTGGGAGAGCACGACCGAAATGAACTGCACGCCATTCGCACGCAACCGCAGCACGCTGTACGCCGGTATCGCCATCGCCTTGTTTGCGAGCGCCGCCTCCACCACTGTCTCCGCCCAGCAGGCCGACGGCACGCCGGCGTCCACGGGCCAGGCCGCGGTGCAGGCCACGGACCTGGACGCGGTGACGGTGACCGGCTACCGCTACGCGATCGAAAAAAGTCTGGAGCAAAAGCGCAACGCCAACGCCGTGGTCGATGTCATCACCGCCGAGGACGTGGGCAAGTTCCCCGACAAGAACGTGGCCGATGCGCTGCAGCGCGTGCCCGGCGTGGTCATCAGCCGCGACGGTGGCGAGGGCAAGAACGTCAGCGTGCGCGGTTTGTCCTCGGAGCTGGTGCTGACCGAATTGAACGGCAACTACATCGCCACCGCCGAATCCAACGGCGACCCGACGCGCTCGTTCAACTACACGCTGCTGCCGTCGAACCTGCTGGGCAGCGCGGAGCTCTACAAGACGCCGGAAGCGCGCATCGACGAAGGCGGCATCGGCGGCACGGTGATCCTGCAGACGCGGCGCCCGCTGGAACTGGAGCCACATTCCGGCTTCGTCTCCGCCGAGGGCACCTGGTCCGATACCAGCAAAAAGACCGACGGCCAGTTCTCCGGTTCGTACTCCTGGCATGACAAGGACAACCGCTTCGGTGTCTTCGTTGGCTACACGCAGCAAAAGCGCACCGCACGCACGCTCGATGCCAGTACCGAGAGCTGGCAGTGGTACGGCCGCGACGAAGGCGGCCCGGCGGTCGACGTCAACGGCAATCCGTCGGACTTCAACGCCAACTGGTGGGGCGGCACCGGTTTCTGGAACCAGGACGGCAATTACTCCACCGGTTTCATGATGCCGACGGCGGTCAGCCTGGACGCCAAACGCGAGGAGCGCGAGCGCAAGGGCGGGCAACTGACCCTGCAGTTCAAGCCCACCGACGACCTGACCCTGACCGCGAACTACTTCCGCTTTGACCTGTCGCAGAATTCGCAGACCAATACCATCAAGATTCCCGAGTGGAACATTGCCCGCTATTACGGCGACGGCAACTGGCGCGGCGGGCGCCTGCTCGACGGGCTGCAGTTCGATCCCAGCGGCACGATTGTCACTGGCGCCGCCTACAGCCTGCGTCCGGGCAAGACCTACTACTGCAGCGAGGCGCAGGCCGCGGCGGCCGGCCTGCCGCCGGGCGGCTGGGGCTCGGATGACTGCACCGTGCCGACGCCGCAGATCACCGGCAGCTACAACATCGAGAAATCGCAATCGCAGACGGTGGACCTGGGCGGCGAATGGCGTGGCGAGCAGGTGGACGTGGCGTTCAAGGTTGGCCGCACCTGGGCCAAGGGCGGGCCGGAGCTGCAGTTTTCCTTACCGATCAAGCCGCGCCTGCAGAACGCCGACGGCAGCTGGAGCAACGGCAATTTCGCCAGCGCCTGGGACCTGACCGGCACGCCGTCCATGACCTTCTCGCCGGAGCTGATGCAAAACCTGCGCGACGGCATCCTGCAGGTCGACCTGGGCTCGACCGGCTCGTCCTGGACCCGCAACACCAACCAGCAGCAGTACGCGCAGATCGATACCACCTGGCATTTCGATGGCGAGGTCTTCGACTCGCTGCAGTTCGGCATCAAACGGCGCGACGGCGGCATCCACCGCAATACCGGCAACAACTACTGGGTGTGCCCGGGCACCGACCCGAGCGACTACGACAACCGCTACTGGAACGGGCGCTGCAATGCCATCGCCACGCAGTTCTCGCCGGGCCTGCTGTTCGCGCAGGACAACCTGGCCGGTGGTTTCAACGCCAGCGCGTTCCCGTCGATCAACTTCCCCGGCTACATCGGCTATTTGAACCAGACCTACGGCGCGATGCAGACCCGCAACGAAGACAACTTCGTCTACAACGTCGACGAAGAGATCTATTCGACCTACCTGCAACTCAACTTCCACACCGAGCGGCTGCGTGGCAACGTCGGCGTGCGGGTGGCGCGCACCGGCCAGCGTGCCGCTTCCACCGACAAGGTGACTGCCTACAACGACTATTTCTTCGACGGCGCCGACGGCAATCCGCTGGCCTGCCAGCAGGGCGCCGCCACGCCCGGCGGCGCCCCGGCCGACACCTATTGCGGCACCGAAGGCTATTGGCGTTTGGCCGACAGCGTGCAACGCACCGAGTCGTTCGTGGTCAGCGGGCTGGACCGCAACTACACCGACGTGCTGCCGAGTTTCAACCTGGCCTACGACCTGACCGAGAACCTGCTGCTTCGCGCGGCAGCCGCCAAGGTGATCGCACGTCCCAGCTACAACGACATCGCCGCGCCCGGCAGCCTGGAGTTTTACAGTCCCGAGTACGTGGCCGACCGGCGCCTGACCGGCGGTGCCAGCGAGCAGGGCTGGTACGGCTCGGGCAGCAACAAGAACCTGGAGCCGTACAAGGCCAACCAGTTCGACCTGGGGCTGGAATGGTATTTCCAGCCGGGCTCGGTGGCAGGTGTGGGACTGTTCCGCAAGAACGTGGAGAACTTTGCGGTCGACGTCATCAGCGACGTGAACATGATGGTCGACGGGCAGCCGGTCACCGTGCAGAACTACAGCACCCAGGCCGGCGGCCAGGACGCGGTCTCGCAGGGTGTGGAGCTCTACGCGCAGCACACGCTGCCATTCGGTCTTGGTGTGCAGTTCAACTACACCTACAACGATGCCAGCAAGGCGGCGGTGCGGCTGGAGGATGGCACCGAGGTCGGCAAGACCTCCATGCCGGGCAGCGCCAAGAACCAGACCAACCTCACCGTGTTCTACGAGACCGACAGCCTGCTGCTGCGCGCTTCGTACAACCGTCGCGGCGAGCTGGTGCAAGGCCTGGTCAACGGGTTGAACGTCTTTGAGGAGCCGTACTACCAGATCGATCTGAACGCGGCGTACAACATCACCCCGGCGCTCAGCCTCACCGCCTCGGTGCTGAACCTGACCAAGCAGGAGTCACGCTCGCACCTGGGCGAAGACACCCGCGCCCGCTTCTACACCGGCGGCTACGCAGGCCGGCTGGCGTACCTCGGGCTGACCTACAAGTTCTAGCTCCCAATGTGTCGCGCCCATGCCTGCCGCGTGGCGGTGTGGGTGCGACGGTTCGGCGACGGTCTGGCTGGCTGCAGTGGAAGTGAACCTGGAACTGTTATTTCGAAGCAGGGAGTCCTTGAGATATGCTTTCGGCTTCCTACGGAAAGCGAAGCACATGAAGGATTTGCAGGGGTTCTCTTGCTCCCGGCTGCATTTTCAGCACACGGCCAAGGCAAGATCGACTACGACGGCGTAGCCAAATATGGACGCCTACAAGCAGGCCGCTGAGCAGGCGTCAGGCGCGCTCCAGAAGCGTATTGCAGGACTTGTTGTTGCGCCCGGTGCATGGGAAAAGAAGAGCACAAAGATTTGCTCTGAGCTGGGCCATGCTTTGAGGCACGCAGTGGAGATACGGATAAGTGACGGCGTACGAGTCATGGCCGCAATTTCGATGGATGGCGATAAGCCGGCTGATCAGACACGGCACTATCGCTATGCCGCGGCCCAGATTTTTCATGGTGCCATTCGTGACGCAAAGGACACTGAGGCACTAGATAAATGCCTGGCCGATTACAATTAAGGGTCTTGCCGGGGTATGTGTCTGTGGAAGAAGTGCACCTGGAACCGTTCTTGGGCGCGGGATGTCAGCCAGGCCGAGGCAGAACACAAGTAGGCCTTCCAGGCCGGGCGAGATCGAGAGGCTAAGGTAGGGGATGGAGCAATCCATCGATTGGGCAAAAATCGAATTGGCACACCGGAGCATTATAAAAGCTGGCTTGCGAAGACTCGCCGCCAAGGAACAGTGTCCATGTAAATCGTCATGGCATGACGCATAATTTATTCGGTGCTATAGCAAATCGGCAGAGGCGCTTGGGCAATGGATGGGGGCACGAATGGCCTTGAATTTGCTAATTGATACTTCGGTGTGGCTCGACCTTACAAAGGAGCACCGCCAACTTCCATTGTTGGACGCGCTGTCCGCGATGACTGATGGAGGTGAGGTGGTTCTCATCATGCCTCAGATAGTCATCGAGGAATTTTCGCGAAATCGAGATCGAGTAATGGCTGCGAGCCGAGCCAGTCTTTCCAGTCACTTCAAGCGCGTTAGGGAGGCGATTATCCAATTCGGCCCTGAAGATGGGCGGGATTCCACGCTGAAGCAGCTAAACGAAGTCGATCACCGGGTTGCAACTGGTGGAGAGGCTGTGAACGAGGCGGTGGACTTGATTGAAAAGTTGTTCGAGAAAACTACGCCTGTATCGGCCAGCGATAACATCAAGGTGCGCGCGGCGGATCGAGCTATTGCTAAGATTGCCCCGTTTCATCGGCAAATGAACGGGATTGGCGATGCCATCATTATCGAGACCTACATTGATGCGCTAGCCGAGCGTAAAGACGAGGACGTGTTCGCCTTCGTAACCCACAACATTCACGACTTCAGCCAAAAAGGGGCTGATACGCGTATCCCTCATTCCGATTTGGCTCCGCTCTTTGATGGTGTGAGATCGCGATACGAAACCAACCTTAGTGCGCTGCTCGGCGAGTTCGCGAGCGACCTGATCGAAGAGATCAGGTTCGAGCGTGAATACAACCAAGATCCCAGACAGCTTTCTGAGCTTCTTGAGGCGGAGAGTAAGCTGACAACGCAGGTTTGGTACAACAGGAAATGGAACATCATTGATCGCGTCGAAAGCGGTAAAGAAAAGTTGGTGCCTAAAGAGGTTTGGGACCAAGCTTCCCCGAAAGAACGACGAAACCTAGTGGTAGATAGGATTTGGGAAGGGATGCTCGCCGCAATGCAGAGGGCCGAAGAAGAGCTCGGCAGTGAAGAGCTAGGGCCTTGGACCGACTTCGAGTGGGGGATGATCAACGGCAAGCTGTCTGCAATACGCTGGGTCCTCGGCGATGAGTGGGACATGCTCGACACATGAATTCAGAGACAGTCATGCCCTTTAACCTGTAGACGCAGCGGATGGAAGATATAAAAGTAAAGAATATTGCCAGCGCTCTTGGGCGTTTTGCTAATGCCATGAGGCTCTACGGCGAGGCTTTCATCAACTATCGAGACTTGGTCGCAATCGATCAAGAGGAGGCTATCCACAATCTCGACCGAGCATTCGAGCATAACCTTGAGGGCTTTCATGCCTTGTATGACGTGTCGCAGGTTTTATTCGATTTTCATGGCTGCCCTGATAGTAGTTTGCTAATTGCTCTACGTAATGCACTCCATCATCGTGATCATCCTTTGTTCCAAAGCTTGCATCAATCGATTTGGTTAGATGGGAAGCCAGAACGCCTGCATGGAGCTGAGTATCTGATAGCCAGGCATCGAACAACAGGTGGCGACCCTCCTCCTATGATGCACTTGATCAAGTTGGAAGATATTTATGAGCGCCTCGATCCGCGTCGTGAATCTGTCTATCTTAATCAGATGGGTAAAGCCAACGCCTTGCCTAGGTTCGTTACTCTTGAAAATGGTCTTGCCTTCGAGAGAGTGTGGGAAAAAGCAAGAAAGGATCGCTATCCGACTAAGCAGGTGTATTTGGACTTATTGCCGATATTTAATTCTGCTGTTTCGAGAATTTTTATTGCATTGGATATGGCTGGCGTGCCTTTTCAAGGGTTTGATGCAAATGCCTACAAATCTACTTTTATTGAAGAATTAAAGACGGATCTTCAACATTTCGATTTCTTTGGTCTGCGTATGCATGCGCTACAGATTGAGTTAGGACCGAAGTTCACAATCCAAGAGGCCGCTGTCAGGCGGGGCTGTACCTATGAAAGGGTGATGGAAAACGAATAGATGTTTATCATCGGGAATGGTGCAGACACCATGATGTTGCTAGGAGAATGGGAAATAATGGAGTCAGATTCACTTCTAACAAGCTGGTGTCGCTAGCAAATAACGGGGGTAGGTGACCTGGAGCCGCTCTTGTGATTACGAAATAAGTGAACGCGGAACCATTGTTTGCATTCCCTGTTGCGAACGCTGTCGCTGTGGCTGACCATAGCGTTGTCTCGCAACCTTCTTCAATCGAACTGATCGGCGATGTTGCGCTTGACTCACAGTTCGCTGAGAGAAGTGAACCTGGGACCGTTATTTCTCATGAATCGCACACCACCGCGACGTCGAGCCCAATTTTGGCCTAGGGCCAGAGCGTTGATCGTAGCCGTGCGATGCTATTGGTCATTTCAGGAGTGGATGATGGACAAGGAACAATTGGCTTCCAAGATTACTGGCCCTAAGCCGCAAGACTACCTGCGAGCGAGACGTCCAGAGCAATTCTCGGACTCTTTAAAGCTACATGAGTCGACTATCGACCGCTCCATGCTGGAGTACCATTTCGATACCCTGAACAATCGAAGCCAAGAGCTTGAGTTCGAGATATTCGTACGCAAGCTTTGTGAGCGAGAAATCTGTCCCAACCTGGTTCCTCAGACCGGGCCAACAGCAGGTAACGACGGTAAAACTGACACCGAGACGTATCCTGTCTCCAGCCAAATCGCTTTCTTCTGGGGGCTAAACGAGGCTCCGGAGTCCCAGCGATGGGCATTTGGTGTTAGCACGCAGAAAGACTGGAAGACAAAATGCACGAAAGATGTCGAGAGCATCATGTCCACTGGACGTGGGTACGTCCGTATCTTCTGTGTCTCCAGCCGGTTCATCAAGAACAGCCTGAGGGCGCAGCTTCAGGACGACCTTTCGAAAAAGCATGGCATCAAGGTGACCATCTACGATCGAACCTGGCTGCTTGATAAAACGCTGCAGCCCAAGAACCAGCACCTTGCCATCGATCACTTAGGTCTCACCGGCAATATTGAGAGCAAAATCCAGATCGGCCCGTTCGACGCTGACAAGCAAATCCAGCTAACAGAGATCGAAAGTCAGATCGACAAAATCGAAGATCCAGGCCACTTGACGCTTTCCCAGGTCGACCTCTACACCAAGCGCGCCATCATCTGCAAAGAGCTGGAACGGGATGCCGCTGCTGTTGAGCATCAGTTCAATATCGCTGTGAGGATAGCGAAAAAGTTTGGTACCCATAGGCAACATTTCGATGCCCTTTATCAGCTGACATGGGCCGCGTACTGGTGGCTGGAAAATACCGAACTCTTTGAGGAATCCTTTGAGAAAGCACTCGGCGTGGCCCAAGAGACCGAAAACGTTGAGGTATGGGAGAGAGTCGTAACTTTGTTCAATCTAGTAGTCACCACTCATCGAGACGGTAAGTGCACCCTCGATGTGGATTCCCTAGAGACCACCATTCGAGAGAGATTGAACTTGATAGCCAACGACGCGGATATGATCAGCGGCGCACTACAAGCCAAGACATCTTTGGCGCTTCTGGATCTGCTGGTTGCCGAAAATGAGGAGCAAGCCAATAACACCTTCCGGTCGCTGAGCAAAATCGCTGATAGCGCCCATAAGCTGATTGGCTACCCTATGGCTCGTCTCGTCAACTTGCTGGAAGCTCTCGATGTGGCCTTCGGAGATCTCAAAGCTTATGAAGACCTGATGGATAAACTCATTGATGATGCCGGTGCGCGGGAAGATAGCCGGATTAGGGCGGATAAGTATCTGAGGCGAGGAGCGCTGAGCAGCGATAAAAAGGATTACTACAGGGCGATCAAGTGCTTCGGGTTATCTCTGTATGGGCTGTACAGCAGTGAAAGTAAGACGGAAGTCTTCGCTGCCCTTTACATGTTGTCCAATGCATACGACAAGCAGGGCCTGCTGTGGGCTGCGCGAGGAGCAGCGCTGATGGCAGCTTATGTAGTCACCACTGACGCGCTGAAGGAACAGCGAAGCAGTGCCAAGCAAGCTGCTATTTACCAACGACTCATGTGGATTGAAGGTCAACTAGGTCGCGTAGGGCAGTCTTTGACTTGGTATCACTTAGCTCAACTGGCTTCTCAAACGCTGGATGAAAATCCGTGGACAGAAAATCATAAAATGAATTATGAAGTTCTGATTGGTAAGCTGTTTCTCAATGCCAATTTTTCAGACATTGAAAGGATAGCCTGGTTACCGGACAAGCTGAATCAGTTGGATCTAGGGCTCAGTGCAGATGCGCTATTGGTTTGCTTAGGCCATGAAGATAAAGCGGGGCCTGAGGGTGAGCTAATTGATCTTAACTTTATGAATATGTGGCGCAGTATTGACATGGGGGCACCGGTGGCCCATATCGACCTATATCTGGATCGCTGGACAACCATAAGTTCCTACATCTTGGGCTGTAAGGTGTCTGTGTCCTTCCCTGTGAAATCTCCATGTATCGAGTTAGCGCAGCAATTGATGGCTGTATTAGAGAGTTTCTGCGCACCGATGATGGCAGGCCATACAGCCGCTACTGTGCCCGCAGTGAATATTGATATCTTATTGGAAGATGAGGATAACTTCATACTGCAGCATAGTTTTGATACTGCTGCGCAGGTAACCTCTGCAGAGATCCTGTGCTCGCCGTTCAGCATCGCCAATTTGACCGACGAAAAACGAGACGCGATCAGTAAATTCTATAGTGAATTCTGCCTTCAATTTGTGTCCATCATTTGCCCTCAAATTGGCTGGTCGAAATTCGAAGAGATGCTTCGAGACGACAAAGCCCTGGAGCGAGCAGTTGTCTTTAACTGCAATATAGGTCTAGACGGCTATTTCTTGGGGCGTGATGCTGTCCCAGGCGTCGGATCTCATCAGGATGCTACCTTCGAATTGTACAAGCCAACTCGGCACGTAGCTTGGTTTGAGCACCATAATATAGAGGCTATGGATTGGCCGCCTAAATCTGATGTGCCTGAGGAACGTCCAAAACATCCGTTCCAGTTTTCTACAATGAAGCATAGAGAGATTAAAGTAGTTTCTCTCATTCAGGAGGGCCTGTGGAGTCAAGCCGGCTGGAAGGGCTTAGGCTTTCAAACATGCGAAGGCGAAACTCCAGTGCTGATGTTCGCCTTCGAGAATGTCGCCGTTGGGCATAAGATATTCGAGAACATCGCAAAAACCATCGGAGAAAAAGATCCCAGTAATGCGTTGCGCATCGCATTGATACGAGGCATTAATAGGAAAAATGCTGCGCATTATCGTGTGGCTGTTACAAGTAATTTTGATCGATCTGATGACAGATCTTCGAAAGTCCAAACGGCGCTTTCTAGGCTACATACCATGACGCCGAGTTCTTCTGAAAATATTGACAGATTTTTGAAAGATTACGAAATACATAAGAGGTGTCATGTTGCTACGATGAATTCCAAAGGGATGCTCGTTAGCCATCTAATAACTTCTGGCATCGTCGTCATGAATGCCTGGGAGATCGATGAAAACGACCAGGAGATTTCGGCGATCCAGCCTGATGACGATATCCTTATTCCGGCAGGTACGGAAAATCTTCCAATCAGCCGTGCGTTGGCGAAGCTTCGTTCATTTCGGCCGGATAATGACTAGCAACCTGCCTTAGGCGTCCGATCAATGGCGCCTGGGGCGCTTTATGCCTTTGCAACGAACGACGCACTTGGTTGATATTGGTCCTAGTCTCCGCTTCTGGCCGATTCCTGCCGGTCAGGGTCGGCCAGCGGACCGGTCAAATCGTATGCGTCCGGCCAAGTCATCTACCCAACCCTGCAAAGCCCAGACATGGTGTGCACTTAAATTCAAGTGGGCACCAGTTCTAGGAAATAACGGTTCCAGATTCAGTTCCACGGCAGCCTAACCGCCGCGAAATCATCGCGCCCATGCCTGCGCGCGTAGCGACATAGATCGGTAGCGATGCTGGTAGTTAAACGACAACGGCTCTAGTACGCGGCCGTTGTCGTTAGATAAGGCAGCCGGGAGACCGTCTGACGATTCCCGATTCCAAAGATCAATGATCGCTGGAGCGCAATTCATCCACGTCCAGGATCAGTGCCATGCGGTCCTCGCCGATCAGGGTGGCGCCAGCGTAGCCGGGGTAGGCCGCGCAGCGCGTGGGGTAGGGGTTTGATCACAAAAGCAAATAACGGTTCCAAATAATGGTTCCAGGTTCAATTCCACGCAGCATGGCCTTGACCGTGATAGGTCACGTGCACTTATCAGGTGACGGCGCTCGGCTTGCGTAGCCCGTATGGAACTGCGCCAGCGGCGCCACAGCCACGCGAGACCCGCCAGCGTGTATTGACACGCCAGACCGTGTACTTGCAATCTAGTCCCAAGGAGCGTCGAAACTCCTCACGTAGCGGTACCCACCTCCGTCAAACCGGTGGGTTTTTTGTGCCTGCATCCTGCAGGTACAAGCCGACGCAATGCCTGCGTCGGGAGGGCGGCTAATACAACACCCGCAAGGGGAATATGCCCGCCGGCTACGTGCGGTTTCGAACCTCCCGACATCCCGTCGCCGTTGGTGGCGGTTCTTGGGTTGTTCCAGGAGGGCGTTGCCATGTCTACCGCATTATCCATGCCGGCATCTGTGCCGGTTGATCTGTTGCCAGCTTCCGCTCACCGCTTGCGGTGGGATATGGGCGAGGTGCTGCGCAGGCTCGACGCAAGCACAGCTATTGAGCAGGCGAGAGACCATACCGCGCATCCGCTGAGTCGCCAGCTCGGTGTATTGCCGCACACCTCGCGCCGCCTGTCGGCACGCAGGGCTGTGCTATTGCAGCAGTACGTCGCTGCAACCATCACCCGCCACCAGCCGGAGGCGCCATGACACGCCGCCGCCCACCCACGGCAACTGCCAGCGCACGGCCCACCCGCACGCGTACGCGCCCCACGCCGCCCAAGCGGGTGCAGTGGGTTGTTGTGGAACCCGACCGCAGCAAGCTGCCACCGATGCTGCCGCCCGACCCGGACGCCTCCCAGCAAGGCCCCGGCACGCTACGCGCACCCCGCCGCGCCCGCCGCCCGCGTCAATGCACCGTTAGCTACACCCATTACCCCGGCGCCCACGACCACGCCGGCGACCAGCACGTGCCCCATGTCCGCCTCAGCGGCCTATGGCTGGAACAATTGGGCTTTGCCATCGGCACCAAGCTGCGCATCACCGCGAGCGAAGGGCAGCTGCTGATGGAGGTGTTGCCGCCGGTGGAAGTGCCGGCCAAGGCGCGTAGCGTGCGGCGATGATGCGGCGGCTGCGAGAAGCCTTGCGATTGACCTCGGTGCCCGATACCACTAGCGTCGCAGCCACACCAGCGCACAACGGACGCTTCATGATCGCGCGCCCCCTCTACGCCTTGCTCGCCACCCTCGCTCTGGGCGCATGCGCCCACACGTCGGCCACCCCAGCCGCGGCAACCGTCACGGAGACATCTGCCATGAATTCATCCAGTCCTACCACTGTGCCGCCTAACAAGCCCACTGCGGAAGGCTTGCTTGGTCAGCTGCTTGTGTTGATCAAGGGCAGCCAGAACATCTCCGACTTCACTCCCGAGCGTCTGAATTCCACGATGGGGCAGGCGGTTCAGTTCGTGAAAGGCGACGAACGCCGATATCGGGTCTTCGGCCCGCTCACTAAGGATTGGAGTTATGGATTTGGAGTCGATGAAACCAAGCTTGATGGCAGATGGTTCGAATTCCGCTTCGATCGCAATGTGGCCGGTGCATCGCCTGCGATGACCGAAATTTGTCGCCTGGACTTTGATCGTTTTACCCAGCAGCTTGAGCAGATGGGATTTGCGCGTGAGCGCAACATCGTCGAAGACGGGCGCTGGATGAGTGATTTCTTTACGCGCCCAGGAATGCGAGTAGAGGTCTTTCCGCGAGGTGAGGCTGCGGAACCGCAAGAGTTAGTGGCGCACAAATGCGTCGAATGGGTCTACATCCGTTAAGTCCAAGGAGCGGACATGTCACTCAGTCCTGATGCTTTGAAAGTTTTGAATGATTTCGGCAATGAGCCTGGAGTTACCAAACCTCACGTCGATCAACTGAGGCAGCTTCTAACCGAGTCGCCGGAACTTACGCGTCAGCTGAACGAAGCAGTTGATCAAAAGCTGGTGACCAGCTTCAAGCCTCTCACTGATCCGCATGCTGGAGGCTCGTTTGATCCCATTGGCCATTCAATCCAGTTGCCACTGACAAAGCTGGTAGGCCCCAATGGACTTGCTCCCGCATCTGCTGGGGATCTCACCTTCGTCCTTGGCCACGAGTTGCAGCACAGCACCTTCAGTCCGGATGCGGAGGCTGCAAGGCAGCAATTCATGACTGAGGCTCGTACGATTGCGCGCACCACACACGACTATACGTCAGCCGCTGAAAAGGTCATTGCTAGCAACCGTGAGGATGAATCACGTGCAGAGATCGCGGGTTGGAACGCCACCCTCAGCAGGGTGAAGGGCAGTACACCTCAGCCGACCTTGGAGGATATCTATCGTGCGGCCCCAGGACGGATGCGTGACTTCATCGATACCGCTGCGGGAAGCCAAGGTCTCGTCTACACCTTAAAGCCAAATCTTTCCTTGAATCAAGATTTGACCATGTCAGCCACGCCGGCAAATATCGAGGCAATGGGTGTCAACTATTTCGATAAACCAGCACAGGATACGCAGATCGGTTATGGCGGCCTATCTGACTATCACAACCACTACGGACCTTGGGTCATCGGCACCGCAGCGATCTTTGAGCGTCACTACAATAAGGCGCAGCAGGGCACGCCTGAGCAACCGATGATCTTTAACCTGCAGCGGCTTGGTCTCAAAGAGGATGCACTAGAACGCAATGGTATTGACCTGGGCAGCAATACGCGCCCGATGCCTTACCTGGATAGCAGCACCCAGCCCCCGACGCCGGGCTTGTTCCAGCACAGCAAGAACACTCATCTGCATGTCTCGCCGATCTCTGCACAAGAGCTGGAGCAGGAGCTCCGTGCACGTGAATCCCCATCGCAAGGGACGTCACTTCACCTTCTTCCGTCAGATCCAGGCCATGCGGATCACCCGCTGTACCAGCAGATCAAAGACGGGGTGCAAAAGCTCGATAGCGCACATGGCAGGCAGTGGGATGCATCGAGCGAGCGCATGACAGCTAGCCTGCTTGCGCTGGCAAAAGAGGAAGGGTTGTCGCGGGTGGATCATGTGGTGCTCAACAACCCAACGGCTCAGCTGGCGGGCGGCGAGAAGGTCTTCGTCGTTCAGGGCGCCCTCAACGACCCGGCTCACCAGCGTGCCCATATGTCGACCATGGACGCCGTGCAGACACCAGAGACCCAGTCGTTCGATCGCCTGCAGGCAATCAACCAGACTCAGGCTCAGGCGCGCGAACAGCAGCAGGCGCTGGAGCAGTCCCAGCAAGCCGTCAGCCAGGCTGGTCCGTCGATGACGCGCTGAGTGTTTCGCAACAAGATAACGAGGTCCAAATAACGGTTCCAGGTTCACTTCCACGGCAGCCTGGCCGTCGCTAAACCATCGCGCCCATGCTTGCGCGTAGCGACATAGATCAGCAGCGATGCTGGTAGTGAAACGACAACGGCCGCAGTACGCGGCCGTTGTCGTTAGATCAGGCAAACAGGATCGTCTTCCCGATTCCCGATTCCCGATTCCCGATTCTCCCAATCCCGAATCCCGAATCCCCAACCTCAATGATCGCTGGAACGCAGCCCATCCACATCCAGGATCAGCGCCATGCGGCCATCGCCGATCAGGGTGGCGCCGGCGTAGCCGGGCAGGCCGCGCAGGGCACGGGGCAGGGGCTTGATCACCACTTCCTCGCGGCCGCGGACCTGGTCTACCACCAGGCCGAAGCGGGTTTCGCCGGCCTGCAGCAGCACCACGGTCAGTAGCGGCGGCTGTTCGGCCGGTACGCCCAGCCAGCGGCGCAGGTCGATCAGCGGCAGGGTGTGCGAGCGGCGGTCCAGCACGGCGCGGCCGTCGAACCAGCCCAGCGAGGTTTGCGGTGCATGCAGCACTTCCACCACGCGCGCCAGCGGCAATGCGTAGACCGCTTCGCCGGCCTGCACCAGCAGGGTCGGCAGAATCGCCAGGGTCAACGGCACGCGGATCATGAAGCGGCTGCCGCGGCCCAGTTCGGACTGGATCTGGATCTGCCCGCTGAGTTCGCGGATACGCGACTGCACCACGTCCATGCCCACGCCACGGCCGGAGATGTCGGTGACTTCCACCTTGGTCGAGAAGCCCGGCATGAAGATCAGATGCAAGCACTCGTCGGTGCTCAGGCGCGCGGCGGCTTCGGCGTCGATCAGGCCCTTGTTGCGGGCGATTTCGCGCAGGCGCTCCGGGTCGATGCCGGCGCCGTCGTCCTGGATTTCGATGCTGACGTAGTCGCCTTCCTGCTGCGCCGACAGGCGCACATGGCCGCTGCGCGGTTTGCCGGTGGCTTCGCGCAGGGCCGGCGATTCGATGCCGTGGTCGATTGCGTTGCGCACCAGGTGCACCAGCGGGTCGGCCAGGGCCTCGACCAGGTTGCGGTCCAGTTCCGTCTCGGCGCCGATCAGTTCCAGTTCCACTTCCTTGGACAGCGTGCGCGCGACATCGCGGGCCACCTTGGGGAAGCGTGCGAACACCTTGCTGACCGGCTGCATGCGGGTACGCATCACCGCGGTCTGCAGGCGTGCGGTGGCGATGTCGAGCGTGCTGACCGCGCGGTCCAGTTCTTCGTCGCGCAGGCGGGTGCGCAAGGTCTTCAGCCGGTTGCGCGAGAGCACAAGTTCGCCGATCAGGTTGACGATGGCGTCCAGGCGCTTGGTGTCCACGCGCACGGTCTGTTCGGCTTCGGCGCCGGTCTTGGCCGCGCCCTTGCCGGCCGCCTTGGGGGCGGGCGCATGCGCATCGTCGCCGTGTGCGGCGGCAACCGGCTTGGCCGCGGCCGCCTGCGGCGCGGCCTTGACCGCCGGCGGGGCGCTCTTGGCGTCGAACTGCGCGATCAACGTGGCCGGTGCGTGCGGCACGGCTTCGCCCGAGCCCATGGCATCCAGCATGGCCTGCAGATAATCCAGCGATTGTTGCGCGGCATCGAAGTGATGCGCCTGCAGCACCGCCTGGCCCGAGCGCGCCATGCCCAAGGTTTCTTCAGCGGCGTGGCACAGCTCCACCATGGGCTTGATCGCCAGAAAGCCGGCGCCGCCCTTGAGCGTGTGGAAGCCGCGGAACACCGCGTTGAGCTGGTCGGCTTCTTCTGGCGCCTGTTCCAGCGAGACCAGCTGTTCGCCGAGGCGATCCAGGATTTCCTGGGCCTCGACGATGAAATCGGCAGCAATATCGTCTGGAACAGCACTCATGGTTACAGCCCCAATCCGGACAGCAGGTCGTCGGCATCGTCCTGCGACACCGCGTGACGGTCCAGGCCCTTGACTGCAGGACCGGCAAGACCGCCGTCGTCTTTCTTCGGTTCGATGTTCTTCGGCGGCAGGCCGAGCGCACCGAAGCCTTCGTGCACGCGCCGCACGATACCGGCCACGCGCCGGATGATCTGGCCGCTCAGGTCCTGGTAGCTCTGCGCCAGCGACAGCTCGGTCAGGTTGTGGCGCATCTTTTCCAGCAGCGCGCCCTGGTCCTGATTGAGCCCGCCGTTGCGCAGCTGGTTGGCTAGCTCGCGGCATTCTTCGACCAGATCCAGCGTGCGATGGCTGGCCTTTTCGGTCATTTCCACCACGTGGTCCAGGCGCGAGCAGGCATCGTCCAGTTCGCCGGCTTCTTCAGGGATGGTGGGCAGCTCGCCCAGCGCCTGGCCGAGTTCGCGGGCGAGCCGGCTCAGGCTCTGCATCATCGGGCGCGTGCGCAGGGCGGCGAGATGATCCACCTCGCGACGCCAGGCGACCTGGTCACCGCTTTCCAGTGCATCGAGTGCGTTCTGCAGACGCTCGATCAACGCGGCACGTTCGGCATCGGTTTCCATGGTCGCGTTCATCAGGCGGTTGCCGCCAGACGTTCGAACACCTTGCCCAGCTTTTCTTCCAGCGTCTGGGCGGTGAACGGCTTGATGATGTAGCCGTTCACGCCGCACTGGGCCGCTTCGATGATCTGCTCGCGCTTGGCTTCGGCGGTCACCATCATCACCGGCAGGTGCTTGAGCTTGGCGTCGGCGCGGATGTTGCGCAGCAGGTCGATGCCGGTCATGCCGGGCATGTTCCAGTCGGTGACCACGAAATCGAACGGGCCGGCACGCAATGCCGCCAGGGCGCTGTTGCCGTCTTCGGCCTCTGCGGTATTGGTGAAGCCGAGATCGCCCAACAGATTCTTGACGATACGTCGCATCGTCGAGAAGTCGTCCACGATCAGGATCCGCATGTTCTTGTTCACATCAAGCTCCTAACACGAAAAATTACGCGAAAAATTCAGTCGTCGACTTCGACGCCGGCATCGGCCAGTTCGAAGACTTTGAGGCGGCCACGCAAACGCACCACCGCCTGGCCATGGATCTGGCACACGCGCGATTCGCTGACGCCCAGCACGGCGCCGATTTCCTTCAGGTTCAATTCCTGTTCGTAGTACAGCGACAGCACCAGCTGCTCGCGCTCGGGCAGTTGGCCGATGGCCTTGCCCAGCTCCCGGCCGAATTCGCCACGCTCCATCATCTGCTGCGGGTTGGGGCCACCCTTGGCGGTGGTGTCCAGCTCGCCGTGATCTTCGATGCGCGATTCCAGGCTCAGCACCTGGCCACGTGCGGCATCTTCCATCAGACGCAGGTAATCGGGCAGCGGCATTTCCATCGCGGCGGCCACTTCGGTGGCGGCGGCGGCGCGGCCGGTGTTCTGTTCGATCTTGCGCACGGCGGCGGCAGCGTCGCGGGCGCGGCGGTGCACCGAACGCGGCACCCAGTCGCCCCTGCGAATCTCGTCGATCATCGAGCCGCGGATGCGGATCGAGGCATAGGTTTCGAACGAAGCGCCCTGTTCGGAGTCGTAGCTGCGCGAGGCTTCGATCAGGCCGATCATGCCGGCCTGGATCAGGTCGTCCACTTCCACGCTGGCCGGCAGGCGCGCCGCCAGATGGTGGGCGATGCGGCGGACCAGGTCGGCGTGCTGGGTCACCACGTCGTTGGCGTTGTTGCGCTGCACGGCGCGGTACTGCGCGCTGGCCGTGGTTGCGGTAGCGGTGCTCATGCGGCCACTCCCCGTTGGATGATGCGTTCGACAAAGAACTCGACGTTGCCGCGCGGCACGGTCGGGGCCTGCCAGCGCGAGGTACGGCGTGCGATTTCGGCGATGGCCTGCGCCGACGGACTGGCGGGGTAGGCCTTGATGACCGGTTGCTGGCGCTGCACCGACAGGCGCAGCCAGTCGTCCTGCGGCACATGGCCGAGATAGTTCAGCGACACATCGCCGAGGAACTTTTCGCACACGCGCGAGAGCTTGTCGTACAGCAAGCGACCTTCGTTGGGGTCGCGCACCATGTTGGCGATGATCTGCAGGCGGTCCACGCCGCGTTCGCGCGAGAGCACCTTGATCAGCGCGTAGGCGTCGGTGATCGAGGCCGGCTCGTCGCAGACCACCACCACGGTGTCCTGGGCGGCCTGGCAGAAGGTCAGCACGCTGTCGGTGATGCCGGCGGCGGTATCGATGACCATCACGTCCAGGTCGCGTTCCAGTTCGGAGAACACGTTGACCAGGCCGATGTGCTGGGCCGGGGCCAGTTCGGCCATGTGGCGGCGACCGGAGGCGGCCGGCACCACCAGCACGCCGCCGGGGCCTTCGATGATGACTTCATCGAGCGTGCAACGGCCGGCAATCAGGTCGGCCAGGGTGTACTTGGGCGCCAGGCCCAGCACCACGTCCAGGTTGGCCAGGCCGAGGTCGGCGTCCAGCAGCAGCGTGCGTTTGCCCATGTCGGCAAGCGCCACGGCCAGGTTGGCGGAGATGTTGGTTTTCCCCACGCCGCCCTTGCCACCGGTCACGGCAATGGTGCGCACCGGGCCCAAAGGCTCGGGACGGGTCGCCGACAGGGGGAAGGCGTTGGTCAGCTTGGCGTATTCACGCGACTGCATGGTTGTGCTCCGGAGTACAGGGCTTATCGGCAGCGCGCCGCAAATCTTCAAGGCGAAGAACGAGACTGGCGGCATTGGCGCGGTGCAGGTCGTCAGGGACCCGCTGTCCGTCAGTCACCCAGGTGATGGGCATTTGGTGGTCGACCACCACCGACAAGGCGCTGCCGAAGCGGCCGGTCTCGTCGAGTTTGGTCAGCACCACGCCTTGGGGCTTGGCGTGGGCGAAGCGGCGTACGACCTCGTCGAGGTCGGAAAAATGGGCGTTGGCAGGCAGTACCAGCAGCGAGGTGACCTGCTGGGCGGCACGCAGCCAGTTCAGCTGGGCGGCCAGGGCGCGGTCGCGCTGGCCCATGCCGGCGGTGTCGATCAGCACCAGCTTGTAGTCGCGCAGGCGCTCGAGCAGGTCCAGCAGGCTTTCGGCGCTGTCGGCCTCGTGCACCGCGATGCCGAGCTGGCGGCCGTAGCTGTGCAGCTGTTCGCGGCCGCCCACGCGCTGGGTGTCGGTGGTGACCAGGGCCACGTCGCGCGGGGCGTGCTGGGCGGCAAAGCGCTGGGCGAGCTTGGCGATGGTGGTGGTCTTGCCGGCGCCGGTCGGGCCGACCAGGGCGATGACGCCGCCACGTTCCAGCGGGTCGACCGGGGACACCGGCAACCGCTTGGACAGCAAGCCCAGCATCAGGCCGCGGCCACGGTGCAATTCGGTATCGGCCGGGATCTGCAGGGCGATATCGCGGGTCAGGCCGGCGTCGAAGCCGTAGTCGTCCATCAGTTCCAGCGCCTGGGCGCGCACCGGCGAGCCACGCAGGCGCTCGTCGGTGAGGCGGTTCATTTCGCGCTCGATCATCTGCCGCATCAGCGCCAGCTCGCCACGCAGTTGCTTGAGTTCTTCGTCGTTCTGCGGGATCGGCGCGGCCGCCACCGGCACTGCGGCCAGCGCAGCGGGGGCGGGCGGGGCGACCACGATCGGCGGCAGCGCGGCCGGCGGCAGGATCTGCGGAAGTGCGTCGTCCAGATCGAAGTCGGCTTCATCGGCGAAGGCGTCGTCGTCCTGGCCTGCGGCAGCAAACGCCGGGGCGGTGACCGTTGCCGCCGCGACCGGCGCGGGCGCCTGCACCGCCGTGGCCGGGACGGCCGGGCGCTGCACCGGTGCAGTGGTCAAAAAGTCGGCGAACAACTGTTCCGGTACGGCCGACAGCGCGTGTTCCTGGCGCGGCGCGGCGGTGACGGCAACCGCGTGGGCGAGTGCCTGGGCAGCGGGCGAAGGGATGCTGGCGGTACGCACCGGCGCGGCGACCGGCGCCTGGCGCGGCACGCTGACCGGCTGGCGCAGCGCCATGGCGGCAATCATGTCGTCGGCGGCGCTGGCGACGCGCTGGCGCTGGCTTGCCTCGGCGTCGGCAGACGGCTTGAGCAGGGCGTGCACCGGTGCAGCGGGCCTGGCCGGGGCTTGCGGGGCAGGCGCCGGCTGAGCGGGAGCCTGCTGGTGCTGTGCGGGGGCCGGGGTGTCGGAGCGCGCGGTTTCCAGGGCGCGCTGCACGAGCTCTTCGTCGTAATTGCTGGCAGCGACGATCTCGATGCCTTCGGCGGTGCGACGGTTGGACAGGATCACCGCGTCCGGGCCGTGTTCTTCACGCACCATGCGGAATGCGGTGCGCATGTCCGGGGCGACAAAGCGTTTGATCTTCATACGAAGTGCCTCCAGGAACGGGACCCGCCGGACGCCGGACGGGTGTGCGATGAATGTGGGTGTGTTGCCAGCGTCATGAGTTGCCTGTCCCGTTCGTTCGTCCAGTTCCGCAGCGGTGGTGCTGGCTGTGGTCTCGGCAGAGCTAATGCATGCGGTGTGCCAAAACGCGGTGCCAGGGTTCCGGCGCGGGGCGCCGGAGCATCAGGGCGGGGTGGGCGCTGTGCGTCTGGCCCGGTTGGAAGGTGTCAAGTCACTGAATCGATTGACGTTTTTCCGGGGCGGTGCGGCGCTGGCGTCTTTCTGCGGACCGCTGCACTCGCAGGCCGGACGTCTAGCCGGGCGCATCGGGAACGCCTCGCAGCGGCCAGCGCCATGCAATCGATTGGAGATCCGGGCCGGTGGCGGCTTTCCGACGCCGGGTGCGGTGGTCGGTTGCGGCAGGTATCCATCGCTGGCTGGCATGTCGGCCGGGCGTCGGAAGGGCTGGCTAGGAGCGCACTTGGGCGCGACGGGCTGTCCGGTAAA
>NZ_JAJIUJ010000119.1 GCF_020880415.1 Xanthomonas euvesicatoria pv. euvesicatoria | reverse complement strand
CCGGCCATGAGCTCCATCAAGAGATCACGCGGGAAATCCAGTTGCTTCGTCGCCCATCCAGCGTTACGTACATTCGACAGGTGCTTGCGAACGGGTTTCAGATGTTCGAGTACACGTGCTCTGAGCCAGGCGTCATCGCGAAATGGTTTAGCCATGCGCTCGCTGATATCGATACACCCGAGTCCATTGCGGTCATTGAAGAGTTTGCGAAATGCAGTGACCCGGAAATCGCGGAAGAAATGACCTACCGCTTGAGGCGCATCAATGCCTGAAACCTACGCCAAGGTGTCCTCGAACGTTCGCCGGCAGAGGGAGCCACGGTGCATTTAGACAGAAAGCAACGAGGCGTGGTCCTCGGCATGGCATCTGGCCTTTTTGCTTCTCTACTCGTTGTGTTCCTACTATCACGAGCGTTCTTGCGCTGGGACACACCAGAGCGGACAGTTATCAGCTTGCTGTTGCCGGCCGCGGCGATGTTTGTCGCTATCGCACGCATGGCCAAACACCGATTCGTTACGCCTGCAGACATTGACGGCAGCGCGATGGGTGATGGGACCGTTCGTGCTAAAACGTTGCAATCTTTGCTTCAAAATACGACAGAGCAGCTAGCGTTTGCGCTGCCGGTCTACGTCGCCGCCCTCATGAACCCGCACCGCGGCATCCAAGCCGCAGTTCCGGCATGCGCTTGTGCGTTCTTGCTTGGAAGGCTGACGTTTTTTGCGACCTACAGTGGCGGTGCTGGCGCCAGAGCGCTGGGGTTCGCACTGACCTTCTATCCCACTGTGCTCCTGCTCATCTGGCAACTCGTGCTGCTTGCAGTTAGTGTTGCCGGCTAACAATTCATTGAGGTATTGGGCCGCATGCAGACGTTTCTAGAACCTGTCGGCTCCGAGGTCCAATGGCATGAAGGCGCAGACGTTAGCGAGATCATCAGCACCAGCTCTGGCCTGCGCATTGTTGTGGCGGCGCCGGCGGGAGTCGACCGCCACCTTGAGATCCACTTTCCTTTCGTTCGGGCATTCCAGGTGATGGACGAAGGGGACATGCTTGAGTACTGGGAAAGCCCGCTCACTACAGGCCACCTCCTCTACAAGGTCATTTCCGGCGGCTGGCGGGATCGCACCGCAGGTCACTTCCTGCACGTCACCGCATCGTTAGACTCGATGCAGGAGTGGCTCATAGTCTCCGAGTGCCTCTGTGTGTCTGTGCTCTCAGCGTATGTGCCGCATCTGCGCGAGTTCGGCGATGCGTCGTAACCATCATTCATACCGCACCCGCTTTGCGGTTCGGCTTACCTCAAGCATCAGGCCGTATGACCAGTTGCCCCATGCTCACTTCAACTGCAAGAGATTGATGTCGCCCCGTGCTTCGACTGGGGGCATGCAACTGGCGAGCTAGACCAGTGCATTGGCAGAGAAACACGAGTACCACGGCTTTGAAATTTGGGGCCAAGAGAGTGTCCTCTGCGACTTCTGCTATGCAGATTTTGGATCGTACTTTCCGGACTACTGGGCGCCTGCCGGAGGAGCCACGGCCAGATTACCCGCTGCATCTTGTTCGCAAGGTTGAGCGCCCCGGCATCGGGCTGGACCTATACTGCGCCAACTGCAATCACCGCCTGGAGTTTCTACTGTACCGGTCGCGTGTGACGGCGCAAAATGCGGCCTAACAACTCTTTCAAGCCAAGCCCGTCTCGCGGGCAGGCGGCAGCGTAATTCAAGCGCTGGTGCTCTTCAGGAATCGGTGCATGGATAAGTCACAAGCAGACGCAATCGCGCAGGCCATACTTCAGCCGGATCTGGAAGCACGAGAAAAGATTCGTCGCAGGCGTGCCGCGAAAGATCGGGCCGTGGCGGGCCGTCGGATGGTTGCCTGGTTCTCGCTTTCCGGCTTCGTTATCGGTGCCGGTGTGGCACACCTTACTGGCTATCGCTTCACCGATGGCATCATTTGGGGTGGCATCGCTGGCGGCGGGGTTGGCTGGGCTGCACTGACGCTGTGTCGTCGCCGGCTGGCGCCCTGACACTTCATTCCATCCGACAGTACTTCACAGCGCGGCCTGACTCACGCGTCAGACCGCACATGAGAGAGATGCAAGCAGGGACACCACGAGTGCCTTCTGCAGTCACGGCCGACAGCCCAGCCGATACGCACGCGGGAGCGCCGCTGCACCACCTCAGCGCATTGGCTTGAATCGGGGCGACGCAGCACTGCGCCTATGCCATCGCTTCGTCGGGATCCAACGCCACTGCCGCCTGCTGCGCGCGATCGAATCGCTCGCGCGCGGCGCGGATGCTGCCGTGGTTTTCGCCCGCCCACGTGAGCAGTTGCGAGACCGGGCCGAGGAGTGAAATTCCCAGCTTGGAGAGCGCGTATTCCACGCTCGGCGGCTTGGTGGCGTAGACCTTGCGGGTGATCATGCCGTTGCGCTCAAGATTGCGCAGCGTCTGGGTCAGCATGCGCTTGGAGATGTCCGGCACGGCGCGCTGGATGGCACTGAAGCGGGATGGGCCGGGGATCAGCGTCAGCAGGATCAGCAGGGTCCACTTGTCGCCGATCTGGTCGAGTACATCGCGCACCGGGCACTTGGTGGCGTCGAAGGGTCCTTCCAGGGACGGCGGCAGCGGGAACAGGGCAATCGCATTCACGTGCGGTATCTCACGGTAACCAGGGGGAGCGAAACTGCCTCCTTGCGGAGGCCGGGGCGGGGCTGACACTATGCGGGCGACCAATGAGGTCTAGATAGTAGACCAAATCTCTTATGCAAACCTAACGGAGCCCGTCATGACATCTACATCCCCCCTGATTCTTGTCACCGGCGCCAGCGGGCAGTTGGGTGCGCTGGTTGTCGAAGCGCTGCTTGGCCATCTGCCTGCCAACCGCATCGTAGCAACGGCGCGGGATACCGCGTCACTTGCCGAGTTCGCAAAACGCGACATCGCGGTACGTCAGGCCGACTATGCGAACCCGCAAAGCCTGGACACCGCCTTCGCCGGCGTGGGCCGCGTGTTGCTGGTCTCGTCCAATGCGGTCGGCCAGCGCGTGCCGCAACACCGCAACGTGATCGAGGCTGCAAGGCGCGCCGGGGTGGAACTGCTGGCGTATACGAGCATCCTGCATGCCGATACCAGCACGCTGTCGCTGGCCGCCGAGCATGTGGCCACCGAGGCGCTGCTGCGCGAGAGCGGCGTGCCGCACGCGTTGTTGCGCAATGGCTGGTACACCGAGAACTACACCGGCTCGATCGCCGCAGAAGTCGCCCACGGCGCGGTGATCGGCAGTGCGGGCGACGGCAAAATCAGCGCCGCCACGCGCGCCGACTATGCTGCGGCGGCGGCTGCAGTACTGGCTTCGGACGCCCCACAGGCCGGCCAGGTGTACGAGCTGGCAGGCGATGCCGCTTTCACGATGGCCGAGTACGCCGCCGAGGTGGCGCAGCAGTCGGGCAAGCCGGTGGCCTATCACGACCTGCCGGAAGCCGATTACGCGGCAGCGCTGGTGCAGATCGGCCTGCCGGCCGGCTTTGCGCAGGTGCTGGCGCAGTGCTCGGCCGCCTCGCGCGACGGCGCCCTGTTCGATGAGAGCCAGACGCTGGGCCGGTTGATCGGCCGCCCCACCACGCCGTTGCGCGACGCGGTGGCGGCGGCACTCGCGGCGCGCTGAGTCACGGCGCGACCACTGCGCTGCCCAGCCGTTCGGCACGCAGTGGTTCGCGCAGCGTTGAGCAAGTGCGACGTGACCCCTTGGAACCCGGCGAACTTCGTGGCGCTTCACCGCATGCAACCAGCGGCGATGGCCGGCTGGTCGGCGTGGCTGCGTGTGTCGGGATGATCTCCAGTGCGTTGGACCAGTGGCACTGGTTCAGGCGATCGGGTGTGGCGCTGCTCTGAACGGCCGATCAGCAGCCGTGCGCGTCTCGGTTGGTCAACGCGTGGCGCGGTGAGCGCGCCGATGCGGCACTGGGTCGCTGCCAGCGCTGGAGACCTGCACAGCCTGGCGCTGCGCGACATATCCCCCCGCGCAGCAGACGGCCGCGTGACCGGGCCGATGTCGCTGCCGATGACACGTGCCTGCGGCTACCCAATGGTGGCGCAAACGCTGCGCACGCTGGCGAATCCAGCAGGTCTCATGCCGCGCAGCCATCGGCGATGGGCCACGTCGAAAGCTTGGACGGCCCGTGCGCAATCTCCGCCATGCCCTACGACCGCACCTTCCGAATCCAGTTCTGTACGAGCGTCTGCACCCCATCGCGCGCAGCTGGGCCCGCCTCACGTTGGTCGCAGAACTGCCATCGCCCCGACACGACCGTGACACAAGGGCCACGACAGCGAGGTCTGCCAGTGTCACCAAACTGACATCAAATCTAAATATAACTGCTGCCATTGCCGCTACGTCAGGACGACCGGCGCCTGGCAGGCGCTTCCACGCCGTGCAGCCGCCTTCTTGGCAGCACCGGATCGACGCAGCCGCCGACCCGTTTCCCTTGCACGAGCCGGACCAATGAAAAAACGCAATTTCGCCACTGTTCTGTGCGCCCTCAGCGCGACCGCCAGCGGCAGCACGCTGGCCGCCGAGCTGGAGCTGTACGTCGACCGCAAGACCAAGCAGATCTTCGCCGAGCCGGCGCCAGGGCGCGACAAGCTGGGCACCTTCGTGCAGGTGGACGAAAACGGCAAGCTGCCGGCGTCGGCGATGCCGGCAACGCCTGCGCAACCGCTCGCGCCCGCGCCGGGCGCCGCAACGCCCGCCGACACTGCCGTTGCCCAGGCCGGGCCTGCGCCGGCGCCCGCTGCAACGCCAGCGCCGGCCAAGTCCGGCGACGCCGGCAAAAAGTGGTACGACAAACTCAGCCTGCGCGGCTACACCCAGATCCGCTACAACCAGGGCATCGGCGGCGATGCGCAGGACCTGCGCGCGCCGGGCGACCGCTTTATCGGCAACGACCAGAGCCTGGGCATCCGCCGCGCGCGCCTGGTGCTGAGCGGCGATCTCAACGAGCACGTGTCGCTGTATTTCCAGCCGGATTTCGCCAGCACGCCCACCGGCTCCACCACCTCCAACTTTGCGCAGCTGCGCGATGCCTACGCCGATATCTTCTTCGACAAGAAGCGCGAATACCGTGTGCGTGTGGGTCAGTCGAAAATGCCGTACGGCTGGGAAAATCTGCAGTCCAGCCAGAACCGGCTCTCGCTGGATCGCGCCGATGCACTCAACTCCGGCCTGCGCGACGAACGCGATATCGGTGCGGTGTTCTATTACAGCCCCACCGTGGCCAAGGGCCGCTTCCAGGACCTGGTCAAGTCGGGATTGAAGGGGTCCGGCGATTACGGCGTGATCGGTGCCGGTGTGTACAACGGCCAGGGCGCCAACCGCGCCGAGCGCAACGACAGCATGCACGCGGTGGTGCACGCCACCTACCCGTTCAAGTTCGCCAACGGCCAGTACCTGGAAGTGGGCGCCGACGCCTACGCCGGCCGCTTCGTGCCGACTGCGGCGGCAGTGAATATCGGCGGCCGCAGCTTTACCCCGGCCATCACCGAGCCCAATGGCTATACCGACCAGCGCGTGGCCGCGCACATCATCTACTACCCGCAGCCGTTCGGCCTGCAGGCGGAGTGGACGGTAGGCCGTGGCCCGGAACTGGATGTGGCCCAGCGCCGCATCCGCACCCGCTCGTTGAGCGGCGGCTACGTGCAGGCCATGTTCAAGCACGACTTCAACTACGGCACGTTGCTGCCCTACCTGAAATGGCAGACCTACCGAGGCGGCTCCAAGTTCGACACCAATGCCCCGCGCATGCGTCTGGACGAAGTGGAAGCCGGTGTCGAATGGCAGCCGATGGATGTGCTGGAACTGGTGTTCGCCTATTCGAAGATGAAGCGCACCGACGTCAGCACCGCGCCGTATCCGGTAGTGGAAGGCGATTTGCTGCGCCTGCAGTTGCAGGTCAATTACTAGCAAGGTCGGCAGCGCCGGTCATGGCCGCTGTGGCGGTCATGGCCGGCGCATTCGTGTGCGGCTGCGCGCGTTCGCGCCGGGATCTGCGTGCACGCAGGTGCCTGCGCGATGCTGCCAGCCCCGCGCGTGGTGACGCGCTCACTGGAACGCAGATGCACATCAAGGCCACGGTGGAGCGACTTCCCGGCGGGATGATGCTGGTCCCCCTGTTGCTTGGGGCGGTTTGCCACACGCTCTGGCCGCAGGCCGGCAGCACCTTGGGATCTTTCAGCAACGGGCTGATCAGCGGCACCGTTCCGATCCTGGCGGTGTGGTTTTTCTGCATGGGGGCAACCATCCAGCTGCGCGCCTCCGGACGGGTGCTGCGCCGTTCGGGCAGCTTGGTGCTGACCAAGATCGCAATGGCCTGGCTGGTGGCAGTCCTGTGCGCACCGCTGCTTCCCATCGGCGGCGTGCCGAGCGGGCCGCTGGCCGGGCTGTCGGTCCTGGCGCTGGTGGCTGCGATGGACATGACCAACGGCGGGCTGTACGCCGCGTTGATGCAGCAATACGGCAGCAGCGAAGACGCAGGGGCGGTGGTGCTGATGTCGCTGGAATCGGGCCCGCTGATCTCCATGCTGATCCTGGGTGCCAGCGGCCTGGCCAGCTTCGACCCACTGCTGTTCGTCGGTGCGGTGCTGCCGCTGTTGCTGGGCTTTGCGCTCGGCAACCTCGATGCGCAATTGCGGCAGTTCTTCGCGCAGGCGACCACGACGCTGGTGCCCTTCTTTGGCTTCGCGCTCGGCAACACGCTGGATCTGTCCACCATCGCCCACACCGGCGCAAGCGGGGTGCTGCTGGGCGTGGCAGTCATCGTGATCACCGGGCTACCCCTGCTGCTGGCCGACCGTTGGATCGGCGGCGGCAACGGCACGGCCGGGGTGGCGGCCTCCAGCACCGCCGGTGCCGCCGTGGCCACTCCGGCGCTGATCGCCGGCATGGCACCGCAGTTCGCACCCGCCGCGCCGGCCGCGACGGCGCTGGTGGCCAGCGCGGTCATCGTCACCTCGTTGCTGGTGCCGTTGCTGACGGCCTTGTATGCACGCCGTGGGGTTGCACGCAGCGGCTGAGAGCCGGGCGGGTGTCATGCGGCCTGCGATGGGAGGCGTGGGCCATGCGCGTTGCGCCATGCATGGCGCCGGCGCGATCAAGCGCCGGCGACGCCCGTGCGCAGCCGCTGGCGATGATATGGACGATGTCCACGAATCGGCATCTGCCGCGTTTGCGCGCACCCCGGGCCCGCCCGACGGCACGGGGCACACTGCTGTGGCAATGGGACTAGGAGCGGCTGACAAAACGTAGCGAGCGGCCGTGAGGTGGGCGCGGACGGCGTGCTCAGAACCGCAATGTACAAGCGGTACATGAGAATTCCGAGCACCGGCCGCGCCCGCCTGACGGCTGCGTAGGAGTGTTGTTAGTTGCCCTAAGCCGACAGCTCGTCACGCACGATCTGCGCGCCTGCACTGAGCGCACCGAGCTTGCCGCGCGCCACGTGCCGGGCGAGCGGCGCCATGCCGCAGTTGGTGGAGGGATAGAGCTTGTCGGCATCGACGAAGCGCAGCGCCTTTCGCAGTGTCTCGGCCACTTCCTGCGGTGTTTCGATGGTGGTGCTTGCCACGTCGATGGCACCGACCATCACCTTCTTGCCGCGAACGAGTTCGATCAGATCGATCGGCACGTGCGAGTTGTGGCATTCCAGCGAAATGATGTCGAGCGAGGATGTTTGCAGCTTGGGAAACGACTCTTCGTACTGGCGCCACTCCGAGCCCAGCGTCTGCTTCCAGTCGGTATTGGCCTTGATGCCGTAGCCATAGCAGATGTGGACGGCGGTCTCGCACTTCAGCCCTTCCACCGCGCGCTCCAGGGTGGCAACGCCCCAGTCGTTGACCTCGTCGAAGAAGACATTGAAGGCCGGTTCGTCGAACTGGATGATGTCCACGCCGGCCGCTTCGAGTTCCCTGGCTTCCTGATTGAGGATCTTGGCAAACTCCCATGCCAGTTTTTCGCGGCTTTTGTAGTGCGCATCGAAGAGGGTGTCGATCATCGTCATCGGGCCGGGCAGCGCCCACTTGATCGGCTGGCGGGTCTGCTGGCGCAGGAACCTGGCGTCGTCCACGAACACCGACTTTGGGCGGCTGACCGCGCCGACGACGGTCGGCACGCTGGCGTCGTAGCGATCGCGAATCCTGACCGTCTGCCGCTTTTCGAAATCGACACCGCTGAGATGTTCGATAAACGTGGTGACGAAATGCTGACGGGTCTGTTCGCCGTCGCTGACGATATCGATGCCGGCGTGCTGCTGTTCCTGCAG
The DNA here is from genome assembly GCF_020880415.1 of Xanthomonas euvesicatoria pv. euvesicatoria. GTDB lineage: Bacteria > Pseudomonadota > Gammaproteobacteria > Xanthomonadales > Xanthomonadaceae > Xanthomonas > Xanthomonas euvesicatoria. The sequence continues at coordinate 380,805 of NZ_JAJIUJ010000119.1, read as the reverse complement.
CGACAAACGCAGCGCGTCCTGCTTGCCTTCGATCAAGTCGGCGTCCTGCAATTTCCAGGGCGACCAGAGCGTTTCGGGCTGGGCAAGCCAGGACGGCTTGGGCAGGCTACCGGCGGTTGAGGTGGGAAGCAGCTTTGTCATGATGAGCAATGGGATGGGTTCTGGTTGATTAGGAAGCGTGGCTGGACGCCCACTGGGCAAGAAGGTTGCCGTAGGGCCGGATGAAGTGCTCTTCGGTGAACTTGCCCTGCGTCACGGCGAGCTGGCTGCGCTCTTGGCGGTCGTAGACGATCTGGGTGGACGAATAGTCCTGATGCTTCAGGCTCGGCCGATAGGTCGGCCCTGCTGCAGCGTTGGCGTTGTAGATCTCTGGCCGGTAGATCTTCTGGAATGTCTCCATCGTGGCGATGGTGCCGATCAGCTCCAGGTTGGTGTAGTCGCCGAGCAGGTCGCCGAAGAAGTAGAACGCCAAGGGCGCAACGCTGTTGGGCGGCATGAAATAGCGCACCTGCAGGCCCATCTTTTCGAAATACTGGTCGGTCAACGAAAACGCGTCCTGGCGGTATTCGATGCCCAGGATGGGGTGCCGGTTTCCGGTGCGGTGATAGGTTCTGCTGGTGGAGACGCTGATGCAGATGACCGGCGGCTTCCGGAAGTGCGCGCAGTACGCGGGCGAATGCACGAAGTGCTTGAACAGTTTGCCGTGCAGCTCGCCAAAATCGTCCGGGACGTTGAAGCCGGACGCATCCTGGTTGTGCGCGGGCAGCAGCACGCTGAAATCGTAGTCGCGTACATAGGAGGAGAAATTATTGCCGGCAATGCCGTCGATACGCGCGCCGGTGTGGCGATCGACGATGGTGGGCTTCAATATCTCGATCAACGGAAACGCATCGTCCAGCGCGCGTTCGCCGATGTGCATTTCGACGGAGATGATGTCCAGCTCCACCGCGTAACGGTCGCGGTCGGGGTTATCCCAGTGCGCCAGCTCGTTGCAGCGGTTGTCGATCATCGCCAGCGTGTTACGCAGGTTTTCCTGACGTCGCTGCCCCCTGGCCAGGTTGGCGAAATTGGTCGTGTTGCGCGTCGTGGCCGAGGGACGGTAGTCCTCATCGAAGCGCAGGCTCTTGATGGTGAAATTCAATGCGTGAGTCATTGCGAACCGATGCCTTGTTTCTAAGATGGGAACGCGCGCATGCGCTGCGTAACGGGTCATGCCGGCGGCATGCAGGCCGGGAAGTGGATCAGCGCGCGCTTGCCGACCGATCCGGTTCCCTGGCTACCGCGAGCTGGGCCCTCAGGCCGCAGCCACGCCCGGCGCGGCAATGGACCGTGCATGCCGCGTCAGCTCGATCAACGGCAATGCCCGCTGCACCGCCAGCCTGGCCCGTTCGGCCAGCGCGTCGTTGTGCACGCGGTAGTCCAGAAAGTCACGGTCGGTTGCGTAGACGCCCAGCGGCAGGGTGCGTGCCTGGAAGAAACTGAAAAGCGGGCGTAGCTGATGGTCGATCACCAACGCATGGCGCTCGCTGCCCCCGGTTGCGGCGAGCAGCACGGGCGTGTCGATCAAGGCATCCTGATCGATGAAATCGAAGAAATGCTTGAACAGTCCGGTGAAGGAGCCGCGGTAGACCGGTGTTGCCACCACCAGCACGTCGGCCTGCTCCACCAGGCAGAGCGCCTGCTCCACCGTGTCGGGCACTTGGGTACGCCAGAGCGCGCCCGCGAAGTGCGGCGCCAACGCTCCAAGTTCGACCAAATGGCGCTCGCACGGCACCTGATCGGCAATCAACTCCAGCAGGTGCTCTGCCAGTGCGACAGCCTTGGAGGGGCGTTGCATCCCGCCGGAGACCGCAACGACGCGGAGTGGGTGTTTGACAGTCATGCTGGGCAACCTTACGCAGTGGGAACGTCGTGCAGTGCGCCAGGACGCTTGCGGCCCGACCCATCGACCGCGCCTTGGTCCGAACCCGTTCACACGGCAGCGGCTGAACGACGAGTCCCGATGCTAGGGCTCGCATTCGATGAAGTAAAATGGTGTTATTTCAACAATCCATGAATTCGGATCATTGAATGCTTGAGCGCATCCATCTCACGATCGTCCAGCAGGTCGAGCAGCAAGGCTCGCTGACTGCCGCCGCAGGCGTGCTGAATCTGACCCAGTCGGCGCTGAGCCACAGCATGAAGAAGCTGGAACAGCAGCTGGGCACCGACATCTGGTTACGCGAGGGGCGCAGCCTGCGCCTGACCCAGGCCGGCCAGTACCTGCTGGCGGTGGCGAACCGGGTGCTGCCGCAACTGGATCTGGCCGAAGAGCGGCTGGGGCAGTTTGCCCAGGGCGAGCGCGGTGCGCTACGCATCGGCATGGAGTGCCATCCGTGCTACCAGTGGCTGCTCAAGCTGGTGGCGCCGTATCTGGCCACGTGGCCGGATGTGGATGTGGATGTGAAGCAGAAGTTCCAGTTCGGCGGCATCGGCGCGTTGTTCGGCTACGAGATCGATCTGCTGGTCACGCCCGACCCGCTGTTCAAGCCAGGACTCAGGTTCGAGCCGGTGTTCGACTACGAGCAGGTGCTGGTCGTGGCCAAGCGCCATGCGCTGGCGTCGGCGGCCTACGTCAGGCCACAGCAGCTCACACGCGAAGTGCTGATCAGCTACCCGGTGGATCTCGAGCGCCTGGATATCTACAGCCAGTTCCTGTTGCCGGCCGGCGTCACGCCGCGGCGCCACAAGGCCATCGAAACCACCGACATCATGATGCAGATGGTGGCCAGCGGCCGCGGCGTGGCCGCCATGCCGCGCTGGCTGGTGGAGGAATATGCGGCCAGGATGGACGTGGTGCCGGTGCGGCTGGGTGCGCGCGGCATCCCCAAGCAGATCTATCTGGGCGCGCGCGAGGCGGACATCGCGATCGATTACCTGCGCGCCTTCATCGAATTGGCGCGCGCGCCCGCCAATGCCACTGCCTACACGCAAGGACCCCACTGATGGATTCCACTGCCCAACGCATGCCACTTCCGCTGCCTGATGGCCATACCAAGGTCTTGCTGCATTCGTGCTGCGCGCCGTGCTCTGGCGAGGTCATGGAGGCGATGTTGGCCTCCGGCATCGACTACACCATCTTTTTCTACAACCCCAACATTCATCCGCGCAAGGAATACGAGTTGCGCAAGGATGAGAACGTGCGTTTTGCCGAACAGTTCGGCGTGCCCTTCATCGATGCCGACTACGATCGGGACAACTGGTTCGAGCGGGCGCGCGGGATGGAAAACGAACCTGAGCGCGGCGTGCGTTGCACCATGTGCTTTGACATGCGCTTCGAACGCACCGCGCTGTATGCCCACGAGCACGGCTTTCCGGTGATCACCAGTTCGCTGGGCATCTCGCGCTGGAAAAACATGCAGCAGATCAACGACTGCGGCATTCGCGCCGCGTCCAGGTATCCCGGCTTGATGTATTGGGAGTACAACTGGCGCAAGGGCGGTGGCGCCTCGCGCATGATTCAGATCAGCAAGCGCGAGAACTTCTATCAACAGGAATACTGCGGCTGCGTCTATTCCCTGCGCGACACCAATCGGCATCGTGTGGACAGCGGCCGCAAGCGCATTCAACTCGGTGTGAAGTTCTACGGCGATGACGCGCCGGAAGACTGAGCCTTTCGCCAGTTTAGCGGAGACCCCATGTGGATTTTGGCTCCTTTCCGCTGGATCAGTGCGTCGTGGCGATGCCACCCGATCATCATGACAAGACGGCAAGACCCGTGATTTCTACCGACACGCCGAACTTCGCGAGCACCGTGACCGAGGCCTATTCGCTGGAGGTCAGCGCCAAGGACATCGGCGCGCTGACCAATGCGGCCCCACGCATCCTGCCTGGCTGCGCCATGTTCATTCCCTACCTGCCAGGCCAAAACCAGGCGGTGCGGCTGGCCGCAGCACAGATGGTGCGTAGCCTTGGTTTCGAACCTGTGCCCCATCTTTCCGCGCGTCGCATCGGCTCGCTCGGGGAACTGCAGGCATGTATCGCGCGCCTGGTCGATGAGGCCGGCGTCACACGCTGCCTGGTGATTGCGGGCGATCCCTCCACCCCGAAGGGACCGTTTCCCGACAGCGTGTCGCTGATCGAGACGGGTGTGTTTGAACGCTCAGGCATCCGCACCATCGCCGTGGCGGGTCACCCGGAGGGGCATCCGATCCTGCGCACGACAGAACAATGGGAAGTGCTGGAACGCAAGTGTCGCAGCATCCAGGAGCGTGGCATGGCGCCCCTGATCGTGACGCAGTTCGGGTTCGACGCCGACATCGTGGTGACATGGCTGGAAGCGTTGCGCGCGCGTGGCATGACGCATCCGGTGCGGGTGGGCGTGCCTGGTCCTGCCAGTGTCGCCGTTCTCGCACGCTATGCGGCAAGCTGCGGTGTCGGCGCCTGCGCGTCGGTGCTCTCAAACTATGGCATCTCCATTGGCAAGTTATTCGGCAACGCGGGGCCGGATCGCTTTGTCGATCGCCTCGCCAGCCGCCTGACAGAAGCCCATGGAGATGTCCGCCTGCACCTGTTTCCGTTCGGCGGCATCGCCCAGTCTGTGGAGTGGGTTGCGCACTATCGCTCGCGTGCTTCGCAGCAAGATCGCATGCGTTCCGTGCGCGCCGATCAGGCCTGACAGCAACCTGTCCGTGTGCCAATCGGCGCGGGCTTGAGACGGTCACACTGCTGCTGATCTGGCTATCCGGCCGTGGCAAGGCCGACGAGGATGAGAACAGCTGAATGCGCTGTATGCGTCATGGGTCAAGGCCATCTGGCCGCTCCAGCTAAATCGCAAGAGGTTGAAGAGAGAATTGCGTGTTCCTGCGCTGCACGCGCTTCTCTAAACAACACCGCGTCCGCGACCCCGATCACCATCAGCATTGCTTGATTTCTAACGACTTGCGCGCGGCACCGCGAGTGTTGCAGCGCACAGCAGACCTGTCACAAGAGCGCGGTATAACCGTCGACGAATCGCGGCGAGGGGGCGCTGCATCCGATGTCGTTGCCGTGCGCGATGGCATCGCTTCTGCAATGCTCACGGAGAGATCTGCCATGCCGAAGCCGTCGCCGTTGTCGCTGTTGTGCTCCCTCTCATTGCTCTGCGCGCCGCTTGCGGCAGCCGAGTTGCAGCCCAAACAATTGGCTGGCCCACCGGAAGAGTTCGCGCAGATGCGTGCGCCAGATCCGGCCGAGTCGGCGATTCTGTCCAAGAGTGCATTGCTGCCGGTGGAACTGGCACCGGCCGGTCAATCCGCGCGCTGGCAAGGCAGCTTGCCGGTGGAAAACGGGCACCTGCGCTTCATGGTGCTGTCCGGCGATCAGGCCTGGGAGGCGGCAGTGGCTGCACCTCAGCTTGCCGGCGCGCGCACCGCCGCCGTGGCGACGCCGCTGCAAGCGCAGCGCACGCTGCTGGGCAGCGCCGAGCACGGCACCAGCGGCATGCGCTACGCCGTGGATTCGGCGCGCAACGGCGCCTGGGCATTGACGCTGCAGTCGTCCTCGCCGGTGGCGCAGCGTGGCTACGTGCTGATGGAAGGCGATGCGCGCACGCAGCTTGCTTCGTACCTGCGCACGCGTCAGCAACAGGTTGGCCAGTCGCTCACGCTCAACGCGTTGCTGAGCGGCAACGATGTACGCGGCGCCACGCTGCTGACGGCACAAGCCGGAACGATCGACGAAGCAAGCCTGCGTGTGATCGATCCGCAAGGCGGTGTGCGCAGCATGCCGATGGCCGACGACGGCAAGCACGACGATGGCGCCGCTGGCGATGGCGTGTACGGCGGCACGTTCCAACCGACCAGCGAGGGTACCTGGATTGCCCAGGTCGTCGTGCATGGGCATGACCAGGCCGGCCAGCCGTTCGTGCGGACCAGCGAGCATGTGGTGCCGGTGGTGGATACGTCGTTGCGTCTGCTCGGCAATGCCCTGGGCGCACGCGCTGCAGCTGGCACGCGGCTAACGATCGCGCTGCCAGTGGCTGCGCGAGGCAACGCGCCGTCGCATTACCGTGTGTTTGGCCAGGTCTGGGGCACCGATGCCAAGGGCAAGGACATCCCGGTGGCCTGGATCGGCGGCATGCTGACGCCGCAACAAGGCCAGCTGCCGCTAAGCCTGGACGAACGCTGGATTGCGCGCGCCGGTGCGCGTGCGCCGTTTACGCTGCGCAGCCTGCGCATCGAAGACCCGGACCATTACATCCCGCTGGTGCAGGCCGCCACTCTACCGTTGCAGGTGCCCGCGCTGCGACGCGCCAGCATCTCGCGCGCCAGCACGGCAATCGATGAAAGCATGCGCATGGGCCCGCGCCCGACTGCGTTGGCGTCTGCGATGGCGATGGCGCAGCAGCCACAAGCCGCCGGTTCGCAGTTGGTGCTAGTGCACGGCTATTGCTCCAACGGCGTATGGCCACAGGCGCAATTCACCAACGCCTCGACCTTCCTGGATGCCAAGCAGAACCGCAGCAACGACCAGTTCGCGCAGCGAATCGCGCAGTTCGCCAGCCAATGGTCGTCGTTCTCCACGGTCGCGCACAGCCAGGGCGGCATGGCCGCGCTGCACCTGTATACCTATTACTGGAGCGGGCTGGATAACGCCACCGGTGGGCGAGTGATGCAATCGGTGGGCACGCCGTATCAAGGCACCAATCTGTCTGGGGTGCTGGCCGCGGTGGGTTCGTGGTTCGGCGTGGGCTGCGGCACCAATAGCGACATGACCTACGACGGCGCCAAGGCCTGGCTGGCCGGCATCCCGGCCGATGCACGCGCCAAGGTCAACTACTACACCACCTCGTTCGCCAAGACCAACTGGTACACCAACGACTACTGCAACGCTGCCTCGGACCTGGTATTGAACGACCCGGAAGACGGCACGGTGGAGCAGGTCAATGCGCAGCTGCCGGGTGGCGTGAATCGCGGCCACACCACCGGCCAATGCCACACCACCGGCATGCGCGATCCGGCGCAGTATCTGGATGCCAATCGCAACGCGGTGATGAATGCGAATGCGGCGCGTTGAGGGCCGGGATGATCAGCCATTCGGCTGCTGAAAAGCCAGGGAATCGGGATCAGGGATTGGGCAAGGCGCTGTCCCGGGCACGTCCCAGTGCAGCGCCGATTTGACCAAGTGCCTAAGCTGACGCTGGTGCAGTTTGATCGGAATATGTTTGTTGTAGGAGCGGCTTCAGCCGCGACAGGCATGACCGGCAATGTCTGTCGCGGCTGCGCCGCTCCTACGAACGTGCGGGCAATACGCTAACGCGCCGCACCCGCCACAGACGCGCCGCTCTGCGCATCGGCGCCACCGCCGAGTACCTTGTACAAGGTCACCCGATTGCTCGCCTCGGTCAGCCGCAAGCTGATCAATGTCTGTTGCGCGCTGTAGAGCGTGCGCTGCGCATCCAGCGTCACCAGATAACTGTCCACGCCATGGCGATAGCGCGCATCCGACAGACTGAAGCTGCGTTGTGCGGCGTCCACCATCGCCTGCTGCGCATGCATGCGTTCTTCGAGCTGCGTGCGTTCGGCCAGTGCATCGGCCACTTCACTGAAGGCGGTCTGGATCGCCAATTCGTACTGCGCAATGGTGATGTCCTTTTCCAGCGTGGCCACATCCAGTTCGGCCTTCAACGCGCCGGCACGGAAGATCGGCAAGCTCACGCTGGGCGAGAACGACCATGTATGGTCGCCATCGAACAGGCTGGATAACGCATCGCTGCCGCGCCCGGCATTGGCGGTCAACGAAATGGTGGGGAAGAAGGCCGCACGTGCCGCGCCGATATCTGCATTGGCGGCCTTGAGCGTGTGCTCGGCCGACAGCACGTCCGGGCGCTGCAACAACACCCGCGATTCCAGCTGGGCAGGCAACGGCGCAAGCGCCACGCCCGTCTCGATCGCATCGCTGGCAGGCAACAACGCAGCCGGCACCGGCGTGCCCACGACCAGATTCAAGGCGTTGCGCGACTGCGCCAGCTGGGTGGTGTAGTTGGCCACATCAGCGCGCGCGCTTTCCACACTGGTCTGGATCTGCGCCAGATACAGACCGGAGGCGATGCCGTTGTCGTGCTGCAGCTCGGTCAGACGCAAGGTCTTGCGTTGGCTGTCCAGGGTCTGCTGCGCGAGCGCCAGGCGCTGCTGATCGGCGGCAACGGTCAACCAGTCGTTGGCCACTTCAGCGACCAGACTCAGACGCGTGCTGCGCTGGGTTTGCTCGCTGGCAAGATAGGTTTCCAGGGCCTGGTTCTTGAGGCTGCGGATGCGGCCGAACAGGTCAAGCTCCCAGCTGCTGATGCCCACCTCGCCGCTGGCGCTGCGGATGATCTGCGGGGCGCCGGTGAAACTGGTCGCTGCCGCAGCGCGCTGCGCGGTATGCGAGACGGTGGCATCGACGGCGGGAAACAGGCGCGCACGTTGGATGCGGTACGGCGCGCGTGCCTGCTCGATATTGAGCACTGCCACGCGCAGGTCGCGGTTGTTGTCCAACGCCAGCGCGACCACCTGCTGCAGACGCGCATCGGTCACCACCTGCCGCCAATCCACAGCGGCTGCATTCGGCATGCCGGTGCCTGCGTTGCCGGTGCTGCCGGTGTCGCCGATCACCCCGGGCACCGGCGCATCCGGGCGCGCGTAATGCGGTGCCATGCTGACGCAACCACTCAAGGCGATGGCGCAGGCCGCTGCCACACTTGCAAAGCTGAAGCGCATCATGGAGCCACCTCGGACGTCTCAGCGGCTGTCGCGTGATCAGACGCCTTGTCCGGAAACACGCTGCGCACCATCACGTAGAACAACGGCACGAAGAAGATGCCCAGCAGCGTAGAGACCAGCGTGCCACCGAGCACGCCGGTGCCCAGCGAATGGCGTCCACCGGAGCCGGCGCCGCTGCTGACCACCATCGGCAGCACGCCGAGCAGGAACGCCAGCGAGGTCATCACGATCGGGCGCAAGCGCATGCGCGCGGCATGCAAGGTCGCTTCGATCAGCGGCTGGCCCTTTTCTTCCAGTTCCTTGGCGAACTCCACGATCAGGATGCCGTTCTTGGCCGCCAGGCCCATCGTCGCCAGCAGGCCGACCTGGAAATAGATGTCGTTGGAGAGCCCGCGCAGCCACGTTGCCAGCAGTGCGCCGACGATGCCCACCGGCACCGCCAGCATCACCGAGATCGGGATCGACCAGCTTTCGTAGAGGGCGGCCAGGCACAGGAACACGAATACCAGCGACACCGCGTACAGCATCCAGGTCTGCGCGCCGGCAGCCTGCTCCTGGTAGGACATGCCCGACCAGGCGTAACCCACGTCCTTGCCGATCTTGCCCACCAGCCCGGCGATGCCGTTCATCGCTTCGCCGGAACTGATGCCACTGGCAGCGCTGCCGGTGATCTCCATCGACTCCACGCCGTTGAAGCGGCTCAGCACCTGCGGCGCATACGCCCACGCGCTGCTGGAAAACGCCGAGAACGGCACCATCTCCGAACTGCTGTTGCGCACGTACCAGCGGCCGATGTCGGCAGGCAGCATGCGCGCGCTCGGCTCGCCCTGCACGTACACGCGCTTGACCCGGTTGTTGTTGAGGAAATCGTTGACGTAGCTGCCGCCCATCACCGTGGCCAGCGTGGTGTTGATGTCCGCCGCATCCAGGCCGAGCGCGCCAGCCTTGTCGGCGTTGGCCAGTTGCAGCAGTTGCTGCCTGGCGGTGACCAGCGCGTCGTGGCCCTTGCCGGCCACGTCCTGCAACTGCAGGGTGAAACCGGAACTGGTACCCAGGCCGTTGATCGCCGGCGGCGACAGTGCGAACACCTGCGCATCGGGCAGCGCGCCCATCATCGCGCCGGTGATGCGGTTGGCGATCTCCTGCGCAGGCGCATCGCGCTGCGCCCAATCCTTGAGCTTGATGAAACCCATGCCCGAGTTCTGGCTGCTGCCGGCAAAGCTGAAGCCGGAGATGGTCATCATCCCCGCCACTTCCGGTTGCTTGAGGATGAAGTCGGTGGCCTGATCGATCGACTGCTGCGTGCGCTGCTGCGTGGCGCCGGCCGGTGTGGTGAACATCACCATCAGCATGCCCTGGTCTTCGTCGGGCAGGAACGAACTGGGCAGGCGCCAGAACAACAGCGCCATCACCACCAGCAGCGCCAGGTAGACCAGCCCGCCGAGTTTGCGATGGCCGATCAACGTGCCCACGCCGCGGCCGTAACCCTCGGCGCTGCGGTCGAAGCGGGCGTTGAACCGGCCGAAGAAGCGCCCGAGCATGCCCTGGCGCGAGACGTGTCCGCCGCGCGCGATCGGCTTGAGCAGGCTGGCGCACAACGCCGGGCTCAGGGTCAGCGCCACCAGCAGCGACAGCAGCATTGCCGCGGCGATGGTCACCGAGAACTGGCGGTAGATCTCGCCAGTGGCGCCGCCGAAGAACGCCATCGGCAGGAACACCGCGGTCAGCACCAGGGCGATGCCCACCAGCGCGCCGGAGATCTGCCCCATCGAGGTGTGGGTGGCCTGCCGCGGCGACATGCCTTGCTCGCTCATCAGGCGCTCGACATTCTCCACCACCACGATGGCGTCATCGACCAGCAGGCCGATCGCCAGCACCATCGCGAACATGGTCAGCGTATTGATCGAATAGCCGAGCAAGGCGAGCACGCCGAAGGTGCCCAACAGCACCACCGGCACCGCGATCACCGGCACCAGCGTGGCGCGCCAGTTCTGCAGGAACAGGTAGATCACCAGCACCACCAGCGCGATCGCCTCGAGCAGGGTCTTGACCACTTCCTCGATGGAAATGCGCACGAACGGCGTGGTGTCGTAGGCGATCTCGTACTTCAGCCCGGTGGGGAAGTACGGCTTGAGCTGTTCGAGCTTGTCTTCCACCGCCTTGGCCGCATCCAGCGCATTGGCGCCGGTCGCCAGCTCCAGTCCCATGCCCGAGGCTGACTTGCCGTTGTACTTGGAACTGGATGCATACGACTTGGAACCCAGCTCCACCCGCGCCACGTCGCGCAGATACACGGTGGCGCCGCCGGGCTGCGACTTCAGCACGATCGCCTCGAATTGCGCCGGGGTCTTGAGCTTGCTGCGCGAGGTGACCGTGGCGTTGAGCTGCTGACCCTGCACCGCCGGCAACGCGCCCAGCGCGCCGGAGGAGACGTCGGCGTTCTGCGCCGAAATCGCGTTGCTCACGTCCGCGGGCATCAGCGCATAGGTGCGCAGCTTGTCCGGATCCAGCCACACCCGCATCGAGTATTCGGAGCCGAACACGTTGACCCCGCCGACACCGTTGAGCCGGCTGATCGGGTCCTGCAGCGTGGACACCATGTAGTCGCCGATGTCGGTGCTGTCCATGCTGCCGTCTTCGGAGGTGAAGGCCAGCACCATGAACATGCTGCTGCCGGTGGACTTGGTGACGGTCACGCCATTGCTCTGCACCGCCTCCGGCAGCATCGACTCGCCTTGCGACACCTTGTTCTGCACCTGCACCTGGGCGGTGTCCGGGTCGGTGCCGGAGTCGAAGGTCAGGGTGATCGAGGCGGTACCGGCGGAGCTGCTGCTGGAAGACATGTACAGCAGATGGTCCAACCCGGTCATCTGCTGCTCGAGGATCTGCGTGACCGAGTTCTGCACGGTCTGCGCCGAGGCACCGGTGTAGGTGGCGCTGACGTTGATCGTCGGCGGGGCGATGTTGGGATACTGCTCCAGCGGCAATGACAGGATCGAGAGCGCGCCGGCCAGGGTGATCACGATGGCGATGACCCAGGCGAAGATGGGACGGTCGATGAAGAAGCGGGCCATGGCGGTTCCTCAGTCGGCCTTGGGCGCCGCCGCGGCGGTGCCCTGCGTGGATGGCGACGCGTTGGCGGCCGAGTCGGCCGCAGCGGTCTGGCTCACTTCCACTGCCCTGACCTCGGCGCCGACCGACGCCTTCTGCAGGCCCTGCACGATGACCTTGTCGCCAGCCTTCAATCCCTGGCGCACCACCCACTTGTCGCCGATCGCATCGCCGGTGGTCAGCACCCGCTGCGCGACCTTGTTGTCGCTGCCGACCACCATCGCCACCGCCTGGCCCTTGCTGTTGCGGCTGATCGCCTGCTGCGGCACCAGGATGGCCTGCTCGTCCACGGCCATCGAGAGCTTCGCGGTGACATACATGCCCGGCAGCAACACGCGCTCGGGATTGGGCACCACCGCGCGCAGCTTCACCGTGCCGGTGGCGGTATCGACCGCGGCATCCACCACCTCCAACGTGCCGCTCTGTGCGTAGGTGCTGCCGTCCTCCAGTTGCAGCGTCACCTCGGCCTTGCCATCCACTGCCTTGAGCTGGCCGGCGTCGAGCTGGCGGCGCAACTGCAGCAGCTGGACGCTGGACTGGGTGACGTCCACATAGATCGGGTCCAGTTGGTTGATGGTGGCCAGCACCTCGCTCTGGCCGGCACTGACCAGCGCGCCCGGCGTGTAGCTGGAGGTGCCGATGCGGCCGGACACCGGCGCGGTGATGCGGGTGTAGTCGAGATTGATGCGCGCGGTCTGCAACGACGCCTTGGCCGCGACCACCGCCGCCTGGTTCGAGCGCAGCGTGGCCAACGCATCGTCGCCGTCCTGCTTGCTGACCGCATCCAGCCCGACCAGGGTCTGGTAGCGCTGCGCCTTGGGCCTGGCCGACAACACCGCCGCCTCGGCTTGCGCCAGATCGCCCTTGGCCGTGTCGTACGCGGCCTGGTAACTGGCCGGATCGATTTCATACAGCACCTGCCCGGCCTGGACGTCCTGGCCTTCGGTGAACAGCCGCTTGCGCAAAATGCCGCCGACCTGCGGGCGCACGTCCGAGGTGACGTAGGCCACGGTGCGACCGGACAAGGTCTGGTCCACGGCCAGCCGCTGCACCTTCAAGGTCTGCACGCCGACCTGCGTCTGCGGCATCTGCGGCGGCTGCCTGGAAGAACACGCGGCCATGAGCGTGGTCGCGGCGGCGAGCAGCAGCAAGCGCACGGACGCAGTGCGAAAACGATGGGTAGCGACGGGCAACATGCGACGAACTCACGGTTTATCCGAATGTGGCCACGCTACGGCGCGAATGTGCAGCAAATTTGGAGATTGCCGGCCGCGGCGTCGATTCGCTTGATTTCCCCTGGCCCGACCCGGCTAATACGCAGCAGCTGCGGTTACCGCGCTTCGCATCACCTCTTCGATGAAACTGGGTATCACCGCCAAGCTGTTTCTCGCCATCCTCGCCGCGTGCGTGGCAGTGCTGCTGATCAACGGCATCGCGGTGCAGGCCTTCGTCAAACGCCAGTTCCTGGACTACCTCAACGAACAGGGCGTGGAGCGCATGCAAGAGACCTTGCCGCGGGTCAGGGCCGAATACGCGCGGCACGGCAGCTGGGAGTTCGTGCGCGACAATCCCGATGCCTGGTTCGTCCTGATGCGCCCGGAGCGTGGCCCCGGCCCGCCGCGCGAGGCACCGCCGATTTCCGACCAGACCGGCGCGGTGTTTCGCTTCGCGCTGCTCGACCAGGACTACACGCCGGTGATTGGCAATCCGGATGTCGGCCGCCACGACATCCTGCGCCCGGTGGTGGTTGGCGGCCGCACCGTCGGCTGGATGGCGATGCTGCCGTTCCAGAAGGCGCTGGCAGCGGCGGACGCGCGCTTCTACGCCGCCCAGCAACGCGCGTGGTGGGCGATCGGCGGCGCCTGCCTGCTGGTCGCCGCGCTGCTCGGCTGGCTGTTGTCGCGCACCTTGCTGCGGCGCCTGCGTGGCCTGACCCAGGCCACCCACCTGCTCGCTGCGGGCGACTACGCCACCCGCATCGACGCCGCGGCGCGCGACGAACTGGGCCAGCTGGCGCGCGATTTCAACCTGCTGGCGCAAGCGTTGGAGCACAACGAACGCGCGCGGCGCGACTTCATGGCCGACATCTCGCACGAGCTGCGCACGCCGCTGGCGGTCCTGCGCGCCGAACTGGAAGCACTGCAGGACGGCATCCGGCCGATGACACCCATCTCGCTGGGGTCGCTGCACCAGCAGGTCGGCCAGTTGGGCAAGCTGATCGAGGACCTGTACGACGTGTCGCTGACCGATGTCGGTGCGCTGGCGTATCGGCGCGCTCCCGTCGATCTGGCGGTCATCCTGGCAACCGTGCTGGACGGCTTGCACGCGCGCTTTGCCGCCGCGCAGCTGCAGGTGCAGGCGCAGATCGATGCCGGCCCGCTGCAGCTGGACGGCGACGAGCGCCGTCTGCAGCAACTGCTGGGCAACCTGCTGGAAAACACGCTGCGCTACACCGACGCCGGTGGCACGGTGCAGGTGCGCTGCGTGCGCCGCGGCGCGGTGCTGGAGCTGGTGGTCGAAGACAGCGCGCCAGGCGTGGATGCAGACAAGCGCGCGCGGTTGTTCGAACGCTTCTACCGCACCGAGGCCTCACGCAATCGTGCCAGCGGCGGCGGCGGCCTGGGCCTGGCGATCTGCCGCAACATCGCCGAGGCACACGGCGGCTCGATCCACGCCGAGGCTTCCGCACTGGGCGGGCTGCGCATGGTGCTGCGCTTGCCGGCGCTGGCCGCATGAGCAGCGCGTCCCCGATCGGGCATGTGCTGATCGTCGAGGACGAACCGCGCCTGGCCGCGGTGTTGGGCGAGTACCTGCACGCGGCCGGCTATTCGCACGACTGGATCGCCGATGGCGCGCAAGCGTTGGGCGCATTCCGCGCGCAGCAGCCGGACCTGGTGTTGCTGGACCTGATGCTGCCCAACCGTGGCGGCCTGGACATCTGCCGCGACCTGCGCAAGGAAAGCGCGGTGCCGGTCATCATGGTCACCGCACGCGTGGAGGAAATCGACCGCCTGCTGGGCCTGGAGATCGGCGCGGACGACTACATCTGCAAGCCGTTCAGCCCGCGCGAAGTGGTGGCGCGTGTCCAGGCAGTGTTGCGCCGTCATCGCCACGACCCCCACGGCGCACCGGCACCGGGCCTGCATATCGACGAGGATGCCTGTCGCGCCAGCGTGGACGGCCGCGCCCTGGACCTGACCCAGGTCGAGTTCCGCCTGCTGCGCACCCTCGCCGCCGCCCCGGGGCGGGTGTACTCGCGCGAGCAACTGATGGGCCGGCTCTACGCCGACCACCGCATCGTCACCGACCGCACTGTCGACAGCCACGTCAAGAATCTACGCCGCAAGCTCGCCGACGCCGGCGGCGAGGACTGGGTCCGCTCCGTCTATGGCGCGGGGTATCGCTTCGAGCCGTGATTCGGGATTGGGGATTCGGGATTCGGGATTGGCAAGAGCGATAGCGCCATGGCTGAAACGCAATCGGTCAAGCCGCTTTCGCGAATCCCCAATCCCGAATCCCGACTCCCCGCCTCAACGAAACACCACCGTGCGATGTCCATTGAGCACGATGCGGTGTTCGACGTGGCGGCGTACTGCGCGCGCCAGCACCAGCGATTCGGTGTCGCTGCCCAGGCGGATCAGGTCGCGCGGGGTCATGGCGTGGTCCACGCGGGCGACGTCCTGCTCGATGATCGGGCCTTCGTCCAGATCTTCGGTGACGTAGTGCGCGGTGGCGCCGATGATCTTGACCCCGCGCGCGTGCGCCTGGTGATACGGCTGCGCGCCCTTGAAACTGGGCAGGAAACTGTGATGGATATTGATCGCGCGCCCGGCCAGTGCCCGGCACAGCTGCGGCGACAGGATCTGCATGTAGCGCGCCAGCACCACCAGATCGATCTGCAGATCATCGACCAGGGCGAGCAGCTGCGCTTCCTGCGCGGCGCGCGTGTCGGCGCTCACGGGCAGATGGTGGAAGGCGATGCCGTAGGAGGCTGCCAACGGCGCGAAGTCGGTGTGGTTGGAGACCACCGCAGCGATGTCCACCGGCAATTGCCGGCTGTGCATGCGGAACAACAGGTCGTTGAGGCAATGGCCCTGCTTGCTCACCAGCACCAGCAGACGCGCGCGGCGGCGTGCGTCATGCAGTTGCCATGTCATCTGGAATTGATCAGCCAGCACGGCAAAGCGCTGCTCCAGCGCGGCAATGTCGGTCTTTGCCGGTTTGTGGAAATGCACGCGCAGAAAGAATCGCCCGCTTTCGTCGTCGCCGAATTGCTGTGCGTCGAGGATGTTGCAGGCCAGGTCGAACAGCAGCCCGGTCACGCGATAGACGATACCGGTGCGGTCGGGACAGGACAGGGTGAGGATGTAGTCGGAGCGCATCGGCGCAATGATAGCCAATGCGCGACATCACCGACGCAGTGCTTGCGTCGGTAACTTTTGCAGTGCGAACGGGTGCAAAAACCGGCGTGCCGTCCAGCCGATGTTTGACGCTCTGACCGTGGCGGCGTTGCGCTCGTACTGCAAGATGACGTGCAGCCAACATCACGTGTCGCCCGGCAGGGCCATGCATGCACCGATGCCGGATGCGCGGCACCGCCACGCACGTCCGGCATCGGCACTCAGCGCGGCGGCAAACGCAGCATCAGCCGCCGGTTGATCTCCTCCAGCTGCGCAAGCGATGCGTCCACCGATGTTTCCATGGCTTCCTGCGTGGTGATGTGTGCACGCAGATGCGCGGGGTCGGACAGCTCGCCACGCACCAGGAACACGTTCTCGCCGACTTCGCCCAGATGGCGGCTGAGCACCACGTAGTCCACCTGGTCGAAGCCATGCTGCTTGGCCAGCGGCAGCAGGCGCGCGGCCATGCGCTCGCTTGCCTGGTCCACGGGCTTGCCTAACTCGGCGTCCAGCACGCTGACCGCTTCGCGGATCTGTGCGAACAGGTAGTGGTCCGGGTGCTCGGGATGGTCGGGGCCCACCGGGCCCTGGTGGATGACCGGTGCGTCGGTCATCGCGTGCCACCGGCGCAAGCCCGTGCGCGCGGCGCGCGCGCGGCCAAGCCGAGCGTGATCTGCAGGTGTCGCATCGCATCCTCCCTGGAGCGGCGGCTGTAACGAGCCGGCATTTTAGAAGGTCCGCTGCATGTTTGGGTGAGCAAGCGGTGGGCCGTCGTGGCATGAAGCCAAGTGCCTTGCACAGGGCTCAATCCGCGTTGCGCAAGGTGATCAGGCCACCTGCCCTGCCCGCCGCGCCGAGACGTCCGCCAGGACCGCCCAGTCTGCGTTGCCGTCGCCATGCGCAATGGCCTCGTCCAGCCCTGCGCGCAGCAGTTCGCCCAACGGCATCGGCACCTGCTTGTCGGCGCCGGCCTGGATGGCCAGGTCCACATCCTTGCGGCCCAGCGTGGCGGTGAAGCCCGCCGGCAGGTATTGGCGCTGCATGATCAGCCGGCCATAGCCCTGGTAGGCGGGCGCGGCGAACAAGGTGCTGGTGAGCATGCCCAGAAATTGCGTGGCATCCACACCGTGACCGCGTGCCAGCGCACTGGCTTCGGCCATGGCGCCGATGGCGCTGGCCAGGCAGAAGTTGGCGGCCAGCTTCACTGCATTGGCCTGCTCCGGTGCGCGACCGATGTACCAGGTCTTCTGCCCCAGCGCATCGAACATCGGCTGCACCCGAGCCACGGCCGCTTCATCGCCGGCGGCCAGGATATTGAGCTTGCCGACTTCGGCTACATCCACACGCCCAAGCACCGGCGCGGCCACGTAGGCCACACCGCGTTCGGCATGCAGCGCGGTCAACTCGTGTGCCAGCGCCACCGAAATGGTGGCCATGTTGACGTGCACGCTGCCCGCCGGCAGCGCGTCCAGTACGCCACGCTCCAGCAGGGTCTGGCGCACTGCATCGTCGTCGGCCAGCATCGAAAACAGCAGCGGGCCGTGCGCGGTATCGTGCGGTTGCTCCACCACCGTGGCGCCAGCGTCGTGCAGCGGCTGGGCGCGTTCGGGCGAACGGTTCCACACGCTCAACGCGAACCCGCCACGCAGCAGGTTGTGCGCCATCGGCAGGCCCATCGTGCCCAAGCCCAGAAATCCTATCGGCATGCGGTGTCCTTGTTCGGTATGACGTCAGGTGAAGTCAGTTGGCGAACACGCCCCGCGCATCGCGCGGTTCGCAACGCAGGTATTGCGGTGCCGGCGTGACCGATGCGCCCAGTGCCGCGGCGGCATGCCACGGCCAGCGTGGGTCGTACAGGATGCCACGCGCCAGCGCGATCGCGTCGGCCTGGCCTTCCTGCAAAATCGCCTCGGCCTGCGCCGGCTCGGTGATCAAGCCTACGCCAATCACCGGCGTGTTCACCTGCGCGCGAATCTCCTGCGCGAACGGAATCTGATAGCCCGCCTGCAACGGAATCTGCTGGCGTGGATCAAGCCCGCCGCTGGAGACGTGGATGTAATGCGCGCCGCGTGCATCCAGCGCCTGCGACAAGGCAATGCTCTGCTGCACATCCCAACCGCCTTGGACCCAATCGGTGGCCGAGATGCGCACGCCAACGGCGATTTTTTCGGACACTGCCGCACGCACCGCATCGAAGATGCGTAGCGTCAGCCGCATGCGGTTTTCCAGCGACCCGCCATACGCATCGCTGCGCTGGTTGCTCAGCGGCGACAGGAACTGATGCATCAGATAACCATGTGCGGCGTGCAGTTCGATCAACTCCAGGCCCAGCCGTTCGGCACGTTTTGCCGATGCGACAAAGGCGTCCACCACGGCATCGATCCCCGCCTCGTCCAATGCCTGCGGCACCGGCTGTCCCTGCCGGAACGGCAGCGCCGATGCAGACACGGTCTGCCAGCCATGCGCATGATCGGGTGCGATGGCCTCGCCGCCTTTCCACGGCAGATCGGTCGACGCCTTGCGGCCGGCGTGCGCCAGCTGGATGCCGATCGGCATCGGCGACCAGCGTCGTACCGATTGCAACACCTCGGCCAGGGCCTGCTCGGTCGCATCGTCGTACAAACCAAGATCGGCGTAACTGATGCGCCCTTCCGGCACCACCGCCGCCGCTTCGAGAATCAGCAAGCCGGCGCCCGATTGCGACAAGGTGCCCAGGTGGATGCGGTGCCAATCGCTGGCGCGGCCGTCCTGTGCCGAGTACTGGCACATCGGCGCAATGACAATCCGGTTGGCGAGCGCGAGCGGACCGAAGGTGATGGGGGAGAACAACTGGCTCAAGGCGGCATCCACAGCTGACATGGGGTGCTTATTGCACTGCGCCGCGCGCGCCGGCACAACCGCTGCGATGGATCACTGCGTCATGCAGAGCGCGCACCGGCGTCATTGACGCTACGTACACGCGGCAGGTCCGTCGGCCCGTGCAGGAACGCCAGCGCCTGCGCACACGACTGCTCCACCTTCAACGTCAGCAGCGCGTCCGCACGCGTGCGCCCGAAGTTGAGCGCGGCGATCGGCAAGCCGTTGCGCGCGGCGGTCTGCACGAAGCGAAAGCCCGAGTACACCATCAACGACGAACCCACCACCAGCACTGCATCGGCAGCGTGCAGATGCGCAAAGGCGCGCTCCACCCGCTCGCGCGGCACGTTCTCGCCGAAGAACACCACATCCGGCTTGAGCACGCCACCGCACACCGGGCACGGCGGCACCACGAAATGCTCGAAGGCCACATCGTCCAGATCGGCGTCGCCATCGGGCGCCTGCGCGGCCTCAAGCGCTGCCCAGCCCGGATTGGCCTGCTCAAGCAACAGTTGAAATTCGCTGCGTGGCATGCGGCGCTCGCAGCCCATGCAGCGCACCACATCGAGCCGGCCATGCAGATCGATCACCGCCTGGCTGCCAGCGGCCTGATGCAGGCGGTCCACGTTCTGGGTGAGCAGCACTTCCAACTGGCCGCGCGCTTCCAGCGCAGCGAGCGCGTGATGGGTGGCATTGGGTTGTGCCAGGCCGAAGCGCGGCCAGCCGACCAGGCTACGCGCCCAATAGCGCTGCCGCGTGGACAGCTCGCCCATGAACGCCTGGAACGTCACCGGCTGTGGACGCTTCCAGCCGCCTTGCAGGTCCCGGTAATCGGGAATGCCCGAATCGGTGCTGCAGCCGGCACCGGTGAGCACGAACAGGCGCCGATGGCGCGCGATGAAGTCCTGCAGCGGGTGGTCGTCGTGGGCGGGGACAACGGTCATGTGGTAGTTCCGGAAAGCCATGGGAGCACGTTGCGCCAGCGCCACGTGCCCGGCCCGCCGCGGCGCCGTGTCGGCCGCCAGACCGGCGCGCTTGTTCGCGCATAGCTGTGCACATCACACCGTCGTCGACGAGTGAAGATGTACACCGAATACGCGCAACGCGCCGCCCTGGATGCAGGCACGCAGACGGTACAGCATCACGCCATGGCCGCGCAGGTGGTTTCGAGCCGTCCGCAGTGGGGCATGTCGTGGCTGCCGGCGCTCAATGCGCGGCGCGTTCAGTGATCGACAAAGCGCAGCAGATCCTGATTGAAACGCGCACTGTCCTCCAGGAACGGCGCATGCCCGGCATCCGGATACAGCACGGTCTGCGCGCGCGGCTGCAGCTGGCGCGCACGCGCCACGGTCGGCTCGGTGGCGACCAGGGCATCGCGCGCGCCGTACATCAGCAGCACCGGCAGGCGCGTGCGCTGCAGGCCGCCGACATCGATCGACATGCCTTGCACGGCACGCTGCATGTCCCACGAGGCCAGCGATGCGTTGGCCAGCAAGGTCTCGAACACCGGCACCGCCGGTTGGGTGGCAAAGCACAGCCGCAGGAAATCCTGCACCGCCTGCAGATGCGTACGCAGATCGGGCGAAACCAGATCGCGATAGACCGCCGGATGCGCGCCCAACTGCTCTGCGCGCAGTTCGATCACACCGTCGACGTACACCACGCCGGCAAGCCCGGTATCGCCATATCGGCTCAGGTAGTTGCTGATCACCGCGCCGCCCAGGGACCAGCCCACCAGGACCGCCTGGCGCGCGTTTGCGGCCTTCAACACGGCAGCCAGGTCGTCGGCCCAACGCATGCCCTCTTGATACGCCGATGCGGCAGCCGGCCTGCCGGAAGCGCCATGCCCGCGCAAATCGTACGTAATCAGCCGATACCGCTGCAGGCGCACATCGGCCAGTTGTGCATCCCAATTGATGCGACTCCCGAGCAGGCCATGCACGAAGACGATGGCCGGGCCATCGGTGGCGCCGTGCTCCTGCACCGCCAGGCGCACGCCATCGGGTGCGGTGACGGTATAGCTGCGTGCGGCCGCAATGGCGCCCGGGCTGGCTGTCGCCCACATCGAGCATATCAACAACGCACACGCCAACAGGTAGCGCAGCGGCAGCATGCGGCTGCCGGGCAACAGGCGAACGGACATCGGGTGAGCTCCAGACGAATGAGAGCCGTGATCGTGCAGCCTCACACCAATGTGAGGGTCAAGCCGTGCGCGCAGCGTATGCTTGGCGCATGGCCGCTTGCTCCGAACCCTTGCTGCGCATTGGTGCGCTGGCGCAACAGACCGGCGCCAGCGTGCGTTCGATCCGTCATTACGATGCGCACGGGTTGCTGACATCCTCGCGCAGCGCCAACGGCTACCGGGTCTTTCCTCACGCATGCATTGCACAGGTGCGCCAGATACAGCGCCTGATTGCAACAGGTTTCAACCTGGATGAGATTGTCGGCTTTCCTGAGTGCATGCGCCTGGTGGAAGGCGCGCAGATGTGCCCGGAAACCGCGCAGGCGCATCGCGCGCGCCTGCAGCTGATCGAGCGCCAGCTGGCCGATCTGGAGCGGCGGCGTGCGCATCTGTTGGCAACCTTGGCGCAGGCAGCCGGGGATGCAACGGCCGCCACGTCTTCAGCCGCGCAAGCCACACGGCGCAAGCGGGCGCGCTAGAAGCGTCGGGCGCGCTGCATCACTCGCCCCGCGCAGGATGCGGGGCAAACCGGCCATAGGGGCGTGCATCGTCGGCACGTTGGCGCAGCACGTATGCCGACGCAAGCGCCAGCATCAACAATGTCAGGCACATGCCGACCAACGCGGCCCAGCCGCCGTGTTGCCAGAACCAGCCGCCGAGCGCGCCGATCACGCTGGAGCCGGCGTAATACGCCAGCAGATACAGCGACGCGGCATGGCTGCGATGCGCACCACCGAGCCGGCTCACCCATGCGCTGGCGGCCGAATGCGCGATGAAGAACCCGATCGTCACCACCACGATGCCGGCCACCACCAACGCCAGCACGTGCGCCAGGGTCAGCGCCACGCCGAGCCCGCACAGCACGATGCCGATCGTGACCACTGGCCCGCGCCCGAACCGGTCCGATGCCGCACCGGCCACCGAGGAACTGACGATGCCGAACACATAGGCGCTGAAGATCATCCCGATCTGGCTCTGGCTCAGGCCGAATTCCGGCCCGCCCAGGCGAAAGCCGGCGTAGTTGTACAGGCACACAAACACACCCATCAACAGGAACGGCAGCGCGAACAGAAACGGCAGATTGCGATCGCGCAGGTGCCCGGCCCAGGCGCGCAGATGGAAGCGCAGGTTGATGCCGTGCCGGCGCACGAAATTGCGCGACGGCGGCAGCAACCAGAAGAACGCCAGCGCGCACAGCAGGTCGAACACGCTCAACACCGCCAGTGCGGTGCGCCAATCGGTGTGGTCGGTCAGCACGCTCATCACGATGCGCCCGCTCATGCCGCCAAAGGCATTGCCGGCCACGTACAGGCCGGTGGCCGCCCCCATCTTGTTGGCCGGCAATTCTTCGCCCAGGTACACCATCGCCACCGCCGGCACCCCGCCCAGCGCGATGCCGGACAAGGTACGCACCACCACCAGCGCGCCCCAGTGCGGCAGGAACGCAGCAATCAGATTGAGTCCTGCCGCCAATGCGATCGACACGAACATCAATCCGCGCCGGCCCAGGTTTTCCGACACTGCGCCAGCACCAAAAATCGCCAGCGCCAGCGCACCGGTCGCCAGCGACAACGGCAGCGAGGCGGTCGCTGGGTCCACCTTGAAGGCACGCGCAAATTCCGGCAACAGCGGCTGCACGCTGTACAGCAGCGAAAAGGTCGCAAAGCCGGCCAGAAACAGCGCCAGGCGAATGCGTACCGCTGCAGGTGCGTCGGTGTCTGGGTTGGAACGGGTGGGTGGGTCAGGCAGCAAACCCGGGCGATGATCGGAGGAAGACACGGCAGTGCACGTGTGACGTGGGAAGGGGAGTATTCGCCTGCCGCCCCCCTGTCCAATATATGATGCTGGCAGTTGGCATATCTGGAACAGATGGATGGAGCTGCGTCACCTGCGCTATTTCCTCGCGGTTGCCGAAGAAGGCAATTTCACCCGCGCCGCCGCGCGCGTGGGCATTGGCCAACCGCCGCTCAGCCAGCAGATCCAGACCCTGGAACGCGAGCTGGGCACACCGTTGTTTCGGCGCACCCACAGCGGCGCCGAGCTCACTCCGGCTGGCGAGGCGTTTGTGGGCGAGGTGCGGCGCGTGCTTGCCGATGTGGAACGCGCCGCCGAAACCGCACGCCGGGTGGCGCGTGGCGAATCCGGACGGTTGCGCCTGGGCTTCACCGCCTCTGCCGCCTTCAGCCCGGTGGTGCCGCGCCTGATTCGCGACTTCCGCCGCAAGTGGCCGCAGGTGGAGTTGCTGCTGGAAGAAACCAATACCGCCAGCCTGCTGGTCGGGCTGGCCGATGGCCGTCTGGATGCGGCGTTCGTGCGCTATGGGCTGAACACGCCACCGGATCTGGAATTGCTGCGCTTTGCCGACGAGCCGATGAAGATCGCCGTCCCCGCCGCGCACCCCCTGGCCACGCGCAACAGCGCGCCGTTGGCGGCCCTGGCCGGGGAACCCTTCATCCTGTTCCCGCGCAGTTTCGGCTCGAGCCTGTACGACGAAATCCTCGCCGCCTGCCGCGACTCCGGCGTGACCTTGCGCATCACCCAGGAAGCGCCACAGATGTCGTCCATCATCAATCTGGTGGCCGCCGAGCTGGGCGTTTCGGTGGTGCCCGCCTCCACCGCGCAGCTGCAGCGGCCCGGCGTGCGCTATCTGGATATCGAAGGCCATATGCCGCTGGCGCGACTGGCCCTGGCCGCCGCGCCGGGTGGACTGGAAACCACACCGTTGGTGCGGCATTTGTGGGCGCTGGCCAAGTTGATCTAGCGCTGGCCACACGACCTACGATACAGCGACGTTCCTGCTTGATGCCGTTGGAACGATGTTGACCCTGGGCCCTGATCATTGCCGACCGCATGCACCGACCGCGAGGGGCCGGCGCTCACTGCAGACATCGTTCGAGTAGCAACCCATCGTTTCCCAGATCATCGACGTCTGGGCAGTGCCAGGTTGTTACTCGCGCAGGGAACACCGAGGCAGACGTTGCGTGGCTGCGCTTTGGAAGACCAATCGCCGTCCTATGGAGACCATTGAGACTCTGCGGGCTCGCTCTTCAAGAAATGCCATCGCTGGCGCCACCGCGCATCCCAGCATCGCTTACCGCCTTCCGCCTGCTTGGTGAGTAACCATCCTGTAGGACATTGGCTAGCGCGGGTCGCATATAGTCAAAATAGCCCGAATCCTGACTTCGAAGCATCGCTTCAAGCGATATAGTGACACTATCGAAGTACGCGATGGCACCTCCACGGCAGCCGTCGTATTGGATGCCGGCACCATTGGCTTCAATCCTCGTCAGTTCATTCAAGATGCCTTCCAAATCTTTTATATTTAAATCGATATCATTCAAGATGTCCTTGTTTTCGCCTCGGCTTGAGAGCTCGTCTTTCAGCAGCTTCAGCCGGGCCAGGAAATCGTTCGCTTTTGCAAGATGCGATTGCAGTTTTTTTTGATTGCTGATTTTTTTCTCAAAATCCTGCAGTGTGCGTTCGATTCGGTGAAGGTGGCGCTCAGCGATATAGCTACCTTCACCGCCCATGCGCTCCAACGCCTGTTTGTCCCGGTCAATGATTCCCTTGAGAATATCGAGATTGAATGCTTGCCGGCCGCCGACACTTGTTCTCGCGCAGCGTTCCTGAAGACTCCGCCACTGGTCTTCCAGAATGATCGCGCGCTGTAGCATCGATTGGCGTTGCTCGGTCAACTTCTCCAACTTCGATTGGGGGCGCGACTGGGCGGTGGGTTGGCTCCTACTCCCGGAGGGTCTGCGGGCCGGTCGCTCCAGGGATGACAGCCACATATCGGCAATCTGGCGTCCGGCGCAACCCTCGACGGCAGTGTGCTCCTGCGGCCCAGCCGTCATGTTTCCTGCATGCGGCATGGGGTTGCTGGTGGACGCTTCGGCGGTGCCATGCTCCGGCAACGCGGGCGCCATGTTTGCAGATGGTATGCGCAGGCAGTTTCCCATTTGTACATCTCCCATGCTTTTCTAAAGCATAGGCAATGATGCGCACGCCGCGTCCACGCCGATGGAAATCCCGCTTGCGTATGCGAAGGCCCGGCCTGCGAAGCAGCGAACTGTCGGGCAACTAACGAGTGGCTGTGACCATTGAAATCGATCGATGCCAGCAATTGCAGGCAAAACTCAGCCAGGTCAGCCCGCCGGCCGGCACTTACTCACCACCGGTTACGACGCGCAGAGTGGAAACGCTTGACCTCGACTGCGCTTGAGGTCGTTCAATGCCGGTTTTCCAACGACATTGCCGCCATGCATCTGCGTCATCTGGTACTGCCCTGCCTGGACCCCGACCTGACCCTGCGCTTCTACCGCGATGTACTGCAGTTGCCCATCCATGGCAACGCGGTGCGCATCGGCTGGAGCACACTGGAGTGCGTGCAGGCGCAGCGGCCGGTGGGCAGCGTGCATCTGGCCTTCAACGTGGCCCCGTCGCGCTTCCAAGCCGCTGCGCAGTGGATTGGCGCACGCGCCACCTTGCTGAGCGATGCACACGGTCGCGAGCATTTCGCCCTGGACGGCGTGTGGCAGTCGCACTCGGTGTACTTCGCCGGGCCCGATGGCGCAGTGCTGGAGTTGATCGCGCGCAATGCCTTGCAGGATGCACCGGTCGGTGACGGCCAGTTCGGCGGCGAAGAACTGCTGTGCCTGAGCGAAATCGGCCTGCCTAGCAACAATGTCGAGGTGGTGACACGCAGCCTGGCGCATCACTTCGGCCTGCAACCGTTCGCCCCGCCGCTGGAGGGCTTTGCGGCCTTGGGCGATGACCACGGCCTGTTGATCGTGGTCGACCAGCGCCGGCGGTGGTTTCCGCAACAACGGCAACTGCCCTGGGCTGACGGCCTGCGCATCAGCGTGGACGCGCCAGAACCCGGCCTGCACCTGCGCGATGCGCAGGGGTGGGAATTGCTGGCCGCGTAAACTTCCGCGCGCAGCAGCACTGCGCTCACCGCCGGCAGGTACGGCCGGCTCGGTGCGGCATGCGGCACGGTGCACTGCGGTAACAGCGCGCCATTGCGGCACGATTGCGAGATGCTGTCAGCCGCTCGTGGCGCTGGCAGGCTCCGGCAAGCGGAAGAACGCACGCGCCGCGGCCGTGCTGTTGGCGGCGGTCACCGCGACATCTTCGCCACGATCGCGCGCCAGCTCTTGGACGATATGCGACAGGAACATCGGCTCGTTGCGGCGGTCCTTGGGCATCGGCTTGAGCGTGCGCGGCAGCAGGTACGGCGCATCGGTTTCGATCATCAACCGGTTGGCCGGAATGTTGCGCACTAGCTCGCGCAGGTGCGCACCGCGGCGCTCATCGCACAGCCATCCGGTGATGCCGATGTAGTAGTCGCGGTCCAGATACGCGAACAGTTCGTCGCGCGTGCCGGTGAAGCAGTGCACCACCGCCGCACCCAGGCGGCCTTCGAAGCTGCGCATGATGGCGATGAAATCCTCATGCGCATCGCGCTGGTGCAGGAACAGCGGCTTGCCGTTGTCGGCGGCCAACTGCAGCTGGCGTTCGAAGGCCTTGTGCTGCGCAGGGCGCGGCGCAAAATCGCGGAAGTAATCCAGCCCACACTCGCCCACTGCCACCACCTGCGGATGCGCCTGCAGGGTGCGCATTTCCGCTTCGCATTCGGCAGTGAATTCCATTGCGTGATGCGGATGCACGCCGGCGGTGGCGTAGAGAAATCCGGGGTGTTGCTGCGCCAGTTGCAGGGCCAGCGGCGAATGCTCGCGGCTGGCGCCGGTAATCACCAGCTGCGCCACCCCGGCATCGCGTGCGCGTTGCAGCACCGCATCGCGATCGTGATCGAACGCGTCATGGGTGAGGTTGGCGCCGATATCGATCAATTGCATGCTGCGGTGTCGCCTGAAAGAACAGGGGTGATTGTACTGGGTGAGGTTGCTCATCCGCCCTGCGGGCGCCTGCTCCGGCAGGCGGGGGAAAGAACATCCGTAACGGGATCTGCATGCGGTCAGCGGTGCCTCAGCCACGAGCCTGCACGAACGCGCGATCCTTCCCCCTGTGTGACAAGGGCAGGGATGAGTGCCACCTGCGCGACACACTCACCCCACCGCCGGCACCGCCATCGCATCGATCTTTGCCGCCAGCGCCTGGATCGCCAGCTGCGCCGAACGCGAGAGCTGCCGCTGCGGGGCCACGCACAGCGCCAGCGTCATCGGTTTGGTCAGGTGCTGACGAAACGGCACGAAGGCCAGGCGCCCGTCGGCCACGTCCGGGGCGGCGTCCAGCCACGACATCAGCCCCACGCCGGCGCCGGCACGCACCAGGCCGCGCAGGGTGCGCACGTCGTTGCAGTGGGTGAGCCGCTTCACATCGATGTGCTGGCGCTGGTACAGCACCTTGGCGTGCTCGCCGACGATCAACGGGGCGGCCGGCAGCAACAGACGGTGCTCCAGCGTCTCGCTCAGCTGCAGCTCGGTACGGGTGCTCAACGGGTGCCCCACCGGCATCGCAATGCCGAGCGGAATGTCCGCAAACGCGCGCACCTCCAGGTCCACGCTGCTGACCGGGTCCAGCAGCAGGCCGATATCCACATCGGCCGAGGTCACCATTTCCATCACCCGCTGGTTGCGCGCGGTGGACAGGTTGAAGGTGATGCCCGGGTACTCCTGCACCAGCGCGGCCACCGCCGCGGGCACCACGCCTTCGCTGAGCGCGTCGATCATGGCGATCTCCACATGCCCCCGGCGCAGGCCCTTGAGCTCGTCGAAGCGCTCCAGGGTGCGTGCGTAGGCCTTCTCCCAGCCGCGCACGTCCACCAGCAACAGCTCGCCGGCAGCGGTCAGCCGCAGCCGGCCGGGCAGGCGTTCGAACAGCTGGGCGCCCAGTTCTTCTTCGGCCTTGAGGATCTGCCGGTCGATCGCCGACGCCGACACGTGCAACACCTCGGAGGCCTTGCGGATGCTGCCGCAGCGGGCCACTTCGATGAAATACCGGGTAAAGCGCGAAAAGGTCAGCATGCGGCGGGGCTCGGTTGGCGTTGCATTTTTTGCAATGGCTGGGCTGAAAATCGATGTTTGATCACACACCCCCGGCTTCCTAGAGTCAATCCGGCACCGCTCCCGCCCCACGCCAGAGACCGCCCATGGATGTCGCCGTCCCCGCCCTGCCGCTGCACTGCACCTTCGAGGCCGCCGATTGGCAGCGCCTGGCCCGGCACTGGCATGCGGTGGCGCTGAGCAGCGAGGTGAGCGAAGCGCCATTCAAGGCCACCCTGCTGGACGAGCCGCTGGTGCTGTACCGGCTGGGCAGCGAGTTGGTGGCCGCGCGTGATGTGTGCCCGCACCGCGGCGTGCCGCTGAGCATGGGCACGGCCGATGGCGGCGGCGTGGTGTGCGCCTACCACGGGCTGCGCTTCGGCGCGGGCGGGCGTTGCAACCATATCCCGGCCAGTCCCAGCCAGAACATCCCGGCCAGGATGCGTCTGCACACCTATGCGGTGGCCGAACGCTACGGGCTGATCTGGGTGTGCCTGGCCAAGCCGGCCGGGGTGAGCGATGCGGACATCCAGATTCCACCGATGCCGGGCTGGGACGAAGACGGCTTCCAGCAGATCGTCTGCCCGGCCTTCGACATCGGCGGCAGCGCCGCGCGGCAGCTGGAAGGATTCATCGACGTGGCGCATTTCGCCTTCGTGCACACCGCCACGTTCGCACAGCCGGACAAGCGCGAAGTGCCGGCCTACACCACCACCGAAACGCCGACCGGCTTCAACGCCGATTACCTGAGCACCGTGGCCAACTATTCGGTGGACATGCCGCTGCCCGACGTGGCGCCGGACTTCCAGTGGCTACGCCACTTCGAAGTGCATCTGCCCTTCACCGCCACGCTCACCATCCACTTCCCGGTACCGGGCAAGCGGTTGGTGATCATGAATGCCGCCAGCCCGGTGTCCAAGCACGCCACCCGGCTGCTGGTGCCGATCGCGCGCAATTTCGACACCCATCTGCCGGTGGAAGACGTGCACGCCTTCAACCTGCGCGTGTTCGAAGAAGACCGCGCCATGGTGGAAGCGCAGCGGCCGGAGTATTTGCCGCTGGACCCGCTGCTGGAAGTGCACATTCCCGCCGATCGCAGTTCCATCGCCTATCGCCGCGGGCTGCGCAGCCAGGGCTATAGCGACTTCTTCCTGCGCTGACGGCCGAGGACACCCGCATGAGCCTGCATGAAGTGCGCGTTGCCGAGGTCGTCGATCAGGGTCACCGCCAGCGCGCGATCCGGCTGGAACCGGTGGGCGCGCAATTGCCGGCCTTCGAGGCCGGCGCGCATGTCGACCTGCATCTGCCGGATGGCTTGGTTCGCCAGTATTCGATCGCCAGCGCGCCGCATGTGCGCGACCACTATCTGCTGTGCGTCAAGCTGGCAGACGCCTCTCGTGGCGGCTCACGGCATCTGTGCGAACAGCTCGCAACCGGCGACCGCCTGCGCATCTCCACACCGCGCAATCTGTTTCCGCTGCACCCCGGCGAGCGCCATGTGCTGCTGGCGGCCGGCATCGGCATCACCCCGCTGCTGTCGATGGCCGAGGCGCTGGAAGCGCGCGGCGAGGCCTTCGTGCTGCACTATTACGCGCGCCGGCATGCGGATGTGGCGTTTTCGCAGCGGCTGCAACAAGGCTTTACGCATGGGCAGGTGTACCTGCACCTGAGCGATGGCGGGCAGAGTCCACGCGTGCATGTGCCCGAGGAACTGCGCCAGGCACGTGCGCGCGACCAGCTGTATCTGTGCGGGCCGGCGGCGTTCATGGACCACTTCACCGTGCTGGCAAAGGCGCATGGCTGGACGGCGGCGCAACTGCATCGCGAACACTTCGCCGCCGCCGCGCCCAGCCTCGCCCACGATGCCGACAGCGCGTTCGAGGTGGAACTGGCTGCCAGCGGCCGCGTGGTGCAGGTGCCGGCCGATTGCAGCATCGCCAGCGCCCTGCGCGATGCCGGTATCGAGGTGCCGCTGTCGTGCGAACAAGGCATGTGCGGCGCCTGTCTGACCGGCGTGCTGGCTGGCACGCCAGATCACCGCGACAGCGTGCTCAGCGACGCCGAACGCGCCGCCAACCGGCAGATCACCGTGTGCTGTTCGCGCAGCCGCTCGCCACGGTTGGTGCTGGATCTTTAAGCTCGGTCGTCGCGGCGCCATTGCGGTTGTCATTCACCTCGCGCAGCCTGACGCCTCGCTTGCCCTTCACGATGGCAGGCGACACAGCGCGCCATCGCCCACGGCACGTGCGCTGCCATGCGTGCAGCGGCGGCGCGGCATGCGCCGCAACGATGCGCGATGCCGCGTGACGCTTCCGCGCACCTGTGTGCAAACGCTCCTGCAGCGCAATCCGTGCCCGATGCCCGTGGCAAGCGCAGCGCAACAGGGCAAGATGGGCCGCCCGCGTGCGTGCCCTGCCACGCACCCCGCCCCGTATCGATGAGATCTCTGCCGATGTTCGTTTGTCCTGCCGTCAACCGGCTGTACGCCCCGAGCGCATGCTGATGCGCTGGCCCGGTTTTGCGCTTGCCGCCAACGGCAGCAGCGTGCGCACCGAACTGCTGGCCGGTGCCACCACCTTCCTGACGATGGCGTACATCGTCTTCGTCAATCCCGACATCCTGGCCACCACCGGCATGGATCACGGCGCGGTGTTCGTCGCCACCTGCCTGGCCGCCGCACTCGGCTCGCTGTTGATGGGCATGCTGGCCAACTATCCCATCGGCATGGCGCCGGGCATGGGCTTGAACGCGTTCTTCGCCTTCAGCGTGGTCGGCACATTGGGCTACAGCTGGCAGCAGACCCTGGGGCTGGTGTTCGTTTCCGGCTGCCTCTTTCTGCTGCTCACCGTCACCGGCGCGCGGCGCTGGTTGGTGGATGGCATTCCGCCCACCTTGCGCAGCGCCATTGCGGCGGGCATTGGCTTGTTCCTGGCCCTGATCGGGCTGCAGAAGGCCGGACTGGTGGTGGCGCATCCGCAGACCTTGCTGACCTTGGGCGATCTGCACCGGCCCGAGCCGCTGCTTGCGCTGGCCGGGCTGCTGCTGATCGGCGTGCTGGAAGTGCGCCGCGTGCGGGGTGCCATGTTGCTGGGCATTCTTGCGGTGACCGGCGCGGCGCTGGCGTTGGGGCTGGTGCGCTACCAAGGCGTCCTGGCGCTGCCGCCAAGCCTGGCGCCCACCTTGCTACAGCTGGATATCGTCGGCGCCTTGCACGGCCATGGCGGCGGCGGTGCGCTCGCTGCGGTGCTGCATGTGGTGCTGGTGTTCGTGCTGGTGGAAATGTTCGACGCCACCGGCACGCTGATGGGTGTGGCGCAACGCGCCGGCCTGCTGCACACGCCCGCGCAGCGCCGCCAGTTCGACCGCGCGCTGCTTGCCGACAGTACCGCCATCCTGGCCGGCTCGCTGCTCGGCACCTCCAGCACCACTGCCTATGTGGAAAGCGCCGCCGGCGTGCAGGTGGGCGGGCGCACCGGCCTCACCGCGCTGGTGGTTGCCGCCTTGTTCTTGCTTGCCCTGCTGTTCTCGCCGCTGGCCGCGATGGTGCCGGCCTACGCCACCGCACCCGCGCTGATCTACCTGGCCTCGGTGATGCTGCGCGAATGCACGCAGATCCAGTGGGACGATGTGGGCGACGCCTTGCCGGCCGCCATCTGCATGCTCGCCATGCCGCTGACCTATTCCATTGCGACGGGGCTTGCGTTCGGCTTCGTCACCTATGCCGCGCTCAGGCTCGGCAGCGGCCGCTGGCGTGGTGTGCACCCGGCCACCTGGGCCATCGCGGGCTTGTTCGTGCTGCGCTATGCGCTGGAATGATGCGTGCCTCCACGTGTTCCAGGCGTGCTTGCCGGCGCGTACGTGGGTGGCTTCGGATCGCGCTGGTGGGCAAGCTATGGGGCCGCCGGCCGTCGCACGCCACCGTCTCTCCAAACGAGTCTCCTGCATGCCATTTGTTCGCCGCTGTCTGATCCTGAGCGTGTGGGCGTGCTTGCCCGTTGCCGTGCACGCACGGCCAACACCAGCACCGGCGCCTGCGCAACAACGCCAACTGCAGGTGTCGCAGTTGTTCCGTGAGGCGGCCGCGCAGCCGGCACAGCTACGCACCTGGCTGCAGGCCATGCCGAAAGGTGGCGACCTGCATAACCACCTCTCCGGTTCGGTGTATGCGGAAGACTATCTGCAGTGGGCCAGCGACGATGGCGCCTGCGTGCAACTGGACGACCTGAGCCTGCGCGCGCCGCCCTGCGGGGCCGGCCAGGAGCCGGCGGGCGGCCTGGCGACCCGCAATGCCGCGCTGTACGGGCGGATGGTGAATTCGCTGTCGATGCGCAACTTCCTGCCAGGCCCAACGCACCCCAGCGGCCACGATCAGTTCTTCAGCACCTTCGGCAAGTTCGATGCGGTGGTCCGCACCCGTGTCGCCGACACCGTCGCCGCAGTGCTGGAGCAGGCCGCACGCGACCGCGTGCCGTATGTGGAAATCATCGCCAACCCGCCGCAGATGGATCAGGCTGCCAAGCGCATGCAGTTACTGCCGTGGAAGGGCGAGGACGACGCAGCCAACCTGCGTGCGTTGCAGCCCGACCTGGCGCCGCTGGTGCAGGCCGCGCAACGCGATCTTGCCGACGTCGACGCGCAGGTCCGGCGCGTACTGCGTTGCGACCAGGCCGATGCACGCCCCGGCCGCACGGTCGAGTACCGCTATG
The DNA here is from genome assembly GCF_020880415.1 of Xanthomonas euvesicatoria pv. euvesicatoria. Taxonomy (GTDB): domain Bacteria; phylum Pseudomonadota; class Gammaproteobacteria; order Xanthomonadales; family Xanthomonadaceae; genus Xanthomonas; species Xanthomonas euvesicatoria. Next base: position 347,823 of record NZ_JAJIUJ010000119.1, on the reverse strand, counting down.
TTCCGTATGTGCTGCGCGTGCTGCCGCAGCCGATGGTGTTCGGGCAGATGGCGCTGGCGCATGCGCTGATCGCGGCCGGCGGCAGCCGCGCGGTGGCGCTGAACATCGTTGCGCCGGAAGACAATCCAGTGGCGCTGGCCGATTACGCACGGCACATGGCGATGTTCCGCTTCTTCGCAACGCGTTATCCCGGTGTGCCGCTGTCGCTGCATGCCGGCGAGCTGGCGCTGGGGCTGGTGCCGCCGGCGCAGCTGCGCTCGCATATTCGGCAGGCGGTGGATGCCGGTGCACGCCGCATCGGTCATGGCGTGGACCTGCCCTACGAAGACGATGCGGAGACACTGCTGCAACGCATGCGACGCGATCAGGTTGCGGTGGAGATCAACCTCACCAGCAACGATGTGATCCTGGGCGTCAAGGGCATGGCGCATCCGCTGGCGCTGTATCTGCGTGCCGGCGTGCCGGTGGTGTTGTCCACCGACGATGCCGGCGTCTCGCGTGCGGACATGACCCACGAGTACCAACGCGCGATGCAGGAACAAGGCCTCGACTACCCCACGCTCAAACAGCTGGCCCGCAATGGCCTCACCTACAGCTTCCTGCCGGGCACCAGCCTGTGGGATGCCGACGGTAAAGTTGCGCAGGCCTGCGCCACTGCGTTGCAGCGCGAAACCGATGACGCTGCCTGTCGCGCATTCCGCCAGGGCAGCGAGAAGGCGCGGCTGCAATGGCAGCTGGAAACCGACCTGGCCCAGTACGAGCGCACGCTATTGCTGCAACACAGATAGCACCGACAACGACATGACACACGCAGCGTAGGAGCGCGCCCGAGCACGAACGGGCTTAACCGGTAACGCACCGTCGCGCGCAGACACGCTCCCACAAATGCCTCTCTCCATCGCCGTTGCAACGCCTTCAACCTTCCACGACAAGAACGCAATGAACGATCCGCACCGCCCCTCATCCAGACGCCGCGTCATTCTCGAAGACGACATCGACGGCTTCACGCCCGCACAGCTGCTGCTGTTGCAATCGCCCGACGTGCAGGTGCTGGGCATCAGTGCCGTCAGCGGCAATATCTGGCGCGATGAGGCGCTGGCGCATACCTGCCGCCTGCTGGAACTGGCTGGCCATCCGCAGATTCCAGTGCTTCCCGGCCCGGTGCATCCGCTGCTCAATAGCGAGTCGGCCACCGAGCGCTGGGAAGCGCTGTACGGCAAACTCGTCTGGAAAGGCGCATGGACCAGGCACTGGGTGGACGGCGACACCGTGCAAAGCGCGCCGCGCTATCACGCCCACGATGTGGTGCCCGAGCTGGCGTTGGGCAATCCCAGCGTGGTGCGCCCCGCAGACGAGCCGGCCGCGTTGTTCATGCTGCGCATGGTGCGTCAATACCCGGGCGAGGTGAGCATCATCGCAACCGGCCCGTTGACCAATCTGGCACTGGCGCAATCGCTGGACCCGTCCTTTGCCACGTTGGCGCGCGAGCTGGTCTACATGGGCGGCAGCCTCAATCCACGGCAGCAACGCAACAGCGTGAGTGCGCAGCAATTCGCACGCGAGTTCGTCAATTCGCCGCGACGCGAATTCAATATCCGCTGGGACCCGGAAGCGGCCAGCATCGTCATGCGCGCGCCGTGGCGGCAGATCACCATGGTGCCGGTCGACCCCTCCACCGCCACCGAACTCACCACCGAGTTGCTGGCGCGCATGAGTGCGGCCGACACCACGATTGGCCACGCACTGCGCCGCCGCGAGCCGGGCTTTCCGATGTGGGACGAACTGGCCACGGCCGTGTGGCTGCGCCCCGACTTGGCCACCCGCACCGAAACGCTGTACGTCGACACCAACACCGCCTTCGATGCCGGGTACGGCGACATCTTGTCGTGGGCACCGGGGTATCAGCCCGGGCTGGGCGAGCAGGCGCAGACGGTGGTGCATGCGGTGGACGTGCCGGCATTCGAACAGCTGCTGGTCGACCGCCTCACCGCGCCGCAACCACCGGCAGTGGGGTTACCACTTCCCCTTTTTCCCATCGGACCTCGGTCCCCTTGATGGAACAAGGCGCCCGCAGGGCGAATGAAGGTTCGATATGCAGATGACAGTGCTGCATCGGTAGAGTCGCTGGTGAGGAATGTGGAAACAAATGCCTGGCACATCTCCGACTGCCGTGACAGCCTCGCCCAACGCCGCCAGCGCCCCAGCCCGCGTTTGCGATGCGAACGCTCCCATGCATGCGCACCGGTGGCGCGCAAACCTTGCCTTCTCGCTCCGCGGGAGAGCCGTTCGATCAGGACGTGAGACAGCACGACGCGCGATGACGCTGCTGCATGATTAGATCCAACGCCGGAAGCTGCACGTCTGCGGTCTTTGCGGTCACAACGACCACTGTAACGGTGACGCGCATCCCGACAGCGTCGTGTCGGCTCTCAACGCATCAGCCAGCACGTTTGCACGACCCGCACGCCAAGCACACAAGCGAATCTCAACTCCCCAATCCCCGCTTTCCAACAGGTGATCCATGCAACTCCCCGCGCAATGGCAGGCAGGCGTCGATCGCAATACCGAAGTGCTGCGTGGGCACGCGCAGCTGCTGGCCAGCTTCCATGCGCCGCCTGCAACGGCACACGAGGGCGGCGGTGCGCGCGGCCAGATTGCCTCCATCGTCAGCACCACGCGCAGCCAGCCCACGCTGGCCGCGCGACTGGCCACCCAGACGCTGACGCGCATCAACCAGGCCAACGACCGCCTGTGCGCCATCACCCGCCTGCTGCCGGCGCGTGCCGCGGCCGATGCCGCGCGCGTGCAGGCCGCGCTTGCCGGGGGCAGCGACGGGGGCGCGTTGGCCGGCGTGCCATTCGTGGTCAAGGACCTGTTCGACGTCGCCGGGCAGGTCACCACCGCCGGCGCCGCGGTGCGTGCGCACTGCCCGCCGGCCAGCCGCGATGCGGCGGTGGTGCAACGGCTCAGCGACGCCGGGGCCGTGCTGGTGGGTACCGCCAACATGGACGAATTCGCGTACGGTTTTGCCACCGTCAACGCGCATTACGGCACCACCGCCAATCCGCACGATCTCCAGCACCTGGCGGGCGGCTCGTCGGGCGGCTCGGCGGCTGCGGTGGCGGCCGGGCTGGTGCCGTTCGCGCTTGGCTCGGACACCAATGGTTCCATCCGCGTGCCGGCCGCGCTGTGCGGCATCTACGGCCTGCGCCCCACGCACGGCGCCGTGCCCCTGGATGGCGTGTTCCCGTTTGTCGACGCACTGGACGTGGCCGGCCCATTCGCCACCTCGGTGGCCGACCTGCGCCGCATCCATGAGGTACTGCGCGGGCAGCCGCTGCCTTCGTGCCATGCCGGCAACCTGCGTGTCGCGCGGTTGGGCGGCTGGTTTGAACGCAATCTGGATCCGGATCTGGAGGCCGGGCTGCAGGCCCTGCTCACCGCCTGCAACAGCCTTTCGTCGATCGACCTGCCGGAGGCCGAACGCGCACGCGCCGCTGCCTTCGTCCTGACCGCTGCCGAAGGCGGGCATCGTCACCGCAGCGCACTCACCGCGCACGGCGCGCAGTTCGACCCGGCCACCCGCGACCGCCTGCTCGCCGGCTTGCAGCTGCCCGCCAGCGCGGTGGCCGATGCGCACCGCTTCGCACAATGGTTTGCCGATGCCATGCACGCGCTGTGGGACCAGGTGGAGGTGCTCATCGCGCCGGCCACCCCGTGCGTGGCGCCACGCATCGACCAGGACACCATCCAGATCGACGGTTTGCCCGTCTCCGCACGCGCGAACCTGGGCATTTTTACCCAGCCACTCGGCCTGGCCGCCTGCCCGGTGCTGGCCGCACCGTTGCCGCGTCCCGGGCGCCTGCCACTGGGCGTGCAACTGATCGCCGCGCCCGGCCGTGAAGACCGCCTGTTTGCGCTGGCCGCGCAACTCGAACGCGACGGCCTGCTCGCCTTCAGCCCGCCGCCGGAGTCACGCTGATGGTGCATACCCTGCGCGCGCGCCGCGGCATGGTGGTCGCACCGCACCACTTGGCCGCACAGGCCGGGCGCGATGTCTTGCGCGACGGCGGCAATGCCGTCGAAGCGGTCGTGGCCACCGCCGCCTGCCTGGCGGTGGTCTACCCGCACATGACCGGCATCGGCGGCGATGGCTTCTGGCTCATCCACGAACCCGATGGCCGCGTGCATGCCATCGATGCCTGCGGCCGCGCGGCGCAGGCGGCAACACTGGATTTCTATCGCGGCCACGCCCACGTTCCGTGGCGCGGGCCAGGCGCGGCCAATACCGTGGCCGGCACCGTCTCCGGCTGGGCGCTGGCCCTGCAGCAGGCAAACGGCAGCGTGTCGCTGCAACGCCTGTTGAGCGATGCGATCCATCACGCCAGCGCCGGCGTGCCGGTCACGCTGGGCGGGGCGCAGATCGCCGCCAGCAAGGGCGCAGAACTGCGTCTGCAACCCGGCGCCTATGCCGAGATCTTCGAGCCGCACGGCGTCCCGCTGGGCGAAGGCGCGCTGCTGCACCAGGCGCAGCTCGCGCGCACCCTGCAGCGGCTCGCCGATGAAGGGCTGGAGAGTTTCTATCGTGGCGCGATCGCACACGATATCGCCGCAGACCTGCAGGCATTGGACAGCCCGCTCAGCGCACACGACCTGGCGATCCATCGCGCCGACGTCAGCGTGCCGTTATCGGTTGTCATCCAGGGCGCGCGCCTCTACAACCACGCGCCACCCACGCAGGGGCTTGCCTCGCTGTTGATCCTGGCGCTCTTCGATCGCCTGAAGGTGGAAGACGCAGACAGCTACGCACACCTGCACGGGCTGATCGAAGCCAGCAAGCAGGCGTTCCTGATCCGCGACGCACACCTGGGCGACCCCGCCTGGATGACGCTCGACGCGCAAGCCCTGCTCGACGACAGCACCGCACTCGATGCGCTCGCCGCACGCATCGACATGAGCGCCGCACTGCCGTGGCCACAGCCCTCGCAAGCAGGCGACACCGTCTGGTTCGGCGCCATCGACGCGCACGGCCGCGCGGTCAGTTGCATCCAGTCCACCTACTTCGAATTCGGCTCCGGCCTGGTGCTGCCGCGCACCGGCATCACCTGGCAGAACCGAGGCTGCAGCTTTCGCCTCGCCCCCGATGGCTGGAACGCCCTTGCCCCAGGCCGCAAACCCTTCCACACCCTCAACCCGGCACTGGCCACCTTCGACGATGGCCGCGTGATGGCCTACGGCACCATGGGCGGCGAAGGCCAACCGCAAACCCAGGCCGCCGTGTTCTCCCGCTACGCCCGCTTCGGCATGCCGCTGCAGCAGGCGGTCAGCGCACCGCGCTGGCTGCTCGGCCGCACCTGGGGCGAAGACAGCACGGCGTTGAAGCTGGAAGACCGCTTCGACCCGGCCGTGGTGCAGGCCCTGCGCAACGCCGGGCATGCGGTGGAACTGCTGCCGGCGTACAGCGCGGTGATGGGGCATGCCGGTGCCTTGGTGCGTGAGGTCGATGGCGTGATCAGCGGCGCCAGTGATCCGCGCTCCGATGGGGTGGTGGCGGGGTGGTGACTAGGGCGGTCGTTCCGCTGCGGTCGCTCGCCCCATGCGCGCCATGGGCATGCACCGGGTGAAAGTGTCCATGTGTCGCAAGACCATCGTGCCGGAGCCTTCGTAGCGAACCCAACCACGGCAACCTTGGCGATCCGTGTGCCATGCTTAGGCACGCCAACGGCGCGCCATCCACATCTGCGTTACGGCTAACGCGTCGTCCAATCCACTCAAGGAGAGCAACATGACAGACCAAGATCAACATCAACCGTCGCTGGAAGACGTCAAGCTGGCGTTCGATGGCCAGAGCGTGGATTGGTATCTGCAGAAGCTGGTCGGCATTGCCAACACCTCGGACGTGCAGTTCGGCGTCACGCTGTTTGTCGAAGGCATCGTCATTTCCGGCCAGTTGGTCAGCGGCAAGCGGTATTTCGAGGCATTTGCGCAGGAGTTCTCTGCGGCCTACCCCGGCGCGGCCGATGAAAAAGAAGATATCCGTCGCGCGTTTGCCAGCCACGCCAGCATCTACGATTCCGAAGACGATGCGCAGCAGAGCAGCACGCCGCCGCAGTTCATCCACCTGATCGATGCGCGTTGCTTCTCACCGGGCGGCCAGCCGCTGCCAAGCAACCGTGGCGTGTTGTGGCGTGGCAAGGTCAATGCGGTTTCCGGCTTCACCCTTGGGTCGCTGTCGGCAGACTGAGCGCGGCCAACAACACGTCGCGCGCCGCCGTCAGGTGGGCGCGGACGGCGCGCTCAGAACCGCAGTGTACGTGTGGTACATGCCGATTCCGGGCACCGGCCGCGCCCGCCTGGCGGCGGCGCAGTCGTTTTTGTTAGGTGCTTCAAGCCCCGTACCGTCTGCTCCAGTGTGAGTGCGCGCCATCTCACACTGGACTACCAACCACATCTCGAAGCAGTGCAAGGCCGCTCCAGAACGGCAGCATTTGGCGATCCTGTGTCAGGCAGCGCCGTTGGACCTCAGCGCACGTTGGCGATGCAGTGGCATCAACACGGCCACGCGTCATACAGACGGCGCGAGCGTACGCGACAAGAACTCACTGATGGAGTGCGCAATCTCCACCGCATGCGTCTCCAGTGCAAAGTGCCCCGTGTCCAGCAGGTGCACTTCGGCCTTTGGCAGATCCTTGCGGTAGGCCTGTGCGCCGGCCGGGATAAAGGCTGGGTCGTGCTTGCCCCACACGGCCAGCAATGGCGGCTGATGGGTACGAAAATACGCTTGGAATGCCGGGTACGCTGCCACGTTGCTGCGGTAATCCAGGATCAGGTCGAGCTGGATCTCTTCGGCGCCCGGGCGCGCCATGTAGGCGATATCCAGCATGTAGCCGTCCGGCGACAGTGCCCCGGGCGCGACACCGGTACCGTACTGCCACTCACGAATGGTCTGCGGCGACAACGATGCACGGCAGGCCTCGCGATTGGCGGCGCTTGGCTCACGCCAGTAGGCTTGCCAGGCGTCCCATTGGTCGCTGAAGCCCTCCAGGTAGGCATTGCCGTTCTGGCTGATGATGGCGCTCACCCGTTCCGGATGCGCGGCCGCAAGGCGGAAGCCGACCGGTGCACCGTAGTCGAACAGGTACAGGCCATAACGCGTCAGCCCCAAGGCGTCGGTAAAGCCTTCGATCACCTTGTAGAGCGCCTCGAAAGTGTAATCGAACTGCCCACGCGGCGGTGCCTTGGTCATGCCGAAGCCGGGGAGATCCGGGGCGATCAGACGGTATTGGCTTGCCAGCAGCGGCATCAGGTCGCGGAACATGTGGCTGGCACTGGGAAACCCATGCAACAGCAACAGGACCGGTGCGTCCTTGCGCCCTGCCTCGCGATAGAACACCTGGACATCGCCAACCTGCTGGGTGCGATACCTGATGCGCTGGGTGGAGTCGTGGGACATGCTGCCTCCGTCAAGTGGTGGGGTGTATGCGCCGGAAGTGTCGGCTGCACGCAATCTGCCGGCCCCCAGGGCCAGTGCGGTGCCCATCCCCCCAGGCGCAGGATGGAGCGGCGCCCGTGTCACGCCGGCGCATGTTGCCGGTGGGAATTGATGCGTGGGGCTGCGCGCATGCTGGTGCGGCAAAGCGTGTGGAATGGCGGCCATGCTAGGTGCGCCGGTCCAGCACGAGAACCACCCTGGGGTTCAATTGAGCATTGCATCGCACGCAATGCCGCGGCCACTGTTGCGTTTGCATGCGCTGCATGGCGCATGCGGCATCCAGGGGTTGCTCACATCGGGCTGCTAGGCTGCGTGCCCGGTCGAAGGTGATTGTCGAAGTCGAGGCGCAGGTGGACCGCATCCAGGAAATGACGCTGTTTGCCGCGCTGGCCGAGCACACAAGCTTTGCGGGTGTCGCACGCCGTCTCGGCATTTCCACCGCCACAGTCACGCGCACCATCGCGCAGCTGGAAGCGCGGCTGGGCGTGCTGCTGGTGGTGCGCAGCACACGCACCATGCGGTTCACCGCGGCAGGCCAGCAGTATGCAAGCGACTGCCGGCGCCTGTTGGCCGAGCTGGAGGATGTCGAAAGCCGCGCCGCTGGGCTGCATACGCTCCCCAGCGGCTTGCTCACCGTGACTGCCCCGCAGATGTTCGGTGCACTGCATGTCACACCTGTCGTAGCGCACTTCCTCAGCCGTTACCCGGCGATGCGCGCACGGACACTGCTGGTGGACCGCGTCGTGCCGCTGCTGGAGGAAGGCATCGATGTGGCGATCCGGATCGGCACGTTGCCCGATTCGTCGCTGACTGCCATCCCGGTCGGCAGCGTCCGTCGCATGGTCTGTGCCTCGCCCGGCTATCTTGCAGAACACGGCATACCGCAGCACCCGGACAGGCTGCCGCAGCATGCAACGATTTCCACCTCCGCGGCCGAACGCGCGCCCAAGTGGGCGTTTCGTCTGGATGGCCGTGCGCATGAGGTGGACGTTGCCTCGCGCCTGAGCGTCAGCGCATTCAACGCCGCCATCGTTGCCGCAGTGGATGGGTGGGGCCTCACGCAAGTGCCGTCCTACCAGGTCCGCCAACACCTGCAAAACGGAACGCTGGTCAGCGTGCTGGATGCCTTCGAAATCGCGCCCGAACCGGTGCACGTGGTCCATGTCGAAGGCCGCCGCGGCTCGTCGAAGGTGCGCACCTTCGTGGACGAGTGCGTGGCTGCGTTACGGCACGACCTTGGATGTGCGGACGGCGGTTGAGCGGCGCCAGGCAGCCCCGCCATGCCGTTGGCTGCCGCACGCGCGCGAAGGCGCGCCTGACCGCAACAACGCCATGCAGTCGATCAGCTGACGCAGTTGCGGTGCGATCCTCCCGAACCGTATTAACAGCCGCCCCCGCCCCATGGGCACGTTCCGAGGTTTTCCTTCGCGCGGCGTGTGGCGCATGGGCTGCGCGTGACGCAGCGCCCACGGCGTTGCGGTGCATTCGCGGCGTTGCCGCCAACCGGTGCGGGCAAGACCGTGGCCGAGGTGCCGCTGGCACGCGCACGCATTCGCTGGATGAGGTCGTCGCAAGGGCATGCCTGCCGCGGCAGCACCAGGCCAGCGGGGCGCCTGTACCGCGTTGCATTTTTTGCAGCACAAGCCCGCGAAAAAACTCTTTGATGGCGACAGGACTGCCTCCCTATAGTCCAAGCGTCACCTCTCCCGCCTGCTCCTGGACCGCTGTTGAAGGCTCCACGAGCCCCGTTGGTCCTGTCGATGCCCGCTGCCCTGCCGTCCCGCCAAGCAACCGCCGACCTCACCGCTCCTGGCGGTGCGCGTGCGGTGGCACGCTGCGACGCGCTGGGCGTTGCGTCCTACAGCGATAGCGATACCGGGCTATTCCGCGGCTGGCTTGGTCCTGCCCACCGCGCCACGGTGGAACAGGTGAGCACCTGGATGAAGGCGGCCGGCATGCAGGTGCGCATCGATCCCCTCGGCACATTGGTGGGCCGGTACGCCGGCACGCGGCCAGACACGCCGGCGCTGCTGATCGGCAGCCACCTGGACAGCGTGCGCGATGCCGGGCGCTACGACGGCCCGCTCGGCATCCTGCTCGGGATCGAATGCGTCGCTGCGCTGCATGCACAGGGGCGCAGACTACCGTTCGCCATCGAGGTCATCGCCTTCGGCGACGAGGAAGGCTCGCGCTTTCCCGCGTCCATGTTCTGTAGCGGCGCGGTGGCCGGCACGCTCGATCCCGCCAGGCTGGCGGTCACCGACGCCGCCGGCATCACGGTGGCCAGCGCCCTGGCCGCGTGGAACCTGGACATCGCCCACGTGCAGCGCGCCGCCCGCGCGCCGGGCAGCGTGCTGGCGTATCTGGAAACGCATATCGAACAAGGCCCGGTACTGGAAGCCGAAGGATTGCCGCTCGGCATCGTCAGCGCCATCGCCGCGCAGCGGCGCTTCGCGCTGCGCTTCGAGGGCCGCGCCGGGCATGCCGGCACCACCAGCATGTCACTGCGCCGCGACGCGTTGAGCGCCGCCGCCGAAGCGCTGCTGGCCATCGAGCGCATCGCGCGCGTAGGCAGCAGCGATCTGGTTGCCACCGTCGGCACGCTGCAGGTGGCACACGGCGCCACCAATGTGGTGCCGGGGCGTGTGGACTGCACGCTGGACGTGCGCGCCGGCAGCGACGCGAGCCGCGATGCCGCCGTGCATCAGATCGAACAGGCACTGGCGCAGATCGCCATCCACCGCGGCATCGCCATCGCCATCGAGCCGCTGCAGACACTGGCTGCCAGCCCCTGCGCGCCGGCACTGATCACGCGGCTGGAACATGCGGTTGCCGCGCAAGGCATCGCACCGCGCCAGCTGGTCTCCGGTGCGGGCCACGATGCCATGGTGATGGCGGCGCTGTGCCCGACTGCGATGCTGTTCGTGCGCTGCGCCGGCGGGATCAGCCATCATCCGGACGAGCATGTCGATCCGGCCGATGCCGAGATTGCACTGGCGGTCATGCGCCATTTCATCGAACACCTGGGAGAACCCCTTGTCACCTGATCTGCGTCAGCTGCACACCTTTGGCGAACTCGATCCCCCGCAGCGCCTGTTGATGGGCCCGGGCCCGGTCAATGCGCATCCGCGCGTGCTGCGTGCGATGGCCGCCGATCTGCTGGGGCAGTTCGATCCGGAAATGACCGCCTACATGAACGAGGTGATGGCGCTCTATCGGCCGTTGTTCGGCACCGAGAACCGCTGGACGTTCCTGGTCGATGGCACCGCGCGCGCCGGTATCGAAGCGGCGCTGGTGTCGCTGGTCAGCCCGGGCGAGCGCGTGCTGGTGCTCAACTTCGGCCGCTTCGGCCTGTTGCTCACCGAAATCCTGGGCCGCCTCGGCGCCGAGGTCCACACGGTGGATGCGTCATGGGGCCAGGTGCTGCCGCTGAGCGCGATTGCCGAGGCGATCGAGCGCGTGGCGCCCAAGCTGGTGGCCACCGTGCACGGCGACACCTCCACCACCATGGCCCAGCCGCTCGATGGCCTCGGCGCGCTGTGCCGCGCAGCTGGCGCGCTGAGTTATGTGGACGCCACCGCCACCATCGGCGGCATGCCCGTCGCCAGCGACCGCTGGGAGGTGGACGTGGTCACCGGCGGTTTGCAGAAATGCCTGGGCGGGCCGTCCGGCTCGGCGCCGATCACCGTGTCCGAGCGCGCGGCCGAGGCCATCTTCGCGCGTCGCCATGTCGAACGCGGCATCGTGCGCGCCGACATCGCCAACGGCAGCGGCCCGCGCATCGCCTCGAACTATTTCGACCTGGCGATGATCATGGATTACTGGTCGGACAAGCGCCTCAATCACCACACCGAAGCCACCACCATGCTGTACGGCGCCCGCGAATGCGCACGCGTGGCCCTGCAGGAAGGCCTGGATGCACGCTTCGCGCGCCACGCGGCGGCCGGGCGCGCGGTCAGTGCAGGTATCCGCGCGTTGGGGCTGGAAGTGTTCGGCGACGATGCGCATCGCATGCGCAACGTCACCGGCGTGGTGATTCCGCCTGGCATCGACGGCGAGGCGGTGCGCCGCCGCATGCGCGAGAATTTCGAGATCGAGATCGGCACCGCGTTCGGGCCGCTGCAGGGCAAGATCTGGCGCATCGGCGCGATGGGCTACAACGCCATGAAGCACAAGGTGCTGATCACCCTGGCCGCACTGGAAGCGGTACTGCGCGCCGAAGGTGATGCCTGCACGCACGGCCTGGCGGTGGAAGCGGCACTGGCCGCCTGGCACGCGGAAGCGCAGGCATGAACGCTGCGCGCGACCTGCTCGGCTATGGCGCCACGCCGCCCGCGGCGCAATGGCCGGGCGGCGCGCGCATCGCAGTGCAGTTCGTGATCAATTACGAAGAAGGCGCAGAAAACTGCGTGCTCAATGGCGATGCCGGGTCCGAAGCGTTCCTGTCCGAAATGGTCGGTGCACACGCGCACCCCGGCGCACGCGCCATGGCTATGGAAAGCCTGTACGAATACGGCAGCCGCGCCGGCTTCTGGCGGCTGCATCGCTTGTTCACTGCACGCAACGTGCCCATGACGGTGTTCGGGGTGGCGCAGGCCTTGGCATCCAATCCGGATGCGGTGGCCGCGATGCAGGCGGCCCAGTGGGAAATCGCCAGTCACGGTCTGCGCTGGATCGATTATCAACACGTGGACGAGGCCACCGAACGCGCGCATATCGCGCAGGCCATCGCCGTGCATACGCGCGTCACCGGCAGCCGCCCGCTGGGTTGGTATCAGGGGCGCACCAGCCCCAACACCGCCCGCCTGATTGCCGAGGAAGGCGGCTTCGTCTACGACGCCGACAGCTACGCCGACGATGTGCCGTACTACGACCACCGCCACGGCCGTGCGCAGTTGATCGTGCCGTACACGCTGGATGCCAACGATATGAAATTCGTCGCCTATAACGGCTTTGCCGATGGCGAGCCGTTCTTCCGCTATCTGCGCGACAGCTTCGAACAATTGCGCAGCGAAGGCGGGCGCATGCTTTCGATCGGCCTGCACGGGCGCATCGTGGGCAAGCCGGCACGCGCGGCGGCGCTGGCGCGCTTTGTCGATCATGTACTGGCCAGCGGCGATGCCTGGATTGCGCGCCGCATCGATATTGCGCGCCATTGGCTGCAGGTGCACCCGGCATGAGCATTGCCGCCTCCCGGATCGATCTGCCCGAGGTGATCGCGCAAGTGACGGCCGCCTTCCATGCCTACGAAACCGCGCTGATGCGCGACGACATCGCGGCGATGGATGCGCTGTTTCATGCAGCGCCCAGCACGGTGCGCTATGGCGTGGGCGAAGTGTTGTACGGCATCGATGCGATCCGCGCATTTCGCAGCGGCCGCGGTGGTTCGCCGCAACGCCAGCTCGCACATGTGCAGGTACACGGCTTCGGGCATGACTTTGCCACTACGCACGCAGAGTTCATTCGCGAGGGCAGCAGCGCACGCGGGCGGCAAAGCCAGAGCTGGGTGCGCTTTGCCGACGGCTGGAAAGTGGTGGCTGCGCATGTCTCGTTGCAAGGCACGCACGCATGAGCGTGGTCGACGACCCCGCGCTGGACGATGCCGCCTTCCTGGCGCGCTACCGCGACCTGTTCGAGCACTCGCCGTGGGTGGTTGAACGTGCGCTGCGGCGGCGGCCGTTGGCCGATGTGCATCACGGCCTGATGCAGGTCGTCTACGACGCATCGCCGCAAGATCAGGTCGCACTGATCCGCGCCCACCCAGAGCTGGCCGGCAAGGCCGCGATCGACCGCACGCTCACCGAAGCATCGGCCGCGGAGCAGGCTTCGGCCGGGCTGGACCGGCTCAGCGAGGACGAATTCAAGCGCTTCCACGCGCTCAATCAGGCCTATCGCCACCGTTTCGGATTTCCGTTCGTGATCTGCGTGCGGCTGCACGACAAGGCCGGCATTCTGGCCGCGCTGGCGCAGCGGCTGGAGGCCGCGCGCAATGCAGAGATCGCCACCGCCATCGCCGAAATCGGCAAGATCGTTCACCTGCGCCTGGAGGCACTGCCATGAGCCTGGCCCACCTCGAACGTACCCTCGCCCACGACCTGCAATGCCTGGCCCACGGCGGCGATGCCTGGGTGCAACCGCGCGTGCATCCGAGCGGGCACGTCTACGACGTCATCATCGTCGGCGCCGGGCAGAGCGGCCTGGGGGCGGCGTTCGCGCTGCAACGCGAGCGTGTGCACAACCTGCTGGTGATCGACGAAAACCCGGCGGGCCAGGAAGGTCCGTGGGTGACCTACGCGCGCATGCAGACCTTGCGCACGCCCAAGCACATCACCTCGATCGATCTGGGCGTGCCATCGCTCACCTTCCGCGCGTGGTGGGAGGCGCAGTACGGCAGCGCCGCATGGGATGCGCTGGACAAGATTCCGCGCGCGCGCTGGATGGATTATCTGCGCTGGTATCGCACAACGCTGCGCTTGCCGGTGCGCAACGCCACCCGCCTGGTCCGCGTGGAGCCGGACTTCGCACCGGGTATCCATCGCCTGCATCTGGCGATGGGCGCCCCCCTGCTCACGCGCAAACTGATTCTGGCCACCGGCATCCAGGGCGGGGGCCAGTGGGTGGTGCCCGAGTGGATCAGCCGCGCCCTGCCCGCGCACCGCTACGCGCACACGTCCGGCCAGATCGATTTCGCCGCACTGGCCGGCAAGCGTGTGGGCATTCTGGGCGGCGGCGCCTCGGCCTTCGACAATGCCTGCTTTGCGCTCGAACAAGGCCTCGCCAGTGCCGAGGTGTTCGTGCGGCGTAGCGAATTGCCGCGCATCAATCCGTTCCGGCACATGGAACAGGCCGGCATCATTCCGCGTTTTCTGGCGCTGCCGGATGCAGACAAGTATCGGATGATGGCCAGCTTCTTCGCGCACAACCAACCGCCCACCAACGACACCTTCCAGCGCGCCTGTGCGCATGCCGGCTTCGCGCTGCATCTTGGCGCGCCGTGGCTGGACGTGGCCGAACGCGATGGCGAGATCGTCGTGCGCACGCCGCAGCGCGAACACCGCTTCGATTTCCTTGCCATCGCCACCGGCCTGGTCACCGATCCGCAGCTGCGTCCGGAACTGGCTGCGCTGTCCGGGCGCATCGCCTGCTGGGGCGACCGCTATCGGCCACCGCCGGGCCAGGCCAATCCGGTGCTGGACGCACACCCCTATCTGGGACCTGGCTTCGAACTGCTGCCACGCACGCCTGACGATGCCGCGCTGCTGCACGGGTTGTTCGCCTTCAACTATTCGGCGCTGATCAATCACGGCCCATCGGCCGCCGCGCTGTCCGGGCTGAAGGTGGCGCTGCCGCGGCTGGCCCGCGCAGTGGCCGACCAGTTGTTCCTGGACGACCGCCAGGCCATCGTCGACAGCTACCTGGCCTACGACCAACCCGAATTCGTCGGCCAATGGCCGCAACCCACCCAGGCAGTGGCATGAGCACGCTGTCCACGCACGTGCTGGACACCGCCAGCGGCCGCCCCGCCGCGGGCGTGCCGCTGCGGCTGTTCGCCGGCGAGACGCTGCACTTCGAGGGTGTCACCAATCCCGACGGCCGCTGCCCGGACCTGGCCGCGCTCGCGCTGCAACCCGGCCGCTACCGGCTGGAATTCGACCTCGCCCGCTATTGGCAGGCAACCGGCATGGCGCTGGCCGATCCACCGTTCCTGGACTGCATCCCGATCGCCTTCGGCATCGCCGACGACGGCCACTACCATGTCCCGCTGCTGCTGTCCCCGTACGGGTACTCCACCTATCGCGGCAGCTGAGCGCTGCGTCGTGCCGCAGTGCAGGCAATTCGGGCCCGTCTGCACGACGGCCTGCGCTTCCATCGCTGCCGGTGCGCATGACCCCCTGCGCACGGTGTCAGACCGGTTTCACTCAAGCCCCGTAGAATGGCCGCTTTCCGGCGACAGGCCGGGGCACCGGAACGGTCATGATCCACAACGATGTACTGCGCAGCATACGCTATATGCTCGACCTCAGCGACGACAAGGTGGTGGACATCACCCACCTGGCCGACCCCGAGTTCGCGCTCGACAAGCCGCAGGTACAGGCCTGGCTGAAGAAGGAAGACGAGCCGGGCTTTGAGCCCTGCACCGATGCGATGCTGGCGCGTTTTCTCGACGGCCTGGTGCTGCGCTTCCGCGGCCGCGACGAGAGCCAGCCGCCACGCCCGCTGGAAACCCGCGTCGGCAACAACCTGGTGTTGAAGAAGCTGCGCGTGGCCTTCGAATTGAAGGACGTCGACATGCACGCCATCTTCGCCAGCGCCGGTTTCCCGCTGTCCAAGCCGGAACTCTCCGCACTGTTTCGCCAACCCGGCCACAAGAATTTCCGCCCCTGCGGCGACCAGCTGCTGCGCGCCTTCCTCAAGGGCCTGACCGCCCGGATGCGCGAAGCGGGATGATCTTCAGCGCACGCGCTTGGCCGCTGGCGCTTGTCCAGCGGATGCCCTTTTTCGGCGCAAGAGCATGAGAACCGCACGCACGCTCTAAATCGCCACCACGGTACGAATGGCCATGCGCCATCCGTACCGTCGTCGTCAGATCACGCGTGACGGCGCCCAAAACGCAGCAGGTGCGATCAGCTGAAACGTCTGTTGCGGATCTGCTCGCGTTCTTGTTCGGTCATATCATCCATGTGGATGTAGTGGACGCCTTGTCCGCGCGGGGCACTGAGAAGCTGCGACTCGATGTCCTCCTGGTCGCCGTCGGGCGAGGAGATCAGACCCACGATGGTACCGTGCGGGGCAACCCGCCATAGCGCCACACGTTGGAAGACGCGCACCTGGTCGGTATCGGTCACTTGGGGATAGGTAGCGTACCAACCATCGGCAGGCAGGTAGCGATAAGAACCGTAGTCGTTCATAGCGTCTCTGGATTGGCGGAGTGGCCTGCCGATTGTGGAAAGACCTTGACCAAGTGGGATACGGGGATTTCCGATTTAGCGCTGCGATTACGTCTCTCGCACCCGATGTTTCGCTGCAGCGTGGAGCGTTTCGTGCGCTGTATCGTGGTGAGCCGGAACGCAGCGGGCTGCCGGCAGTTGCGCACAGGTCTCTGTCGCACTCTATGCAGCAGAAACGTATCCTTCCCGCGCATGACCGACCCTGCTTTTCCGATCTCCCCGTTGTTGCCGCAAATTCGCGACAGTCTCGCTGCGCATCCGCGGCTGGTGCTGGAAGCCCCGCCCGGCGCCGGCAAGACCACCCAGGTGCCGCTGGCGTTGCTGGACGCGCCGTGGCTGGCCGGCCGCAGAATCGTGATGCTCGAACCGCGCCGCGTGGCGGCCCGCAGCGCGGCGCAGTTCATGGCGCGCCAGCTCGGCGAGCCGGTCGGCGAAACGGTGGGGTACCGCATCCGCTTCGAGAACAAGACCTCCGCGCGCACCCGCATCGAAGTCGTCACCGAAGGCATCCTGACCCGGCTGATCCAGGACGACCCCATGCTGGAAAGCGTCGGCGCGCTGCTGTTCGACGAATTCCACGAACGCCATCTGGCCGGCGACCTGGGTCTGGCGCTGGCGCTGGATGTGCAGGCGCAGGTGCGCGATGACCTACGCATCGTGGCGATGTCGGCCACGCTCGATGGCGAACGCCTGGCCGGCTTTCTGGAAGCGCCGCGGCTGAGCAGTGCCGGGCGCAGTTTCCCGGTGGAGATTGCGCACTTTCCGGCGCGCCGCGACGAAGCGCTGGAGCCGCAGACGCGGCGCGCGGTGGAGCACGCGTTGTCCACGCATCCCGGCGACGTGCTGGTGTTTTTGCCCGGCCAGCGCGAGATCGCGCGGGTGCATCGCGCACTGCAGGATGCGCTGGATCCGGCGGTGCAGGTGCTGCCGCTGCACGGCGAGCTGTCGGTGGAGGCGCAAAGCCAGGTACTGCAGCCCGACCCGCAAGGCCGCCGCCGCGTGGTGCTGGCCACCAACGTGGCCGAATCTTCGGTCACCTTGCCCGGCGTGCGCGTAGTGATCGACAGCGGGCTGGCGCGCGAGCCGCATTACGACCCCAACAGCGGGTTTTCGCGGCTGGACGTGGCCGCCATTGCGCAGGCTTCGGCCGAACAGCGCGCCGGCCGCGCCGGGCGTGTCGCCAGCGGCTGGGCCTACCGGCTGTGGCCGCAGTCGCAACGGCTGGAACCGCAGCGCCGTGCCGAGATCACCCAGGTGGAACTGGCCGGCCTGGCGCTGGAACTGGCCGCCTGGGGCAGCAGCGCGCTGCGCTTTGTCGATGCGCCGCCCAGTGGCGCACTGGCCGCCGCGCGCGAGCTGCTGCGGCGGCTGGGCGCGCTCACCGCAAGCGGCGGCATCACCACGCTCGGCCGGCGCATGCTCGCGCTGGGCACGCATCCACGCCTGGCGGCGATGCTGGCGCAGGCCGGCGATGCGCCGCGTGTGGCGCTGGCCTGCGACCTGGCCGCGTTGCTGGAAGCGCGCGATCCGCTGCGCCAGGGTGGCGATGGGCTGGCCGCGCGTTGGCGGGCGCTGGCGGCATTTCGTCAGGGCCGCAGCGCGGCCGACGCCGATCGTGGCGGCCTGGCTGCCATCGACAGCGCCGCCAAACAATGGCGGCGCCGGCTGCGCTGCGACAGCGCCCCGCCATCCAGCGTGGAGGCGCACGCGCTCGGCGACCTGCTGTCGCACGCATTTCCCGATCGCATCGCCGCACGCCACCCGGCCGACCCGCTGCGCTACCTGCTCGCCAACGGCCGCAGCGCGCGCCTGTTCGACCATAGCGATCTGCGCGGCGAACCGTGGCTGGTGGCCAGCGAACTGCGCTATGAAGCCAAGGATGCGCTGTTGCTGCGCGCCGCGCCGGTGGATGAAGCCTACCTGCGTCGCAGCCTGCCTGAGCGCTTCGTGCAGCAGGACGTGGTGCAGTGGGACGCGGACAAACGGGCCCTGGTCGCCCGCCGCCAATCCAGCTTCGACCGCATCGTGCTCGACAGCCGCCCGGCCGGCCGCGTCGACCCGGCACACGCCGCAGCCGCGCTCACCGACGCAGTGCGTCAACTCGGCCTGGACGCCCTGCCTTGGACAGAAAACCTGCAGCAGTGGCGCGCCCGCGTGCAGTCGCTGCAGAGATGGATGCCCGAGCTGGCGCTGCCCGATCTCTCCGATGCCACACTGCTGGAGACGCTGGACACCTGGCTACGCCCGGCCTTCGCCGGCAAGACCCGCCTGGACGCGCTGGATGAGGCCAGCCTGGGCGAAGCACTGAAGAGCGCGCTGCCCTGGGAGCGCCGCCAGTGGATCGACCGCCATGCGCCCACCCGCATCAGCGTGCCCTCCGGCATGGAGCGCCCCATCAGCTATGCCCTCGACCACGCCGGCCAACCGCTACCGCCGGTGCTGGCGGTCAAACTGCAGGAACTGTTCGGCCTGGCCGAAACCCCACGCATCGCCGACGGCCGTATCCGGTTGACCTTGCACCTGCTGTCGCCCGGCGGGCGGCCGTTGCAGGTGACCCAGGACTTGAAGAGTTTCTGGGCGAATACGTATCCGGACGTTAAAAAAGAGATGAAGGGGAGGTATCCGAGGCATCCGTGGCCGGACGATCCCTGGACAGCTGCCGCAACCCACAGAGCAAAACCACGCGGCACCTGAAACGCACGGACCCGCGGCGGCGGTGAAACAGACAGGCGCTCGCAATCTCCTGCGGCGCGGACAGCTGCAGCAACCCACAGAGCAAAACCACGCGGCACCTGAAACGCACAGACCCGCGGCGGCGGTGAAACAGACGGGCGCTCGCAATCTCCTGCGGCGCGGACAGCTGCAGCAACCCACAGAGCAAAGCCACGCGGCACCTGAAACGCACGGACCCGCGGCGGCGGTGAAACAGAAGGGCGCTCGAAATCTCCTGCGGCGCGGACAGCTGCAGCAACCCACAGAGCAAAACCACGCGGCACCTGAAACGCACGGACCCGCGGCGGCGGTGAAACAGGCGGGCACTCGGAATCCACCGCGGCGCACTACCTAACCGTAAGCCAAACGGCACCCGGTCCCGCTAACGCCGCCTATACGCATCAGCGCACAGACTGCAGATCACGTACTCAGAAAGGAAACGCCTCCGATGAGCAAGCTGACTGTGATCACCGAACGCGCCCTGGAGCGTGCCCTGGAACTGGCCGGCACTGCGGGCGACCAGCTGCGTCATGCCGCGTCCAACGCGGGCGACCAGGCACGCCACGCCGGCAGCAGCCTGCGTCATTTCGGACCGAGCGCAAGCGAATGGCTCAAGACCGGCGCCGCGCTCGGCGCAGTGCGCACCGGTGGCAAGGCCGCCAGCAAACTGGTCAAGCGCAACCCGGCCGTGACGGTTGCCGCCGCGGTCGCAGGCCTGGGCCTGATCGGCTATGCGGTGTACCGCAAGCGTCAGCGTGACCAGCAGGTGCTCGGCGGCAATGTGCATCGTCTGGATCGCGAACATGCCAGCAATGCCAACGCACGCCGTGCGGCCTACCAGCGCCGCGGTGCAGTGACCCCGAGCGACGGCATCGAATAAGCCATCGCGCGAAGTCATGCATAAACGCCACGGCCTGATGCCGTGGCGTTTTTCGTTTGTGGCATGCATGTCTGCGTGCAGCGCAATGCACCGATGTCAGCGATTGAGGGGCCCACGCTGCGTGCCGTCTGCGTCATATGATGGGACGACCATCGAACCCATCGAATAACGGTCGGCCATGCGTGGCTCAGGCGAAGCGGGAGACAAGAACAGGATCTGCCCGCTCACACGCTCCGGTCGTTGCGCCCGCTGGCGATGCGAACGTCCTGTCAGCGGCTACACGCGTTAACGCAATGCCACGCGTACCGCGCCCGCCACAGATGCCACACCTCAGCGCGGGCTCCGGCGCGGGCGCGCGCTGGCGGTGTCTTCAGCGCGCCACTGCCCAGGTGCAAGCGCGTCCAGCCGCCAATCGCCGATGGCCACGCGCACCAGGCGCAAGGTCGGCAAGCCCACCGCCGCGGTCATGCGCCGCACCTGACGGTTGCGGCCTTCGGTGATCTGCAGCTCCAGCCAGGCATCGGGCACGGTCTTGCGCACGCGCACCGGAGGATCGCGCGGCCACAGCTGCGGTGCCGGGTCGAGCATGCGCACCTGTGCCGACCGGGTGGGTCCATCGTTGAGCACCACCCCGTCGCGCAACGCCTGCAGTTGTTCGGGCTGTGGCGCGCCCTCCACCTGGACCCAGTACGTCTTGGGCTGTTTGTGGCGCGGGTCGGTCAGCCGATGCGCCAATGCACCGTCATCGGTCAGCAACAGCAAGCCTTCGCTGTCATGGTCCAGACGGCCTGCGGCATACACATCGGGCGGCAAGCCGAATTCGGCCAGCGTGCGCTTGGGCGGCTGCGAGCGGTCGCTGAATTGCGAGAGCACACCGTAGGGTTTGTTCAACAACACCAACATTGCCAATCCTGTTGCGCGACGCGCTGCACATACCCGATGACGTCAAACATCTGCATGCCGACACGCGCAGCGCGCCGGCATGCAGCCGGGCGTCAGCGCTTGACGAACTTCAAGGTCATGCGGTCGCTCTCGCCGATGGCCTGGTACTTGGCATCGTCGGCCTTGTCATGGCTGTTGCTGGGCGGCAGCGTCCACACACCGCCCGGGTAATCCTTGGTGTCGCGCGGGTTGGCGTTGACCTCGCTCTTGCCAACCAGGGTGAAACCGGCGGCTTCGGCCATTGCAATCACCTGTGCCTGGCCAACGTAGCCGCTCTTGTCGTCGGCCGGCACATCGGCCTTGGCGCGATGTTCGACCACGCCAAGCACGCCGCCGGGCTTGAGCACCTTGTAGAAGCCGGCGAACATCGCCTCGGCAGTGCCGGCCATGCGCCAGTTGTGCACGTTGCGGAAGGTCAGTACCAGGTCGGCGGAGTTGTCCACGCCAAAGGACGGCGACTTAGGCACATACGACACGAGCGAGGGCTTGCCATACACCTCCGGCTTGGCATGGAACTTCTTCTCCAGCTCGTCGCGCGCACGCTGCGCGTAATCGCGGCTGCGGCCTTCCGGTGCCGACGCCGGGTCGACCACCGCAGCCACGTACTTGCCCTTTTCGCGCAGGTACGGCGCCAGGATTTCCGAATACCAGCCGCCGCCGGGAGTAATTTCGATGACGGTCTGGGTCGGCTTGATGCCGAAGAACGCCAACGTCTGACCGGGATGGCGATACTGATCGCGCTGCACGTACACGCGGTCGCGCCAGTTGCCGTTGATGGCTGCCTGCAATGCGGCGTCGGGCGCGGGCAAGCTCGCGCTATCGGCAGGCTTGACCGCCATCGCCAGCGGCGCGCTCATCGCCACCACCACACCCATCACACATGCACAGGCCAGCTTGTTGCCGATCATCGCAGCACCCTCATCCGGGAAAAAGTAGCGCGAGCCTAACATGCGCTCCCGGGCCTGCCATGTGCCCGTCGTGCATCCGCACAAGGCCTGTTGCCGCGTCCCCCGTCGCCGACATGTTCAGATCCTGTGAGCTGCTGAGGACGATCGGCGGAACGCTGAATCCACGCAGATGTCACACGCAACATCGGTGTGCGTGACTATCCTGTTGCCAGTTCGAATCAGGAGCATCCACGATGACCCAACCCCGCGCACTCGGCCGCTCCGGCCTGCAGGTTCAACCGATCGTCTTCGGCGGCAATGTGTTCGGCTGGAGCGCCGACGAGGCGACCTCGTTCGCCTTGCTCGATGCATTCGTGGATGCCGGCTTCAATCTCATCGATACGGCCGATGCTTACTCCGGCTGGGTACCGGGCAATCGCGGCGGCGAATCGGAAACCATCATCGGGCGCTGGCTTGCGCGCAGCGGCAAGCGCGACAAGGTGCTGATCGCCACCAAGGTCGCCAAGTGGAGCGAGCATCCCGGCCTGTCGCCGGACAACATCGCAGCAGCAGTGGAAGATTCGCTGACGCGTCTGCAGACCGATGTGATCGATCTGTACCAGGCGCACGAAGACGACGAATCGATTCCGCTGGAAGCCACGCTGGCGGCATTCGGCCGACTGATCGAGCAAGGCAAGGTGCGTGCGATCGGCGCGTCCAACTACAGCGCTGCGCGCCTGCGCGATGCGCTGGATATTTCCGAGCAGTACAAGCTGCCGCGCTACGAAAGCCTGCAGCCGGAATACAACCTGTACGACCGCGCCGGTTACGAAGCCGAACTGGAGCCCCTCGTGCGCGAACGCGAGCTGGGCGTGATCAGCTATTACTCGCTGGCCAGCGGCTTTCTCACCGGCAAATATCGCAGCGCCGACGACGCTGGCAAGAGCAGCGCACGCGGTGCATCGGTGGTCAAGCAGTACGTCAACCCGCGTGGACTGCGCATCCTGCAGGCGCTGGACGATCTGGCCGTGACGCACAACGCCACGCCTGCGCAGATTGCGCTGGCCTGGCTGATCGCACGCCCCGGCCTGACCGCGCCGATCGTCAGCGCCACCAGCGTGACCCAGTTGCACGATGTGCTGGCAGCCGCACGTGTGGCGCTCAGTGCCGATCAGATCGCGCAACTGGACAGCGCCAGCGCGCCGGAGTCATCGGCACCGCGCTAGTGCATCAGGGGGCATGTCGCGTTGTGTGCCGACCATGCACCCTGCTGCGCCTGTGACAGCACTCTCCCGCGCAGCCGCACAGCGGCTGTGCTCACCCGACCGCCCACGCGCGGACTGCCTACGAGCCATTCCCCATGACGTCCATCATCAACCGCCGCATCGTGCTGGCATCGCGCCCGCACGGAGAACCCAGCGCCGACAATTTCCGCATCGAAGAGGTCGCCGTCGAACCGACCGGCCACGACCAGATTCTGGTCCGCAATCGCTTCCTGTCGCTGGACCCGTATATGCGTGGCCGCATGGACGAAGGTCCCTCTTACGCCGCGCCAGTGGCCATCGATGCCGTGATGGAAGGCGGCACCGTCGGCGAAGTCATTGCGTCCAATCACGCCGACTATCAGCCTGGCGATCTGCTGGTGCTGCCCGGCGGCTGGCAGACGCATAGCCTGTTGACCCCCACGACACCCCTGCGCAAGCTGCCCAAGGACGACAGCCTGCCACTGAGCACCGCGCTCGGCGTCTATGGCATGCCCGGCTTTACCGCGTATGCGGGCCTGCATGAAATCGGCAAGCCACAGCCCGGCGAAACGCTGGTGGTCGCTGCCGCCAGCGGCCCGGTCGGCGCCACGGTGGCGCAGCTGGCACGCCTGCAGGGCCTGCGCGTGGTCGCCATTGCCGGTGGCGAAGAAAAAGTACGTTACCTGCGTGACACGCTGCAGGTGGAGGTGGCGCTGGACCACCGCGCCGACGACTTTGCAGAGCAGTTGCGCGCCGCAACGCCGGACGGCATCGACATCTATTTCGAAAACGTTGGCGGCAAGGTGTTCGATGCGGTGCTGCCGCAGCTCAACGACTTTGCACGCATCCCGGTCTGCGGCGTGATCGCGACCTACAACAGCCGTGGGCAAGCCCACCCCGGCCCGGATCGCCTGCCCGACTTCATGGGCCAGGTGCTGCGCAAACGCCTGACGGTGCGCGGCTTCATCCAGCACGATTTCATCCGCCTGATGCCTGCCTTCCTGCGCGAAATGGGCCAGTGGCTGCGCGAGGACAAAATTCAGTACCGCGAGCACGTGCTGCACGGCCTGGACAGCGCCCCGCAGGGCCTGATCGACGTGTTGCGCGGCAAGAACTTCGGCAAGGCCGTCGTCGCTCTGGACTAACGGTATTCGTCGTGCCTCTCTACACCCTTCGCGCTTGCGATTTTCCATTCCCAAGCGACCCAATGCGCGGCGGCGCCAGCGCCAATCATTCGTGATCCCACACACGACTTCGGCGAACCAGCAACGTTCGCCGAGCACCTTGCCACACTGGGTGCGGGGTTCATGATCGGAGAGCGACATGGGACTATGCATTTCAAAGCCGGCGATGTCTGGGTCGAGCGTGGCAGCGTCACCTGAGCATCCCGAAAGCCCTGCCTCAGAGCAGGTCACCGCCCCCACGCCTTTACCCGAGCCATCGGTGCCGCCTAGCCTGCAGGGCTTGGCGAGACTCGGCGCTGCCCGTGCGAGGCGGAGGCGCTCCGGGAAACCGACCCTGCAGCCGCACGAAGTCCAGCAGGCCGCCTACCAACTCGGAATGCGCCTCAGCGGCAGGCCCATTGAAGACGTTCGCGACCGTCAACGCCTGGCCGACGCTACGGCAACGGTGCACGAGACACGGCTGGCCTTGCATCATGGACGAGGCAATATCGAGAGCGATTTTCGGCTCAGCAATGGGCGCAGCTCCACCTGTAGTTACCTGTCTTACAGTTTCCTGTCTTACTGGCCCGGGAAACATGACATCAATTTGATGGCAGGTTGCGCGCTGGCTGTCAGCGCAGGCAATTGTGACCAAAACGCAGCGATCAACACACGCCGGCATGCGGCCCGCATGGAGGGTGGCGGGCAGATAACCAACGTCTGTGACCAAGCGTGCGCCCACATGTACGCGCTGTACCAGCCTCCAGGCTCGGCAGAGGCCCAAGACTCGGCCGTCGTTCTCGACTCGTGGTCCGATGGTCCGGCGGTTCTACTCAGGGATTCGCGCTGGGCCGGAACATACCACCGCACATCCACCTATCCGATTGAGCGCTTCGACAAGCCGGGTGCAATCGATGCGCTGGCCAGGACCCGCGCATTGCAAGCCGAAATCGAGGATCCGCAAACCGAGTTCCATGCACATCTGCGCGGCGTGGAGAGCGTCGTTCGCACCCCGCCCGTACCTCGCAAGATCTATGCCTCAACTCCGGTCATCGCCCCCGACCTGGTCCAAAGTACGCGCCAGAGGCTGCAAGAGTTATCGCCGCGGACGCGTAAGGCGCTGGCCGCCGATGCGGCGCGGCAAGCCTACGGACTGGATGACGCACAGCCCATCTCGCCGCGCACGACGTCAGCGATCCTGAAAGACGCAGCGCGCCTGGATGCCTTGGGTCGCCCTCCCTTGAGTTGGGCGCCAACTTCTCACGCACGGCTGAAGCGTTTTGTCACCAATGCCCGAACCAATGCAAGGCAGGCTTTCTGGTATCGACGCGGGTGGCGCCCGCCTGTCACGGTGGCGAGATGAACGCCCCTTCGATCAGGCGAACAGCTGCCTGATCGTTCAGCGGTACCCCGTCATCGGCCTGATGGGCTGATGGCGGCCCGCCGAACACCTTTGCTGCGCAATACGTTGTTGGTAGACGGTGGAATTCAGCTGCGCGGCACCGGCAGCCTGTGCGCAAGACCGTGTCGTGATGCACGGCCCGTGCAGAAACCTCGGGTTGAAGATGATCCGGTAATGCTGCCGGGTGAGATGCGCCTTTGAACGGACGCGCAAGCGTCAGCTGTTAGCCACGTGCACGACACATAACCGCGAGGTGCGGCCCGATCGCCGCTAGTTCAACGGCCCGATCGCCACCGCCTGGCGGTCGATGCGGTGCTTTTCGGCAAGCGCCTGCATGCCTTGCAGGGTCGAGGCGATCAGGCTCGCGTAACGCAATCGCCACAGGGTGGCGCGGTCGTTGTCGTCGTGCGTGCTGCCCAGGCCGTCGAGCACCTGCGGCAAACGGCGGTCGGCAAGCGCCGACGCTGCCAGGTAGGGCTTTGCGGGAGCGATGACATCCACCGGCTCGCGCCAGTCGTTGGCCACCTGCCGGGCGATGCCGGCCAGATGCGAAAGCTGGTGCATGCCGATCAGCGTCTCGTGCAGCATCTCGCGGCATGCCCATTGCCACAGCGCCACCTTTTCCGACGGGTCCTGGGCAATCTCGGTAAGCGCCAGGTCTACCTTTTCGATGCGTGGGTCGAGCATTGCGTGGCTCCGATGCTGCTGTGCAACATAATCCACACCATCAGCCGTGAGAATCAAGTGAGCGCGTCGTTTGAATGCCGTCAGTGCGCCGATGCTCGACCGGGTTCACGCTTCGCTGCAGCCGCTTATCGACGCGCACCGGCGGCACCCTGACTTCCTTCCCATGGCGGCGCCCTGCACCGTGCGCAATGCTGAAGGCCCGATTCCCAAGGCCACCACATGCGCAGCACCGTGTTTTTCGCACCGTTGTGGCTGCTGGTGGCCTGCGCCGCACAGGCCCAGACCGCAGCGCCGCGGCTGTCCTCGCAGCAATGCACGGTCAGCACCTCCTACGACGTGCTCGCAGATACCGGCGGTATCTGGCTGCGCCGCAAACAGGGCCTGCCGCGCGAGATCTTTTTCCACGGTGGCGAGCTCAACGTGGACCGCCAGCCACAGCCGGTCAGCGCCGCCGACGCGCAACGCCTGCGCGAGCTGGAGCAAGGCACGCGCGCGTTGATGCCGGCGGTGGCGTCGCTTGCCCAGTCGGTGGTCGACATCACGTTCGATGCGCTCAATGGCGTGGTGCACGTGCTGTCCGGCAGCGCGCGCCAGCAGCGCAAGGTCGAGCAATTGCGCACGGCAGCACAGGCGCAGGTGGCGGACACCCTCGGACGTGGGCGGTGGGAGCAAGCCGTATTCGACGAGCGCTTCGAGGCCAAGGTCGAACATGCGGCCGAAGCGCTGGCCGGCAGCCTCACCCGCAGCATGATGTGGACGGTGATGAGCGGACGCGCTGCGCAGTTGGAGCGCCGCGGCGAGCAACTGGATGCACAGATGCAGCAGCAGATGCAGGGCCGCAGCGACGCGCTCCAAGCGCAGGCCCGCACCCTGTGCGTGCAGGCGCAAGCGCTCTACGCCGTGCAGCAAGCGCTGGAGTACCGCTTCAACGGCGAGCGCCTGCAGATGCTGGAGCTCAACGCGCACCCGCAGCCGGCGGATGTCGTGGCCTCCACTGGCGTGGCGGCGACGGCGAGGCGCTAAGCAGCGTGTCGCCTTGCGCGCGTCTGCTCGATGCGCTTGCCGTGCGTCACGGTGCGTACGCCGCGCGTCGCATGCCATGACAGGCGACGCCGAAGTGCCCGCTGGCGCGTCATCGCCGGGCAACGCGTGCGCGAACCCGCAATCTTCTCAAGCCACAACGCACAACGGCCCGACGCATGCGCCGGGCCGTCGTTGAAACCGTGACACGCACTGCGCATCACGGCCAGGCCTGCATTACGCCAGGGTCAGGGTGACGTCGATATTGCCGCGGGTTGCGTTGGAGTACGGGCAAACCTGGTGCGCCTTGTCGACCAGCGCCTGCAGGTCGGCCTTGTCCATGCCCGGCACGGCGATACGCAGTTCCACGACGATGCCGAAGCCGCCCGGAATCTGGCCGATGCCCACGCTGCTGTCGATGCTCACTTCGCCCGGCAGCTTGAGCTTGTCCTGTGCGGCCACGGCCTTCATCGCACCGATGAAACAGGCAGCGTAACCGGCTGCGAACAGCTGCTCCGGATTGGTACCGTCGCCGCCGGCGCCGCCTAGCTCGCGCGGGGTGGACAGCTTGGCGTCCAGCGCCTTGTCCGAGGACACGGCACGGCCTTCGCGGCCGCCGGTGGCAGTGGCGTGGGCGGTGTAGAGGACTTTTTCAGGTGAGGCCATGGTGGTTCTCCAGGGTGAGCGCGAGGGGCGCATGAGGGTTCAATAGTTGACGATTGAATCGTGTACGACGCGTTGCAAAACAGTGGACATGCCGGAAGCTCACCCGGCGCCAAGGCTGGAGCGTAGCTTCTCCAGTTCCTGCTTGAGTTGACGCAGTTCGTCCAACGAACAGGCCGACGCACAAAACACCTGTTCCGGTACCGCGCCCGCCTTGCTGCGCAACGCACGGCCGGTCTCGGTCAACGCGATGATGACCTGGCGCTCGTCGTTGGCCGCACGCGTGCGGGTCACCAACCCGGCCGCCTGCAGACGCTTGAGCAACGGCGTGAGCGTGGCCGAATCCAGGTACAGGCGCTCGCCGATCTCCGACACGCTGCGTTCATCGGTCTCCCACAGCACCAGCATGACCAGGTACTGCGGGTAGGTCAGGTCCAGCGCCTTCAGCAAGCCGCGGTAGAGCTTGTGCATCGCCAGGTTGGCCGAATACAACGCAAAGCACAGCTGGTTGTCGAGCTGCAGCAGCGCATCGGTGCGGGCAGTGGTGGCCGTGGCGGTGTCCATGGGGCGCAATTTACATAGTGTACGATCTAATTGCAAGCGATTTTTTGGGATGTTCTCTGCGGCTTGGCTCCGTAGAGGACCATCGGCCATTGCGACCAGAACTTCGGACGCTGGCTGGGAGCTGGGGCCTTCGCAGTAGCGCTGCAGGATCAGGCGCTGTGGCAGGGATGCCACAGCCGCGCGTGACATGGCGGCGGCACGTATCACGATCGCCGGATGCGCACGGCATCACCTGGGGCGCCTCATCGGCTCCACGAAGGAATTGAAGGACGTACCAGCAACAACCCGACTATCGTCGTCAACCGCAGTTGAGCGGTCACGCTGCCGGCAGTGCAGTGCCACCACCGCACATGCACGGCAGTGGCAATCGCACAGGTCATCGCCTATCCGATGACCGACTCACGCGCGATGCGCCGTTGCCAGATACTCCGCGCTCTGCATTTCGATCAGGCGCGAAGCGGTGCGCTCGAATGCACCGGCCAGGCGCTGGCCGCTGTATAGGGCCGGCGGTGCGTCTTGCGCGGTGCAGACCAGATTGACATGGCGGTCGTACAGCTCGTCGATCAGGTTGACGAAGCGGCGCGCGGCGTCTTCGTTCATGCGGTCGAAGTGCGGAATACCGCCCAGCAACACGGTGGTGAACTCGCGCGCAATCTCGATGTAGTCGCTGGGTCCGCGCGGGCCTTCGCACAGCGCAGCAAAATCGAACCAGGCGATGCTCTTGCCGCGTGCGCGCACCGGAATCTTGCGCGCCTCGATTTCGATATTGCCGGCACGCGCTTCGGCGTTGCCGCTCAACTCGGCCCAACGCTGCGCAAGCCAATCGTCGGCCTGCGCATCCAACGGCGCGCGATACACCGGCGAACGCGTCAGCGCGCGCATGCGGTAATCCTCGGTGCCTTCGGCGTAGAGCTCCACGCAGAACTTCTGCAGCAACCCGATCGCCGGCATGAAACTGTCGCGCTGCAAGCCGTTGGCATAGAGGTTTTCCGGCGCGGTGTTGGACGTGGTCACCAGCGTCACGCCTTCGGCGAACAGGCGTTCGAGCAAACGTGCCAGCAGCATCGCATCGCCGATATCGGTAACGAAGAATTCGTCCAGCACCAGCACGCGCAGGTTTTCGCGCCACTGCTGGGCGATGCGTGCCAACGGATCGCTTTGACCGGCGTGCTCGCGCAACTGCTCGTGCACGCCGCGCATGAAGCGGTGGAAGTGGGTGCGGTATTTCTGCTTGATCGGCAGGCCGTCGTAGAACAGATCGACCAGAAAAGTCTTGCCGCGCCCGACACCGCCCCAGAAGTACAAGCCGCGTACCGGCTCTGGCTTTTTCCAGAACGCCGACAGCCGGTCCAGCCAACCATCTTGCGCGCTGTCCACCAGCGCCTCGTGGATGCGGTCCAGCTCGGCCAAGGCCGCCTGCTGCGCAGGGTCGGCGCGCCAGTCGCCGCGTTGTACGCCGGCGGCGTAGCGCTGCGACGGGGTCATCTCACTCATTGCATTCTCCGCGGGCCGCCGGCTGTTGCGCGGACCGCTCAACAGCGCATCGCCTGGCGATACGCGTGGGCCGTGCCGCGGTCAGGCTGCGGCCGGCAACCAGCGCCGGACACCATGCTGGATCGCACCGCGCAGGTCGATCAATTTGCGGTGGAAGAAATGGCTGGTGTCGGGCATGCGCACCAGCTCGGGTTGCTGCTCCAGCGTTTCCAACCAGTCGTAGACCGCCTGCGGGTCGACGATCTCGTCGGCATCGCCCTGGATCACCAACCATTGCGCCGGCGGCTGGATGTTGCTGAAATCCCAGCGCCCGGCCGGCGGCGCGATCGAGATCAGCACCTGCGGTTCGAGCGAGCCGGCGGCGCGCAACGAGACATACGCGCCGAAGCTGAAACCGCCCAACCACAACGTGTGGCCTGGCCGTTGCGCACGCACCCACTCGGCAACCGCACGCAGGTCGTCCTGCTCGCCATCGCCATGGTCGAACGCGCCGGCCGAATTGCCGACGCTGCGGAAATTGAAGCGCACCACGGTGATACCCAGCTCGCGCAGCGCGCGCGCGGCCATGGTGACGACCTTGTTGTGCATGCTGCCGCCCTCGGTGGAGAGCGGATGGCAGAAGATGGCGGTGACCGCGTGTGCGGCAACATCCGGCTCGGGCAGATCGACCGCGACATCCAGCGGGCCGACCGGCCCGTCCAAGGTCAACGCAGCCGATTCGGTGGGGAATGAGGGATTGGACATGCCTGCATAATAGCCGCCCCGCCGGCCGCGTTCATCGCCCTGCCTGCACACTTCGTTGCGTTGCCCATGCATTTTCTGCTGTTTGCCGTTGTCTGCAGTGTCCTGGTGTCGGTGCTGTTGAAGCTTGCGCCACGCCACCGGATCGACGTGTTTCAGGCCATTACCTGGAACTACGCCACCGCTGCACTCCTGGCCTGGCTGATCCTGCATCCGGCGCTGGACACGCTACGCGCCACGACTACTCCCTGGTTGGCGTTGCTGCTGTTGGCCGTGGCGCTGCCCTCCATCTTCCTGGTGTTGGCGCGGTCGGTCGCGGTGGCCGGCGTCGTGCGCACCGATGTCGCGCAACGCTTGTCGTTGGTGCTCTCGTTGGCCGCCGCCTTCACCGTTTTCGGCGAACCGGTCAATGGCTGGAAACTGGCAGGGCTTGCGCTGGGCATGGTGGCCATCGTGTGCATCGTGCGACGCCCCCGTCAGCACCTAGCGACCGATCCGCTGCCGAGCACAACCGGCCTGCCCTGGCTGATTGGCGTCTGGATGGGCTTTGCGCTCATCGACCTGCTGCTCAAGCACATTGCGCAGGCCGGGACACCATCGCTGACCTCGTTGACCTTGTGCTTTGCGCTGGCCTTCTTGCTGATGCTTGGCGTGCAGGGCGTGCGTTGGGCACGTGGCGCACGCCTGAGCACCCGCAGCATGCTTGCCGGCGTGCTGTTGGGTGCGCTCAATTTCGGCAACATCCTGTGTTACGTACGTGCCCACCAGCTGCTGCCGCACAGCCCGGCGACCGTGTTTGCCAGCATGAATCTGGGTGTGGTCGTGTTGGGGGCACTGGTGGGCACATTGGGATTTGCCGAACGCCTGGGCCTGCGCGGCTGGTTGGGGCTGGCACTGGCCGCACCGGCCATCGCGGCGATTGCCTGGGGAATACGCCTGGGTTGACGCCCGCTTTCGGCCTGCGCGACGTCGGTTCGCCATCCGCCTTCCGCGCCGGTTGGCGGTCGCTAGCATGAGCGTGCATTCCCGCGGGAGTTTGTGATGCGCCTGACTTCGTTCTTTCGCAGCACTCATCCGGTTGCCCCGGAGCCGTTCAATCCGGCAGCCACCGATACGGCAGCGACAGCAGGTGCGACGCCGTCGCCGCACCTGCTGTCTCACGCGCCCAAGGCCGGCACCGCGCAGGGCGCGGCCAAATCGCGGCAAGGCATGCTGGCTTCGGCACGCAAGTCGCTGGCCATGCTACGCAAACAGCTGCCGTCGATGTGCATGGGAGCGCCAGCCACGAAAACGGCGCAGAGCCAGCCTGCGCTGGCCACATCGGCACCGAACGCTGCCAGGCAAGGCACGCACCCGCGTCCACCGGCACTGCAGGCTGGCGTCGATGCGCGATGGAAGGCGCCCGAGGCGATGCCTCAGCCGCGCAATCGTGCGCCGATATACACAGCAGCGCCACCGCAGCAACCGCCGTCGCCGCCACGCGCGTCAGAACGCTTTCAGCAACGTCAACGCGCTCCCGAGCAACAGCGGCAGCAGCAGGTTCCAAACGTGGCCAGGCGCGAACCGCTACGGCCGCCGCAGCAGCCGACGTTCCCCGTGCGGCCGGCACCGGCTGCTTCCCCGAAAGCGGCGACACCGGCTCCGCCCTCGCCGTCCAGGCGGCTACGCCCGGTGCGCAACATGAATCTGGAATTGGCCGCGCTCAACGAGCAGTGCCATTACATCGGCCGGCGCCTCTACAAAGAGCGCCGGGCGCCTAGCCCGCAGGAAAGGTCGGTGTTCGAGATGCGTGCGGCCCTGATCGCCGAGCGCGACGCCGTGCGCGATCGGCAGCTCGATGGAATGTTGGCGGCGCTGGCGCCATTGGAAAAGATCGCTGCGCCGAGGACCACCAGCAGCCGGCTGGCCATGGTCCAATATGACGTGATGCAGTCCAATCGCCGTGCGTTGCTTGCGGTGCGCGAAAATATCGACATGACCAAGATGGCACGGTATTACGCGCGCGCGCAGCGGCGCCTGCAATCCTTGAAGGAGAGCGATGCTCCGCCCGACAAGATCCGACGCCTGGAACGCATGATGCAGGGCTATACCAACGTGCTGGCGCTGGAAGACATGGTCAAGCGCACCGACGACCAGTTGCATCGGATGGGTGCGCCACGCTTGATGGACAGCATCCCCACCACGCCGCAGGAGCGTGCGCTGTCCGAGCAGAACGAACGCGACGACCATCAGGAGGCGATCAACAACGGCTATTGAGCGCGTCGTCGTTGCGCGCAAAGCGTCCGCGGACCGCCAGCGCCCACGGAGGCCCTGGCGTCAGCCACGACACAGCGTGCCGTTGACCAGAACTGCGATCTCGCCAGTGCGATGAGGCTGGCGATGGCCGCGGCTCGCCCGTCGGGCGGCAGCAGTGCTGCCTTCAACGCGCCCAGTGCGGGAATGGGTCGTCCAGCAGTTGCCATTGCGCCGGCCCCTGCCGTAGTTCCTGGTCGCTGAGCAGGCACGCGTCCAGCGCGGCGCGTGTACGCGGTGCATCCATGTCCACGCCGATCACCGCCAGTTCCTGGCGGCGGTCGCCCCAGAGCGGATGCCACAGCCGCTGCATCGCGGCGTATTCGTTGGCATCGCCCACCTCGTGCGGTTGCGGCAGTGGCGCGGTCCAGCACCGCGTCTGTTGCCGCTGCCAGCCGATATCGGTGTATGGCAGTGGCGTGACGCTGGTCTGCAGCGGCTGGCCGACCGACTGCGCATCCACACGGTGGCGCGCAGCGAACCAGAACCCGGCCGCGCTGGTCTGGGTGGCACCGCCCACGCTGGACAGTTCACCCACCCAATCCATGCGACTGGCCAGCCAGAAGAAGCCCTTGCTGCGGATCACCTGCGGCAAGCCGCTGTGCACCATGCGCGCGAAGCGCTGCGGATGGAATGGCCGGCGTGCGCGGTACACGAAGCTGCTGATGCCGTATTCCTCGGTCTCGGGCGTGTGCTGGCCGCGCAGCTCCTGCATCCAGCCCGGCGCCAGCTGCGCACGGGTGAAATCGAAACGCCCGGTGTCCAGCAGCTGCTGCAGCGGCACTTCGCCGTGCGCGGCATCCACAATTGCCGCGTCGCGGTTGAGCGCGCGCAACACGGCGCGAAGGCGTTGCAGCTGCTGCGCGTCGATGCGGTCGCACTTGCTGATCACCAGCACATCGGCGAACTCCACCTGTTCGCCCAGCAACTGCACCAGCCCGCGCGTGTCGTCCGGGCCGGCTTGCTGGCCCAGGTCGGCCAGCGTGGCAGCCGAGCCGAAGTCTTCCAGGAAACGGCTGCCGTCCACCACCGTCACCATGGTGTCCAGCCGGGCGATGTCCGAGAGGCTGAAACCATCGGCATCGCGCACTGCGAAGGTGGCTGCCACCGGCATCGGCTCGGCAATACCGGTCGATTCGATCAGCAGATAGTCGTAGCGACCCTGCTCGGCCAGCCGCCGCACTTCCTGCAGCAGATCGTCGCGCAGCGTGCAGCAGATGCAGCCGTTACTGAATTCCACCAGCGTCTCTTCGGTGCGCCGCAACGCCGCGCCGCCCTCGCGAACCAGCTGCGCGTCGATGTTGACCTCGCTCATGTCGTTGACGATGACCGCCACCCGCAAGCCGTCGCGGTTGTGCAGGATGCGGTTGAGCAAGGTGGTCTTGCCCGCACCCAGAAAGCCGGATAACACGGTGACGGGAAGGCGCGCATCGCGCTGGGGGGACAGAGACATCCTGAGAACCTGGCGGGAAAGAAGTGTTACTATATAACACTTACTGGACCGGATGCTTCTGATGCGCGCCACCGCCTCCCTGCTGGACAGCTCGGCCATCGCCTTGTCCGGGTTATGCCTGTTGCATTGCCTCGCCCTGCCGCTGCTGGCCGCCACGCTCCCGCTACTGGGCGCCTGGAGCCGGGCCGAGTGGATACATGTGATGTTCGCCACGGCGGCGGTGCCGCTGAGCGGCTACGCGCTATGGAGCACGCATCGCCGGCACGCCCTGCCGGCGCCGGTCTGGGTGCTGGCGCTGTGCGGACTGGCCGGGCTGGTGATTGGAGCGAGCGGTCTGGTCGGCGATGCGCTGGAAACACCGGTCACGGTCGCCGGCAGCCTGCTGCTGGCCAGCACGCATCTGCTCAATCTGCGGCTGCGTCGCCGCACACACTGCTAGACCTAGCGGTCAAATCTAACTAGGTGCACAACGTCTGCATCAGGAAGACTCAAGAATCAGATTCGGCTCGAGTGAATTCTTGGCTAATCCTCAATTGCCCAAGAGCTTCTTCTTCTCGGCGTCGTACTCGCCATGCGTAATTGCACCAGCATCAAGTAGTGCTTTGAGTTTTGCGAGATTCTCATACTTGGCCGCGCTGTCTGAAGCTGACGCTACGGGCTCAGGTGCACCACACTGAAAGTAGATGGTTCCCGTTGCTCCGCGAGCGGCCTGCCTTAGATGGCCGCTGTTGTTAATCGTGCCTGGAATAGCTTCCGAGCCATCTCTTTGAAGCAAAAAGGCCTCTTTCCCGTTTTTGGCCTGACAGAACTTACCAGCCTGCTGCATAAGCTTTGCAACGATCTTGTCTGAACTTCCAAAGATCGTGATGTTCTGCTCGACGAGCATGTACTTGCCTTCTCCGATCAGAGTTGGCTCCTTTGCAAGAGCAGTGACGCTGACAGAAAGCAGCGCCGCTACACACAGAAACTTCATTATTCCTCCGATCAGATGATGATGAAAACTAGTAAACATGACCCACCAGATCGCGCTACAACGAAAAACCCAGCAACACCGGGTCGTGATCGGAGCTGCGCCACGGCCCGGGCAGGTTGCGCTTGGCGTAGCCGGCGTCGTCCATGACATCGGCATTGATATGCCATTCGGCCGCGCCACGCAGCTGCTTGGCCATCGCCGGGCTGAGCAACGCATGGTCCAGGCGCCCGCTCAGGCCGTCGTAAACGTAGCTGTAGGGCTGCTTCACACCGGCCACTGCAAACGCGTCCTGCCAGCCGCTGGCGCGCAGGCTGCGCATCGGCATTTCCATCGCATAGGCATTGAAGTCGCCCAGCAGCACGGCGAGCTTGGTCTGCGCGCCAGTGGGGTCGGTCTGCAGCCACTGGTGCAACCGCTTGGCCGATTCGGTCCGGGTGGCATTCCAGCAGGCCTGGCCGTCCTGCTGATCGGCGTCGGCACCACTGGCGTTGCCGCAGCCTTTGGACTTGAAGTGATTGGCGACCACCACGAAGGTGGCTCCGCGGGCACTGCGAAACGCCTGCGCCAGCGGCACGCGACTGTGGTTCTCGAACGGCCCGCCGGTCAGCGTGGCCGGCTTGCCGACCGGGGTGACCTGCGAGCTGCGATAGAGGATGCCGACCCGGATCGCATCGTCGCCCGGGCCGCTGCCGGTATCGACGAACTGCCAATCCTTGTCCTTGCCGGCAGCGTTGAGCGCGGCCACCAGTTGCGATACCGCCGCATCGGCGCCGTTGCCGTCGTTTTCCACTTCCATCAACGCAGCCACGTCGGCGTCCAATGGCACGATGGTGGCGACCAGCTTGGCCAGCTGCGCCTGGAACTGTTCGTGCGTGCGTGCGCCACGCTTGGTCGGGAAGCCACCGCCACGGCCATTGCCGTTGAAGAAATTCTCCAGGTTGAACGAGGCAATACGCAGATCGCCGCCCACCTGCGGCGCAACGGCTGTGGGCATCGCCGGCAAGGTCAGTGGGCTCAGCACCTGGATGCGATAGTTGCCGTCGTAGCGTTGATCGACGATGCCATCGACCGATTTGAGCAGGCTGCCGCTGCGCAACACCGGATCGGCCGGCAGATACGACACCGTCTTGGGGCTGCGGCCGTTGCGCGCATCGTCCAGCAACACGCGACGACGTGCGTTATCGGCCTGCACCTGCGCGAACGCCGGCGTGCCGGCAGCGGCGACCTCGCTCGGCTGCCACAGGCGTCCGCCGAACGCGGCGAACAGCTCGCCGTACGTATCCAGGCGGTCGCTGCCATTGAGCGTGAGCGAGGCGATGCGCACGTGCTCGCCTTCCAGCGCTTCCCAGTTGGCCGGCGGGCCGCTGAGCATGCGCACCGGCACCGGCTGGCCACTGGCAAGCCGCTCGATGCTGCTGGCGTCCACGGTGGTCAGGCTCGCCTCGCCA
The DNA here is from genome assembly GCF_020880415.1 of Xanthomonas euvesicatoria pv. euvesicatoria. Classification (GTDB taxonomy): domain Bacteria; phylum Pseudomonadota; class Gammaproteobacteria; order Xanthomonadales; family Xanthomonadaceae; genus Xanthomonas; species Xanthomonas euvesicatoria. The sequence goes on along the minus strand of NZ_JAJIUJ010000119.1, from coordinate 310,818 downwards.
CCTGCCGAAACCTCGCGCACGGTGCCGACGATGCGCACGCGGTCGCCCACCGCCAGCTCGGCATTGCCGGCCCCGGTGACGAACAGGCCATGCGAGCGCCGCGGTTCGAACCCGGGCTGCTGCACGAACAGGCCGGCCAGCCCCGCGCGCGTATCGGCGGTGACGATTGCTTCCACCTCCACCACGCGACCGTCGTACGGGCTGCGGCTGTCTTCGCCCTGCACGTCGGCAATCGAGAGCCGCTGCGCGGCACCATCGGCGGCGCTGCACAGCAACGGGGCCAACAGACCAACCAAACCGAGCACAACCAGCGGGCGAGGCGACATCGAACGACTCCAGTGAGTGGATCAAACGCAAACGCCGCCCGGAAAGGCGGCGCGTGATAACGAAAAAGCGCGGAAACAGGCTAGCAAACGATGGTCAATGACCGCCAGGCACATACGCTGCGCAACCGTGATGCGGCTAACGCGTGCACTGATGCAGTGCTGCAGCGCCTAGGTCACCTCTGCACGCGAGGCGTTTGATCAGGCGCGCAACACAGCCAATGCGCGGTACCAGGCGGGAATCGCAGACCCATCCGCCTCCGCCGACTTGCCGAGCCCTTACTTGAGGTTGCCCAGCATCCAATCGACAGTGGCGCGCACCTGCTCTTCGGTCAGCGCCGGGTTGCCGCCCTTGGGAGGCATGATGCCGCCATCCGGACCGGTGTAGCCCTCGATCGCGTGCTTGTACAAGGTGTCCTTGCCCTGTGCGATGCGTGCATCCCAATGCGAATGGTCCAGCGTGGGCGCCTTGCCGACACCGGTGGTGTGGCAGGCGGTGCACAGGTTGTTGAAGATGGTCTTGCCGTCGGTCGTACCGCCGTAAGCAGACTGCGAGGCGGCCTTGGCCAGCGCCGCGGCCTGGGCTGCGGCCTGCGCGGACGCGCCCGTGGCGCCGGCATACACCGCACCGGCAGGCGCAATGCGTTGCTGCACACGTTTTGCGGCGGTGGGCGAGACTTCGTCGGGGATAGCGCGTTGCAAATACGCTGCCAGGGCGATCAGGCCCAGGGTGATCACCACGAGTAAACCGATCACCATCGAGAATTTTTTCAGGAACTCGAGGTCGTAATTCCGCACGCGCTCACCCCTGGCTGTTGGTCGAAGACCTCTGCTAGCGCCGGAGTATAGAGCACACTTTGCGCCAGTCTGACCAGCCTGTATGACAGTTTTCGCAGCGATGGGCGCTGCGCGCCCGGTGGGCGGATGCTTCTGTCCACGGGCACGCTCGCCCCGGCTGACCAATTGCCGCAGCGCCGCATGCCGCGCATTGGTCTCCGTTGTGGGAATTGCGTATCATTCCCAACAACCACGGTGGCGCGGTTCTCGCCTCGCCGGTCCCGTCCTTGAGGAGTCGCCGCGATGAAATCCTTCCTGCTGTCCTGCCTGGCCTTGGCCAGCATCAGCCTGTCTGCCCAGGCCCACGAAATCTGGATCGAGCGCGACGGCAGCGGCCCGGTGCGCATCTTCTTCGGCGAACCGGCGCAGGACGCGCTGGACCACGGCGAAGACGAGATCAAGCGCGTGGTCAAGCCGAACGTGTTCGGCACTGCCGGCAAGGCCGGCCCGCTGCAGCGCGGGACCGAGTTCCTGACCGCGCCGCTGGCCGGCAGCGGCGATGCGTGGTTGAGCGACGACAGCGTGTTCGAGCCGTGGAAGGGGGAAGCCGGCGGCTTCGAGACGGTGAGCTATTACGCACGCGCCGGCCGTGCCACACCGGCTGCAAAGCTCGATTTCGAGCTGGTTCCCACCGCTGCCAATCGCAATACGCTGACCGTGCTTTATCGCAACAAGCCGCTGCCCAAGGTGGAAGTGACGGTGATCGACCCGCAAAAGTGGCAGAAGACGCTGACCTCCGATGCCAAGGGCCAGGTGACGCTGCCCACGCTGCGCGCCGGCCGTCACATCCTGGTGGCCACCCACAAGGAACCGGTGAAGCGCGAGATCGCCGGCAAGCAGGTGTCGATGGTGCATCACATCAGCACGCTGACGTTCCTGGCCGAGTAAGCGTGGTCGGCACATCTCCCGCGCACTCATGGAACGGGCGCTGCCGCTGCGCGGTGGCGACGCCGGGCTTGCGCGTCCCATGCCACACGCGGGAACCACTTGCGGTTGCCGGCCCACCCGGCTGGGCAACGTTGCGTTGCGGTATGGCGGTTGCCCCACGTCCATCGCGCGCGGTGGCGTGATGTCCAGCGCCTCGCCCCTGCCGCTTGCCTGGTTCAGGCGCCCCTGGCTGGGCGTGCTTGCGCGCACGCTGGCAGCCATCTTCGGTGGCTACGCGCTGGCCAGCGCCACCAATCTGTTGCTGGCGCTGGTGCTGCCGATGCCGCGCAGTGAAGCGGTATTGACCAGCATGCTGATCGGAATCGTGGTGTGCGCGTGTGCGCCGTTGTGGGCCTTCGCCACCGCCAGCGTGTGGCGTGCCTGGGCCGGCATCGCGGTGCCGGCGGCGTTGATGTTTGCGTTGGCCACGTGGCTGCAACGGAGCGCGGCATGAAGCAGGGCTTTCGCCAATCGATGGCGTGGCTGCACACCTGGACCGGGCTGCTGGTCGGCTGGGTCTTGCTGCTGATCTTCATGGGCGGCACGGCCAGTTATTACCGCGACGAAATCAGCCGCTGGATGCGCCCGGAACTGCCCACCACCACCGTGAGCACCGCCACCGCGCTGCGCAGTGCCGAGCAGTATCTGCAGACACACGCAGCCGATGCAGTGAGCTGGAACATCACCTTGCCGGATCCGCGCACTCCGGTGGTGAGCATGTACTGGCAGAATCCCGCGCCCGCCGACGGTAAACCGGCAGAGCGCCGGCAGATGTACGGCACCGCCATCATCGACCCCGCCACCGGCAAGGACATCGCCGCACGCGACACGCTGGGCGGCGAGTTCTTCTACCGGCTGCATTTCGACCTGCATTACGTGCCGGTGATGTGGGCGCGCTACATCGTGGGGTTCTGCGCGATGTTCATGTTGGTGGCGATCATCAGCGGGGTGATCACGCACAAGAAAATCTTCAAGGATTTCTTCACCTTCCGCCCCGGCAAGGGGCTACGGTCGTGGCTGGATTTCCACAACGTCAGCGCGGTGACCGCGCTGCCGTACCACGCGATGATTACCTACACCGGCATCGTGACCTTGATGTTCATGTACCTGCCGTGGGGCATCAAGGCGCGCTATGCCGGCGATGAGATGCGCTTCTACGACGAGGCGGCCAACCGGGTGGCCGATACGCGCAAGGCCGCCGGTGTACCGGCGCACATGCTGCCGCTGGAGCAGTTCGTGGCACGTGCGCGCAGCGACTGGCGTGGTGGCCAGGTGAGCAATGTGGCGGTGTCACTGCCCAACGATGCGCACGCTGCCGTCGGGGTGAGCCAGTTGGCCGACAACCTTTCCACCGACGTGCCCTCCATCCTGTTCGATGCAGTGAGCGGCGAGCGCCTGCAACGCAGCGGGCCGCCGGGCGGTGCCAGCCAGACGCGCGGGGTGATGGTGGGCCTGCATCTGGCCCATTTCGCCGGGCCATGGCTGCGCGCGCTGTTTTTCGGCTCCGGCCTGCTGGGCTGCCTGATGGTGGCCAGTGGCGTGGTGATGTGGGCAGTGAAAGAACGCCCCAAGCATCTGAAAGCCGGGCGAATCGGTTTCGGACTGCGCCTGGTGGATGCACTCAATATCGGCACCGTGGCCGGTTTGCCGATCGCATTTGCCAGCTTCTTCTGGGCCAACCGCGTGTTGCCGGTCGGCCTGGATGCGCGTGCAGCGATGGAGGCCAATGTGTTTTTTGCTGCGTGGGCCACGGCATTGCTGGCCGCATTCGTGTGGCCGCGGCGTGCGATGTGGAGCTGGCAGCTCTATCTGGGCGCGGCGTTGTTCGCGCTGGTGCCGGTGCTCAACGCGATCACCACCGATGCGCATCTGGGCGTGACGCTGCCGGCCGGGCAATGGGCACTGGCCGGTGTGGATCTGGTGTGCCTGTTCCTGGGCCTTAGCCTAGGCATTGCCGCCTTTCGCCTGCAGCGTTGGAAAGCGCCGCAGCCGGCTTCGGCACGACGCGCGCGCGCTGCGGCTGCCGCAACGCCCGTGCCGCACACCGCGCCGATCCAGGAAAGCGCATGAGCGTGTTGCTGTTGCTGGCGCTGAATTTTTCCGGCTTTGCTGCGCTATGCCTGGCGATGGACAAGCATCAACTGGAACTTCACGGCCGCCTGCTGGGCACTGCACGGTCGCGCCAACTGCGTGTGCTGGCTTGGTTGCTGCTGTGTGTCACCTTCGCGTTGGCGGTGCATGCGCAGGGCTGGGGCATCGGCGCAGTGCTGTGGCTGGGCACGTTGACCGCCAGTGCGGCGGTGTTGTCGCTGTGGCTGCTGCCGTATCGGCGCGGCGCGATCGTGCCGGCCGCAGTGGCTGCACCGGTGCTGGCGGGTGTGATGCAGGTGCTGATTGGTTGAAGGTGGTTCGCGGCTGATCAGAGGTCTACTGCGTGCGTTTGCATGCCGACCCGGCGGCAACGAGCAGCATGAAGCACACGCGTGACCGGCCGACGGAATCGCCGAGCTAAACTGTCGGCGGGTCGCCCCAACTGCGGCCATCGCGCGGCAGGCGGCCATCGTCAAGCACCTGCAGCACGCGCTCGGGCTGCAGCATGTCCAGAAACAGCACCATGTTGACGCCTTCCGGCCGCGCCATGCTGGGGAAGATCGCGCCGGGAATCTCTGCTTCGCGCAACAGGTCGCCGAGCACCCAGCTCACCGGTTCGATCTTGTTGACCAGCGCCTTGCGCCAGTCGTCGGCCCAGTCGGCCCACACCGCATCCCAGCTGGCATCGAGCAAACGCAGATCGGCCAGCGCCGGAAGATCGGCGGCGTAGCTGACCAGCGTCAACGGTGGCAGGAACGGGGCAGCCTGGGCATATTCGGCCGCGGCGGTTTCCAGTTGCAGCGACAGATAGAGCGCCGGCTGGCCGAAGCGATTGAAGCGCCCACCCGAGCGCGCCGCACCGGCACCGCTCAGCGGTTCGGCGGCCCAGCGCGGGGTAAACGCGCGATAGAGCGTGCAGTGCGCCGGGGCGCTCAGCTTCAACCGGCGGCCCCTGCGGCGACCGTGCGCAGATAGGTCAGCGCATCGTCGGTGCGCCCCTGCTTGACCACTTCCAGCAAGGTGGCGAACTCGAACGCGGGGATCGGCGTGTTCTTGAGGTGGAACACCACCTGGCGCTCGTCCGGTTGCACCTGCGCCATCGCCACCAGCAGCCGCGACAGATTGCGCAGCAGGTCCTGCACGCGCGGGCTTTCAGGGTGCACGCGCAGGCTGTTGCGATGCACGCCGGCCAGGTCGGCCAGTTCCTGTTGCGAAAGATCCAGCAGACCGGCCATGGCCGACGGCGACAGGATGGTTCGGTCCGGCACGCGCAGGCGTTCGGTCAAGGCCAGGGGATTGAGAACGGCGACCATCGCACGGCTCCGGCAAGGTAGGTGCACAGTATATGCACAGTCAGCTGCATCTGGGAGGCACATCCATGCGCTCGGTCAGTGCACTGTCAGCTGCGCGCTTGCGCTGCCCCCACCGCGCGCAGACAGAAGCCGCAGATCGCTTCGACCAGTTGCTCGCCCTGTTGCGGGTCACCACGGCTGGGGGCGATCGGTCCCACCAGGGCCTCGGTAAACGCGCCAACGATGCAGGCAGCCGCGGCATCCAGCGACTGCTGCGGAAACTCCCCGGCCGCCACGCCTTCGGCAAGCAGCTGGCGAAACACCTCACCGAACAGGCGGCGGCCGCGGATGCGCTCGGCGTCGACCTCGCTCTCCACCGGCTCGGCGATGAAGGCGTACGCCAATGCCGGGCCGGCCAGCGCCCGCCGTACGAAGGTGGCGATCGCGCTACGCAGGCGCTCGGCTGCGCTGGCCTGGGTGGCCGCAATGGCACGCAGGATGACCATCTCGCGCTGTACCGCTTCGTTTAGAACTTCTACGAAAAGTTCAGCTTTCGACGGGAAATGTCGATAAATCTGCCCGGTTGATACGCCCGCCGCCGCGGCCACCGCGGTGACCGGTGCATTGCGGTAACCGCCTTCGGCGATCAGGACACGGGCGGCGTGCAGGATCCGTTCGCGATTGCCGGCCAGGCGTTCTTCCATCAGGGCGGAGCGTCGATAAGCCATGGTGTGATTCTTGGTTCAATAGTTGAATTTTAGTTCACTTTTTTGTTGCGGACCGCTAGTCTGGCCGCATCCGCCGCGCGGTCCGCCCGCTCCCACCCGGCACATCCCGATCCCTGTGGAGTTGTTGCATGCATGTGCCGTCCTTGAACTTCGAGCTTGGCGAAGAGATCGACCTGCTGCGCGAAAGCGTGGCCGCCTTCGCCAGCCACCATATCGCTCCGCTGGCCGCGGCAGCCGACCACTATAACGTGTTCCCCGCCCAGCTATGGCGCCTGCTCGGCGAACAAGGGCTGCTCGGTCTGACCGTAGAAGACGCGTACGGCGGCAGCGGCATGGGCTATCTGGCGCACGTGGTGGCGATGGAAGAGATCTCCCGCGCTGGCGGTGCGATCGGGCTGTCGTATGGCGCGCATTCCAATCTGTGCCTGAACCAGCTGCGCAAGAACGCCAGCCACGAGCAGAAGCAACGCTACCTGCCCAAGCTGTGCAGTGGCGAGCATGTGGGCGCGCTGGCGATGAGCGAAGCCGGCTCCGGTTCGGACGTGGTGTCGATGAAGCTGCGCGCCGATGCGCGCGGCGACCGCTTTGTGCTCAACGGCAGCAAGATGTGGATCACCAACGGCCCGGATGCCGACGTGCTGGTGGTGTACGCCAAGACCGACCCGGACGCCGGCGCGCGCGGCATCACCGCCTTTATCGTCGAGAAGGGCATGCCGGGCTTTTCCACGGCGCAGAAGCTCGACAAGCTGGGCATGCGCGGCTCCAACACCTGCGAGCTGGTGTTCACCGATTGCGAAGTACCGGCGGAAAACGTGCTGGGCACGCTCAACGGCGGCGTGCGTGTGCTGATGTCGGGGCTGGATTTCGAACGCGTGGTGCTGGCCGGCGGGCCGCTCGGGCTGATGGCCGCAGCAATGGACGTGGTGTTGCCGTACGTGCACGAGCGCAAGCAGTTCGGCGAGCCGATCGGCACCTTCCAGTTGATGCAGGCCAAGCTGGCCGACATGTATGTGGGACTCAATGCCTGCCGCGCGTATGTGTATGCAGTGGCGCGCGCCTGCGATGCCGGGCGTACCACCCGCCAGGACGCAGCCGGCGCCATCCTGTATGCCGCCGAGAAGGCAACCTGGCTGACCGGCCAGGCCATCCAGGTGCTGGGTGGCAATGGCTACATCAACGAGTACCCCACCGGACGCCTGTGGCGCGATGCCAAGTTGTACGAGATTGGCGCGGGCACCTCGGAAATCCGGCGCATGCTGATCGGCCGCGAGTTGTTCGAACGCACCGCCTGACGGAGCCACCATGAGCGTGATCGATAGCCAGCTGCAGGTCAGCGGCGAGAGTTTCCAACACAACGCCGCCGCGATGCGCGCGGTGATCGACGACCTACGCCACACCCTCGCCCGGACCGCGCGTGGCGGCAGCGACGCCGCACGCGTCAAGCACACCGCACGCGGCAAGCTGCTGGCGCGCGAGCGCATCGATGCCTTGCTGGATCCGGGCAGCCCATTGCTGGAGATCGCCCCCCTGGCCGCCCATGGCATGTACGACGACCAGGTCCCGTGCGCGGGCGTGGTGGCCGGCATTGGCCGCGTGTCCGGCGTGGAATGCGTGATCGTGGCCAACGACGCCACCGTCAAGGGCGGCACCTATTACCCGATGACGGTGAAAAAGCACTTGCGTGCGCAGGAGATCGCGCAGCAAAACCGGTTGCCGTGCATCTATCTGGTCGATTCCGGCGGCGCATTCCTGCCGTTGCAGGACGAAGTGTTTCCGGACCGCGACCACTTCGGGCGCATCTTCTACAACCAGGCCAACCTGTCGGCCAACGGCATCCCGCAGATTGCCTGCGTAATGGGCTCGTGCACCGCTGGCGGCGCCTATGTGCCGGCAATGAGCGATGAAACGGTGATCGTGCGCGAGCAAGGCACCATCTTCCTGGGTGGCCCGCCGCTGGTGAAGGCCGCCACCGGCGAAGAAGTCAGTGCCGAAGACCTGGGCGGCGCCGATGTGCATACGCGCATTTCCGGCGTGGCCGATCACTTTGCCGACAACGATCTGCAGGCGCTGGCGCGCGTGCGCGCCATCATCGCGCAGCTCAACTGGCGCAAACCTGCCGCATCGCTGGCGCTGCAGGCACCGTTGCCGCCACGCTATGCCGCCGACGAACTATATGGCGTGATTCCTGCAGATACGCGCAAGCCGTTCGATGTGCGCGAAGTGATCGCGCGCATCGTCGACGATTCGCGCCTGGATGAATTCAAACCGCGCTATGGCAGCACGCTGGTGACGGGGTTTGCGCACCTGCATGGCTACCCGGTCGGCATCATTGCCAACAACGGCATTCTGTTTTCCGAGTCCGCGCTCAAGGGCGCGCACTTCATCGAGCTGTGCACGCAGCGCGGCATTCCGCTGGTCTTCCTGCAGAACATCACCGGCTTCATGGTCGGGCGCAAATACGAACATGGCGGCATCGCCAAGGACGGCGCCAAGTTGGTGATGGCGGTGGCCTGCGCCAAGGTGCCCAAGTTCACCGTGGTGATCGGCGGCTCGTTCGGTGCGGGCAACTACGGCATGTGCGGACGCGCGTATTCGCCGAACTTCTTGTGGATGTGGCCGAACGCGCGCATCGGCGTGATGGGTGGCGAGCAGGCGGCCAGCGTGCTGGCCACGGTGCGTCGCGACGGCATCGAGGCCAAGGGCGGTGCATGGTCGGGCGAAGACGAGGATGCGTTCAAGGCGCCGATCCGCGCGCAGTTCGAGCAGCAAGGCCATCCGTATTACGCTAGTGCTCGGCTCTGGGACGATGGCATCATCGATCCGGCCGATACGCGCCGCGTGCTGGGCCTGGGATTGTCGGCGGCCTTGAACGCGCCGATCGAACCCACGCGCTTTGGCGTGTTTCGCATGTGAGTGAGGGGGAGCATTGCAGCCGCGGTTCTGCGTGCTGCGGCACCCGATGCTGGTGTGCAGGCTGGGAGTGAGGTTGTGTATATGCGTGCCGGCAATCGTCGACGTTTGCGCAGGTGGCTTGCAGCAACACAGCGCCGTGTGACAACAAACCTGCTTGCGCTCGATGTCGGTGTGCAACAGGCAAGCCGTTTATCTTCGTAAGACGACCCGCCGCTACGGCGACGTGCAGAGACTGATCCGATGACCCAGCGCGACCCTATCGCCGCAGCAACGCAAGCGCCCTTCGACAAGATCCTGATCGCCAATCGCGGCGAGATTGCCTGCCGGGTCATCGCCACCTGCCGCACCCTGGGCATTGCGACGGTGGCGGTGTATTCGGATGCAGACCGCAATGCACGGCATGTGCGCATGGCGGACGAGGCGGTGCACATCGGCGCCGCGCCCGCGCAGCAGAGCTATCTGCGGGGCGAAGCAATCCTGCAAGCGGCACGCGCCACCGGTGCGCAGGCGATCCATCCCGGTTATGGGTTCCTGTCGGAAAACGCGGCATTTGCCGAGGCTTGCGCACACGCTGGCATCGTCTTCATCGGCCCACCGGCGGCGGCGATCCGGGCGATGGGCGACAAGAGTGCGGCCAAGGCACTGATGCAACGGGCCGGCGTGCCGCTGACACCGGGCTACCACGGCGACGAGCAGGCACCGGCATTCCTGCGTGCGCAAGCCGACGCCATCGGCTACCCGGTGTTGATCAAGGCCAGTGCCGGCGGTGGCGGCAAGGGCATGCGTCGGGTGGATACCAGCGCAGCGTTCGAAGACGCGCTGGCGAGCTGCCAGCGTGAAGCGCAGTCGGCATTCGGCAACGCGCACGTGCTGGTGGAGAAATATGTCCAGCGGCCGCGGCATATCGAAATCCAGGTGTTCGGCGATACGCATGGCGAGGTGGTGTACCTGTTCGAACGCGACTGCTCGGTGCAGCGCCGCCACCAGAAGGTGCTGGAAGAAGCGCCCGCACCGGGCATGAGTGAAGCCAGGCGCGCGGCGATGGGCAAGGCGGCGGTAGATGCGGCACAGGCGGTGGGCTACGTCGGTGCCGGCACGGTGGAATTCATCGCCGGCCCGGACGGCGATTTCTATTTCATGGAAATGAATACCCGTCTGCAGGTGGAGCACCCGGTGACCGAATTGATCACCGGCACCGACCTGGTCGAGTGGCAATTGCGGGTTGCCGCTGGCGCACGCTTGCCGCGCAGGCAGCACGAGCTGCGCATCCACGGGCATGCACTGGAAGCGCGCCTGTACGCCGAAGATGCCGAGCGCGGTTTCCTGCCGTCCACCGGCACGCTGCGTCAGTTGCAGATGCCTGCTGCCAGCGCGCATGTGCGCGTCGATGCAGGCGTGGAGCAAGGCGACACCATTAGCCCGTACTACGACCCGATGATCGCCAAGCTGATCGTCTGGGATACCGATCGCACGGCTGCATTGGCCCGCATGCGCGCGGCATTGGCGCAATTCCACGCAGTAGGGGTCACCACCAACAGTGCATTTCTGTCGCGCCTGATCGCGACCGATTCGTTCGCATCGGCGAATCTGGACACCGCCTTGATCGAGCGCGAACACGCCGTGCTGTTTCCAGAGGCGCGCAGCCCCGACAACGCCTGGTGGTGCTTGGCAGCGGTGTTGATTGCCGATGCATTGCCGCCAGCGGCCGTTGATCCGGCCGATCCGCATTCGCCGTGGCAGCACGCGGACGGCTGGCGCATCGGTGCGCATGCAGCGCAGCGCATCGTCCTGGAAGCAAACGGCGAGCGCCGCCAACTCGCTGTGCGCCCGGATGCCGATGGCTGGCAAGTCACCGACGCAGGCCAGACGCATGCCGTGCGCTACCACCCGCACGAGACGGGCGTGCGGGTGGAGATGGACGGCCGGCAATGGCGTGCACAGGTGTTGCGCGACGGCGCCACGCTGACCCTGATCGGGGCCACGCAGCGGGCCGTCTTCCGTCACCACGATGCACTGGCAGAAGCCGACCAGCCCACCCAGGACACCGGCGGACTGACCGCACCGATGCCCGGCCGCATCGTGGCCCTGCCCGCAGCAGTAGGCCAGCCGGTCGCCCGTGGGCAGGCACTGGTGGTGCTGGAAGCGATGAAAATGGAGCACACCCTGCACGCGCCCAGCGATGGCACCGTGCAGGCGTACCTGGTGGCCGAAGGCGACCTGGTGAACGACGGTGCGGCGCTGGTGGAATTTGTGTCCGCGTCTGCGTAGCGGCGCATGGCAGGGTGACCAACGGCACGTTCGCCTGCGCGCACGCTGCCGCTAGCGTGGCAAATCGGCCGGTTCGGCCGCCTTGCCACCGGAGTTCCCATGCAACGCCTGCTTCTTGTTTCCAGCATGCTGCTCGCGCTGTCTGCGTGCAGCGACAAACCTGCGCCCGCTCCCGAGAAAGCGGCAGCACCTGCACCGGCGGCAGCAGCGCCCGCAGCGCCGCCTGCGCTGATCACCCGCGATGCGCTGTTCGGCAATCCCGAGCGGGCCAATGTCAGCATCAGTCCGGACGGCAAGTACCTCAGCTGGGTGGCGCCGTTGGCGGGCGTGCTCAATGTCTGGGTTGCGCCGGTGGATGCGCCCGACCAGGCGCGTGCGATCACCAAGGACACCGCACGCGGCATTCGCAATTACTTCTGGACCTACCAACCCAATACCTTGCTGTATCTGCGCGACAACGGCGGCGATGAAGATTTCCACCTGTTTTCGGTCAATTTGGCTGACGGCAGCAGCAAGGATCTCACTCCGTTCAAGAAGACCAATGCCGAGGTGTATCGGGTCAGCGCACAACATCCCGAATCGATCATGGTCGGCATGAACGACCGCGATGCCAAGTGGCACGACCTGTACCGCGTGGACCTGGCCTCCGGCAAGCGCACGCTGGTGCAGAAGAACACCGACAGCCTGGATGCGTACCTGCTCGATGGCGACTACCAGCTGCGCTACGCCACGCGCGCGACAGACGATGCCGGCAGGGAGTTGCTGGTGCCCGATGGCAACCGCTGGAAGAGCGTGGACCGCATTCCGTTCGAGGACGTCACCAATACCGCGCCGGAGGGCCTGACCGAGGATGGCAAGACGCTGTACATGCAGGATTCGCGCAACCGCGACACTGCAGCGCTGTATGCCATCGACACGGCCAGCAATACACGCACGCTGCTGTTCGAAAACCCGCGCGCCGACGTCGGCGCCACCTTGAATGACCCCAAGACCGGGGCGGTGCAGGCGGTGTCCACCGACTACCTGCGCGAAGAATGGAAGCCGCTGGACAACGGCATTGCCGCGGATCTGCAGAAACTCAAATCCCTTGGCGGCGGCGATGCCAGCGTGGCCGCGCGCACGCTCGACGACCGCATCTGGATCGTGGGCTATTCCGCGGCAGAAACCCCGCTCACGTACTACCGCTACGATCGCGCCGATGGCGGCAAGCTGACCAAGCTGTTCTCCGCACGGCCCGCACTGGAGGGCAAGCCGCTGGTGCCGATGTGGCCACAGGAGCTGACCGCACGCGACGGCCTCAAGCTGATCAGCTACCTCACCCTGCCGGCCGAAGCCGATGCCAACCACGACGGCAAGGCCGACAAGCCGGTGCCGTTGGTGCTGTTCGTGCACGGCGGCCCGTGGGCGCGCGACAGCTACGGCTACGGGCCGTACGAACAATGGTTGGCCAACCGCGGCTATGCGGTGTTGTCGGTGAACTTCCGTGGCTCCACCGGGTTCGGCAAGGCATTCACCAACGCCGGCAATGGCGAGTGGGCCGGCAAGATGCACGAGGACCTGCTCGACGCGGTGCAATGGGCGGTCAAGCAAGGCGTCACCAAACCGGACGAGGTCGCCATCATGGGCGGCAGCTACGGCGGCTATGCCACGCTGGTCGGCATGACGTTTACCCCGGACGCCTTCAAATGCGGCGTGGATATCGTGGGCCCGGCCAATCTCAACACCTTGCTCGGCACCGTGCCGCCCTACTGGGCCAGCTTCTACAAGCAGCTGACCCGGCGCATGGGCGACCCCGCCACCGAAGCCGGCAAGCAGTGGCTGACCGACCGTTCTCCGCTGACCCATGTCGACAAGATCAGCAAGCCGCTGTTGATCGGCCAGGGCGCCAACGACCCGCGCGTCAAGCAGGCCGAAAGCGACCAGATCGTCAACGCAATGAAGGCCAAGAACATTCCGGTCACCTACGTGCTGTTCCCCGACGAAGGCCACGGCTTCCGCCGCCCGGAAAACAGCAAGGCCTTCAACGCCGTGACCGAAAGCTTCCTGAGCCAGTGCCTGGGCGGCCGCGTGCAACCGATCGGTGCGGACCTGGAAGGCTCCAGCATCACCGTCCCGGAAGGCGCCGACAAGATCAACGGCCTGAGCGAGGCCTTGAAGACGCATACGCAGGCGATTCGGAAGTAAGCCTGCGCGTGACTTGCTTTAGCCGGGAAACGAAAGCCGACGGCACTCTGCCGTCGGCCTTCGCAGGTGCTACGAAACACCGGAGCGCGGCTCGGATTGTCAGTAAGCGGCGCCAGATACCGGCGGGTAAACCGGGTGTATCAAGGGCAGCTACCAATACGTCAACGGCACACGCTCGGACATAGCGAGAAAGCGAGCAAACTGACCTCACGCGATTGTCCGATACGTCTCAAGTCGCTGCGGACCAAATCGCACCCATAGGATCCAGCTCTGCCGTCACCATGGTCGTGGCGCGCCAGCCAAAGCCGCATACGGCGAGAACGCCTTGCGAAGTCGGGTCCAAACCAAGCGCGCGCTCAAGATGTTTTTCGTTCACCGCACCGGTGATAAACGCCCCCAAACCGAGGTCGGTTGCCGCCAGATACAGCGTCTGCGACAAGTGCCCGGCTTCCAACGCAACCACGCGATACCCTTTGGCATGCTGCCTGTATTTCCAGAAGGTTCGATCAAAGCCCGGCACCAAGGCAACCAGTACATGCGCGTCTGCGAACCAGTGTTGCTGTCCTACAGCCTGCATGACGAAGTCATCGGAGCACTCAAGACCTGACATACGCTCTAAGGCGTGACTATCTGCACGATAGTGGTAGACGCCAGATTCCAGATCTTGGACGTTCCTCACCAAAATGTATGCCTCGATAGGATGCAAGCCACCACCGGAAGGCACATTCTTTTTAAGAAAAACCAGGTCATCGCCCACCTTTACCTTGGCATGAGCAGCGAACACCCGCTGCAACATGTGGGCGAACGTCGGTAGAGGAACGGGTCTGCTCTGATCGAAATTACGACAAGTGACACGCCGTCCCAGCAGGTCATCGAAATCGTTTGCGACCATGGGCGGCAGGCCGATGAGTGTTCGACGGTCATTTGCCGGCAACACTTCCGGAGGCGCAGGCCCCAAGACACGCCGCATTGCCACCGCTGTATCGGTGCCAGAATCCCGGGTGTTCTTGACCGCATCTACCCCATCCCATCGCGTAAATGCGTGCAGCACCGCGGCAAGCGGATGCCAGTGCGAGGCCCTCAGACGCGAATCGGCTTTAGCAAACCTGCTGCCTTGCGTTTGTTCCTCCAGCACCAGGCCCTGCGCGATCAAGCCGTCAAGCGCTTCACTCTCGTATGGCAAGCGGGTCGTCCAGTGCGAGGGACTAAGCTCACCCAGCAACGCCCGCTGAGCTTCTGACACGGCCACCGGGGCATCGAGATGCGGCGCGAGCGCAAACCACTGCATCGAATGGTCCAGCCCATTGCCGCCTCGTAGAAGACTGTCCAATGTGTAAGACACGGTCTCACGTGGCTCCAGCACGACAATTGCGCAACGCTTGACCAGCATCATCTTCTCCAGCGATCTGAGGTACACCGTGTGCAGATATTTCTGCTCCAGGGATAACGCCCCGCCGTTGCCTAACTTGAGCCAATGCGTGATGCCGCTCAAGCCAGCCCCGTTAGAGCCGCTATGTGTTACTTCATCCCACTGAAGTGCCAGCGATGCCAATGCTGAAGCTTGAACCTGCTGTTGCAAGCAACCTGATCGATCTACTGTCTACCGATGATGCCTTTCGTGCATTATTCGTCTCAGACACATTAGAGGCACTACGACAGGTTGGGCACATCGCCGCACCTGGCGACGACATCGAGGCATTCGTTCGCGATTGCGCATGCAATATCCAGTTGGCAGATAAGGATGTAATCGCAGGTGCGCGTGAGCAGATCAACACCATGCTGACGTCTGGGACCTCACACATCGTCCCTCAGCTGGATGCCGGTTACAACGGCGATAGGACGCTCAAATAAAGGACAGCTTTTTGGCACGCTGCAGGTTCACCCCTGCGTCTCTGCTATCCACGAATCTTCTGCTGTTCTAAGATCCACCAGATTGAGCGGCTGCAGACAGTATCCGCATTCGATCTCCGCGTAAGCCAAACCTCGATGCTGGCGGATCCAGTCGTGTTGAATCCGCGCATCTGCGTTACGCTGTCCAAGTTGGGCAGCGCGCATTGCGGTTGCCCTTGTCTGAAATCGCGACATCGAATCCAGATAGGGACTGAGCATGCGGAATGCATCGTCTGGCCGCTGCTCGGCTAATAGAATTTCCGCATCGACAACCGCACCCAGTTCCACCACCAAGCGGTTGGCGTAGGCCAGTGGCGCCACCTTGACCTGCTGCCGGACCCTAGCGGCACCTTGGGTATCGCCGGTGCGGGCCATGATGAGCGCGGCAGCCAATGCGGTGGACAGGTTGTCGATCCTATCGATTGGGACATCTGCGCCTAAATCCCGCAATGCCAACCTTGCCCCCTCTTCGGCGACCTCCGCGGCTTTTGGTCGCTGCCCGGAGGCAAGCAACGCAGTTGCTAGCGGGACGTAATAGTTGATCCGATCAGTTCCTCTCCTGTTCAATCCTGCGCTCAGTCCGACTTGGGCATGCGCGACCGCCGCGTGCAGATCCCCTTCATCAAGAGCGATAGTGGTTCGCGTGATATCGGCATGGAAATTCGTCTTGTCGACTCGAGCAAGCGCATCGCGTGCGCCCGAGTAGTCACGCTTCGCAGCCGCGACAGCAGCCTGACGCAGCAGCGCGCCATTCCATCCTGATCCGACCGCCTTTCTCACTGCCTGATCGGCTTGGTCGTATTGACCAAGAGCCAGCAAGATACGCCCATACATATCGAGCGATACGCTGGAAAGATCGTACTTCCCCTGCGCCGAAGCACGCGCGTACGGCAGAGCGTCAGCGAACCGATTAGCGACGAACAAGTCCATCGCTGCGTTCGCTTGGGCAGGTGCATAGTCGGGATACAACTCCGCCATCTGTATCCAGAAATCGGCCGCCTGCGCTGGATCGAGAATCTGCACGCCCCAGCTTTTTACGTAAAGCGCCTCGCGCGGGGGGAGCCTGGACTTGAATTGCTCAGCAACCCTAAGCGTTTCGGTCGCCTTCTTGTAATCGACATTGGCAAAATGGGCGCGCACTTGACCAAGCCAGGCCAGCGCAAAGTGCGGATCGATATCGACTGCTTTCTGGAAGAAATCCAAAGCAGCACCGTATTTCCCTTCCGAGTATCGTTGTTGTCCCAATGCATAAGCGCGCAACGCATCGAGACTAGATGTGGTGACATCCGGCAAGGCAGGACTGTTTTGTCGAATACTGTCACGGTTTTCGCCGAGCTGCGTCCTCAGTTCGCCCGTCACTGTATCAACAGCAGAAAGAATCGACGGATTTGAGCCGAATGCGGTACTTACAGCAACAGTCTGCTGAGTTTTCGGGTCGACCACTTCCACGACGAAACGTGTGCGCCCCCCAACGTAACCCACGGAAGGAAGTAACACCGCTCTCGCACCGGTGCGTAATGCGACATCCGACGCGTTCTTGCGGTCCAGCGGATCTTTGGTGGGATCTTTGCGCATCAGTGCTAACAGTTTCAGTGTTCTGTCTTCACTGAGAACGTTGACGTATCGCGACTGCTCCAGGCTGATCCGAAATGCCTGATCGAGTGCTCCGTCCAGCATCACGTCATTGGTGAGGTTGCGGACCGTCCCGACAACCACCCAGTCGCGTTCTGCAAACGCGAGCGCTGGTTGCGGCCGTGCAAAGAGCCAGATTGCGAAACCAATCCCCAGCACCACCCCCACCTCAGCCACCAACGCGGCCGGCCTGCGCCACAGCGGCACATCGCGCCAGGCTTTTGCCGAATTCTTCGGCATGCGCAGGGGAGTCAGGCCGACTTCGCCGACTTCGTAGATCTCCATCGCGGTGGGCATGCCTTTGAAGCGCCAGCGCCCGTGCGATTTCCACAATAACCGGTCGGCCCGGTTTCCGAGTTCGCGTGCGGCGCGATGGGTCAACGACTCGGCCACCGCCGAGAGCAAGATCTGCCCCGGCCGTGCCATCGACATCAGGCGTGCGGCGGTGGGCTTGGCCAGCCCTTCGACTTCCAGCGGCTTGGCGCCGATGCTGATCGCTTCGTCGCTATTGCGCCAGGTCAGCACTTCGCCCACATGCAGGCCCTGGCGTGCGCAGAGCGTGAGCGCATGCGCATCGCCCATCGTCTTGAGCCCGCGCGCGTAATCCAGCGCGAAACCCAGGCCATCGATGGGGCGGTCGAACAGCAGCAGCAGCCCGTCGGAACGATCGATCAGGCGGCCGCGCCAGTGCTGCTGCAGCTTGACCACCAGGCGGTCGTGCTCGCGGAACAAGGCGGCCGCGGCGTTGTCGCCGATACGTTCGACCAGCGCGGTCGAATCGCAGAGATCGGTCAACAGCAAGGTGCGCAGCCGCGGCGCCTGGATCGCTTCCGACGACGCGTACTTGCGTGCGTGGGTGCGGCTGCTCATCGCTCAGCGGTGACCGGTGGCAGGCGGTTGATCCAGGGCCAGCGTCTCCTGCATGCACAGCACATTGCCGCCCTGCCGCTTGGCCTGGTACAAGGCGCTGTCGGCGAGCGTGTACCAGTCGTTCCAGGCCGCGTCCGCGTCGATCATGCACGAGCCTACGCTGACCGAGCAGCCTTGTTCGCCCTGGCCGTTGCACAGCCGCGCTTCCACCGCGCGCACGATGCATTCGCCGATGTGGTGCACCAGCTCGCTGGTGCCTTGTGCGACGAGCACGCAGAATTCGTCGCCGCCGAGACGGCAGGCCAGGTCGCCTTCGGCGATCACTGAACGCAGGGCATGCGCCACGTTCTGCAGCACGCGGTCGCCTGCCAGGTGACCGAACTCGTCGTTGATGCGCTTGAAACGGTCGCAGTCGATCAGGATCAGGCCCACACCCGGCACGTGGCCGGCCCGCCGGCATTCCTGCAGGTGCAACGCCAGCCCGCGCCGGTTGTGCAGGCCGGTGAGCTCGTCGGTCCGGCTCAGTTCTTCGGTGTGGTTGAGCTGGTGCGAGGTGACGTAGAGGTTGTCCAGCGCCGCTTCCAGATCGTGGTTGCGGCGGCGCAGCTGGCGGATCAGCAATTGTTCGTTGTTGACCACCCGCACGATGGAGCGGCGCAGGAAGTGCGCCACCACCGAGGGGTCCTGGTCGACCAGACGCTGGAAATCCTCGTGTGCCAGCTCGATCAGACGGCTGTCGGTGGAGGCGCTGGCGCCGGCGCTGCGCGCGTGATCGCCGATCAGCAGGCCGAGCTCGCCGAAGAATTCTCCCGGGCCCAGATGCTTGAGCATCAGGTCCTCGCCGAAATCCAGGTCGATCTGGCCGCTGACAACGATGTACATCTGCGTGCCCACCGCACCGCGCTCGAACAGCGACTGGCCCGCGGACACCTCACGCGAACGGCCGAAACGGGCGAAAAACGCCAGTTCCTCGGCAGTCATCAGCGCATGCAGCCCATCGGGGACCGTTTTGGCAACGTTCCCTGTCGGCTCGAGTGCGCCTGCGGTGTTGTGGCACGTCATCGGTTTTCCCTTAGGCCAGCCTGCACCATTAGCCCATGGACAAATCCTACAGGACCCCCTTGTTCAGCACCAGATCACACTATTTCTCACCAAGAAAGAGACGAATTGACGGGTATCGGACGTAAAAAAAGGGCTCGGTTCTCCGAGCCCTTCCCCCTCCCAGGGTGGCGCAATGTGGCGCCGGTTGAATCTGCCTTGGTCGGCTATTGCTGTAGCAACAGCTGCATCAACTCAGCGCCAGGTGTCGCTGCACTGCATTGCCTCATGTACAGCCGCTGCCGTTGCGGTGCCGCCAGCCATCAGGCCGCCTTGTCGCTATGGAATTGCGCTTCTTCGGTGGAGCCACGCAAGGCGGTGGTGGACGATTGCCCCTGCTGGATCGCCTGCGTCACTGCATCGAAATAGCCGGTGCCTACTTCGCGCTGGTGCTTGACTGCGGTAAATCCCCTCTCCGCCGCTTCGAACTCGGCCTGCTGCAATTCGACGAACGCACTCATCTGCCGGCGCGCATAGCCGTGCGCCAGATGGAACATGCCGTAGTTCAAGGCGTGGAAGCCAGCCAGGGTGATGAACTGGAACTTGTAGCCATAGCTCGCCAGTTCGGTCTGGAATTTGGCGATGGTGGCATCGTCCAGATTCTTCTTCCAATTGAAACTCGGCGAGCAGTTGTAGGCCAGCAATTTGCCGGGGAACCTGGCATGGATGGCCTGCGCAAACGCACGCGCAAATTCCAGGTCCGGCTTGCCGGTTTCGCACCAGATCAGGTCGGCGTACGGGGCATAGGCCAAGCCGCGGCTGATCGCCTGGTCCAGGCCATTGCGGGTCTTAAAGAAGCCTTCGACCGTGCGCTGCCCGGTGGTGAACGGTTGGTCGTTGGCATCCACGTCGCTGGTGATCAGGTCGGCGGCTTCGGCGTCGGTGCGTGCGATCAGCACCGTCGGCACGCCCAGCACGTCGGCAGCCAGGCGCGCGGCATTCAATTTTTCGATCGCCTCACGCGTGGGCACCAGCACCTTGCCGCCCATGTGGCCGCACTTCTTGACCGAGGCCAGTTGGTCTTCGAAGTGCACGCCAGCCGCGCCGGCTTCGATCATCGCCTTCATCAGTTCGAAGGCGTTGAGCACGCCACCGAAACCGGCTTCGGCGTCGGCCACGATCGGCTGCAGGAAGTCGATGGCATCGTTGCCTTCGGCATGGTGCAACTGGTCGGCGCGCAGCAAGGTGTTGTTGATGCGCTTGACCACCGCCGGCACCGAATCGGCCGGGTACAGCGATTGGTCCGGATACATCTGCCCGGCCAGATTGGCGTCGGCGGCAACCTGCCAGCCGCTCAGGTAAATCGCCTTCAAGCCGGCCTTGACCTGCTGCATGGCCTGGTTGCCGGTCAATGCGCCCAGCGCATTGACGAACGGCGTGGCATGCAATGAGGTCCACAATTTTTCCGCGCCCAACCGCGCCAGCGAGTGCTCGACATGCACGGTGCCACGCAGGCGCACCACATCGGCAGCGCTGTAATTGCGGGTGATGCCGCTCCAGCGCGGGTTGTTGGACCAGTCCTGCTGCAGTTGTTCGGCGCTTTGCAGTGTGGTGCTCATCTTGCGTTCTCCTGAGAGGTACGACGGATGGAACGAGGAAGGAATGGTGGGCATGCGGCATGGCAAGGCCGTCGTTGCGCGTGCGTGCGCAACGGGCGTTGGAATGCGTTGAAGTGGAGCCTGCGCGACGCCGGTGGCAGGCGTCTCCGCAGGGTGAAATCAATCGATAAGGCGGTACGCCGGTACGGTAAGGAAGTCCGCCAGTTCGTCGGCGCGGCTCAACTCTTCGAGTAAGGCGATCGCTTCATCGATCCGTGCAGCGCCGGGCAGCGCGGTGGCGGTTCCCAGCCGTGCAGGCAGTGCGCGCAAGGTGGCCTGCAGCAAGTGTTGATCGATGGCGGTGCCATCATCCAGGTGCTGGCCGTGATGCAACCATTGCCACAGCTGCGCGCGGCTGATTTCGGCCGTGGCGGCGTCTTCCATCAGGTGGTGGATCGGCACGCAGCCATTGCCGTCCAGCCAGGCCGCCAGATAGCGCACGCACACTTCGACATTGCCTTCGAACCCGGCGCGGGTGACATTGCCCGGCGAGGGCGCGATCAACATGTCGCGCGTCACCTGCACGTCATTGCGCACTACATGCTGCTGATGCGCGGTGGGCATGTGTTCGTCGAACAGTTTCATCGCCACCGGAATCAGCGCCGGATGCGCCACCCAGGTGCCATCGTGGCCGGCGGTCACTTCGCGCAACTTGTCGGCACGCACGCGGGCCATGGCCTGTTCGTTGGCGGCTTCATCGTGATTGATCGGAATCTGCGCGGCCATGCCGCCCATCGCATGCGCACCGCGGCGATGGCAGGTCTTGATCAACAGCTCCGAATAGGCCTTCAAAAATGGCTGGGTCATGGTGACCTGGCCGCGTTCGGGCAGCACGCGGTCGCGGTGCGCACGAAAGGTTTTCAGGTAGGAAAAGATATAGTCCCAACGCCCGCAGTTCAGGCCCACGATGCGCTCGCGCAGCGCGTGGAGAATTTCGTCCATCTCGAACACCGCCGGCAGCGTTTCGATCAGCACGGTGACCTTGATCTGCCCATGCGGCAGGCCCAGCATCGCTTCGATATGCGCCAGCGCGGTGTCCCACAGGGCGGCTTCTTCCATGCTCTGCAGCTTGGGCAGGTACAGGTACGGGCCGCGGTCCTTGGCCAGCAACGCACGGCCATTGTGGAAGGCAAACAGCGCCGCATCGAACAGGCCGCCGGCCAGCGGCTGGCCGTCGATCAACACGTGCTTTTCGTCCAGGTGCCAGCCGCGCGGGCGCACGATCAGCACTGCACGTTCGGCCTCCGGGCGCAGGGCGTAGTGCTTGCCGTTGGGCGCATCGAAGCTGAGGTCACCGCGCACCGCCGCAGCCAGGGTGCGCTGGCCGGCCAGCAGGTTGCGCCAGGTCGGCGCGGTGGAATCTTCGAAGTCGGCCATGAACACCTTGGCGCCGGAGTTCAGCGCGTTGATGACCATCTTCGGGTCGGTCGGGCCGGTGATTTCGACACGGCGGTCCTGCAGTGCCGCCGGCAGGGGAGCCACGCGCCAATCGCCGGCGCGGATGGCCTGGGTATCGGTACGGAAGTCCGGCAGCTGACCGGCATCGAAAGCGGCCTGGCGCTGGCGCCGCTGGGCCAGACGCTGCTGGCGGCCGGGCTCGATCGCCCGGTGCAGCGAAACCAGCAGGGCCAGCGCAGCGGCCGGCAGCAGCTCCGCCTGGCCGGCGATCTGGGTGGTCAGCGCAATGCCGGGCGTGGCGTGGTCGGTGGGACGGGGAGCAAACGCGGTGGCAGCCATGTGGGAGTCCTTGTGCATCCGGACCTGCACCGTGCGCCCGATACAACTATTTGACAAAGCAGTTTTATCAATGCTGTAAATAAGCTCGACTTATATTAGACCAGCGCAACGCACGCTCATGGCGCCAACCCCGCGATTTTCCTACAAATCTGATCGCCTCAAACCGTTACGCGCATTCTGCCAGACGGTGCGGCTGGGCTCTGTCTCACGGGCCGCTGAGGCGCTCTATGTCAGCCAGCCGGCCGTGACCCTGCAGCTGCAGGCACTGGAGCGTGATCTGGGCGTGCCGTTGTTCGAACGCTCCGGGCGACGCATGGCACCCAGCCGCGAAGGTCAGTTGCTGTACGACATGGCGCAACCGCTGGTGGAAAGCCTGGATGGGCTGGAAGCGAGCTTTCGCGAAAAGGTGCGCGGGCTGGATGCCGGCGAGCTCAATATCGCCGCCAACAGTTCCACCATCCTGTACCTGCTGCCGCGCATCGTGGCCAACTTCCGGGCGCGCCATCCGGACGTGCGGCTGACCCTGCACAACGCCATCAGCGCCGATGGCACCGACCTGCTGCGTGAAGATGCGGTGGACCTGGCGGTTGGCTCGATGCTGGATGTGCCGGCCGACCTCAACTACGCGCCGGTCTACCGTTTCGAGCAATTGCTGATCACCCCGCCCGATCATCCATTGGCCGGCAAGGCCGAGGTCTCGCTGCAGGATCTGTCGCCATATCCATTGATCCTGCCGCCGCGCCGGCAGGTGACCTACCGCCTGGTCGATCTGGTCTTTCAGCAGGCGCGCGTGCCCTACACCGTGGCACTGGAGGTGGGCGGATGGGAGGTGATCAAGCAATACGTGGCGATGGGCATGGGTATTTCCATCGTCACTGCGATCTGCCTCACCGACGCCGACCGCGACAAGCTGGCCACGCGCTCGCTGAAAGATTTTTTCCCGACCCGTAGCTACGGCGTGGTGGTGCGCAAGGGCAAGTATCTGTCGCCGCAAGCACGCGCGTTTATCGAGCTGATTCAGCCGGATCTGTTCACGCCGCGTGGCTATGACGAGAGCGGCGATTCGGAGCGTTGAGTCGTTCGCCATAGCCCGACGTCATCGTCTGGCATTGCGGCCATGCGAGCACGCGTCGCGCCATCCATCACGCGCATCCGCCGGAAGACGCTGGATCAAGCGCGCCAAACGTGTGTGCCGTGCAGCAATGCGAGCGAACGCGACAAGATGCCGTGACCTGCATCGGACCATCTACCCCTCACGTCAGGACGCATTGCCTGCGCGCGTTGATCGCCAACCTGATCGCAGCGCGTCGCCATGCATACACTAAGCGCCGGCGTGCCGCGCATCGCCGTGCCGTCGGTTGGGGGAAACTTGCCGATGCCCTGCAGGACGCGCGGCTGAGCTGACTCAACCACTGGAATGCTCACGCGATGAATCCGACCACGTTGTTGCTGGTGCAGTTGGCAGTGATCCTGGGCGCTGCGCGCCTGTGCGGTGCGTTGCTGCAACGCATTGGGCAGCCGCCGGTCATCGGCGAAATGGCGGCCGGGTTGTTGCTCGGTCCGATCGCATTCGGTGCCTGGCTGCCCGACCTGCACATGGCGTTGTTCGCCGCCAGAAGCCTGCCGCCGCTGTCCGGCCTGGCCACGATGGGCGTGGTGCTTTTCATGTTCGTGGTCGGTGTCGAATTGCGTGCGCCGGAAGGCACCAAAGCGCAAGTGCGCGCCTCGATCCTGGTGGGCGTATCCGGCATCGTGTTGCCGCTGCTGCTCGGACTGGCTGCCGCGCCATGGCTGTTCCCGCGCTTCGCACCGCAAGGCGTCAGCTTCTGGCCATTCGCGCTGTTCATTGCCGCGGCGATGTCGGTAACGGCATTTCCGGTGCTGGCGCGCATCCTCAAGGACCGCAACATGACGCGGACGCCCGCCGGCCGCCTGGCGCTGGGCGCGGCCGTGATCGACGACGCCACGGTATGGATCTTCCTGGCGATCGTGCTGACCTTGACCGGCAACAACGCGCATGGCGGCGTGGCGTTCACGGCGATCGGTGCGTTGGTCTTGATCGCCGCCGTGTTCGGTGTGCTCAAGCCTGCCTATGCGCGCGTGCTGCGCGCACGCGCGCATGACGGCCGGTATGCACCGAGCGCGCTGGTATGGGTCTTGATCGGTCTGCTGGCGTGCGCCGCGCTGGCGGAGTGGATCGGGCTGCATGCGATCTTTGGCGCCTTCCTGTTCGGCATTTGCCTGCCGCGCGATGACCGCCTGCTGGAACATCTGGCCGGGCGTATCGAGCCGCTGGCCATCACCCTACTGATGCCGGTGCTGTTTGCGGTTGCCGGTCAAGCCACCAGCCCTGGCGCATTCGCCGGCGCCGGCCTGAGCGGACTTGTGCTGGTGATCGGGGTGGCGGTGGGCGGCAAGTTGCTCGGCTGCACGCTGGGTGCGCGCCTGAGCGGCCATCACTGGCGCGACAGTCTTACAGTGGGCTCGCTGATGAACGCACGCGGGCTGATGGAGTTGGTGGTGATCAAGATCGGCCTGGATAGCGGCGTGATCGGGCCGGATCTGTTTACGCTGTTGTTCGGCATGACGCTGGTGACCACGGTCATGGCCTCGCCGATGGTGGCCTGGTTCCAGCGCAAACGGCATGCAGCAGCCGATGCGCTGGCCGCAAGCAATTCACCTCACGGATGAGGGCGCGATGGTGCTGCGGTGCCGCGTCAGGCCCGATACCGTGCATGCAACTGGGCTGCCGTGCAGCGCACGGCATTGAATCATGGCGCGCTCCACGTTGCGGCACTGCACGCGCCCGCATCCACTCTTACGCAGAGTGCCGTCATGTCCGACCCAGCTGAGCCATGTTATGCCGAAAGCGCGGCACCGCCTGCGTTACGCGCGCAGCTGCAGTGCAGTTGGCAATTTCGCCAGGGCGGTCCCGCGCCGCAACCGGTGCTGGTGTTGCCCGATGGCAGCGTCGATCTGATCTGGAACGGCAGCGAAGTATTCGTTGCCGGGCCGGATCGCATTGCCAATCCCGCATCGGTGGCGGCAGGCACGACGTTGACCGGTGTCCGCCTGGCAGCGGGCGTGGCAGCCGGTCTGCTGCAGCTGCCGTTACACGCCATTGCCGACCAACGCGTTGCGCTGGAAACGCTGTGGGGCGAGCGGGGCCGCACATGGCAGCATCGCCTGGAAGACGGCGCCGACCCGTTACAGACCTTGCAGGCACTGTGCCTACAGCACGCCGCAGCGCGCGATCCGCAGATGGCTTGGCTGTTCGAACAACTGTCCGTCGGCGCGCCGACCCGGCTAAGCGCGTTGACCGACGCGTTGGGAATCAGCGAGCGCTCGCTGCGCCGCCGCTGTCAGGACGCGTTCGGCTACGGCAGCAAGACGCTGGAGCGCGTTCTGCGCCTGCAGCGCTTCCTGCGGATCGTGCGACGGCACCGCAACTTGACCGAGGCCGCGCTGCATGCCGGCTACGGCGATGCGCCGCATCTGGTGCGCGATGCACGTCAACTCACCGGGCTGAGTCCGCGCGCCCTGGTGCAGCAGCATGCACGCTGAGTTGGCCGTTTTCGCCAAGCCACCGGCGTGCGCCATCTGCATGCTGTGCGCTCGCTCAGGAGCACGCCATGACCGACACCACGCAGCACCGCATCGATTATCTGGAATTTGCCGTCGACTCGATCGCCGTCGCCAAAGCCTTTTACGGGCAGGCCTTCGGCTGGACATTTCAGGACTACGGCCCTGACTACTGCGAATTCCGCGACGGCCGCCTGAGCGGCGGTTTCTTCCATGGCACGCCGCAGCCGGGTGGCGCGCTGGTGGTGCTCGCCTCCGATGATCTGGCGCGCAGCCAGGCGCGTATCGAAGCGGCAGGTGGACGCATCACCCAACCGGTGTTCGCGTTCCCGGGCGGGCGCCGTTTTCACTTTGCCGACCCGCACGGCTATCCCTTGGCAGTGTGGTCAAAAGACTAAGCGCAGCTGGCAAAACGCCTACGCGCGCCGCCAGGCGGGCGCAGCCGGTGCGCGAAGTCGGGGCATGTCTCACTCGTCCGCTGCGCCTGTGAGTGCGCCGGCTGCGCTCACCTGACGACTACTCGCTACGCCTTGTTAGCAAATGAACGGGCTGCCCGCGCTTATTTGCGCGCGTACAGCCCCAGGAACATCGCCACCGCCGATTCGGCCACCTGCGTCTGTTGCTGCGGCGACAGCGGCGGCTGGCCCATGGTGATCTGCGGCCAGAACGCAAAGCCCTTCACCAGCGCCTGCAACTGCTGCGCGGCGAATTCAGGCTCTACGCCTGCCAGCCGGCCATCGGCCAGTGCGGCACGCAGCCAGGCGGTGGTGCCCTCTTCCTTGCTGCCCAGCTGCGACAACAATTCGCGCGCACGCGCCGGCGAGTGGATGCCTTCGGCGATGGCCACGCGCGACAGATCGATGAACGCCGGGTCGTCCAACAGCCGCAGTTTCTGTTGCAGCAGGGCGATCAACTGCAGGTGCAGCGGTTGGTCGGGCCGATAGGCCAGGTTCACCGCCTCGGCGCTGCGTTGCCACAGTCCGCGCAAGATCTCGCCAAACAAGGCGTCCTTGCTGGGGAAGTGGTTGTAGACCGTGCGTTTGGAAACGCCGGCGGTGGCGGCCACGCGGTCCATGCTGGTCGCTTCGAAGCCGTGCTGCCGGAATTGGGCAATGGCGGCCTCGACGATGGCGTTGCGCTTGCGGTCGGTCAGGCGCTGGGGCGTGGCCGGAGAGGAAGATGCGGTCGACATGGGGCGATTTTACACCGGGTAGTTTACTTTCACTAAAATAAAACTACACTGTGTAGTGTAATCAGTGCTGGTGCGCTGTGTTGTTGTCACCGCGCCGCCGTTGGTCTGTAGGAAGCTGCCTGTACGGCCGTCCATGCCGATCCTGACGCCAGTTCCACCCAGTGCTTGCTGCATCGCCGTTGCCTGATCGCTCGTCCTTCTGCTCTCCCACGTCTTGCCCGGACTTCCTATGGCTTCCCCACGCCCTTCCCCGTATGTCGATTCGCCGCAGTTTCGCGCTGGCCGCTTCCGTAATGCCATGCCGTTGCCGACCACCGTCATGACCCTGCGCGAGCAGCTCGGCCTGATGTGGGCCATGGTATTCGGCAAGCCCCGCACCACGGCGCCCTCCGCGCCCTTGCCGGTGCAGCCGCTGACACGCGCGCAACTGCTGGCCGCACCGGATCGCAGCCTGTACCGGCTGGGCCATTCCACCCTGCTGATGAAGCTGGCGGGCGGGCTGTGGCTGACCGACCCGGTGTTTTCCAAACGCGCCTCGCCGGTGCCGTTCGCCGGACCCAAGCGCTTCCACGCCCCGCCGATTGCGCTGGACGCGCTGCCGCCGCTGGCTGGGGTGATCCTGTCGCATGACCACTACGACCATCTCGACCGCGCCACCATCGGTGCGCTGGCCGACCGTGTCGGCGTGTTTGTCGCTCCGTTGGGCGTGGGCGACCTGCTGGTGCGCTGGGGCGTGGACCCGGCCAAGGTGCGGCAGCTGGACTGGTGGGAGTCGATCAGCGTTGCCGGCCTGCAGCTCACCGCCACCCCGTCGCAACATTTTTCCGGCCGCGGGCTGTTCGACAACGGGCGCACGCTGTGGTGTTCCTGGGTGATCCAGGCAGGTGACCTGCGTTTGTTCTTCAGCGGCGACGGCGGCTATGGCCCGCACTTCAAGACCATCGGCGAGCAGCTCGGGCCGTTCGATGTGGCATTGATCGAAAACGGCGCCTACGACCACATGTGGCCGCACGTGCACATGCAGCCGGAGCAGACCTTGCAGGCCTTCTTCGACGTCGGCGGGCATACCTTGTTGCCTATCCACAACGGCACCTTCGACCTGGCCTTGCATGCCTGGTCCGAGCCGTTCGAGCGCATCGTCGCGTTGGCGGCGGCCGCAAACGTTCCGCTGGCCATCCCGCAGATGGGCGAACGGGTGAACGCGCACCGCCCGGACACCGATCAACGCTGGTGGCGCACGCTGCCCGACACTCTGGTACTTGCGTGATGAGCGGCTGGACGCTAGCCGATCTGCCATCGCAGCGGGGACGAGTGGCCATCGTCACCGGCGCCAGTCCCGGCGGACTGGGCTACGAAACCGCGCTGGCCCTGGCCGGTGCCGGCGCCCATGTCGTGCTGACCGCACGCAACCCCGACAGGGGCGAAGCGGCACGCTGGGCGCTGCTTGCCCGCCATTCGGAGGCCGAGGTGCGTGTGGAGGCGCTTGACTTGGCAAGTTTGGCGTCGGTTCGCGCATTCGCCAAGCGGCTGACCACGCGCCATGCTGCGGTGGATCTGCTGATCAACAACGCCGGCGTGATGGCGCCCCCGCAACGGCAAACCACCGCCGACGGGATGGAGTTGCAACTGGGCAGCAATTACCTGGGACATTTTGCGCTGACCGCGCAGGTACTTCCTTTGCTGCGTGCTGCGTCGGCACCGCGTGTGGTCAACTTGTCGAGCCTGGCGCATCGACAGGCGCGCATCGATTTCGACGATCTGCAGAGCGAACGCCCATACCGTCCGTGGAAAGCCTATGGGCAATCCAAGTTGGCAATGCTGATGTTCAGCCTGGAATTGCAGCGCCGCAGCAACACGCATGGCTGGGGCGTGCGTGCGATCGCCGCGCACCCGGGAATCGCACGGACCGCCTTGATCGCCAACGGGCCGGACGGCGCAGGCCGACGCAGCGCGAGCGGCGTGGCCACCGGGCTGTTCACCCGCTGCATCGGCCATTCGGCAAGCGCGGGCGCACGACCGACGCTGTATGCGGCGACGTCTCCGCAGGCACAGGCCGGGGGCTATTACGGACCAAACGGCCTGTTCGAGCTGAAGGGCGATCCGGCGCCTGCCAAGATCGCCCACCAGGCGCATGACCAGCAGGTGGCAGCACGCTTGTGGGATACCGCGTGTGCGCTGACGGGCGTGGCGTTCTGATGGCGCCCTGATGAAGCCGGCCACGCAGTTTGACTTGGTCTCTGCACTGCGCTGCGCAAGTGAAGCCGTCGCAGCGGCTGCGCTTGCGGAGACGTTGCGATAGCGTCCTGACAGGGTGCCCTGCGCTGCATCCGGCATGCTCGCGAATGCGAGAAGGTTGCCAGGTCCGCAAACGAAAACGGGATGGCCGATGGCCACCCCGTCTCGATCTGCATGCACGATACCCGTGCAGCATGTCGCCGCAGCGCGGCGCTTACTCGGTCAATCCACGGTTTTCCAGCAGCGCCTTGACGCTGGGGTCTTTGCCGCGGAAATCGCGATACAGCGTGGCCAGATCGACGGTGTTGCCGCGCGAGAGGATCTTGGCGCGGAACGTGTCGCCGTTCTTGCGGGTCAGGCCGCCGTTTTCCTTGAACCATTCGAACGCATCGTCGTCGAGCACTTCCGACCAGAAGTACGCGTAGTACCCGGCCGAATAACCGCCGCCCCAGATGTGGTCGAAGTAGCTGCTGCGATAACGCGGCGGCACTTCGGCCAGATCCACCTTGAAGCGCTTCAGGGCGTCGGCTTCGAACTTGCTCACGTCCTGCAGCGGCGCGTCGGCCGGCTGGGTGTGCCAGGCCAGATCCAGCAGCGCTGCCGACAGGTATTCGGTGGTGGCGTAGCCGCTGTTGAAGGTCTTGGCCTTCTTGATCTTTTCCACCAGCTCGGCCGGCATCGGCGCGCCGGTCTGGTAGTGCTTGGCGTAGTGGGCGAAGACCTTCGGATCGGAGGCCCAGTGCTCGTTGAACTGCGAGGGGAATTCCACGAAGTCGCGCGAAGTGCTGGTGCCGGCAATCGAGGGGTACTTCACCTTGGAGAACATGCCGTGCAGCGCATGGCCGAACTCATGGAACAAGGTGGTGACGTCGTCAAAGCTCAGCAACGCCGGCTGGCCGGCGGCCGGCTTGGTGAAGTTGCACACGTTGTAGACCACCGGCTTGGCACCGGTAAGGCCATCCTGCTCGACGAACACGTCCATCCACGCGCCACCGGACTTGCTGTCGCGCTTGAAGTAGTCGGTGTAGAACAGCGCCATGGAAGTGCCGTCGGCATCGAACACCTCATACACCTTCATATCCGCGTGATAGGTCGGGATGTCGGTGCGTTGCTTGAAGGTGATGCCGTACAGCTGCGTGGCGGCGTAGAAGACGCCGTTCTGCAGCACGTTGTCCAGCTCGAAGTACGGCTTGATCTGCGCCTCGTCCAGGTCGTACTTGGCCTTGCGCACCTGCTCGGCGTAGAAGTCCCAATCGGACGCGGCGAGCTTGAAATCGCCGGTCTTTGCATCAGCACGTTGCGCGTCGATCACCTTCTGCATGTCGGCCACTTCGCGGCGCGCCTTGGCGGTGGCCGCCGGCACGGTGTCGGTCAGCAGCTTGAGCGCAGCATCCGGCGTCTTGGCCATCTGGTCGCCCAGGCTGTAGGCGGCGTAGTTGTCGAAGCCGAGCAACTTGGCCTTTTGCGCGCGCAGCTGCGCCAGGCGCTGGATGGTCTGGCGGGTGTCGTTGGCATCGCCCTTTTCTGCGCGTGTTTCAGAGGCCTTCAACACCTCGGCACGCAGCTGGCGATCCTTCAGCGAGGCCAGCACCGGCTGCTGGGTAGTGTTCTGCAGGGTGAGCAGATACTTGCCATCGAGCTTGCGGGCCTTGGCGGCATCGGCCGCGGCGGCGATATCGCCTTCGCTCAGGCCATCGAGCTTGGCCTTGTCGTCCACCACCACCGCGCCGGCGGCCGAGGCGGCGACCAGGCGGGTATGGAACTGCGTGGAGAGGGTGGTTTCTTCCACGTTGAGCTTGCGCAGGCTGTCCTTGTCGGCATCGGACAACTGCGCGCCGGCGCGTACCAGCTCTTCGTAGTCGCGCTCGACCAGACGCTTCTGCTCCGGGTCCAGATTCAGCGTGTCGCGCTGGTCGTAAATGGTTTTGACGCGTGCGAAGAGTTTGGGGTCCAGATTGATCTCGTCCTGATGCGCGGCCAGCTTGGGCGCGATCTCTTCCTGGATTTTCTGGCGTGCGTCGCTGGTATCGGCCTGCACCAGCCCGAAGAAGATGCGCGACACGCGCGTAAGCGTTTCGCCACCACGCTCCATCGCTTCGATGGTGTTGTCGAAGGTGGGCGCTTGGGGGTTATCGGCGATCTTGCGGATGTCGGCCAGATGCTGGCGCATGCCTTCTTCGAACGCCGGCAGGTAATCGGCGTCCTTGATCTTGTCGAACGGCGGCGCCTGGAACGGCAGCGTGCTGGCAGTCAGCAAGGGGTTGGATGCAGCATCCGCGGCCGGGGCCGGGGCGGTTTTCTCGGTCACGGTGGTGGACTCCTGGCCGGACGACTCTTTTCCAGAACAAGCAGCCAGTGCCAAGGTGATGGCAGCGGCCAGAACGACGGTACGCGACATGGCGTGTGATTCCTGAGTGGGTAGTGCAGCCGGCCACGCTAGCGGGTTTCGCGCCCGCTGGCATGTGCCGTTGGATTGGGTCGACGGACGCGGTTGGGGATGGCGACGCTACAGCGTCTCGTCCTTGAAAATCGCCACATGCGGGGTGCCGTCGGCACCGATCCAGCCGCGGTACATGCCCTCGGTATTGAAGGGAAACGCCAGGTTGCCCTGTGCATCCAGCGCGATGGCGCCGCCGTCGCCGCCGGCCTTTGGGATCTGCTGGTCGATCACGGTCTCGGCCGCCTGCTGCAGCGATTGTCCGGCGTATTTCATGCGCGCGCAGATGTCGTAGGCCGCCACGGCGCGGATGTAGAACTCGCCCCAGCCGGTGCCCGACACCGCGCATTGGCTGTTGGCATAGGTGCCGGCGCCGATGATCGGCGCATCGCCCACGCGGCCATAGCGCTTGTTGGTCATGCCGCCGGTGGAGGTGCCAGCGGCCAGATGGCCGTCGCGGTCCAGCGCCAGCGCACCGACCGTGCCGAAATGCTTGGCGGTTTCCAGGTCCAGCTGCGCCTGCGCCTGGCGGTCGCCGGCCTCGGCCTTGAGCGCCTTCTGCAGCTGCTGCCAGCGCTTGTCGGTGCGGAAATAGCTCGGGTCGACCAGGGCGATGCCTTGCTCGCGCGCGAATTGCTCGGCGCCGTTGCCGACCAGCATGACGTGCCTGGAGTGGTCCATCACGCGGCGTGCCAGCTGGATCGGGTTCTTGACCGTGTGCACGCCGGCAATCGCGCCGGCCTTGCCGCTGGCGCCGTCCATGATGGCCGCGTCCAGTTCGTTCCTGCCGTCGTGGGTAAACACCGCACCACGCCCCGCATTGAACTGCGGTGCGTCCTCCAGCACGATGATGGTGGCGGCCACTGCATCCACCGCACTGCCACCGCGGTTCAACACCGCGTGCCCGGCGCGCAGTGCGCGTTGCATCGCCTCGCGCGCCTGCGCCTGCTCGTCCTTGGAAAGGCTGGATTTCTCCACGCCCGCACCACCATGGATCACCAGCATCGGCGTGGCCGACAGCGCCGGGCCGGCGATGAGCAGCAGAGAAAGCGACAGACACAACGCGCGTGCGTACCTAGCGATCATGAAGTGCCTCGATGGAATGCATATTCGACGACAGGCGCACCGGTTCACCAACCAACGCCGACGATCCTTCAACCGCGCGCCACGCCACTCACAACGTATCGCGATGCTTGCCGCGCCACGGCCGGTACCAGGTGCGGATGGCGGCGATATCGGCGGCCATGTCGTTACCGGTCCAGAACGGCTCGCCGATGCCCACGGTCTTGCTGGGGTAGTCGAAATACACCGGCAGGATCGGCACATTGGAATCGGAAGCGATCTTCCAGAAGCCGGCCTTCCATTGCTCCACCCGCTTGCGCGTGCCTTCGGGGGTGATCACGTACCACATCTGCTCGGAGTTACGGATCAGCCGCACCGCCTGGCCGATGGTGCCCTGTGGCGAGCTGCGGTCCAGCGGAATGCCGCCGAGCTTGCGCAGCAGCGGGCCCAGCGGCCACCAGAACAGCTGCGCCTTGCCCAGCACGCGCACTTCGAAGCCCAGCGCGAACTTGGCCGCAAAGCCCAAAAAGCCGTCCCAGTTGGACGAATGCGGGGCCACGATCATGACCAGCTTGGGCTCGTCGGGCAGCCGCCCGAGCAGGCGCCAGCCGGTCACGCGCAAGGCGGTACGGCCCAGCCAGCGGATGAAGCGGCCATGGGCACGCGGCATCCGGGGCGGAGATGGCTGCAGCAGGATGTTGGCCTGTGTTACCGGTGGCAACGACGGGTCGGGTTGACTCACGCTTACTCCCAGTGGGACGCAGAGCGTCCACGCTTGATTTGGCTGCGTTCCCGCTTGGCATCCAGCCGCCGCAGCTTGGCACCATGACTCGGTTTGGTGGCGACCCGGCGCTTGGGCACCGACAGGCACGCACTGATGATTTCGACCAGCCGCTCGCGCGCATCGTCGCGGTTGCGGTCTTGGGTGCGGAAGCGCTGCGCGTCGATCACCAGCACGCCGTCGGCCGTCATGCGGCGGTCGCGCCGCGACAGCAGCCGCGCCCGCAGCGGCTCGGGCAGCGACGGCGACCCAGCCACGTCGAAACGCAGCTCCACCGCGGTGGAGACCTTGTTGACGTTCTGCCCGCCGGCGCCGCTGGCACGCACGAAGCGTTCGACGAGTTCGCTCGGCGGAATCGTCAGGCTGGGGGTGATCTGGATCGGGTCGCTGGCCATGTGCGCCGATTGTATCGGCAGCGGCGTGGACGCGCGCGCGAACGCCGGCTCCCGTATGCTGCGGCCGGTCCC
Organism: Xanthomonas euvesicatoria pv. euvesicatoria; assembly: GCF_020880415.1. Taxonomy (GTDB): domain Bacteria; phylum Pseudomonadota; class Gammaproteobacteria; order Xanthomonadales; family Xanthomonadaceae; genus Xanthomonas; species Xanthomonas euvesicatoria. The sequence continues at coordinate 276,674 of NZ_JAJIUJ010000119.1, read as the reverse complement.
CCGTTTGCAGGATGCTCCGATGACACCTACCCATTCGCTCACTGCCACGCGCCGCCTCGGACGCCGGCTGCTGCTGTCGGCCCTGCTGGCCGTGGCTGCCCCGGCGGCATTGGCGCAGGCGCCCAGCGATGCCGACATCAACCGCCTGCTGGCCGCCTCGCGCGCGCAGACCATGCTGGATACGATGCTGCCGCAGATCGAAGCACTGCAGCAGCAGCAATTCGCCCAGCTCACCGCACAGCGCCAGCTCGACCCCGACCAACAGGCGCAGCTGCAACGCATCCAGGAACGCACCCGCCAGACCGTGCGCAAGGCGCTGTCGTGGTCGGAACTGCGCCCGATGTATGTGGATATCTACAAGCGCTCGTTCTCGCGCGAGGACGTGCTGGCCATGGCCGAGTTCTACGAGAGCTCGGCCGGCCAGAGCCTGCTCGACAAGACCCCCGCCCTGACCCAGAACCTGATGGGCGCCATCCAGCAAAGGATGCTGCCGCTGTTTGCCGACCTGCAGAAGGACCTGGAGAAGATCGTCAACGAACCTGCGCCGGCCAAGAAGCCCTGAAAGGCGGGGAATGGGGAATGGGGAATCGTCAGAGCTTGCTTTGCTGGGGCCTTGAGTTAGCGGAGAGTGGCACGCGCGTTGACCAGGCGGGCTGAGCGCGCGCCCTCATCCGCCTCTGCGGCGCCCCTCCCCCGTAGGACGATCAGGGCGCTCCCGCGCGACAGCGGTGGCGCCACCTACAACTGCGCCACGTCCCAACCAAACAACGCACACGCCTTGGTGAACTCCGCATCCAGCGGCGCGGTGATGCTGATGCGCCGGCCACCGCCCGGATGCGGAAATCCCAGGCGTTCGGCGTGCAGCAACATGCGGTGGATGCCGAGCATGCGGAAACTGCGGTTGTGGCGGCCGTCGCCGTGGCTGGTGTCGCCGATCATGTGATGGGACAGGTGCTTCATATGCCGGCGAATCTGCCGGAAGCGGCCGGTCTGCGGCTGACAGCGCAGCAGTGCGTAGCGCGAGGTGGTGAACCCGGTGGAAGGAATCTCCAGCTCGCCGGTGGCCAGACGCTGGAAATGCGTCACGGCCGGCTTCTTGACCGGCTTGCCCGGCCCGCCGTCCAGGTCATGGTCGACGATGAAGCGCTCCTCGGCCGGCCAGCCGCGACAGACGGTGAGATAATCTTTCTCCACCTCGCCCGCCATCAAGGCCTTGCCCAGCGCACTGGCGCTGTCGCGATCGAAGGCCAGCAGCAGGCAGCCGCTGGTGGCGCGGTCGAGCCGGTGCACCAGAAAGATCGGCTTGCCCAGCTGCTCGCGTAGACGGTCGGCCAGGAAGTCGTCCTCTCCACGCGCCAGCTTGCTGTCATGGACCATCAGGCCGGCGGGTTTGTCGACGACGGCCAGGACATCGTCCTGGTAGAGAATCTGCAGATGCTTGGGGGATATGCTCACCGGCGGATTATCCGCATCGCCGACACCGCATGCCACTGCATCGCCGCGCTGCCGACGGCGAACAGACCGTGCTGTCGCCAGCCACGTGTACGGCAATGGCTGCGGCCTGGACCGCTCGTACGGTGCAATTGCTGCGCGCTCCACACGCAACTGATGCCTGCCCGCCGCATGGGTGGCTGCTTCACGTCTCACTTGCCCCAACCACGCCAGCGTCAGGGCAGCAGACGGATGCGCGTATCGCGGTGTATTGCGCCATCGTGCAACGCCAACAGATGGACCACCACCGGCGCGCTCAGTAGGGCGTGCCGTCCTTGTGCCGGTACGCGCGCTGCCCGTCCGCCACGGGGACCAGCATCAGGTCATCGTCCGGATAGGTCACGCAATCGCCGGCACTGCGGTCGCCCACTTCCAGGTACGTCACCACCGTCTGGCTGCGATTGATCAGGCAATGCGCATCGCCATCACCGGCGCGGAAGCCAACGCACATGCCCGGCTGCAGCAACTGCTCGCCGGCGTTGGTGATCAGGCTGGGCGCGCCGCTGACGATGTAGACGAACTCGTCCTGCTGCGAATGCCCGTGCCGCAGCGCCGAACGTGCACCCGGCGCCAGCGTGGTCAGGTTGACGCCGAAGTTGCGCAGCCCGAACACCTCGCCCAGTGCGCGCTTCTGGCGGCCGCCCATCTGCGCGGCGAACAACGGCGGATAGCTGGATTCTTGCGTGCGCGGTGGCGCATCCAGCGCCGCAATCGCCGCTACGGATGTGCTTGCGTCCAAGGTATCGGTTGCGTCGGGCATGGTCGTCCCCTATCGCCGCAACCAGGCGACCAGCAGCGCGGCCGAACCGGCGCCGCCGCTGATCCAGCTCCACACCGGCACCGTGCCCAGGTACCAACCATCCGGATGCAGTCCATAGAGCACGGCCGCGACCACCAGTAACCCGCTGCCGGTGATGGCGGTCACCACGCGGGTCTGCAGCTTGCGCAGGCTCAGGTCCAGGGCGAGCAGTTCGGGCGAGCGGATGTCGATCTGATGGCGGCCTTCCACCTGCTGCTTTAGCCAGCTGTGCACCAGGCGCGGCATGTCCGGCGCATGGGTCATGATCTCCGGCAACCGCTTGCCCAGTTCGCGCAGCACGCGGCGCGGGCTGTAACGCTCGCGCAGGATGCGCTCGAGCACCGGTCGCGCCACTGCCCAGATATCCAGCTTGGGGTCGAGTTGCCGGCCCACGCCTTCGATATTGAGCAGCGTTTTTTGCAGCAAGATCAGCTGCGGCTGCAGCGTCAACTCATAGCGCTGCGCCACGCGGAACAATTTGATCAGCACCTGCGCCAAGGAAATTTCCGACAGCGGCCGGGTGAAATACGGCTCGCATACCGAGCGCGCGGCCGCCTCCAGTTCGTCGATGCGCACGTTGCTGGGCATCCAGCCGGCCTCCACGTGCAACTCGGCCATGCGGCGGTAATCCTTGTGGAAGATCGCCATGAAGTTCTCGGCCAGGTAGTACTGATCTTCCTGCGAGAGCTGGCCCATGATGCCGAAATCTAACGCAATGAAGCGCGGATTGAGCCGGCGTTCCGGGTCCGAATCGACCCAGATGTTGCCGGCGTGCGCATCGGCATGGAAGAAGTTGTCGCGAAATACCTGGGTGTAGAACACGCGTACGCCCTTGGCCGCGAGCGCCTTGCGATCGATGCCCGCCGCATCGAGCTTGGCGATGTCGTCGGATGGAATGCCGTACACGCGCTCCAGCGTGAGCGCGCGCTCGGCGGTGTGCGACCAGATCACTTCCGGCACGTACAGATCGTCCGAGCCTTCCCAGAACCGGCGCAATACGCTGGCGTTGGCGCCTTCGCGCTGCAGGTCCAGTTCGGCGGCCAGCGTGCCTTCGATCTCGGCCACCACTTCACGCGGACGGATCTTGTCGGCACGCGGGTGGGTGCGCTCGACCAAAGTGGCCAGCGAGTGCAGCAACGCGATATCGGCATCGATCTGGCGTTCGATGTCCGGACGCAGCACCTTGACCACCACTTCGCGGCGCACGCCGTTGGCATCGGGCGGCAACGTGGCCGCATGCACCTGCGCGATCGACGCCGAGGCCAGCGGCACGGTATCGAAGCTGGCAAACGCCACGCTGACCGGCAGGCCGAGTGCGGCTTCGACGATCAGGCGCGCGGCCTGGCCATCGAACGGCTTGACCCGGTCCTGCAGCAAGGTGAGTTCTTCGGCCACGTCGGCCGGAATCAGATCGCGCCGGGTGGACAGAATCTGCCCGAACTTGACGAAGATCGGCCCCAGCTCCTGTAGCGCCAGGCGCAGCCGCGCACCGCGCGATTGCGCGGCGATTTCGGCGCTGGCACGCGGCACGAAGGGCTTGGCCAAACGCAACCAGCGCTCGGCCGGGGTGCCTTCCAGCAAGGCATCCAGGCGATAGCGCAGGATCACCCGGCCGATGCGGCTTGCCCGCAGGATCGCCTTCATGCCGTGCCTCCGCTCGCACGCAGGCGGCGCACGCGCGCGGCCAGCCGTTCGACGTCATCGCGTAGCTCGTCCACGTCGTCATGGAAAGCCTCGAGCTCGGCGCGCGGCACCACATCGCGCGATTCTTCGGTGACGAATTCGGCCGCGCTCTGCGCCAGATCCACCGCACTGCGACGTGCCTGCTGCAGCGCTGCGCGCACCGCGCCGGCGATCTGCACGCCCAGGATGTCGCCGAACACCGTAACGAACGGCAACTGCCAATCCGGGTCGAAGCGGCCGGCCAGTTGCTGCAGCTGGCGCGCCAGTTCGGCATCGCCGGAAACCTTGAGCCGACCGGCCGGCGCGCCGGCGCGACGTGCGTTGGCCAGCAGCGGCAGTTGCCCGAGCAAGCCGGCCAGGCTGCTGCGCACCGCCAGGTCAGGTTCCTGTGCCTGATCGACCGGGCCGACCAGCAACCGGCGCTCGTGCACGCGGATCTGCAGGGCCAGCGCGGGCGCCTCCAGGGTCAGCGCGATGCGCTGGCCTTCCAGCGGCAGCAGGGCGTCGCGGGTATCCGGGTCCAGCGCCAGCGCACGGTTGAGCGCTGCCTGCAGGGCCTGGCCGGCGAGCGGCTTGAGAGAATTGAAGAGTGATCCGGGCATGCCCGCATTCTACCGCCCCTGCATGTCGCAGCTGCCTGACGGCGGTGTGGCACGTGCGCCGGCTGTCGGTACGGCGGTCGTGCGGTCGTTGCGACGGCAGGTTGCCGGGCACCGCGGCGCATGGTCAGGCGCATCGGGCACGCCGGCGTTGTTCGCCATGGTTGGCTGCAGCACGACTTCCTTCAGCGCATACGCCACAGGCATCCTGTCCACTTCCAATGGCAGGAGCAGGCAATGCGCATGATTCGGGTCGGCCTCATCTTCGGTGGCAAATCGGCCGAGCACGAGGTCTCGTTGCAATCGGCGCGCAATATCCTGGATGCACTAGACCCGCAACGCTTCGAGCCGGTGCTGATCGGTATCGACAAGCAAGGCCAGTGGCACGTCAACGACCCCGACAGCTTCCTGCTGCATGCCGACGACCCGGCGCGCATTGCGCTGCATCGTAGCGGGCGCGGCGTAGCGCTGCTGCCGGGCGCGCAACAGCAGCAGGTGCGGCCGATCCAGCCGGAGCAGGCGCTGGCGCAGATCGATGTGGTGTTCCCTATCGTGCACGGCACCCTGGGCGAGGACGGCTCGCTGCAGGGGCTGCTGCGCATGGCCAACCTGCCCTTCGTGGGCTCCGGCGTACTGGGCTCGGCGGTCGCGATGGACAAGGACATGGCCAAGCGCGTGTTGCGCGATGCCGGGCTGGCGGTGGCGCCGTTCGTCTGCTTCAACCGCCACACCGCCGCGATGGCCGATGTAGAGGCGTTGATCGCGCAGTTTGGCTTGCCGCTGTTCGTCAAACCGGCCAACCAGGGCTCGTCGGTCGGCGTCAGCCAGGTGCGCAGCGCCGATCAGTTCGCCGCTGCACTCGCCTTGGCCTTGGCCTACGACTACAAGGTGTTGGTGGAAGCGGCCATTGCCGGGCGCGAAATCGAATGTGCCGTGTTGGGCAATGCCACACCCCAGGCCAGCGTCTGCGGCGAGGTGGTAGTGCACGACGCGTTCTATTCGTACCAGACCAAATACATCAGCGAACACGGCGCGGAGATCGTGATTCCGGCCGACATTGATGCGCGGACCCAGCAGCGCATCCAGCAAATCGCGGTGCAGGCTTACCAGGCGCTGGACTGTGCAGGCCTGGCGCGGGTGGATGTCTTCCTGTGCGCCGATGGACGCATCGTGATCAACGAGGTCAACACGCTGCCGGGCTTCACCCGCATCAGCATGTATCCGAAATTGTGGCAGGCAAGCGGGCTGGACTATCGCAGCCTGATCGCGCGGTTGATCGAGCTTGCACTAGAACGGCATGCCGACGATCAATTGCTGCGCAGTGCGGTCCAACTGCCTTGATGGCGCTGCCGCCGTTACATCGCATACAAGCGCGCGACCACGACCACGACGCCGCGCCTGGACTCGACAACGCACATTCAAAATCCGCGCATTTCCGGCCACAACGCACAGGGCCCGCATCCTTGCGGAAGCGGGCCCTGTGAGCGCCAACCGGCAGCGCCGCTGCCGTGACGTATCGCAGCTAAGCGTTATACCTTGCCGCGACGGAACATCGAGATCACTGCCAGGATCAGGAACACCACGAACAGGATCCAGGCGATGTTGGTCGCCGCACCGGCGATACCGCTAAAGCCCAGCACAGCAGCGATGATGGCGATGACGAAAAAGATGATGGCGTAATGCAGCATGGCAAGGTATCCAGAAGTTGTCGTGCCGAATCGGCGCAGACGTATCTTGTGGATATGCCGGTCTTTATCCGGTGATGGCGATGTCGTTGGAAGATGAGGATCGCAGCCGTTGCAGGCCTTCTTCAATGCTGATGCGCGGTACATAGCCGAAGTCGCGACGTGCCGGCTCCATGCTGTACCAATGCGGCGTACACAGCTGTTCCACCAGAAAACGCGTCAACGGCACCTCGCCTGGCAGACGCAACAGTGGCCATAGCGTTTCGCACACGGCGCCGATGCGGTAGGCGGTGTTGAACGACAGCGAGCGCGTGACTGCCGGCGCGTCCACCGCAGCCAGCAAACGATTGAGCAACTCGCGCATCGGCAGCGGTTCGCCATTGGAAATGAAGTACGCCTTGCCTGCGCAGGCAGCGCCCACGGCAAGGTGCTCGAACGCATCGAAATGCGCCTGCGCGGCGTTGTCGATGTACGTGCTGTCGACCAGGTTGCTGCCATCGCCGACCATGCGCAGCCGCCCGGCACGCGCACGCGCGGCCAGGCGCGGCAACAAGTGATTGTCGCCCGGCCCCCAGATCAGGCGCGGTCGCAGCGCCACTGTCGCCAACTGGGCATCGTTGGCCGCCAGCACTGCACGCTCGGCAATGGCCTTGGTTGCCGCGTAGGCGGCGCGCAGATTCTCGCCATACGGCACTTCATCGGCACCGAGTCCTTCCACCGGATTGGTGGCGCGATGGGTGACGCTGGGCGTGGAGGTATAGATCAACCGCGGCACGCCGTTGGCGCGACAGGCCTCGATCACGTTCTGCGTGCCCACCACATTGGCCTGGTGATAGCTGTCGTAACTGCCCCATGCGCCGGCCTTGGCGGCATTGTGGAACACCGCATCGATACCGGCGAAGGCATGCCGCACCGCCTGCGGGTCGGCCAGGTCGCCGCGGATCTGGCCCACGCCCAGGCGTTGCAGCACCGGGTAATCGCCGCGCTGGAAGCTCACCACCTCGTGCCCACGCGCGCGCAGGCCGCGGCACAACGCCTGGCCAAGAAAGCCGCCACCACCGGTCACCAATACCTTCATCGCACCACACCTCGCCTCTGAGGGACGACACCATAGCCGGCCACACCCGACTTGGCGATCTTGCGTCGACGCGCGGCCGTGCAGGCTGCCGTCGAGGGCCGCAGCGATCAACAGACACTGCACCTAATCCCTGGCGGGCGGGTGCGGTGATCGGAATCGACCACTTGCGCGCTGCAATTTACGAGTGCGCCATCCATACCCGCCTGACCACTAGGCGCTCCCTGTTGTCATCCGTTCTCATGCAGCTGCTGCGCTGCCCACACCGCCAGCGTTTCGCGGCCGATCTTGGCGTTGTGGCGGATGTCGACCGGAAAACCGGAGTGGCGCAGGAAACGCGCGATACCTGCGGTGTGCGGGCGGGCAGCGCCCAGCGCGCGCAGGTCGCTTTCCACCTGTGCGAACGCAGGAGCAGACACCCCCGGCTGCAACTCCACGCACAGCACCGGTTGCTGCTGTCCGGGCGCACCCACGCCCACTAGCGCGGTGCGCCGCACCTGCGGATGCACGTTGAACACCGGCTCCACCTGTTCGGTGTACAGCGGGCCGCTGGCGGTTTCCACGCGCTGGGTCTTGCGCCCACAGAACCACAAGCGTCCTTCGGCGTCGAAATATCCGACATCGCCCATGCGGTGCACGACGCGCTCGCTGCCATCGCTGCGGCGTTCGCGGATCTTGGCGATGCGCGTGGCCGCATCGCGGTTGAAATAGGTGTCGGTGGCGGTGGGGCCGGCAACGGTGATCTCGCCGACCTCACCGGTCGCCAGCACGCGCACGCCACTCCAATCGGCAATGGCCGCATCGTCAATCGCAATAATGCGCACCTCATTCGGCGCGACCACCTGGCCCACACAGGTGCCGGCACCAGCCTCGGTAGCGGCGCGCGTGGCATCCAGGGTGCGCCCTTCGATCGCGGCCACCGGCAGGCACTCGGTGGCGCCGTAAGGGGTCCAGAACTGCGCATCGGCCGGCAGCAGCGCGCGGATCTTCGCCACCACATCCGGCGGCACCGGCGCACCGGCCGACGTGACCAGGCGCACGTTGGGAAGCGGCTGCCCATCGTCGGCCAGCACGCGCATCAGGGCCGGCGAACCGAACAACTGGGTGATACCGAAGCGCGCGATCGCATCATGCAACTTGCGCGGGTCGGCACTGCCCGGGCGCGTCGGGTCCATGTCCGGAATCACCGAGGTCAGTCCCAACGCCGGATCGAACAAGGCAAATGGCGGAAACGTCGGCAGATCCACCCCGCCGGGCTGCATGTTGAACGCATTGCGCAGCAATTCGATCTGGCCGACGAAATGCCGGTGGCGATACACCACACCCTTGGGCACACCGGTCGAGCCACTGGTAAACAGGATCGCCGCCACATCGTCGGGCGCGGTGTCGGCCAGTTGGCTGCCTGCGCCGGCACCATCGCGCTCCACGCGCGCCAGCGTCACCCCGCCCCAGCCATAACGTCCGCCGACGGTGACGATCTGTTTGGCAGAGCGCGCCCAGCGCAGCAAACGGCGCGCCAGCTGCGCCAGCGCAATGCCGATAAATGCCTGCGGCTGCGCTTCGTCCAGGCACTGCTTGAGCGCACGCTTGTCGATCCCCGGATCCACCAGCACCGGCACCGCGCCAGCCTTGAACAAGGCGAACATCAGCAGGAAGAATTCCGGCGACGGCCGCACCATCACCACCGCACGCGCGCCGCGCCCGATGCCGCGGCGTGCCAGCCCGGCGGCGATCGCATCGCTGCGCGCATCCAGCTCGGCATAGCTCAAGGTCAGATCGTAGGCGGCAAACCCGTTGGCGCCGCGAGCGCCCGGGCAACGGATGGCGATCTGGTCGGGGCGCTCGCGCGCCAGTTGCGGAAGGGTGGCCGCGATATTGCAGAGGGTCGTCATCTGCGCATTATCACCCATGCGCCAATGACGCCGGCCGCTGCAGCCTGCCTGAAGGCGACGCACGGCGCGGGCGCAAGCGCGGCTCATCATCGCCTGACGCCATGACGCATCGATGCGCGGCAGTACCCGACCCAATCGCCGCAACGCGTTCGCAGCGCATGCCTGGGTGCGCGACACGCGTGGAGCGCCGCCCACCCAGGCATGGCGGCGCGCATCTGAATCGCTAACCGGTCACCGCGGCACGCTACTTGTATCGCGGCGCGGTTCGGTCAAAATGCCGCGCTTCCCACGCGATTTCGCCGCGCCAGGCCCGGCACTCCATGGCACACCCCTGCCTTACCTGCGGCGCCTGCTGCGCCTATTTCCGCGTCAGTTTCCATTGGAGCGAAGCCGATCCTGCATTGGGCGGCAGGGTGCCGATCGAGCTGACCGACGCCCTACGCACGCATGAGCGGGTGATGCGCGGCACCTCGCAGTCGCAACCGCGCTGCATCGCGCTGGATGCAGACATCGGGCGCTACAGCCGCTGCAGCATCCACGACCGCCGCCCCTCGTCCTGCGCGGCCGTGCCGGCCTCGCTGGAATTCGGGCAGCGCAGTGCGCAATGCGATAAAGCGCGTTTGGCGCACGGCCTGCACGCACTGACCGATGCCGATTGGGTTGGCGTGGACGACGCACAACGCAACCCGCTGCCGCCGATGTAACGCTATAGCGCAGCACCTTGTGTCGTGCTCGCAACCGCGTCGGCAGGCATCTGGCCGGGATGACCGATGCGCTGCATCGGATTTGGATGCAGTCATTCCAGTCATTGCGTGCAGTGAGCTGACGCGTGGCCGCACGCTGCTGCCGGCGCAATGCGCTAGAGCGGATTGCGCTCCAGAAACGCGCGAATCGCCGGCACCAACACCTCATGCTTGTCTTCCAGCACATAGTGATTGGCATCGTCGAATGCTGTCACTTCGGCCTGCGGCAGTGCCTTGCGAAAGCCGGCCAGGAAGTGCTTGTCGAAACAGATGTCGCGCAGGCCCCAGGCAATGAAGGCCGGGCGATCGGCGAACGAAGGCAGCGCCTGCGCCGAGCGCTCCAGCAGCGACCAACCCTTGTCGGCCGGCGACAGCGGAATATCCTGCATGAAGCGGATGGTGGAGATGCGATTGCGCCAGTTGTTGTACGGCGCCACATACGCACGGCGAACATCCGACGGCATCGGCCGCGACACGCCCAACCATGAAGCGCCGGACGAGAACGCATTGAACGTGCGGATGAACCACTCGCCCAGCCGCCAGTGCCGGCCCATCGCAATCTGCCACGGCATCGGCTTTTCCGCCGGCAGCGGGAACGCTGCGGTGTTGGTGATGACCAGCCGCTTGACCTGGGCGTGATGCGACAACGCCCAGCCGAACCCGATCATGCCGCCCCAATCGTGCACTGCCAGCGTCACCGGCCCGGTGATGCCCAGATGTCGCAACAACGTATCCAGATCGTCCACGCGCGATTGCAGCGTGTAGTCATAACGCGGCTGCGCGTCGGGCGCATCGTCCGGCTTGTCGGACAGCCCCATGCCGATGTGATCGGGCACGATGCAGCGGTAGCGATCGGACAGGCCGCTCACCAGATGCCGCCACAAATAACTCCACGACGGATTGCCGTGCAGCATGACAACCACCTCGCCATCGCGCGGGCCTTCGTCCAGATACGACATCGCAACGCCGGGGCGCACTTCAAGGCGCTTGGGGGTAAAGGGGTAGCCGGGGTAATTCATGCAAAAACGCGTCCGATTCAGTTCGAGTAATTTCGCGCGGTGCAGGTGCTGCCCTGTACCGCACACAAGTGCAGATTACGTTGATTGTCACGATGCGTCCGGGCCAAGGCACGCCACCCGTAGCGGAGATTTCAATAGATCCCAAGCGTCACTCGGCTTGCCTCGCATGCCCCCGATACGGCGGCAGTTGATGCTCGTCGCTGGACAGCAGCTGTAGAAATGCCGGATGTAGGAACAGTTTTTCTTTGCCTAAACGCTGCTCTTTCAAGACACCGATATCTACCAGTTCCTTGAGGTGACGTGCAGCGGTTTGCCTGGTCACGCCCAGCACCTCTACAACATTTTGGATGCGGCAATACGGCTGATTGAAGATCACATCGACAAGCTCGCGGCTGTAGGCCTTCGGTGCGAGGCTGCGGACGTGATCTTGTGCCTGTGCCTCCAAGCCGCGAATCGCCTGGATTTTGGCTGTTGTCCATGCAGCAGTCTCAGCGACGGCAGCGAGCATGTAATGAATCCACTCGGCCCAGTGTCCATGCCGCGTCACGTCCAGCAGCAAGCGGTAGTAGTCGCTGCGATGTCGAATGATGTAGCGCGACAGATACAGCACCGGTACATCGAGTAATCCTTGTTCGATCAGCATCAGCAGATTCAACACCCGCCCTGTGCGACCGTTACCATCGGTAAATGGGTGGATTGCTTCGAATTGATAATGCGCAACCGCCATCCGGATCAATGGATCGACATCGGTGTGTTCGTGGATGAAGCGCTCCCAGTTCGCGAGTTTGTCGCGTAGCAGCGTTTCACCCACTGGCGGGGTATAAATGATCTGCTGGATCTGATCGTTAGCCAGCGCAGTACCAGGCACGCGACGAATCTGCATCTGCACCGCTTTGATACGACTGCACACGACAATTGCGGTTTCGGTACACAGCGGCCGCTGTCTGAGCGATTGAAAGCCTTCGTACAGCGCACTGCGGTAACGCAGGGCTTCTTTGGTCGCGGGATTTTGGGCGCGCTCTTGGTCGTCTGCGTAGCGAAATAAATCGTCAGTGGTCGTGACGATGTTTTCGATCTCCGAGCTGGCCTGCGCTTCCAGGACCGGAATCGTATTGATCAACACGGCCGGGTTGGGTAACAACGCGGTGGCCTGTTTCAGTTCGGCCAGGGCGGTGCGTGCGACGATGCAAGCCTTGAGCAGGCTGCGGGTTTCTATATCTCCCGCCGGCGGTAGCGGCGGGAGAGCATTGTGGGGTTGACCCGGGTCGAAAGCGGGTGGTTCATCCATGGCACCTGCTCATGTTGCGAGAACGAACATGATGCAAGAACGCGTTCTAAAAATCCATTTTTTTTAACGCGTCTTTCCGTGCATCACCAAACCACTTCGGCCATCGAGCAGTTCAAGCCCGAGCCAATGCCCAGCAGCGCGATGCGGTCGCCCTTCTTCAGGCGGCCCAGTTCCTTGAGCTTGCTCAGCACGATCGGCACCGAGGCCGGGCCGATGTTGCCGTGCTCGCCGAAGATGGTCATGACCTTGGCCGGGTCGATGCCGAACGACTTCACGAAGGCGGCGGTGTGCGGGCGGCTGACCTGGTGGATGACGAACTGGTCCAGCTCCTCCACCGCCCAGCCCAGCACCTGCCTGGCGGCCATGAAGGTCTTCTGGGCCAGCTTGATCCCTTCGATCAGCAACAGCCGGGTGTCGGTGACCATGCGGTCCAGGTTGCCCCGGCACAGCTTGTTCCACTCGGTGGCCGAACGGGTCACGCCGCCCTTGTAGCGCGGCGCGTCGGGCACCAGCTCGGTGCGCGCCATCACCATGGCTGCTGCACCGCAGCCCAGGGTCAGCGCGGCAAGTTCGTTGCGGAACTCCTCCTCGGTGACATCCGGCGAGGTCATGCGCTCAAGGGTCTTTTCGTACACCAGGTTGGCAGTCTCGCCATCCACCACCAACGCATAGTCGATCTCGCCGCGCTCAAGCATGCGTGCGGCGATGTCCATGCCATTGATGAAGGCCAGGCAGGCGTTGGCCACGTCGAAGGTGACGCAGTGGTCGCCCACGCCCAGGTTGCCGGACACGATGGACGCCGTGGACGGCTCCAGGTAATCGCGGCTCACCGAGGTGTTGACCAGCAAGCCGATCTTCTCGATGCCGATACCGGCATCGATCAGCGCCTTGCGCGCGGCCTGGGTGGCGGCGTCCGATGCCTGGACATCCTGGTCCCACAAGCGCCGTGCATGGATACCGGCAACGTCGCCCAACACGTCGGTCTTGATTCCGAGGCGGTCGTAGGTCGGTTGCAGGCGTTCGTTGATTTCCTTGGAAGTCAGCGTGTGCGGCGCATCAACATGCGCCAGTCCCGCGATGGAGACATTCTGGAAGAGCATCGAAGTAGCGCCATGGCGTCAGGCGAGGGGGCGCTAGTCTAGCCGCTGGCTGGTTTTACCGCATCTTTACAATTGAATCGCCTGCGCCCCAGCCCAACGGTTCAGCGCGGGGGGCAGCGGAAGGCGTTGAAACGCTGGCTGCCGTCGGCCGGCTGGCCTTGCGCCTGCACCGCATTGGCGTTGGCGCCGGGGGCCTCGTTGCGCGCCAGCGTTTCCAGTTCTTCCTGCACGCGCAGCGGGTTGCGGTTATAGAAGCCGACCTTGCTCTTGACCGTCACCACCACTTCGCCCTGCTGCTGACACCCCGCTGGCACAGGGCCTGCGGGCAGCACCCGCACACTTTTGCCGCTTTGTTCGATCGGCACCCAGGTGCACGCCGCAGTGGTGGTGGCAACCAGAACAGACAGCATCAGCACGCGCATAAGTCATCACACCTGTGGGGAAAGCCGGATTGTGCCGCAGTTGCGTGCTGGCGATCCGGCGCGCGGTGGCACCCGCCATCCACCCATTCAGCGCACCGAACCGCCTTGCCTTGAGCGTGCATACCCGTTTGGGCGCGGTGTCCGCCGTCCTGCAGCGCGTCCGGGTGTCCGGACGCGGACACTCTTACGCGGCTGAAAACCCTTTAAAAACAATGGCCTTTTGTTGGCACACCGTTTGCTCCCCTGTATCTCGCAACCGCCGACAACCACTGAAACTGACTTTTCGCTGAACAAAATAAAAAGCCACGCGAAAGTTCTTGTGCATACCGAAACGGTGTACTACCTTACTACCACACCACTGATTAACAACACCAAGAGACCCCGCCATGAAGACCCAAACCCTGCGCATCGCCCTCTCCACCGCCCTGTTCGCTGGCGCCACCCTGGCCGGATTTGCCCAGGCCGCGAGCCTGACCACCCTGGACACCGTCCAGGTTCGCCCGGCCGCCGACCAGATCGCCCAGCAGACACTGGAGCGCAACAGCGCCATTCGCACCCTGACCGCCGTGCAAGTGCGTCCCTCGGCCGAGCAAGTGGCCGCGCTGGCCGCCGAACAGGCCGGCCCGCGCATCGTCACCTTGGCGGCGGTGCAGGTGCGCCCTTCGGCTGAACAGCGTGCCGACCTGGTGGTGCGCAGCGCCGCCGCCAGCGCGCAGAGCGCCTCCAGCCAGGCAGCTGGCGCCATCGGTGCACTGATGGGCCAGGTCATCGTGAACCTGCCGACGCCGCAGCTGCAGCCCTCGCCGGCCGAACCGGAAGCGCTGGTCAACGCCGCCATCAGCCTTTAAGCACGCGCGCAGCTACACTTGCGCGCATGCCAGCACCTGTCCTCGACGTCATCCTGTTTCAGCCTGAAATTCCGCCCAATACGGGCAATGTGATTCGCTTGTGCGCCAATACCGGCGCGCGCCTGCACCTGATCGAGCCGCTCGGCTTCGACCTCAGCGACAAGCAGCTCAAGCGCGCCGGCCTGGACTACCACGAATACGCGCCGTTGCAGGTGCACACCGACCTGCCCAGCGCCCTGGCCGCGATCGCGCCCAAGCGCGTCTTCGCACTGAGCACCCGCAGTACGGTGCGCTACGACACACCGCAGTTCGCCGATGGCGATGCGTTTTTATTTGGTCCGGAAACCCGCGGCCTGCCGGCCGAGGTGCTGGAGTCAATTCCGCCGCAGCACCGGCTCCGTTTGCCGATGCGCCCGGACAACCGCAGCCTCAACCTGTCCAACACCGTTGCGGTGATGGTGTTCGAAGCCTGGCGGCAATGGAATTTCGCTGGCGGACAGTAACCAGGCGATAGCCGGGACTGTACGCAACGGCATGCGCCTGCGTGCCTGCTGGCAAGACCGCGTCGCCGGACGCGCGATGAGATGGTGGCTATCGCACCTGATCTCTCACCAGGACGCGGCATCTGTGGTGGTGGCTATCGTTGGACAGCGACAGACACTGCATCGATCCGGACCAACGAGGCGATGATGTGCGCCGCGTCATCTGCGCGCATGCCAGGCCTGCCGGCCGACAGGACACGCCCCTGGTCAGACCGCACTTGCTCGTCCCGTCAGCGCAGCGCGATCGATAACGCGCAAGCCGCGACGGACAGCGATCGGTCGCTCCGCTTGCGCGCGCCCTGCGCACCGGTCACAGCACTGTCTCGGCCTGCATGGAAGCCGCTGCCTGCAACATGCCGCGACAGCCGGCCCACAACGCCACTGCCAGCAGCGCGATCGCACCCAAGGTCAGAAACGCGATGCGGTAACCGAAGGCATGCGCCAACCAGCCACCAAAGGCCGGACTCAGTGCCGCACCGACGCCCTGCACGGTCATCACCGCGCCCTGGCCGACATTCACGCGCCCGGTGCCTTGCAACAACCGCGCGACCAGTGCCGGCACCACCACGCTTTGCAAGCCGGCGCCGAGCCCATCGAGGATCTGCACCGGAAACACGCCCCAGCCGTGAATCACCGAGGCCGCCACCAAGGCGCGCAACGGCAGGGCCATGAACGCCACCAGCAGCACCCACCAGTGCCCATGCACGCGTATCCAGCGCATCGCCAGCAGCGCGACCACCACCATCGTGGCCTGTGCCACCACGATGGTGGTGGCCGTCAATGCACTCGGGTCGCCGGCGTGCGCCGCCACGATCGCCATGCCGTACAGCGGCAGCATCGCCGCATTGCCCAGATGGAACAGCCCCAAGGTCGCCGCCAGCAGCGCCAGCGGGCGGCAGGTCAGCAGCACACGCCAACCGCTCAACGCATCCCCACCGTTGTTGCTTGCCAGACCGCGTGCTGCGCGGTGGTCGATGGCCGCAGCCGGAATCGCCAGCACCGCCACCAGCGCCAGGGCGCCGAAAAAGGCGGTCAGCAGGAACACGGCGGCGAAGCCATAGCGCCATCCCAACCAGCCGGCCAGCACCGCGGCCAGCACGTTGCCGGCATGGTTGGCCACCTGGTTGCGCGCCAGCTGATGGTCGAAACCGTGCGCGTGCACCAGCCCCAACGTAATGCCCGTCAATGCCGGGCCAATGCCGGCCGCTGCCAACGCCGAGGCGATCTGGGCGGCGACCACGCCCGAAGAGGTGGGCTGCAGCCAGATCAAGGCGGTGGCAAGCAGGATCGCCAGGCAACCGATGACCACCACGGCGCGTTTGCGCCGGGTGGCATCGACCAGCGCGCCGGCCGGTGTGGTGGCGAGCATGCCGGCAATGCCGCCCACGCTCATCACCGTGCCGATCGCCGCCACCGACCAGCCTTTGGATTGCAAAAACACGCTGAGGAACGGCCCCAGCCCGTCCTGCACATCGGCCACGCTGAAATGCAGTGCTTCCAGCGCGCGTGTCCCACGGGGCCTGTCCTTGGTCACCGGCATGGCACCGCTCCGCTGCGAGCGCGCACGAAGGCGCACGTGGCAGACCACGGGGCGGGCATCTCAGTGGCGCGCGGTGGCCGCATGTCCGGCTCCTAGTGTTTGGGCTTGGGCTTGGGTTTATGCGCAGGGCCGTGCGGTGGATGCTCGATCTGCTTCAGCGTCGCCGCCTTGCCACCCAAGGCATGGGCATGGATCAGCACACCGTGCGGCGTGGCCTTGGTCTCGCCTTCGGCCACCAGTGGCTTGCCGACCACCAGCTGCTTGGCGAAGTCGCCACCGGCATGCGGCGGAAACCGCACCGTGACCGCATCGTCCAGCAGCACGCCATGCACCTGCCCATGCGGACCATGCAGCAACCGGGTGATGGTGCCGCTGTGCTGGGCCACTTCCGGCTTGGGCGGTTTGCCGGGCGGTTTGGGTTTGGGCTTGGCATGCGGCCCATGCGGGCCTTCATCGAGGATGCGCTTGCCGCCTTCCGGATCGATTGCCAGCGCCACCAGCATCTCCACGTCGCGCGGCTTGAGGCCACGTACGGTGAGCGCGCTACCAGGCTTGAGCGCCTTCAGCAGCGCCTCGGACAGATGCGGCGGGGTGTGCACTTCGGTGCCATCAGTGAGCAGCAGGCCGTCGATATCGGCCTTGGGGTTGAGCAGGAAACGCGCCAGGGTGCCGCGGGTGGCGGGGAGGAAATCAGGGTCGACCCAATGCGTGGTGTTACTCCGAAAAAGGACCGGCATTGCCGGTCAAGCCGCTGGCCACGCGGCTGCGTGACCAGCGGAGGAAACCAATGAAGAAAACCGGAGCGGTACGACTCAACGGCCGGCCGGCGGAACCGGCGCGCCCGGCGGCGGTGGCGGCAGCGGGCCGTCCGGACGCGGCGCGGTGAACAGCGCACGCAGCGAGGAGCGATCACGCCCCAGCTGGGTCGCCTCGATCGCACGGCCGTCCGGGGTGGCCACACCGAAGCCGCTGGCGCTCAGCGGCTCGCCCACGCGCAGCAGATCGGCAAACTGCAGCGCCAGATGCGGTGGCATCCGCACCACCGTGCCATCGCTGACCAGCGCACCATTGACCTCGCCGGCAGGCCCATAGACCAGGCGCTGGATCGTGCCATCGGACTGCAACGGGGTCAGCTGGCCGGGGGTCGGCGGCGGCGGCGGGGCGGCGCCGAAGGTGGGCGGACGGTCGACCACCTCGCGGCCGCTACGGCCGGAGCGGATCGAACTGACCTGCAGCACCGGCAGATTGCCCAGGCGGAAGCCCTTGACGACGACACTGTCGCCGGCCCGTACGGCTGCCTTCACCTCGCTGGACAGATGCGGTGGAAACCCGACCTGGGTGCCGTCGCGCAGCCACAGTCCGTCGACCTCGCCATTGGGGTTGAGCAGGAAGCGCTCGACGGTACCGCTCACGCTCACCGGTGTGGCGGCGACCGGGGTCGGCGGGGCTGGCGGACCGCCGATCGGGCCATTGGGCGCCGGCGGCGGCGGCGGGGCGGCCACTTGTGCGGCGGCGGCGCCGATGGTGCAGGCCAGGGCAATTGCAAGAACAGTCTGACGCATCATGGGGATGTCTCCTGCGCGGCGGGACGGGGCCGCGTACCAGAGACAAAGCAGCAATCGTGCCAACCAATAACTGATTGTTTTGAAAGAGCTTTATTTGCTCTGCAGCCGGACGGAGACGTCTGCATTTCATCCACCCTGTCCGGTTTGGGGACACCTGTCCCGCAGCCTGCGATCGATGTGCGCGCAAGTGTCACAGGCCGTATTCCTCCAGCTTGCGATAGAGCAGCTGCCGGTGGATCCCCAGCCGGCGCGCGGCCTCGGCGCGATTGCCCTGGCTGTGTTCCAGCGCCGACCGGATCATCTGCGTTTCCAGCCGCGCCACGGCCTCGGGCAGGGTCCCGGTCACCACCGATGGCTCCTGCGGCGGCAACTCGCCCGCCTCGCCCAGCGCTTCATCCAGATCCGCCGCATCGATGCTGGCGCCACGCACCAAGACCTGGCTGCGCTGCATGACATTGCGCAATTCGCGCACGTTGCCAGGCCAGCGGTGCGCGAGCAGTCGCTCCTGCGCGGCCGGCGACAGGCTCTGCGCACGCGCTGCATCGGCGCTCAGGAAGTGCTGCGCCAGCAGCAGGATGTCCTGGCCACGCTCGCGCAATGGCGGCAATTCGATCGGCACCACATTGAGGCGGTAACGCAGGTCGCTCCGAAAGCGTCCGTCGGCCACGCAGGCCGCCAGGTCGCGATGGGTGGCGGCCAGCACCCGCACATCCACCTTCTGCGGGCCGCCACCCAGTGGCGTCACCTCGCCTTCCTGCAGGAAACGCAGCAGCTTGGCCTGCATCGGCAATGGCATGTCGCCGATTTCGTCCAGAAACAACGTGCCGCCATCGGCTTCGCGAATCAGCCCGCGTCGGTCGCTGCTGGCGCCGGAAAACGCCCCCTTGCGATGGCCGAATAGCTCGCTCTCCATCAAGTCCAGCGGAATGGCCGCGCAGTTGACTGCGACAAATGGTGCATTGGCGCGCGGGCTGGCGCGATGCAGTGCGCGTGCGGCCAATTCCTTGCCGGTGCCGGTTTCCCCGGTGATCAGCACCGGCAGATCGGACGCCGCTGCCAGCCCGATGCGCTTGTGCACGGTGCGCATCGCCGGGCTGTGGCCGACCAGTGCATCCTCATCCTCGACCGGCGCAGGCGAGCTGTCTGTCGCTGCAGCCTGCGCATCGGCACGACTGAGCAGCGCGCGCTCCACCACCTCCACGATATCGGCACGGCCGACCGGCTTGACCAGATGATCGAAGGCGCCCAGCGTCATCGCCTCGATCGTGTTGCCGCTGGACACATGGGCGGTCAGCATCACCAGCGGCACCTGACGCGCCTGCGCATCGTCCAGGCGCGCACGCAGCACCGCGATGCCGTCCATGCCCGGCATGCGGAAATCCACGAACGCCATGTCGATGCCGCCTTCGCTCAGCCGCGCCAGCCCGTCCGGCCCGTTCCCGGCGGCGACCACCGTATGCCCGAGCGAGCGCAAGGTGGCCTGCAAGGTGGTGCGAAACGCCGCGTCGTCGTCGATGATCAGGATGCGCGCCATGGCAACTCCAGGATGAAATGGGTCAGCCCGTCGGCATGTGCGTAGCGCGCGTGCCCGCCATGCGCACGCGCGATCTCGCGCACCAGCGCCAGCCCCAGGCCATTGCCGTCGGCGCGGCCACTGACGAACGGTTCGAACAGGTGCGCAGCGATCGGTTCTGCGATCGGCGCGCCACGGTTGCAGACCTGCAGCTGCAACATGCCCTCCACTGCTGCCGCCTGCAGCGTGACCTCGCTGCCTGGATCGGCGTGCTGCGCAGCATTGCGCAGCAGGTTGTGCACGGCGCGCCCCAGTTGCTGCGGATCCAGGGTCCAGCGCAACGGCGCGGCCGGCAGCAGCAGGCGGGGCGGCGGCGTGCCCGGCGGTAATGGGCTGTGTTCCAGCAGCGTCGCCAGCCAGTCCTGCACGACCACCGTCTCCAGTTGCAGACGAATCGGCTGCACCATGCCGAGCAGACTCTCGACCACGCCATCCAGGCGACGAATCTGCCCCAGCATCAACTCGCCATGCGCCGCATCGTCCGGCGTCGCATCGCGGCGCGCGATCTCGTTTTCCAGCGCCAACCGCATCGTGGCGATCGGGTTGCGGATCTCATGCGCCACCGTGGCCGTCATGCGCCCCAGTGCGGCAAGCCGTTCGTGCCGCGACAGCTCGTCGGCCAACCGGCGCGTCTGCGCCAGCGCCTGCGCGTTGCGCTGCGCATAGTCGTTGACCGCCGCGCCCAGGCGGTCCAGTTCCGGCGTACCGGTCGGCGGAATGTGCGGCATCTCGGTGTCGGCCGCCAGCGCCTGCTGGATCCGCTGCAGGCGCTGGCTCCAGCGCCGCACCAGCACGCCCAGCGCAATGGCCGATATCGCCACCATCGCGAAGATCAGCAGCATGCCAACGACCAACGGCCGCCACGCGTCGGCCTTGCTGGCCGGCACCCGCGTCATCGTCCATGCCGCGCTGCCGGATGCCAACGGACAGGCGCTGATCAGCAG
Source organism: Xanthomonas euvesicatoria pv. euvesicatoria (assembly GCF_020880415.1). GTDB lineage: Bacteria > Pseudomonadota > Gammaproteobacteria > Xanthomonadales > Xanthomonadaceae > Xanthomonas > Xanthomonas euvesicatoria. The sequence continues at coordinate 255,866 of NZ_JAJIUJ010000119.1, read as the reverse complement.
CACCTCGCGGCGACCGTCGCGACGGTATTGCGCCGCCTGCCTTGTCGTCACGCTCTGCTGCGCCGTGTTGACGATGTTGGCCCACTCCGCGGCGGGAATATCGGTCTTGTGATCGCTGCCGTCGTAGGTCGGGTAGGCATAGGCAACAAAGCCCTTGTGCAGGTCCCAGACACCGCCCTCGACGCCTGGCGCATCGGCCAGCACCAACTGCACCACCACCGCTGCCAGGCCTGCGCCATCGTCGCCGCGACGCGCCGCCTCGCTTGCCCCGGCATAGCGTTGCACGATGCGCGCGCATTGCCCGCCCAATTGCTGGCGCGCCTCTTCCAGCCGCACACCCTCGGTCTGCCGATACAGGCCGTACAACATCGTGGCCACGCCCACACAGGCGGCCACGATCACCATCCAGATCAGCAACAGTTGCCGGAGCAGCGAACGGGGCATGGACGAAGCGGCCTGAAGAGGACAGCCAGTGTGCGTGAGTGCAACTGAATTAACGCAGGTTGGTCTTCACCAACTCGATGACCTCATCGCCACGCCCGCTCATCACTGCCTTGAGCAGATACAGGCCCATACCCTTGGCCTGTTCGAGTTTGATCGCCGGCGGCACCGCCAGCTCCTGCGTGGCGATGCGCACATCCACCAGCGCCGGACCCGAATGCGCGAAGGCTTGGCGCAATGCACGCTCCAGTTGCGACGACTCATCGACACGGATGCCGAGGATGCCCATCGCGTTGCTCATCGCCGCGAAATCCGGATTGCGCAGCTCGGTACCGGTATCCAGGTAACCGGCAGCCTTCATCTCCATCGCCACAAATCCCAGCGAAGCGTTGTTGAACACCACCACCTTCACCGGCAGATTCAATTGCGCCAGCGAGATGAAATCGCCCATCAGCATCGCAAAGCCACCATCGCCCGATAGCGAAATGACTTGCCGACCGGGAAATGCTGCTTGCGCACCAAGCGCCTGCGGCATTGCGTTGGCCATCGAACCGTGATTGAACGACCCCAGCAAGCGACGCTTGCCGTTCATGCGCAGGTAGCGGGCGGCCCACACCGTGGGCGTGCCGACATCGCAGGTGAACACTGCATCCTGATCGGCAATCTGGCTGATCAGCCGGGTCACGAACTGCGGGTGCAGCGGCTGCCCGGGATCTGCCGGCACCGCCAGATCGTCCAGCCCTTCGCGCGCCTTGCGGTAGTGCGCAAGCGACTTTTCCAGAAACCCGCGTTCTTCGCGGCGCTGCAGCTGCGGCAGCAATGCTGCAATGGTTTCGCCCACATCGGCGGCAATGCCCAGCTGCAACGGCGTGCGCCGACCGAGCGCGCTTGGGTCGCGATCCACCTGCACGATGGTCGCGTCCTTCGGGTAGAACTGCCGGTACGGAAAATCCGTGCCCAGCATGAGCAAGGTGTCGCAATTGAGCATGGCGTGATAACCGGAACTGAAACCGATCAGGCCGGTCATGCCGACATCGAACGGGTTGTCCCACTCCACGTATTCCTTGCCACGTAGCGCATGCACCACCGGCGCACCCAACGTGTCGGCCAACGCCACGACTGCGTCATGCGCGCCGGCACAGCCACTGCCGCACAACAGCGTCACCGCCTTGCTCTGCTGCAGCAGCTCGGCCAATTGCCGCACATCCTCGGCGGCAGGCAGCATCCGCGGCTGACGCAGCGCCGGCCACGCACTGGAGACATGCTTGTCCACCTCCAGCAGCGCGATATCGCCGGGAATCACCACCACCGCCACGCCTTGCTGCAGGATGGCCGTGCGCATCGCCCGATGCAGCACTTCCGGCAATTGCGCCGGGTTGGTCACCAACTCCACGAAGTGACTGCACTCGCGAAACAGCTCCTGCGGGTGGGTCTCCTGAAAATAGCTCAGCCCGATCTCGGACGACGGAATATGCGCGGCAATCGCCAGTACCGGCTGGCGGCTGCGATGGCAATCGAACAGCCCGTTGATCAGATGCAGATTGCCCGGCCCGCAACTGCCCGCACACACCGCCAGCTGGCCGGTCACCGCCGCCTCGGCACCTGCGGCGAACGCGGCCACTTCTTCGTGCCGCACATGCATCCACGCGATGGTCTGCATCTCGCGCAAGGCATCGGTCAAGCCGTTGAGGCTGTCGCCGGTCACGCCCCAGATCCGCTCGACCCCGGCGCTCTGCAGCGTCTCGGCCAGAAAGCGCGCCAACGTTTTTTTCTTCGCCACGATGCAGCTCCACAGGTGTGTTCAACAGGCGTGCAATGCTCCCAGCGGCGGTGTCAGTGCAATGTGCTGGTGGAGCGCGCGCGCGTAAAACGTTGGAAACCAGGCGATCTGCCGCGTTTGTGTACACATGCCTCACGTCGGCGCCATGTAAGCGCTAGAGCATCACGTTTTGCACGTGCTGTACGCGCATCTGCACGCTACACAAGAAAGCGCAGCTGAATCTGGCGCGATGATTCATCAACTGGTCAGTCCAAAATTCATGTCGCGTTCCATCGAATAACGGAGAATTTACATCTCGGCAGCGAACGGCATCCGCCTCAGCGCCGGTCCAATCAAATAAGTACAGGTATCCCGATCATGAAGACTTCTTTGCTGGCCCTCGGCCTTCTCGCAGCTCTGCCGTTTGCGGCTTCGGCTGCTGAAAACCTCTCCTACAACTTCGTCGAAGGCGACTACGTGCGCACGCCGACCGAAGGTCGCGATGCAGACGGCTGGGGCGTGAAGGCCTCCTACGCCATCGCTCCGAATTTCCACGTGTTCGGCGATTACAGCAAGCAGAATGCTGACGACAACAACAACGTGTTCGAAAACACCGACTCGGACTTCCAGCAGTGGGGCGTCGGCGTGGGCTTCAACCACGAAATCGCCACGAGCACCGACTTCGTTGCGCGCGTTGCCTACCGCAAGCTGGACCTGGACACCCCGAACATCAACTTCGACGGCTACAGCGTTGAAGCCGGTCTGCGTAACGCCTTCGGCGAGCACTTCGAAGTCTATGCCCTGGCTGGCTACGAAGATTTCTCCAAGAAGCGTGGCATCGACATCGGCGACAACTTCTACGGCCGCCTTGGCGCCCAGGTGAAGTTGAACCAGAACTGGGGCATCAACGGCGACATCCGTATGGATGGCGACGGCAACAAGGAATGGTCGGTCGGCCCGCGCTTCAGCTGGTAAGCCGCACGTTTGACTGCAGCGCGCTCTCTCTCCCGCGTTGCACTGGAAGCCCGGTCCCCCGACCGGGCTTCTTTCTTTTGGGCGATCGGTTGGCGGTTTGGACATGCACGTCACGATGCGCGTCACTTCGCACAGGAAACTCGCCAACGTTGCATCTGCGTCACGAGGGTGGGCCGTGCTCGCGTTGGGTGCCCCAACGACCTGGCGCCCGATCCGCCAAAGCCGTGCTTGCGCCGCGCGGCAAGCGGCCAAACAAACGCGCCCGGTACGCCGGGCGTTGTGTTGTGCATTTTCGCATTGGATGCCAAGGCGCTACCGGTCTTGGCGCGGCGAACAAGACGGAGCGAGCAATCATCCGGGGGCGTGGACAGCGCGCGGAACCGTCATGCAAGGGTGGCGCACGAGGATTCTAAGCACCGGCCCACGCACGACTGGCAGTAAGCGCAGCGGTTTGTCGGCTGTTCTCAGGTAAACAAGGTCTGCGGGTACTCTGGCTTGCGCTCGCGTGCCAGCAGTTCCTTCAGGCCTGCTTCCGGAGTGATTTCACCGTGTAATACCGCACGCACGGCATTGGAGATCGGCAGTTCGATGCCGTGGTGTTCGGCCTGACGCATGACCTCATCGGCCGTCTGCACCGATTCGACCACCTGGCCGATCTCGCGGATCGCATCGTCCAAGCTCTGCCCGCGCCCCAGGGCCAGACCGAGGCGCCGGTTGCGCGACAGATCGCCGGTGCAGGTAAGCACCAGATCGCCCAATCCGGCCAGGCCCATCAGGGTCTCCGGACGTGCGCCGATCACCGCCGCCAGACGCAGCATCTCGTTCAAGCCACGCGTGATCAGACCGGCCCGTGCATTGAGACCAAGCTGCATGCCGTCGGCCACGCCGGTGGCCACCGCCAGCACGTTCTTCATCGCCCCGCCCAGCTCGGCGCCCACCATGTCGTCGCCGGTGTAGGCGCGGAAGGTGGGGCCGTGCATCGCATCGGCCACCACTTGTGCAAACGCCGCATCGTCGCCGTGCACGGTGATGGCGGTCGGCAGGCCGAGCGTGACCTCCTTGGCGAAGGAGGGCCCGGTCACCACGGCCAGCGGAACGCTGGGGCCGAGGATGTCGCGTGCCACTTCATGCAGGAACCGCCCGGAACCGGGTTCGAAGCCCTTGGTCGCCCAGGCAACGCCGGCACCGGCCGGACGCAGCGGTGCGATCAGCCGGATGGTCTCGGTGAACGCATGCGAGGGCACCACCACCAGGATCCAGGTGGCGTCAGCCACCGCCGCCTGCAGGTCGGTGGTGGCACGCAGACTGTCGGGCAGCGCAATGCCCGGCAGATAGCGAGCGTTCTCGTGGGTGCGGTCGATGGTATCCACCATCGCCGCATCGCGCCCCCAGAGCACGGTCGGATGACCATGCCTGGCGAGCAGCGCGGCCAGGGCCGTGCCCCAGGAACCGGCGCCGAGAACGGCGATCTTGTGGGTCCAATCGCTCATCGGCGCAATCAACGCTTAGGCGTTGCCAGCCGGCTCGGAATCGGCCAGCGAAGTGCCTTCGTTCTGACGCTGACGCAGGGTTTCTGCGTACAGGGCTTCGAAATTGATCGGCTGCAGGTAGAACGGCGGGAAGCCGCCGGCCTGGATCAGGTCGCTGACCAGGGTGCGCACGTACGGGAACAGGATGTTCGGGCACTGGGTGCCGAGCAGCACGTCGATCGCCTGCGGGTCCAGGCCGACCAGGCCGAACACGCCGGCCTGCTGCACTTCGGCCACATAGGCCGTCTTGCCACCGGCGGTGCAGGTCAGGGTCACGGCCAACACCACTTCGAAGGCGTTGTCGTTGAGGCGCTGCACCTTCTGGTTGAGGTTCAGCTGCAGCTCGGGCTGATTGGCGTCATTGAAGACGGCCGGTGCGTTCGGAGATTCGAAGGACACGTCCTTGACGTAAATCTTTTCGATGGTGAAGGCGGGACCAGCAGCGGCGTCGGCCGGCGCAGCGGCGCCGTTGAGGATTTCGTCGGACATTCCTAACTCCAGAAACGGTTCGGTGGATGCAGCGTTGAGTGATGCGAACGTGAAAGCGCAAGTCTCTCACGCCAGCAATGGGGGCGTGCCGGTTGCCGCACAAGGCGGATCAGCGGCCCTTGATCAGTGGCAGCTCGGCCATCTGCCAGGCGGCCACGCCGCCTTCGAGCCAGTACACCTGTTCGAAACCAGCTTTCTTCAGCGTCTTGGCTGCACCGGCGGAGGTGGTGCCGCTGCGGCACACCACCACCACCGGCGAGGCCTTGGCGTTGGCCAATAGCTTGCCGGCTGGGTCGAACTTGGCCAGCGCCACGTTCCGGCTGCCGGCGATGTGGCCTTTTTCGAAGTCGGCAGTGGGCGACAGGTCGATCACCAGCGCATTTTCGCTGTTGATCAGACGGGTCAGCTCGGCCGGCTTGAGCGCGCGATAGCCGCGGAACAGGCGCGCGACCTCGGTGACGATCAGGGCGATGGTCAGGCCCACCAGGGCCAGCGACAACATGGGGTTGCGGCCGACAAAGGCCTGCAGCTCTTCGAAATTCACGGGGTCAGGGTCAGTCGAGCGGGCGGGAATTGTCGCACAGCTGGCGCACGCGACGCCCGGCGCGCAGGGGCCAGGCTACTGGCCCTTCCACAGGTCGGGCAGGCCGCTGGCCAGCCACCAGCGCTTCTGCTCGGGATTCCAGCGCCAGATCTCGATGCTGCGCACCAGCCGTTCGGCCTGGGTATTGCGGTTGATCACCCGCAACTCGACCTCGCGCCGCAGGTCGCCATTGGGGTCTTGGCCCACGCGCACCTCGCGGTAGCCGGAAATCTGCACCTGCTCGTAGCGCGAACGTTCCAGGTCGCTGAGCGGATGCGCCTGGGCATAGGCCGGCTCGACGAAGCCCTGCGCGGCATCGAAATCGTTCCAGCGCACGGCGGCCGTGTAGGCGGCCTGGATGGTTTCCAGCGCCCGCGCCTGGGCACGGCTGCCGGCATTGGCCACCCCGCTCAGCAGTGCCAGCCCAAGCAGCACGATCGTTGTAATGACTGCACGCATGCGTATTCCCCCGGATCCAGCCGGCATCCTACCGTTTTGGAAACGCCACGAAGCGCCCGCTCAACGTGGCCGCGGCGGCACCGGAGCCCAGTGCGATCTGCGCGCGCATGCCGATGCGCGCCTTGCCACGCTGCCGGAACGTCGCCAGAAAGGCCTCCCAGCTTCCCAACTCGGACGGCTCGGCATTGGCGACCAGGTCTTCGTACACAGGCGCGACATAGCGCAGCTGGCTGTCTGCAACGTAGACATCGGCGTGGTGCCCAGCCAATTGCAGCTGCAGGGTCAGCCACCCCCAGCTGGCCAGCGTCATCAGCGAGGCCAGGCTGCCGCCGAACGCATTGGCCTTGTCGTTGACGTTGGCCTGCAGCGGCGCCCGCAGGCGCAACGCACCATCGTGCAGACCGTCCACGGCAATGCCCATCGACAGGACCGGCGGCATGGCGATGAACTGCTGCTGCAGCGACTGCAGGGCGGATGCGAGCGTGCACGAAGGAGTCATCGGCAAAGACTGAAAGACGGCGAAGGGCGGCATCATGCCGCAATGTTCTGCGAGCGTCTTGTGCACCTGCATGACATGCGGTACCGCATGGTGAATGCAGTCATCGCCACGTGCGATGTGTGGGCCGGCATCGCGCTGGCCACATGCAACAACCTTTTCGATGCCTTGGCCCAGCCCGGATCACGCGCTCGGTCAGCACGCGGTATCCGCCACGATGCCTGCCGGTGGCGTTGCAGATAGCGCGCCATGCATCAAACCGCCCGCCAACGACCGCGCAACCGCCCGGCACGACCGACGCCTGCGCGCGACGGATTGTTTGCCGCGCTAAGGCGCAAAGACCACCTTGCGATAGCCCTGCGCCACCCGCAACAGCGCGGTGGCCTTGGCTTTCCAATGCGTGCTGCGCTGCTTCTGTGCGTGCGTCAGCGGCGCATCGATGGTGCTGGTAAATACGATGTTTTCCGCAGCTGCATGGAAGAATTTGTCCTGGATGCACGCAGCCGGCGAGAGCTGATAGGTGGACAACTGGTGCGCCACCGGCGACTCGTTCCAGCCGAACAAAAAGATATCGGCCATGGTGTGCCAGCGCGCCTTCGCAGCCAGCAGCAATCGCGCCGCATCCCTGCTGATGATCAGCGCGCCGGCGCATACCGGCCAGCAATGCTGATACGTCGATGGCCGCACCAGGCGCAGTTGGCGTCCGGCGACATCCGCCACCTTGGCATCGAGTTTGATGCGGTTGTAGGACGGCTCCAGCCGCACGATGCTGCGGCCACCCGGTAGCCAATCGGTGCTGCCCAGCAACGCCGGCAGCGCATCGGACAGATGCATGTCGTCTTCGAAAATCGCCGTGTAGGCGTCGTCGGAATCGGCCGCAATGCGCCACGCTGCCTGGTGACTGAGAAAGCAGCCGATGTTGGACGCCGTCCACTTGCGCGGGCCGGCGCTGAAGGCATCGCCCGACCCTTCCAACGGGCGCTCGCGTACAAAGTGGGCGATCTGCTCGTCCGTCAACGTGGCGCCATCAATGGCAGCAATGCGCTCGAACGGCAGGCCCAGCGCATCGAAGCGCGCCGACATGGCCTGCAACCGGTCGCCGCTGCGCTGCATGTTGATAAGGTAGGACTTGATCACTTCGCCGCTCCAGCACGGTTGTCGGCCAGGATCGTGACCGGATTCCCAGCGGTTGCAAGAGGTTCCGGATCGAGTCGAAGGGCGCCAGTCAGGCTGCCGAATCATCGCTCTGGCTGCCGGCATTGCGCCATCGATTCGTACTGGCATCCCCGGATGCGGCGACAGTGGGCCGCAGGTGACCCACGCTCTCGCATAATCACCTCATGACCGGCCTTGCCCATCCCGACGCTGCCTGGACCCTGATCTCGCTGCGCCCCAGCGGTGAACATGCGCCGTTACGGCGGGCAGTTGCGCGGCATAGCGGACGGGTACTTGCGCTGTCGCCATGGCGCCTGCAGACCCATGACACCGCGCAGGCGCGAGACGCGCTGCGGCAGGCGCTGGCAGCACCGATTGCGATTTTCACCAGCCCGGCCGCGGTGCAGGCAGCGCATCGTCTGGCGCCGCTGCAGCGCCCGGCGCCGGCGCACTGGGTCAGCGTGGGCGACGGCACTGCACGCGCATTGCACGCCTGCGGCATCGACAGCGTGGTGCGGCCGGCGCGCATGGACAGCGAAGGCCTGCTTGCGCTGCCGCTGCTGCAGGCACCGCTACAGGCCGTCGGGCTGATCACTGCCCCCGGCGGGCGCGGCATGCTGGCGCCCACGTTGCAGCAGCGCGGTGCACGCATCGTGCGTGCCGATGTCTATCGACGCGTCCCGCTGCGCTTGCGCGCCTCGTCCATCCAGGCGTTGTCGCTTGCACTGCCGCGCAGCGTGCTGGCGCTCAGTAGCGCCGAAGCGCTGACGCTGGTTCTGCAACAGCTGCCTGCCGAATTGGTCGCTGCGTGGCAACAGCGTCCGGTAGTGGCATCCAGCGATCGCATGCTCGACGCCGCACATGCAGCCGGTTTCGTGCATGGCATGCGCGCAGCAGGCCCGTTGCCGCAGCAGCTCGCCGCTGCTGCTGGGGCGGCAATCATGACACCACCACGACCTTGCTGAACTGCGAACTCAAGCACAGCTTGCCGCCGTCCGGCGCTGCACGCCATGCTGTGTGCGATGACTGCGGCGCCTGCGCCGGTCGTGACTGCCCGAGGATGTCCGAATGACCGAAATGCCCGCTCCTGCGCGACGCTTTCCCTTGGCATGGCTGCTGCTTGTCGTCGCCGTGGCGGCCGTGGGCGTGGCGCTGTTCCTGGGCTGGCGCGCGTGGCAGAACTATCAGGCAACGCAGCTGCAGGCCGCGCAGGCGCAGCAGCAACGCTGGGACGGCACCCAGCAGATGCTGGAGACGCTGCGCCGCGATCAGCGCCTGGCCAACGAGCGTCTGCAGGACGCGGCGGCCACCAACCGCGTCCTGCGCGACGAGATGCTGGGCTTGAGTCAGCGCAGCGCGTTGCTCGAAGACACCGTGCAAAAGCTGGCCGACCCCAACCGTCATGGCGCACAGGCGCTGCGTCTGGATGAAGTGGAGCTGCTGCTGCGGCTTGGCCAGCAGCGCCTGAGTATCGCCGGCGATGCCGATGGCGCGCGGCGCGCCTATGCGCTGGCCAACGGCGCACTCAACGGCATCGACGACCCCGGTTACCTCAATCTGCGTCAGGCATTGGTGCAGGAACGCGATGCGCTGGAGCGTCTGGGGGCCGGCCCGCAGGCGGAGGCGGGCAAGAATCTGGACACCTTGGCCGCCGAGTTGCAGCGCCTGCCGGAACAGACCGCACAGGCCAGCGCCGCGGCGCAACCGTGGTGGCAAAAAGCGCTGGCGCCGCTGGTGGACATCCGCCCCAGCCGCGGCGACGCCTTGCTGACCGGCGGCGACCGGCGTGCTGCGCGCGATGCAGTGCAGATCGAAATCAGCCTGGCCCGCGCCGCCGCGGAACGTGGCGATGCCGCCGGTTTTGCGCAATCGCTGCGCCGCGTGGAGACCTGGACCACCCGGCTCTGGCCGGATTCGCCGCAACGTCGTCAGCTGCGTGCACGCTTGCGCAGCCTGCAACAAGCGCCACTGCGTCCGCGCCTGCCGGAACTGGGCACCACCCTGCTGCAACTGCAGGCCATGCGTGAAGGGAGATCCACCCAATGAAAGTGTTGCGTACCGTCTTGATCCTGCTGATTGCCGTGGCGCTGGGCGTGCTTGGCGCACAGTGGCTGTCGCATCAGAACAGTTACGACCTGGGCAACGTCGTTGTCAGTGTGGGGGGCAACGACTATCACGCCGCCATGCCGCAAGCGCTGCTGATCCTGCTGATCGCATTGCTGGTGCTGTGGCTGCTGTGGACGTTGATCAGCCTGCCGTTCCGCGTGTGGGGCAAGTACCGCCGCAACAAGGGCCGTGCGCGTTTGATCGAAGGCCTGCGCGCTGCCGATCATGGCCAATGGCAGCGCGCCGAGCGGCTGCTGGTCAGTGCCAGCGAAGACGACGAGGTCAGCGGCATCGCCCTGGCCAGCGCGGTGCGCGTGGCCGATGCGCGCGGCGACGAGGCGGCGGCCACGGCACTGGCAAAGCAACTGGCCGAGCGCGACCCGACAGGCTATGCGCTGTTGCAGGGCGAGCGGCACCTGGCGCGCCAGCGCCCGGTCGATGCGATCAATGCACTGGATAGCGCCAACGCGCAGCCGTTGCCGGCACGCGGCCTGCTGTTGCGCACCCGCGCCCTGGCGCAGATCGGTCGCGCCGACGAAGCCTATGGCCAGCTCGGTGCCCTGCGTCAGCAGGCGGTCTTGGCGCCCGATGCCTACAGCACGCTGGAAGCGACGCTGGCCGAGCAGACCCTGTTGCAGGCCAGCGACGCCAATGCACTGGCCGAGCGCTGGGAAGCATTGCCCAAGACATTACGCACCACTCCGGCAGTGGTTGGCGCCTACGCGCAACGTGCGGCCGTGCTGCATTGGGACGATGCCGCCGTGCACAGCCTGGAGCAGGCGCTGGACGCGCAATGGGACGAATCGCTGGTACGCCTGTACGGCGTGCTGCCGCTGGAAAAATACGATTCGCGCCGCGCCAGCGCGCAGCGCTGGCTGACCCAATATCCCGACAGCCCAGGGCTGTTGCTGACACTGGCGCGGCTCGCGCGTCATCAACAGCAGTGGTCGCAGGCCGAGGAATTCCTGCATCGCGCCATCGCAAGCGGCGCCGGCAGCGAGGCCTGGGAAGAGCTGGGACACGGGTTTGCCGCCTCCGGCGACCTGCTGTCGGCACAGCATTGCTACGCCAATACCTTGCGCGCCGCACGCGGCGAACCGGTACGCGACGTCATGCCACAGCAGTCGTTGCGCGGGCCGATCGTCACCACGTACGACCCGGCGCCAGTCGATCCGCACGCAGCGGACGATCGCATTTTGTAGTCGGGACAGCGGCGGTATGCGATGTGCGTACCGCCGCATTGCACTCCCGCGAACGGGGCCAATGCGCGCCAAGCGGCCATCTACTTCATCGGAGAAGCTGACGTCGCATTGTTAGCCATACAGCGATGGAATTAAGGATGGCGGACCCGCAACGGCAGAATTCAACTGCCGCTTCTGCAAATCCCCAATCCCGAATGCCCAATCCCGTACCGCACCACGGCATCAGCGCTCGACGATCGCCACCACGCCCATGCCGCCGGCGGTGCAGATCGAAATCAATGCACGGCCGCCGCCGCGCTCTTCCAGCTGTTTGGCGGCCGTGGCCACCACGCGTGCGCCAGTGGCGGCGAACGGATGGCCGGTGGCCAGCGACGAGCCCAGCGGATTGATCTTGTCCGGGTCGATGCGTCCCAGCGGCGCATCCAGCCCGAGGCGATTGCGGCAGTAATCCTCGCTCTCCCAGGCACGCAACGTGCACAGCACCTGCGCGGCGAAGGCCTCGTGGATTTCGTAGATGTCGAAATCCTGCAGGGTCAGGCCCTGACGCGCCAGCATCTGCGGCACCGCGATGGTGGGCGCCATCAGCAGGCCTTCGCCATGCACGAAGTCGACTGCCGCCACCTGTGCATCGCGCAGGTAGGCCATCGGCGTGTGGCCATGCGCCAGCGCCCAGGCTTCGCTGGAGAGCAGCACCGCGGCGGCGCCATCGGTGAGCGGGGTGGAATTGGCGGCGGTCAACGTGCCGCGGCCGGAGGTCTTGTCGAAGGCCGGGCGTAGCGTGGCGAGTTTTTCCAGCGAGGTGTCCGCGCGCAGGATGTTGTCGCGCGAGACGCCGCGGAACGGCGCGATCAGCGAGTCGAAGAAACCGCGCTCATAGGCAGCGGCCAGCTTGTGGTGCGAAGCCACCGCCCATTCGTCCTGCGAATCGCGCGAGATGTTCCATTCCTTGGCCATGTCCTCGCAGTGGTCGCCCATGCTCTTGCCGGTGCGCGGCTCGGCCACGCCGGGGAACTCGGGCTTGAGCTCGGCCAGCTTGAAGCCACGCAGCAGCGCCCTGAGCTTGTCGCCGGTGGCCTTGGCACGGTTGGCGGCCAGCAGCCGTGCGCGCAACTTCTTGCCGTACACGATCGGCACTTCGGAGGTGGTGTCAGAGCCGCCGCCGATGCCCGAGTCGATCTGCCCCAGCGCGATCTTGTTGGCGATGGTGATCACCGAATCCAGGCTGGTGCCGCAGGCGCGCTGCAGGGTGATGCCCGGCGTCAGCGGCGACAGACCCGACGACAGCGCCGCCTCGCGCGCCAGGTTCCAGTCCGCGGAATGCTTGATCACCGCGCCCATCGCCACTTCGCCCAATTGCTGCCCATGCAACCCGAAGCGCTCGACCAACGCGCCCAGCGTGCGCACCGACATGCCCAGGTTGCCCACATCCGCGTACGCGGTGTTCTGACGACAGAACGGGATACGAACGCCGCCCAAAATGGCGACGGGACGGGCTGCGGGCATCGGTTGACCTGGCATGGAGGACTCGGGGACATGGCCTGCACAGGGCCGGCAGGCATAATGGCCGCAGTGTAGCTTCGACCCCGTGATGGGCCAACCGCGAATCATGAGCAAGACCGAACACGGCGTAACCGCCATGGGTGTGCTGGCGCTGGAATTGACCGGCGGAAGCGCCCCCGAGCGCGGCGCCTTGGCGCCGGCGCAGGCCGGCATGCTGGCCGAACGCATCGGCCGCGACCTGGCGCAATGGATCCCGGAAGTCCGCGATCTGGAATTGAGCGTGGCGTTGGCGCATTTCGATCCGTCCGAAGTGTTGCGGCCCGGCTGGCCGCTGCATCGGCGCCTGGAAGAGCTGCAGGCGCGTGCACCCGGGCGCGACCAGGGCCCGCGGGTGCTGGCCTTCGGTGCCGACGCGCAAGGCGAGATCCCGCTGCCGTTCCAGGCCGATGCGCAACTGGCCGGCGGTGGGTTGCGCGTGTTGCCGTTCCTGCTGTCGGGCGACCCGCACACGGTTGCCGGCGTGGCCGACGCCATGGAGGAAGTGCTGCTGGCCCAGGGAATGGCGCAGGCCGATACCGCGTTGCTGGCGCAGGAAAGCTTCGGCGCCCGCATCGAGCATGCGCGGTATCTCACCGCCAACGATCTGGCGGCGATGATGTCGATGCAGTACGACAATCAGGGCCTGGCGCCGCTGTGGCCGCTGATCGAAGCCGCACTGCTGGCGCCGCACACCGAAGAGTGGCTGGAGCAGCCCCCCGAGCCGGTGTTGCGCTACATCGATGGCGAAGTGCGTATCGCCTTGTTCGATCCCGCAGGCTGGTGCGATTACTACGCGCACGACCGCGAAGATTGCGAACGCCTGCGCGGCGTCTATGAGCACTATCTGGCACGCCAGCGGCAGATGGCCGCCGTGCTGGAAGCGCATGGGCTGCCCGTGCTGTACGTGCATATCGAGCCGGGCCAGGATCCGCGGCAGGCGCTGGCGGCGTGAGCCAGACGCCGGCGGCCTTGCCCCCTGCGCTGCAGGGCGTGCTGGAGACCGGCGTGTATGTTGCGGACCTGGAGCGCGCATGCGCCTTCTACGCGCGCGTGCTGGGGTTGCAACCGATGCACCGCGATACGCGCATGGCCGCCTACGCCATCGCGCCTGGGCAGGTCTTGTTGGTGTTCCTGCAAGGCAGCACCTCGGCGACGGTCACGCTGCCAGGCGGCACGATTCCGCCGCATGAAGGCAACGGGTGCCAGCATTTCGCACTGGCGGTCGCAAGCGATGCCCTGCCCGGCTGGGAAAATCACCTGCATGCCTGCGGGGTCGCCATCGAAGGCCGTACGCAATGGCCGGGCGGCGGGCAAAGCATTTACTTCCGCGATCCCGATGCGCATTTGCTGGAATTGGCGACACCGGGGTTGTGGGCGAATTATTGAGTGATCGCTGCGCGGTGAGCCGCATTTGCCGTGATCGATCAACACCTGAGGTTGTCGCGCGATTGGCGGGCTGGATGCCACCGGTTCGATCTCCTCGAACAGCGTGCACTGCCTTCAAGCGAACTGTTCGCGTGCCCGATTGGCTCTGGCCCGATCGGCCTTGGACAGACACCGCGTCTGCCTACGCACAATGACCGCTGGCAAGCGGATCACCGGGTGATCGCCAGGGGCAGTGGAAGACGGCGTTTGCCGCGTTCGTTCGACAATCGCTGCGCTGGATGCGCACGGCTCGCGCTTACGGCATCGGCAAGCTGCCGCATCCAGGCGCATGCACCCATGTGTGCGCCATATCGCGATCGGAGCGAAGGTTGGACGCTGCACCTCGCGCCTACGCAAACGCCGCGGCGCTGTCGCCGCGGCGTTGGTGTGTGAGCTGCAGCGCTGCCTGCATGTCCACCGGCCGGTCGGCCGACATCGCCCGCAACGTCGTCGTATTCAACCGTTGCCGTGCATCGACAACGGTCGCGGAGCGCTTACTTGGTCGCCGCCTGCGCGTTGTCGGTGGTGATCACGCCGCAAGCCAGGCGGCCGCCCGCGTTGCCGGTGGGCTGGGTTTTGTAGTCGTCTGCGTCGGCATGCACGATCACCGCGTGGCCGGCGATATCGAACTGGTCGGCCTTGCCGAGGTTGACGTTGCTGGAGACCGGGCCGTCGATGCTGGCGTTACCCTGCGCGTCGGCGGTGATGTTGGGCATGTCGCCACCGTGGTGCGGCTCGGCGCTGACGTTGCCGTGATCGGACTGGGACGGGTTGAAGTGACCGCCGGCGCTGCTGCCGTCCGGTGCGCTGCAATCGCCCTTTTCGTGGATGTGGAAGCCGTGCTCGGTATTGGGCTTGAGGCCGCTGAGCTGGCCGGTGACGCGCAGCGCACCGTCGACGGTCTTGAACGTCACCGTGCCTTTGACGTCATTGCCCTTGGTCGGCTTGAGCTCGGCGGTTGCGGTGGTGGTGGCCGCCGCCTCGGTGACCATGGAGGCGGCGTGTTCGCCACCGTGCGCCGCTTCGGCCGGCGTGCTGGCCTGCGGTGCGGGTGCCCGCTCGGCCGGCGCTGGTTCCTCGCGCTTGCACGCGGTCAGCACCAGGGCGGTGGCCAGAAACAAGGTGGTCGGAACAATGCGCATGGAGTACTCCTGAAGAAAGGCCGCAACTGCAGCCGTTGACGCCCCGACTCAGGGCTGCGAAGGGGGCGTGCCCCATTGGGTGACGCGAATGACGCCGCAGGCCAGGCGCGCACCGGCATTGCCGCTGGGCTGGCTGCGATAGTCGTCGGGGTCGGCATGCACGATCAGCGACTTGCCGACCACGTCGGTCGGGGCGCCATCGCCCAGACTGATGCCGGACAGAATCATGTCCAGATGCACCACGCCTTCGGCGTCTGCACGCAGATTGTCCATGTCGCCCAGATGATGCGCGCCGCCACCGGCACGCCCGTGCGGCGCGCCACCCGGGTTGAAATGCGCGCCTGCGCTGCTGGCATCGGCCGCGCTGCAATCGCCGCGTTCGTGCACATGGAATCCGGACACACCGCCCGGACGCAGGCCGCCGATGGTGCCGGTGAGGCGGATGCCCTGCAGCGCCGGCACCAGCACCACCCGGCCGCTGACCAGGCTGCCCGAGGCCGAAGCCAGCGCGGCCTCGGCTTGCTGCACCGGGCGCGCAGGCACGATCCGCGCCGCTGGCGGCGGAGGCGCCTTGGGCGGCGGTGGCGTGCTGCTGCAGGCGGCCAGCGCCAGCGCGGTGAGGGCAACGATCGTGGGCGACCGGTAACGCATCGAGCAGTTCTCCTGATCAGGCTGGAAACCTATGCGGGCGCATGTTCACGTGTCATGAAATGGGCCTGCTGGCGGCACGGGAGTGTACGGGGTCGGTGTGCCGGGTCGGCTTGTCGGATGGTGTGCGAGGCGCCAGGCACGCTGCGTGACTGCCCGGACGACGGCGTCGGCACGGCAGGGTTGCGGTGGCGTCATCGACAGCGCCGCATGCGGCGGCGTACCACTCATCAATGCTTGCCGCGGGCACTGTCGGGCGGCCTCGGCTCGATCAAGGCATCGCTGGATAGGTGCGCGGGCACTCGCGCTTTCATCGGCCGGCACCCTCGCCCCAACCCCGTCCCCATCGGCGAGGGGCGTTGGACCCAGATCAGCGGCGTTTGCGCCCCGGGCCGAGTTTGCGGGTGACCGTGTTGCGGCCCAGTCCCAGGCGGGCAGCAGCTTCGGCGCGGCGGCCCTGGGTGAGTTGCAGGGCCGCTTCGAGCAAGGTCCTGTCCAGGCGCTCGCGCGCTTCGGCGTGCAGGCCCTGGGCACCTTCGCTCAGGCGTTGCGCGGCCCAGCTGGAAAGCATGTCGTCCCACTGCCCGTCGCTGCGGCCGCTGCGGTGACGCCGGCCGCCGCGCGCCAATGCGGCGTCCACGTCGACCACGTCGATGATGTCCGAGGTCGCCAGCGCCGCCAGGCGCCAGCACACGTTTTCCAGTTCGCGCACGTTGCCGGGCCAGTCGTACTGGCGCAGGTCTTCCAGCGCGGCCGACGAGAGCCGCTTGGGCAGCATGTCGAGTTTGCGCCCGGCCATGGCCAGGAAATTTTCGGCCAGTTGCGCGATGTCGCCGCGCCGTTCGCGCAGTGGCGGCAACTGCAGGCGCACCACATCCAGGCGGTGCAGCAGATCGGCGCGGAAGCGGCCTTGTTCGACCAGCGCTTCCAGGTCCTGGTGGGTGGCGGCAATCACGCGTACATCGACGCGGATCAATTCGCGCCCACCGACGCGGAAGAATTCGTTCTCTGCCAACACGCGCAGCAGGCGGGTCTGCAGCGGCAACGGCATGTCGCCGATTTCGTCCAGAAACAGCGTGCCGCCATCGGCCTGTTCGAAGCGGCCGATATGCCGTTTGGTCGCCCCGGTAAAGGCGCCGGTTTCGTGGCCGAACAATTCGCTTTCCAGCAGTTCGGCCGGGATGGCGGCGGTGTTGAGCGCGACGAAGGGTTTGCGCGCGCGCGGCGATTCGTTGTGCAGCGCGCGCGCGACCAGCTCCTTGCCGGTACCGGTTTCGCCATTGATCAGCACCGACAGCGGCGCCTGCGCCAGGCGCCCGATCGCGCGGAACAAGGCCTGCATCGCGGGCGTGTCGCCGATCAGCGAAGCCGAGCCCTCGGCCAGCCGCGTGGCGACGATTTCTTCGACGCCGGCATCGGCGTCCGGCAGCGCGCGTGCGGCCAGTGCCACCGCGTCGTCCAGGTCGAACGGCTTGGACAGGAACTCGTGCGCCCCGCCGCGGAAGGCACCGGCGGTGCTGGCAACGTCGGTATAGGCCGACATCACGATCACCGGCAAGTGCGGGTGTTTGGATTTGAGTTTGTCGAGCAGGGTCAGGCCGTCTTCGCCGGGCATGCGCACGTCGGTGAACAGCAAATCCGGCGTGGGCCGCATGGCGAGCGCCTGCAGCGCGGCGGCGGCGCTGTCGAAGCCGTCCACGGCATAGCCGGCATCGCGCAAGGCGGTGGACAGCACGAAACGGACCGACCGGTCGTCGTCGACCACCCAGATATGGGATACGGCGGCGGCCTCAGCCATGCGGTTGCTCCTTGTCGTGATCGCCGGCCAGCTCGGGCAGCAGCAGGGTGAAAACGGTATGGCCCGGACGCGAGCGATAGGTCAGCGTGCCGTGGTGCTCGCGCGAAACCTGCTGGGCCAGCGCCAGGCCCAGACCGCTGCCTTCGGCACGGCCACTGACCAGTGGCAGAAACAGGTGCTCGGCCAGTTCTTCCGGCACGCCGCCGCCGTCGTCGATGATTTCCAGCCGCAGCGACATCGCATGCACGCGGTCGCGGATGCGCTGGCCATGCTCCACGCGGGTGCGCAGCGTCACGCGTGTGGCGCCGGCCTGGAAGGCGTTGCGCACCAGGTTCCACACCGCCTGGGTCAGGCGGTCGCCATCGCCCAGAATGTCGGGAATGCTGGGGTCGTAGTCGCGCTGCACCTGCACCGACCAGCCGCCTTCAGCTTCGGCCAGGCGTAGCACGCGTTCGAGCACGACATGGATGTTGAGGCGGTCGTGCGGGCGCGCCGGGGTGGGCGAGAGCAGCCGTTCGAGCAGGGTGTTGAGGCGCTCGATCTCGGTGCCGATCAGCTCGATCAGCTCGCGCTCGTCTTCGTCGCGCCCGGCCGCGCGGCGCGCCAGCAGCTGCGCGGCGCCCTTGAGCCCGGCCAGCGGGTTACGCAGCTCGTGCGCCAACCCTTTCAGCGCAGCGCTCAAGGCATTGGGCAGGGCGTGGGTGGGATCGAGCGCGGGAAATTCGTCGACCGGGTGGGTTTCCAGCAGCCAGCCGCCATCGTCCAGCCGCGACAGCCAGCCTTCGGCAAAACGCGGCGCATCGTTGGGCAGGCCCAGCGCCAGCCGGTGCAGGCGCAAGACGTCACGTTCGTCGTTGAGCAGAAAGCGCGCCAACGCGTCGCCCTGCACTTCCAGCGCGGCCAGGGGCTGTTCGACCAACCGCCGTGCACTGACCCCGAGCCAGCGCGCGAACGCCGGGTTGACGCCCAGCACGTGGCCCTCGCGGTCGGCCCAGGCGACCGGTGTGCCCAGGCTGTCCAGTGATGGCATGGAAGAGGACGTCACCATTGCACCAATTTAGTGCAAAGCGCAGCGCCATGCATCGATGTCGCGCAAAGCGAAGCGCACGGAGACACCATGGAGGCCGGACGGCGGCGGGTCGCACCGATCCAGCGTGCATCCGCGCCGGCAGTCACGGGCGTGGGGCTGGTCATGCAGGCACCTCGGCAGTGGTTCCGCGCCCAATGGGCGGCGGGGGAAAACGGACCCGGCTGGGCGGTCCCGGCCGGGTCAGGGCGCCACCCGCGGCAGCGCGGCCGCGGGTGTGCATGCTCAGGACTCGTACGCAGCTTCACCGTGGGAGGTGATGTCCAGGCCCTCGCGCTCGGCTTCTTCGCTGACGCGCAGGCCGAACACCAGCTTGGCCACCAGGAACCCGACCACCGACACCACGCCGATCCAGCCCACGGTGATGCCTACGCCCAGGGCCTGGATACCGACTTGGTGCACGATGTCGTAATCGCCACCCTTCTGGCCGCCAAGCGAGGCCGCCGAGAACACGCCGGTGAGGATGGCACCGATGATGCCGCCCAGGCCATGCACGCCGAACACGTCCAGGCTGTCGTCGGCGCCCAGCAGGCGCTTCAGGCCGGTGACGCCCCAGACGCACAGCACGCCGGCGGCAAGACCAATGACGATCGCGCCGAACGGACCCACGGTGCCGCAAGCCGGAGTGATGCCGACCAGGCCGGCCACCATGCCCGAGGCCACGCCCAGGGCGGACGACTTGCCCTTGATGATCTTCTCGGTCAGCGACCAGCCCAGGATGGCGGCGGCGGTAGCCAGCAAGGTGTTGAGGAAGGCCAGCGCCGCACCGGCATTGGCTTCCAGGTTGGAACCGGCATTGAAGCCGAACCACCCCACCCACAGCAGCGAGGCGCCGACGAAGGTCAGGGTCACGTTGTGCGGCTTAATCGCCTCACGCCCCAGCCCGGCACGCTTGCCGACGAAGTAGGCGCCGACCAGGCCGGCAACACCGGCATTGATATGCACGACCGTGCCACCGGCGAAATCCAGCGCGCCCAGTCCGAACAGGTACCCGCCGGTGGCCCAGACCATGTGCGCTAGCGGCAGGTAGCCGAAGGTGAACCAGATCACCGAGAACAGCAGCACCGCAGCGAACTTGGCGCGTTCGGCGAAGGCGCCGACGATCAGCGCACCGGTGATGCCGGCAAAGGTCGCCTGGAACGCGACGAACACGTATTCCGGCAGGCTCACGCCCTTGGTGAAGGTCGCCGCCAGGGTTTCGATGGTGACGCCCTTGAGTAGCGCCTTGTCCAGATTGCCGATCCACGCGCCTTCGCCGGAGAACGCCAGGCTGTAGCCATACAGCACCCACAGGACGGTCAGCAGCGAAAAGACTGTGGCGACCTGGATCAGCACCGACAGCACGTTCTTGGCGCGCACCATGCCGCCGTAGAACAGCGCCAGGCCCGGCACCACCATCATCAGCACCAGCAAGGTGGAGGTCAGCATCCAGGCGACGTCGCCCTTCTCCACCACCGGCGCGGCTTCGGCGGCGGCGACCGGCGGGGCGACCGGCTGCGCCGACGGCAGCGGTTCGGTGGTGACCGGCTCGGTCGGCAACGGCGTGACCTGCGCACCGGACTGCGCCTGCGCGCTGCCCATGCCGCCCACCATCAGCGCGCTGAACAGCATCAGCATGCACACGCTGTAGAACCGGGCTTTCCACCCGGCAAAAAGAGCTGTCTTCATACGAACTCCGGGGCTGGTGGGGTCAGAGCGCATCGGCGCCGATCTCGCCGGTGCGGATGCGCACCACCTGCTCGATCGCGGTCACGAAGATCTTGCCGTCGCCGATCTTGCCGGTGCCGGCGGCGTTCTGGATCGCTTCGACCACCGCGTCCAGACGGTCGTCGGTGACCACCGTTTCGATCTTGATCTTGGGCAGGAAGTCGACGACGTACTCGGCGCCGCGGTACAGCTCGGTGTGGCCTTTCTGGCGCCCGAAGCCCTTGACCTCGGTCACGGTGATGCCCGACACGCCTGCTGCAGACAAGGCCTCGCGGACCTCGTCGAGCTTGAACGGCCGGATGATGGCGGTGATCAATTTCATGCGCATACCCCGAATGGAGGAAAGAACCGGCCGGCATTGCGCCGCCCGGCGGTGTCAGTCACCTGGATGCCACCCCGGCATCCGATCGTTCGCGATTGCGCGGACCCCAGCAGATGCCATGCATCCGCCTCGTGGGAGAGGTCAGGCCCGCACGCCGCGAACGATGTGCTCTCTCGTTACCCCTGCGATCCACGGCCGGAGCCCTGGATCGATCGAACATGTGCGGCGATGGCGGAGGTGGGAGGGGGGCCTCCGCCATCACCGCGGTGGAACTCAGTTGCCGTAGTACAGCTGGTACTCCAACGGGTGGGTCGCAGCACGGAACTTGGTGACTTCCTGCATCTTCAGCGCGATATAGCCGTCGATGAAGTCGTCGCTCATCACGCCGCCGGCCTTGAGGAACTCGCGGTCCTTGTCCAGCGCTTCCAGGGCCTGGTCCAGGCTGGAGCACACCTGCGGGATCAGCTTCTCTTCTTCCGGCGGCAGGTCGTACAGGTCCTTGTCGCTCGGGGCGCCCGGGTCGATCTGGTTCTTGATGCCGTCCAGGCCGGCCATCATCAGCGCGGTGAAGGTCAGGTAGCCGGACTGCAACGGATCGGGGAAGCGCATTTCGATGCGGCGCGCCTTCGGGTTGGTGACCCACGGAATGCGGCACGAGGCCGAACGGTTACGCGCCGAATAGGCCAGCATCACCGGCGCCTCGAAGCCCGGAACCAGGCGCTTGTAGCTGTTGGTGCCGGAGTTGGCGAAGGCGTTGATCGCGCGGGCATGCTTGAAGATGCCGCCGATGTACCACAGCGCCAGCTGCGACAGGCCGCCGTAGCCGTCGCCGGTGAACAGGTTGACGCCGCCCTTGGCCAGCGACTGGTGCACGTGCATGCCCGAGCCGTTGTCGCCCACGATGGGCTTGGGCATGAAGGTGGCGGTCTTGCCGTTGCGGTAGGCGACGTTCTTGATGATGTACTTCATCGTCAGCAGTTCGTCGGCCTTCTGCACCAGCGAGCTGAACTTGGTGCCGATCTCGCACTGGCCGGCGGTGGCCACTTCGTGGTGGTGCACCTCGGTTTCGATGCCGACCTGTTCCAGCGTCTTGATCATTTCCGCGCGCAGGTCGTGCAGGCTGTCGGTCGGCGGAACCGGGAAGTAGCCGCCCTTCACGCCCGGGCGGTAACCGCTGTTGCCGCCGTCGTACTTTTCGCCGGTGTTCCAGGCCGCCTCTTCCGAACCCACCTGGAAGAAGGTGTGGCCCATGTCGTTGGCAAAGCGCACCGAATCGAAGATGAAGAATTCCGGCTCCGGGCCGAAGAACGCCTGGTCTGCGGTGCCGGAGGACTTCAGGTAGGCCTCGGCGCGCTTGGCGATGCCGCGCGGGTCGCGCTCATAGCTCTGCATGGTGGCCGGGTCGAGGATGTCGCAGGTCAGCACGATGGTCGGATCGGCGAAGAACGGATCCAGATACGCGGTGCCCGCGTCCGGCAGCAACACCATGTCCGACTCGTTGATGCCCTTCCAGCCCGCGATCGAACTGCCGTCGAACATCTTGCCTTCTTCAAACAGCGCCGGCTCGATGATATTGACCGGAAAGGTGATGTGCTGCTGTACACCACGCATATCGACGAAGCGCAGGTCGACGAACTCGACCTTGTTGTCCTTGATCAGCTTTTCAACATTTTCCACGGACATCGGAAGAAACCTCAGGCAGGAGTTAAGTGGCTCGTGGGCGGTAGTACAGCAGGGATCGTGCCAAGCCTGTGCGCTTCACAAGCCCTTGATTTTGCTTACATCGCTCGCAACTGTACCACCGGCATCGCACCATGAAAGTGCAAAGCGCAAATTAGAACGCACCGATATGGTGCATGCCGCAATGCACTATCCTGGCGCCTCCCTCACCCCTGCCCAGTCCGATGTCCGATCTGATTTCCGCCCTGTTGTTGGGCATTCTCGAAGGCCTCACCGAATTCCTGCCGATCTCCAGCACCGGCCACCTGTTGATCGCCGAACAATGGCTCGGACGCCGTTCTGACTTCTTCAATATCGTCATCCAGGCCGGCGCGATCCTGGCCATCTGCCTGGCGCTGCGGCAGCGCCTGTGGAGCCTGGCCACCGGCCTGGGCGAGCGCGCCAACCGCGACTACGTGCTCAAGGTCGGCGTGGCCTTCCTGGTCACCGCGGTGGTCGGGCTGATCGTGCGCAAGGCCGGCTGGCAATTGCCCGAAACGCTCCAACCGGTCGCCTGGGCGTTGCTGATCGGCGGGGTATGGATGCTGGTGGCCGAACACTTCGCCGGCAAGCTGCCCGAGCGCGATGTGGTGACCTGGAAGGTAGCCATCGCCGTAGGCCTGGCGCAGGTCGTGGCCGGTGTTTTTCCCGGAACGTCGCGCTCGGCCTCGACGATCTTCATCGCGATGCTGCTGGGCCTGAGCAAGCGCTCGGCAGCGGCGGATTTCGTGTTCATGGTGGGCATTCCGACCATGTTTGCGGCCAGCGGCTACGCGCTGCTGGAGATGTACAAGGAAGGCGGTTTCGGCACCGAAAACTGGACCGACGTGGCGGTGGCCTTCGTGGCGGCGACCATCACCGGCTTTGTGGTGGTGAAGTGGCTGCTGGGCTATATCAAGAAGCACCGTTTCACGGTGTTTGCGGTGTATCGCATGCTGCTGGGCGCCGCCCTGCTGCTGTGGCTGCCGGCGGCGGCGGGCTGACATTCCACCGCCCCGGCCTGCACGTCGTGATGGCTGCGACGTGCAGGCCGGGCGCACACAAACGCGCTGGGCACTGCCGCGTCCGCGCGCTGCCAGCCGATTGCGGGCAACGGCCGCCCCGCCGGATATCGGACGCAGTCGCTTGGTTGGTGGCTCTGATGCGTCCACGTCGTGACGCCGGTCATTGCCCCGGGCGCACGCTGGCGGTATCACTGACGCATCGACCACCGGGAGCTGCGCATGCGTGCCGTGTTCTTCGCCCCTGCATTGCTGGCGGCGGGCGTGACGGCCTGCGGGTCGGGTGCATCGCCGGACCCACCCGGCTCCGGCCACGCTGCTGCGCGGGCACCGGTCACCGCTCCCCCCGACACGGACAATGTCCCATTGCGCGCTGCCCTGCGTGCGCAGCACTGGCACTTGCAGCAGGCCAGCGATGCGCATGGCACGGCCTTGCGCAGTCTGTTCGTCGACGGCGTGTCGCCAGTGCAACTGGACTTCGACGATCAGCGCATCCAGGTCAGCCAGACCTGCAACGCGCTGGGCGCCAACTACAGCGTGGCCCAGGCGCACGTGCAGATTGGCCGGGTGGTCTCGAGCAAGCGGATGTGCGCCGATGCACGCCGGATGGCGCAGGAACGCGCGGCCAGCGACCTGTTGTCCGGGCGCTTTGCAGTGGTCATGGACAACGCGGCAGCCGTGCCTGGCCTGACCCTGACCCGCAGCGACGGCACCGTGCTGATCTTCGGCGGTACGCCCACCGCGGACACCCGGTATGGCGGGCCGGGGCAGACGCTGCTGATCGAAGTGGCCGCAGAGACCGTGCCCTGCGTTTTGGACCCTGCGCGCCGCTGCCTCCAAGTGCGCGAGCACGAGCCGGGCGCGGCCGCCGCGACAGCGGCCGCCACGTCGTGGCAGCCCTACGACGGCACGATCGAGGGTTTCGACCATGAAGAGGGAATCCGCACGCTGCTGCGCGTGACCCGCTACCCGGCCGTCAGCGCGCCTGACGCCAAACCGGTCTACGTGCTCGACCAGATGATCGAAGCCGGCGGCTAGCGCAGCCGCAGTAGGGAGCCGGCGACGGCATCGCACGCTGCGACGCCGCCCCGCATCACAACCGGATGAGCACCTTGCCCACGTGTTGCGCCTTGGCGAAATAGTCCAAGGCCTGGGGCGCCTCATCGAACCGAAACGTCTTGCTGTGCAGGGTCTTGATGCGGTGCTGCTCGATCGCCCGCAGCAGGTCCACGAACATCGCCCGGCTGCCGTTGGCGATCCCGCGAATGGTCACGTTCTTGCGGATCAACGCCACGTAATCGGGAATGGGCGAAGACGCCCCGGGGGTGACGCCGATCACCACGATGGTCGCGTTCGCGGCCGCCGCCTTGATCGACTGCCCCAAGGTGTCCTGCCCGCCGGTCTCGATGATCACGTCCACGCCACCGCCGGACAGCTGCACGACTGCCTCGGCCCAGTCGGGGTGGGTGCGGTAGTTGACGGTGATGTCGGCGCCCAGGCGGCGTGCGAGCTCGAGCTTGTCGTCGCTGGACGAGGTGATGGCGACGCGGGCCCCGTGCAGCTTGGCCAGCTGGAGCGCGGCCATCGAGACGCCACCGGTTCCCAGACACAGCACCAGGTCGCCGGCCTTGATCCTGGCCACGTCCACCAGGGCGTTCCAGGCGGTCACCGCGGCCGATGCCAGCGCCGCGACATCCTCGTCCTCCAGCGACGCAGGCACCTTGATCAGGGCACTGGCAGGCAGCGACACCTTTTCGGCCAGCCAGCCGTCGTGGGTCACGCCCAGGTCGTGGGCGAACATCTCGGCATCGAACCTGCCCTCCAGCCAGGTGGGAAAGTGCCCGCTGACGACACGGTCGCCTGGCGCGACCTGGCCGACACCGGCACCGACGGAGGTCACGATGCCCACGCCCTCGGCAACCGGAACGCGCGTGGGCGCAAGCTTGCCGCCGTAGGTGCCTTTCAGGATCTGCAGGTCGCGGTTGATCAGGCCGACCAGCCGCGGAGCGACGATGACCTCACCTGGCCCTGCGACCGGCTCAGGCATCTGGACCGCGACCAGGCTGTCAAGGCCGGTTTGATTGCCAATCTGGAATGCTTTCAAGGGGATTACCTGTGCTGCGACGCCGGCCGGACGTGGCTGGCGTCAGGGGATGGGCGATCGACGCCATCGGCGCGATCACTCAGCGCAGCGACGGGTTCAACGTGTAGGTGCCGTGCAACGCCGCTTCGGCCAGCACATGCCCCTGCATCGCCGACAGCACATCGGCGGCGGTAAAGCTGTCGGGCAGGCTGAGTTTGGCCACGTCCAGCGCGAACACGCGGAAGAAATACCGGTGCACGCGCAGGTCGTTGAACGGCGGGTACGGGCCGTCGTAGCCACGGTAGTGGCCGGCCATGTCGGCATTGCCGGCGAACCACTGGGTGTAGGAATTCAGGCCCTGCCGGGCACCGGCCGGGCCGGCTGGCTGCTGCTTGCCCTTGACCACGAAGCCGTCGCTGCAGCTGCCCGCCGCAATCTCATGCACATCGGCGGGGATATCGGCCATGGCCCAATGCACGAAATCGGTGCGTGGCTGCTCGACGGGAATCCGCAGGTCGTCACGGCCGACGGTGTCGGGCACGGTCGGCACGTCCGGGTCCAGGCACAGCAGCGCAAACGACTGTGTACCGGCCGGCACCTCGCTCCAGGCCAGGTGCGGATTGCGGTTGGGCGCAAAGCCCTCCGGCGTGCCGGCGGCAAATTCCACCGCGATGGGGTTGCCGTTTTCGATGCTGTTGCTGGTCAGACGCATGGCGGGTCTCCGAGGGAAGCGATACGGATCAGGGTGCCTGGGTCCGCGCCACAGCGGAAGACGTCGCGATGGAACCTTCTGATGCGCTCGGCCGGGTTTACCGCCGCGTACGTACCGCGCCTGCACACGATGCGACGAAGCGACTGCGGCCACGCCCAACTGCCGTGGGCGCGACCGCGTTGATGGCGCCTCAGTCCTGCGGGTAGCCGAAGCGCACCGCGATCAGGGTGAGCAGATCGAACTGCGCGCCGAGCACGCCGCGGTAATCGCGCCAGCGGCCGGAGGCCAACCGTGCCGGGCCACGCGGTTCGACCAGCGGGAAGCTCAGCCCGAACGCCTGCTCCAGGGCCGTCGAAATACCCTGCGGGTCGTTTTCGATCCCGTCCAGCCGGATGATGCGGTGGGGGTACAGGTCGCGCTCGCGCAGCGTGGCCAGCTGTTCCAGCGCGATCAGCAACCAGTCGGTGGCCTGCTGCGGCGATTGCAGTGCCAGCGGCGCCGACGCCCCGGCCGAGAGCCAGTCCAGCAACATGTCGCGCGGGTCGCGCAACGCGATCGCCAGCCGGCCCTCGGGCAGATGCGGGCGCAGCGCGGTCAGCAAGGTGTTGTCCCACCACAGCAACCAGTCGATGACATTGCCATCGTCGATGCCGCGGCGCGGCAGTTGCGCCTTCCAGCCTTCCACCAGCGCCGTCGGTGCCAATTCGCCAGAGGCCAACTGTTCGAGGGTGCGGTAGCTCTGCAGCGCATCCGATGGCGGCGTGGTGCCATAGCGGTCGCCACGCACCAGTGGGGTGGCCGCGCCCATCACCGCGACCAGGCGTTCGACATGCGAGCCGGGCGTGCCCCACACGAACAGCGGGCGTGCGGTGACCGTGTCGGGAATGCTGCCCAGCGCAGGCCACTGCGTCGGCTGCCTGGCTGCCTGCGGCGGCAGCGGCAACCGATGCTGGGCCTGTTCGCGGTGGAACTGCATCCAGGTACCCACGGCGGCATCGGGCTGGCCGGCGCGGTCCTGCACATTGCCCAGCCATGGCCGCAGCACGGTCTGCTGCGGTGCAGGCAGCGACTCGATCAACGATTCGACGCAGGCGATCGCCGCCGGCGGGTCGCGTCGCAGCAAGGCTTCGACGATGCGCTGCTCGCCGCTGATGCGGCCCGGCTCCACCGCCACGATCTGGCGCGCCACCATTTCCGCCTCGTCGGCCTGGCCCTGCATGTCGTGCACGCGCATCAGCGCTTCCAGCGCCGGCAGGTGTTCGGGCATGGCCAGCAGCCAGCGCTCGATCACCGCCTGCGCCTGCGGCCCACCGACCGGCTCCACTGCCAGGCGCGCCAGCCACAGGTCGTGTGCCGTGGCCGAGGTGGCCAGTGCCGCATCCAGGGTGTCGCGCGCATCGTCCACCGCGCCCAGCCGCTCCCAGGCGGTGAGCAGCGCGTGCAACGTGCGGCGATCGGCCGGCCAGTGCGCCAGTGCCAGGCGCAGGTGCGCGGCGGCCTGATCGGGACGACCGGCCTGCAGCTCCATCTCGCCGGCCAGCCGGCGCATGGCCGGCAGATCGCCGCCGGGCTGCTCGAGCACGCCCTGCATCGCCGCCAGTGCATCGTCCAGGCGGCCCTGGCGTTGGGCCAGTTGCGCAATGAAGGCGCGCAGTGCGGTGCCCGGCGGATTGAGCTCGATCACGCGCTCGAAGGCGCGCTCGGCGAACGCAAAATGCTCCTTCTGCAGATACGCAAAACCCAGCGAAAACAGCACGCGGGCATCGTCGGGCAGCTGCTCGGCAGCGCGGGTCAACAGCGCCAGCGCGCGGTCGCTGTGGCCGCGGCGCATTTCCACCACGCCATCGACCGCCAGCAATTGCGGGTGTTCCGGCGCCAGGCGCGCAGCGGTGCGGCTCAGCCGCTCGGCCTCGTCCAGATCGCCGCGTGCCACCGCCAGATGCGCCTGCATCACGTAGGCATTGAACTGGTTGGGATCCAGCGCGGTACTGCGCGACAGCGCGGCATCGGCGGCGGACAGATCGCGCGTGGCCAGCAATGCGCCGGCGCGCAGCAGGTGCAGGTCGGCATCTTCGGGCGTCAGCGTCAGCGCGGTATCGATGCTGTCCAGTGCCAGCACCGGCTGCCCTTGCTGCTGCAGCGCAAGCGCCAGCCAGCGGTGGGCACCGGCGTGATCGGGCGCGTTGGTGACCCACTCGCGGGCCAGCGCCACCGCATCGTCGGCCGCATTGCGGCGCAGGGCTTGAAGGATGGCGTCTTGCATGGCGGTGGCGGTCCCGGACAAACCGCTATTGTAACGATGCGCGCTGCGGCGGCTTGCATGGGCGACGCACGCTGCTGCCTGCCGCCGTGTGCAGGGTGGGCGTTATCGGCGGTGCGAACCCACATCGATCGTTCGCGCCGGCCAGAGGTTCAAACGCTTGCCGACGTCCGACGCAGCACGCTCGCGCCGCAGGCCACGCAGAGCGCCCCAAACATCAACTGGCCCAGATGCCAGAGCGCAGCATGGGCGCCGACGGAAACCGATCCTGCGCGGGAGCGGAACAGGATCTGCCCGGTCTGCGGCCGGGTGTAGAGGCTGATAGCGCTGAAGTAGACCCTCACGCAACCGACGATCACTGGCAAAACGGCGATCACTGCATCCATGGACGGATGTCGTCTCAGCGTCATTCGCGCGCGGTGGTCAGCCGCTCGGCCACCCAGCGTTCGGCAAAGCCGTCGCCGCGGGCGTTTTCCAGAAAGCCGCAATGCCCGCCCCAGCGTGCGATTTCCAGCTTTGCATGCGCCGGCAACTGCCAGGCGGCGAAATCGGCGAACGGAATCACCGGGTCGTCTTCGGCCATCAGGATGTCGACCGGCACCTGCAGGTTGGCCAGGCGTTGGCCGGCAATCGAGTAGCTGTCGAAATACGCTTCCAGCGAGCCGTGTCCGGTGTGCTTCACCGCCAGCCAGGCCATCAGCCCGCGCATGTCCAGCGCCAGGGTGGCGTCGTCGTACCCGTGCTGCTCGGGGAACAGCTTGCGCTTGCGCAGCAGCGATTCGCGCCATTTACGGCGGAAGTACCAGTCGTAGAACTGCGGGCCCTTCTCCAGCTGGGTCATGGTGGCGGCCGGGTCCAGCAACGGGCACACCGCCGCCACGCGCGCCAGCGGCAGGCCGGCGGCGGGCGCACGCAGCGCCAGCCGCAGCGCGAAATTCCCGCCCAGCGAATACCCTGCAGCCAGCAACTGCGGCGCAGGAAAACGCCGCCACAGATCGCCTGCGGCATTGACCACTTCTTCGATGCGGTCGGAGTGGAACAGGTCTACATTGAGATGGTGGGTACCGCCGTGGTCGCGGAAGTTCAGCCGGAACACCTGGTAGCCCAGACCGAGCAGGCGCGCGGCGGTCAGGCGCATGTAGTTGGAATCGGCGCTGCCCTCCCAGCCATGCAGCAACAGCACGGTGCCGCGCGGTGGCGCATCGCCGGGCGGGATGCTCATCCAACCCTGCAGGCGCACACCGTCGCCGCCATCGAGGATATGTTCGCTGGTGACCGCACCGCTGGCGGCCAGCAACTGGCGGCTACGGATGCGCCGCAAGGCGCTGCTGCCCAGCACCGATTGCACGTGAGGATTGCGCAGCCAGCGCGGCGGCAAGTAATCGGAGGCGTTCATGCGCGCATCGCACCGGCGTTGCGGCTGGCCGCAGGGGAGAGGCGCGTGCGCATCGTCGGCTAGGATTCCATCGCTGCGACGATCCGTTGGCGCGAGGTCTCGGCCATGCGACGGCGGCCTTCGATGTCCAGCGCGCGAATCGGCTCGAGAAAATGCACTTCGGCCAGCCGCGACGGCTCGCCCAACAGGCGCACGATATTGGCGAAGAAACTCTCGCGCTCACCGAAGGCCACCACCGCCTGCGCGTTGCCGCGCAGCCCGTACCGCAGCGCCACCGGCTGTACCGGCACCCCGGCTTCCACCGCCGCCTGGAAGATGCGCGCATGGAACGGGCCCACTTCGGTACCGCCACGGGTACGTCCTTCCGGGAACACCCCCACCGGCTTGCCGCTTTGCAGGCGCAGCAGCATTTCCTGCAGCACCCCGCCCAGCGATTCGGTATTGCCGCGCTGGTGGAAGATGGTCTGGCCCTTGGTTGCCAGCCAGCCCACCAGCGGCCAGCCGGCGATTTCGCGCTTGGCCACAAACCCCATCACGCGCTGGCTGTGCAGGATGGAGATATCCACCCAGCTGAGGTGGTTGGCCACGAACAGGGTCGCGCCCGGTAGCGGCGTCCCGAAGCGGCGCAGCCGGAAGCCGAACACCCGCATCAAGGTGCCCTGCCACCAGCGGATCATCCGCTCCTCCAGGGTGTCGTCGTGCCCGATCCGGATCTGCGCCAGCGCCGGCACCACCACGCACAGCATGGTGACCGGCAGGCCGAGACACAGATGCAGCAACAACAGTGGCACCCGGTAGAGGTACCGGAACCAACGCAACGCGCCGCCAGCGTCGCGCGTGGCGTCCAGGGATGACTCGCTCATTCGACGAACGGAACCGGTAACGGGGGAAGGAAGCGCAACCATTGTGACAGCAGCGTGGCCGCCGCGCAGTGCCGGCAGCGGATGACGCTGTTCCATGCATGCCGCTGCCGGGCGAGCTCAGCCATTGCTGCGCGCGACCACCGCCAGGGTCAATCGCGACACACAGACGCGTTTGCCGGCCGGGTTTTCGATGGTGATGTCCCAGACATGCGTGCTACGCCCCACATGTACCGCCCGTGCAGTGCCGGTCACCAGCCCCTGGGTGGCGGCGCGCAGGTGATTGGCATTGATCTCCAGCCCCACGCAGATCTGGGTCGACATATCCACGCACAGGTTGCCGGCGCTGCTGCCCAGCGTTTCGGCCAGCACCACCGAGGCGCCACCGTGCAGCAGGCCGTAGGGCTGCCTGGTGCGCGCATCCACCGGCATGGTGGCGCGCAGCCAATCGTCACCGGCTTCGGTAAAGACGATGCCCAGATGCTCGATCAAGGTATCGCGGCTGGCGGCATTGAGGGCGGCTAAATCGACGGGTTCGCGGAAGGTCATGGGCTGGGAATGGGGAATGGGGAATGGGGAATGGGGAATGGGGAATGGGGAATGGGGAATGGGGAGCGCAAGAGCATCCCGGCGCCTGGGGCGCGATGCAACTGGGCAGTGCTGCCGATGGCAGACAGCATTTGTTGGGGCGCCGATGCACTACGCGACCTTCGCCCGTGACAACTGCAGCCGCTTCGGCGATTTCCGGCGTCCAGGGGCCGATTCGCAGCCAACTGCGTGCATCCAACCACAACGCGCTGCGCCGCGGGCACCGGCTGCTGCGACCCGCGCGGCACGCCAGCCGATCAGAGAATCGGTACCAGCCCGGCGCCGAAGGCGGTCAGCATGCGCACCAGCAGCCACTTCGGGCCGACATTGACCTCCGGAAAATCGCCCACCGCCACATAGCACTGGCGGAACTGCGGGTCCTGCCGCTTGAGCGGGAACGGGCAATCCGGGCCGGGCTGGAACTCGTAGTTGGTGGCGTAGCGCCATGGCCAGAAGTCCAGCACCGGCAAGGCTTCGGAGACCTTGCCCACGCTGTAGTTCAACCCGCTCAGCACCGGCGGCTTTTCGCGCGGCGCCACCGTCCAGGCATTTTCCGGGGCGACGTCGCGTTCGATGCTGGCAGCCAACGCCTGCGCAAAGCGCGCATCGTCGATCACCACGGCCGCTTCGGTGTTGTAGTTCTCGCTGCGCGGGTCGAAGTTGTGCGTACCGATCACGCCGATGCGGCGATCCACCACCAACGACTTGGCGTGCAAGCCCATGCGCGCACCGGCGCGGGTCACCGGCAGCGGCTTGTTGACCGCGCGCGTGCCCAGGAACGAGGGCCGCGTTTCGGTACGCAACACGCGCCGATCGACCTCGCTCCCGCCCGGCGCACGGCCGCCGCCACTGCCGCGCAGCACGCTGCCGGCGCTCGCGCTGGCGTTGCCTTCCGGGCCGCTGCTGCCGCGCATCGCATTGCCCGCTGCGCTGCCGCCGATCAGGCGATTGTTGCGGCTGTCCCGATTGACCTCGGAAGCGGGGTTGAGCGGGTCCGGCACCAGGTTGGCGTAATCCACCGGGGCGTCGAGCGGAAACGGCTTGAACTCGTACACATTGAAGCCCAGCTCGCGCATGTTGCGGCGTTTGAACTTGTACGAGAGCGCATACACGATGGGGTTGTCGGTGGCGGCCAGGCTATTGGTCGACACCACGATGCGCGGCGGCTGCGGGTGTTTGCGCAACGTGCGGAAGATCGCCTGCGCCTGGTCGGACAACACCAGGTACGGGGTCTGCAGCAGCACTTCCTGCTGCGCGCCGGCAATCAGGCCATCCAGTTCCGGCGCCGTGGACACCGCCTTGGCCGCATGTTCCCGGCGGTGCTTTTGCGGCAGATCGGCCACGTACAGCACACGCTGCACCGGCATGGCCGGGGTCACGAAAGCGTCGCGCACGAATTGCGGGTCGCGCACTTCGCGGTCCACCCGCGCCACCCGGTCGGGCCGGCGGAACTCGGCCGGCGGCATCGTCGGCACGCCCTGCTCCAGCAGCAGGCGCCCGACATCGTTCAGACGCTCGGCCGGGACGCTGCGCCGGGCGCGCCAGAACGCATCGAAATTGGCGGCCATGGCGCGCACTTCCGGCCCGGCCAGAATCACGTCGCGGTCGCGGAAGTTGTACTCGCTGTCCCAGTCGTAATAGTCGTCCTGGTAATTGCGCCCACCGACCACGCCCAGCACGTCGTCCACCACCAGCAGCTTGTTGTGCATGCGCTGGTTGAAGCGGCGGAAGCAACACAGCACGCTGCCGGCATAGTCGAAGTAATTGAGTTTGACCTTGCCGAAGGTGGGGTTGTAGATGCGCAGCTGCAGGTTTTCATGACTGCTGGCCAGCGCACCGAGAATCTGCAGATCGGCGATCGCCGACAACTGATCGATCAGGATGCGCACCTTGACCCCGCGTTGGGCGGCGTCCACCAGTGCGTCCAGCACCATGCGCGCGCTGTCGTCCTTGTCGAAGATGTAGGTCTGCAGATCGATGCTGCGGGTGGCGCTGCGGATCAGGTTGAGCCGGGCCACCAGCGATTCTTCGCCGTGGTCGACGATGGTGGCGTAATGCCGCGGTGCCGCCGGTGTGGAGGCGGTCATCGCCTCCCCGCCCAGCGCGCGCAATGGCGAGGGTTGCGCACAGCGATCGGCCTGGCTGCAATTGACTACAGTGCTGCGTGCCGCGGCAGCGACACCGGCGGCACGGTTGCGTTCGGTTTGTGACAGGCTGGCGCATCCGGTGCCGAGCAACAACGTTGCCAGCACGCACACCCTCAACAGGCACTTCACGGGCGCCGCGCCTCCTGCAGGCGCCCACGCAGAATGAACGTCACCCTGTCGCCCAGGGCCATCTGCCACGCATTCATTCCGTAACGTCCACGCAGGACCGTCCCTCGACTGATCACGTCGCAATCATAGCCCGGCCGCGTGCATTCGGCCGGCACCACATGCAGCGTTTCCAGATGGGTGATTCCGCGGATGGTCAGGTTGCCGACGATGTCGCCACCCTGCTTCACCACTTCGTCGACATACGGCAGCGACTCGAATTCGACGACCGGGTACTGCGCAACGTCGAAGAAATCTTCCCCGCGCATCCAGCTGGTGTAGCGGTCCTTGCCGGGGATCTCCACCTGAGTGGCGTCCAGCCGGAAGCGCACCTGCTGACGCCCATCGGCCAAGGTCACCACATCACCGCGAAAACGCGGGAAAAACCCCTCGATCTTCATTCCGAAGCGCGTCTTGATCTCGAACCCGAAGCGCGATTGCGCCGGGTCGATGGACTGCACCTTCTGCTGCGCCATGCAGGGGAACACGACCCAGAGCGCGAGCCAGGCGTACCAGCGCAGCGACGATGACACGGATCAGGGCCACCAGAAGGCGGTCAGGCGGGCGATGCCCGGCTCGATGGTGGCGTCCAGCGGCAAGGCCAGCAACGCGATCGAGGCGGTGGGCATGCCGCGGTAATCGCCGGTCTGGCCGCTGTGCATCAGCGCTGCCAGCCGTTCCAGGCCAGGGTTGTGGCCCACCAGCAGCAGGCGCTCGGCCTCGCGATGTTCGTCCACCAGGCTGGCCAGGGTGCCGGGCGTGGCCTCATAGATGCGTTCGTCCAGCCGTTGTTCGATGTAGCCGGTGAGCTCGAGCACCGCCTCCAGGGTTTCGCGGGCGCGGCGGGCCGGGGAGCACAGCACCCGGTCGGGCACCAGCCGCTGCTCGCGCAGCCAACGCCCGGCCGCCTCGGCCTCGGCGATGCCGTGCGGCGACAGCGGGCGATCGAAATCGGCCTGGCCGGTATCGGCCGGTTCGGCGTGGGCATGTCGCAACAAGATCAATTCGCGCATAGGAACTTTCCGGTTCTAGGACTTCTTGAGCCACTTGAACAGCGGCTCCCAGTCCTGTTGATGGTCGCGCACCTGCGCCGAGCGGTAGTCGAACAAGCTGCGTCCCAGCCCGGCCATCACCACATAGGCCTGGGTGTCGCGCAGTTGGGTCACCAGCGGATACGGCCAGTTGCCGATCATGTCGGCGGCCTGTTGCGAGGTCTGGGTCCAGGGACGGGCACGATTGAGCACCAGGCCCACCGGCAGTTTGCGCTGATGCACGCGCGGCACCTTGGCCAGCGTGTTGAGAAAGCCGACCACCGCTTCGATATCCAGCGCCGAGGACAACACCGGTACCACGATGGCATCGACGTGGTCGAGAAATCCGCTCAGGTCGTCGGCCATGGCACCGGCCGGCGCATCGACGATCAGGGCATCGGTGCCGTCCGGCACGGCGCTCTGCCAGCTGCGGCGCTTGGTGGCGTCGATCGGCAAGACCGCACTTTCCAGGCTGGCGCGGCGCTCTGCCCAGCGGGTGGACGAGCCTTGCGGATCGGCATCTGCCAGCACGGTGCGCTGGCCTTGCAACGCCGCATGTGCGGCCAGATTGGTGGCGATCGTGGTCTTGCCGACGCCGCCTTTGGAGGCGGCCACCAGGACTGTCTTCATGCACGCCTCGCTTCCGGGAGCAAGCCGGCAGCGTACACCGCGGCAAGGTGAGGAAGTAGTCGAAACGCGTTAAACGCACTGCTGCGGGACAGGCAACGACAGCGCAGACCTTCAGCCGATGCGCGCAAGGCCTTGCGCCGCAGCTGTGCGTGGCAACGATGGAAGCCTGGCACGGCGCAAGATCGTCCACGCGTATCGCTCAGCCGCGGCGTCGCAATGCAGCATGGCGCCGATGTTGCAGGTGTTGGCGTACCACAGCCCGAACAAGCGCAAGCGTGTGCCTGCGGCGCCAGCGCGCTCTGGCTGCTGCGAGCGTTACGGTTTCACGCCACCAGCCGCGCCAGCAGCCAGGCCCACGCAGGCAGCGTCAGCAACGACAGCAGGATGCTGTAGCCGACCATCGCTGCAGCCAGGCGCGGGGCCAGCCGGTGCGAAATGGCCAGCGCGGCGGCGGTGATCATGGTGGGCATGGCCGATTCGAGCACGTTGGTCTGCAGCATCTGCCCATGCAGGCCCAGCCCCCAGGACAACGGCAAGGCCAGGACCGGCATCAGCAGCAGCTTGAACACCAGGCCCACCGCCAAGGGCTTGAGTTCGTCGGCAGGCAGGCGCAGCTGCAGCGAAAAGCCCACCGACAGCATCACCAGCGGCAACATCGCATCGGCCAGGTTCTTCAGGCCCAAGCCAATCCAGGCCGGCGGTTGCTCGGGCATCAGGGTCAAGGCGAACAGCAGCGCCCACAACGGCGGGAACTGCAGCACGCGCATCGCGATCAGCCGTGCGGTCGGCGGGGTGTCGCCGCTGTACCGGGCCAGCACATACAGCCCGAACGTGGACAGCAACACGAAGGTGCCGAACTGGTCGTAGACCACTGCATACGGCAGCGCGTGATCGCCGATCAGCGCGCGCACCATCGGAAAGCCGATGAAGCTTGAATTGGTAAACACCACACACATCAGCAGCGCGGCGTATTCGGCGCGGCCCAAGCGCAACAGGCGGCTGCAACCCCACAGCAACGGCACGATGATGGCGGTCAGCAGCCATGGCGTGGCAATCACCCCACCGAGCGAAGCATCCAGATGCAGGCGCGGGACATAGGTCAGCACCGACGCCGGCAGGCAGATGTACAGCACGATGCGGTTGAGCACATCGGCGCTGTTGTCCGGCAACACCCGCAGGCGGGCGAACAGCAGGCCCAGCCCCAACATGGCCAGAATCAAGGCAAATGCATCTACCGCCATGCGCGATCGTGTCCGTTGGAAAGCGATGCACAGGATCGCATAGCGCGCGGTGCGCGCATCGGTGGATGCGTTGGCCTGGCTGGGGTGCAAGGTGCACGCCACCCGAGCTCCGGTCACCGCGGAGCTGCCACGACCGCATCGTTTCCCTATGCGGAAGCCAGCGTATCGAACACGCGGCGCCCTCGCCGCTCCGGACAATGCGTTGGTCAAACACGTCCTTGCACCGTGTTCCGCGATGGTGGGCGGACCAGGCCGTGGAGCAAGCTTGCAGCGCCGAGTGCGCGACACGCCGTGAACCCGTCCGTGGAGGCTCGATGGCGGGATCCATGCCGCCAACGGTCCCGCGATCGGCAAGCACAGCGCATCAGACAGTTCGTTGGTGACTCGATTGAAGGAGCGAGGACGCCGCGCCAGCCAGGCGACCTGCTGCTGTCTTAGCTCTGCGCATCGACCATCTCAACTGGTCCTTGCGCCCGCCGTCGCGGGACCTTACGCGGCACGGCTGCCGCGCAAGCGCTTACAAAAACGTACTTGCAGCGTGTCCTGCGATGGTGGGCGGACAAGGACCCCGCAGCCACGCCACAGACCAACGCGTTGCTCTCCCGCATCGACTTCGCAACGTCGGCACGCCAAAGTTTTGAGTCGTGACTGCGATCAGGCGCAGACCTGCTCAGCCTTTCACTGAGCTAGCGGAATCAACGATTAGACGTCTTCGTTTCAAGTAGGCGGCAGGCCGACGCGCCAGATGGCGCCTGGCGTATCGGCAAATGGCGGCAACCGGTCGATTCACTGCACACGCCGCGCTGCAGGAACTCCCGCAGCGCGGCGAGGCGCTTACGGAAACGCCGGCGGGTTGGCCTGCCAGGCCGCAAAGACCTCGGCCAGGCTGGCGCGCTCTGCCTCGCGCCATTCCGGCAACAGGCTGGCGTAGTTGGCGGTACTGCTCCAACGGTCCGGCCAGGTGCGCACGGCTGCGGCATACCACTCGACCGCCTCCTGCTTGCGTCCGGCGCGCCAGAGCGCCAGTGCAGCCGTGGTCGGCAGCCATTCCGGCGTGGCCGGACGGCCATTGGCCAGGTTGGCCCATTGCTGCAGCGCCTTGTCGGGCTGGTCGGCACGCAGCAGGTCCCATCCATAGTTCCAGGTGATGGCCCGGTACTGCTGGCTGCCGTTGGAGACCAGCGCCAGCGCGCCCTGATACAACTCATCGCCCAACTGGGTGCGCCCGCCCGCATAAGCCAGCGCCGCCAACTGCGCGCGCGGATCGGCCGCACGGGCGTCGCGTTGCACCATCGCCGCCAGCCGGTCGACGACTGCATCGCCCTGGCCCTGTACGGCCACAACGGCCTTGGTGGTACCGCGGTCTTCGTCGAAATAGAACTCCTTGGGCTTGGGCAAGCTCTGCGCCTGCGCCAACGACCACACCCCTCCGAGCAGGGCCAGAGCGGCCCACGCGTATTTCCTTTTCACTGTGTTTTCCCCTGACAGCAAACGACCCCTTCCCATCCCCATCCTACCCGCAGCGCGTCGGCTGCGCATCCGCACAGGGATAGGTGCGGAAAAGCTGACTGTTACACTTTGCGCCGCCGTTTTGGAATCCGTCGGGTGCGTCAGATAGTTTCAGATGACATGCACCGGGGCCCAGCCACCCTTTCCGGGCACGCCATGACCAGTACCGCTGCGCTTTCTTCTCCCGACTCTGCCAACACGCCGGAGCTCGGCCGGGTGGATGCGGACTACACGCTGGACCACAAGTACACGCGCACCGATGGGCGCATCTACCTGTCCGGTGTGCAGGCGCTGGTGCGGCTGCCGCTGCTGCAGCGCCTGCGCGATGACGCCGCCGGGCTGGAGACCGCCGGCTTCATCAGCGGCTACCGCGGCAGCCCGCTGGGCGGGCTGGACCTGGAACTGTGGCGGGCGCGCAAACACCTGGACGCGGCCAAGGTCACCTTCACTCCAGGTCTGAACGAGGACCTTGCCGCCACCATGGTGTGGGGCACCCAGCAGACCAACCTGTTCCCCGGCGCGAACGTGCAGGGCGTCTACGGCATGTGGTACGGCAAAGGGCCGGGCGTGGACCGCAGCGGCGACGTCTTCAAGCACGGCAATGCCGCCGGCACCTCGCCGTTTGGCGGCGTGCTGGCGCTGGCCGCCGACGACCATGCCTGCCGCAGCTCGACCCTGCCGCACGGGTCCGAAGACGAATTCGTCAGCGCGATGATGCCCATCCTCAATCCGGCCGGGGTACAGGACATCCTGGACATGGGCCTGCTCGGCTGGGCGATGAGCCGCTACACCGGGCGCTGGATCGGCTTCAAGACGATTGCCGAAACGGTGGAATCGTCCGCCTCGGTGGACGTGGACCCGTTCGCGCGCACCATCGTGCTGCCGGAGGATTTCGCACTGCCGCCGGGCGGCTTGAGCATCCGCTGGCCGGACCCGCCAGTGGACCAGGAGATGCGCCTGCACCGGTATGCGATCGCCGCCGCGCAAGCCTTTGCGCGCGCAAACCACATCGACAAGGTGGTGTTGGATTCACCAAATGCGCGACTGGGCATCGTCACCACCGGCAAGAGCTACCTGGACGTGCTGCAGGCGCTGGAATACCTGGGTCTGGACGCGCAGGCCTGCGCGCAGATCGGCATCCGCGTCTACAAGGTCGGCATGACCTGGCCGCTGGAGCCGGCAGGGATCAGCGCGTTTGCGCAGGGGCTTGAAGACATCGTGGTGGTGGAAGAGAAAAAGGCCTTCATCGAGCGCCAGATGAAGGAACTGTTCTACAACTGGCCGGCCAGCGCCGGCGCGCGGCCGAGCATTGTCGGCAAGTACGATGAGCAGGGCGCGTGGATCCTGCCGTCCACCGGCGAACTGACGCCGGCCACCATCGCGGCGGTGATCGGCAGGCGCATCCTGCGCCTGCTGCAATCGAGCACGATCAATACCGATTCGATCCAGCAGCGGCTGCGCTGGATGGACGCCAAGGAAGCGGAAATGGCTTTGCCGCGCGCGCAATTCCCGCGCGTGCCGCATTACTGCTCCGGCTGCCCGCACAACACCTCCACCGCCGTGCCGGAAGGCTCGCGCGCGCTGGGCGGTATCGGTTGCCACTACATGGTGACCTGGATGAACCGTGCCACCGACACCTTCACCCACATGGGCGGCGAAGGCGTCACGTGGTCCGGGCAGGCGCCGTTTACCGACACCCCGCACGTGTTCCAGAACCTGGGCGATGGCACGTATTTCCATAGCGGCTCGCTGGCGATCCGGCAGTCGGTCGCCACCGGCGTCAACATCACCTACAAGATTCTCTACAACGATGCGGTGGCGATGACCGGCGGGCAGCCGGTGGACGGCACGCTTACCGTGCCGGACATCGCCCACCAGCTGCGCGCCGAAGGCATCCATGAGATTGCGGTGGTCAGCGACGACATCGGCAAGTGGACGCGGCGGCGCGAGCTGTTTCCGCCTGAGGTCGCGTTTCACGATCGTGGCGAACTGGATGCGGTGCAGCAGCACCTGCGCACCGTCAAGGGCGTGTCGATCCTGATCTTCGACCAGACCTGCGCCACCGAGAAACGCCGCCGTCGCAAGCGCGGCAAGCTGGTCGATCCGCCCAAGCGGGTGATGATCAATTCGCTGGTGTGCGAAGGCTGCGGCGATTGCGGCGAGAAAAGCTTTTGCGTGTCGGTGTTGCCGAAGGAAACCGAATTCGGGCGCAAGCGCCAGATCGACCAGTCCAACTGCAACAAGGATTATTCCTGCGTCGCGGGCTTTTGCCCGAGCTTTGTCACCGTGCATGGCGGTGCCCCGCGCAAGGGCAAGCGGCGCGACGCCAGCACGCTGCTGGACACGCTTCCCTCACCGCCCAAGCGCACCGCGCTGGAACGGCCCTGGAACATCCTGATCACCGGCGTCGGCGGCACCGGCGTGGTGACCATCGGCGCGCTGCTCGGCATGGCCGGGCACCTGGAAGGCAAGGGCGCCACGGTGCTGGACCAGACCGGCCTGGCGCAGAAAGGCGGCGCGGTGACCACGCATATCCGCATCGCACGCCAGCCCGCCGACATCCACGCCGTGCGCATCGCCGCCGGCGAAGCAGACCTGGTGCTGGGCTGCGACATGGTGGTGGTCAACGATTATTGGGCGCTCTCCAAAGTGCGCGATGGCCGCACCCAGGTGGTGCTCAACACCTACGAAGCAATGCCGGGCACGTTCACCACGCAACCGGACCTGCAGTTTCCCGCTGCCGAGATCATCGCCGGTGTGCGCACTGCGCTCGGTGGCCAGGAGCCGTTGTTGCTGGATGCCACGCAGCTGGCAACGGCGTTGCTGGGCGACGCCATCGCCAGCAATCTGTTCGTGCTCGGCTACGCGTGGCAGCACGGGTTGGTGCCGCTATCGCATGCGGCGCTGATGCGCGCGATCGAACTCAATGGTGCAGCCGTTGCGATGAATCAGCAGGCGTTCGCCTGGGGGCGCCTGGCGGCGATCGATCTGCCGGCGGTGCAACGCGCTGCGGGTCTGGCCAGTGCCGACGCGCCTGCACATCTGCATGGCGATACACCGCATGCACGCGGACCAGGCAGCTGGGAAGAGCACGATCTCAGCGGCCAGAGCGCACCGCGTGCGCTGGCACAGACCGACGGCAGCACGTTGCATGGCGAGGTCGCTGCACCGGCCGCGCCGCTCGACGACGAGCAGTTGGCGCATTCGCTGGACGAGGCCATCGCGCGTCGCGTCGCGTTCCTGACCGACTACCAGGATGCGGCCTACGCGCAGCGTTATCGCAGCCTGGTCGAGCGCGTACGCACGCACGAGCTGCAGCGCGTGCCCGGCAGCAGCGCACTGACCGAGGCGGTGGCCCGGTACGCCTTCAAGCTGATGGCCTACAAGGATGAATACGAGGTGGCGCGGCTGTATACGCGTGGCGATTTCCAGCGTCGGTTGCAACAACAGTTCGAGGGCGACTACACCCTGCGCTTCCATCTGGCGCCGCCGTTGCTGGCAAAGAAAGACGCACACGGCAACCTGATCAAACGCGAGTACGGGCCGTGGATGTTCACCGCCTTCAAGCTGCTGGCGCGATTGAAGTTCCTGCGTGGCGGCAAGTTCGACGTCTTCGGCTACAGCGAAGAACGGCGTGGCGAGCGTCGGCTGATTGCCGATTACAGCGCAACCGTGGACATGCTGCTGGAACGGCTGGATGCCGATAACGTGGGCTTGGCCGCGCAGATCGCCAGCATTCCGGAACACATTCGCGGCTATGGCCACGTCAAGCACGCGCATCTGCAGGAAGCCAGGGCGCGCGAAGCCGCGCTGCTGGCGCAGTGGCGTAATCCCAAGGCGTTGCATGTGGTGCAGGCGGCCTGATGTCACCGAACGATTACATCCTTTTGATGTAGTCGCTCGGCGACATTCGGTTTAATCCCGCTACTTAATCCCGCAACATACGGAAGCTGGCGCATCCACTCAATGGGGCTTCAGTCGAAATGCGGCCCACGCATCAGTCGAATCGGTCCGCGTGCGGTGGCAGGGTCCACAGTTCGACCCTGCTGGGTGATCCGTACCAGGCCTCTGCCTGCGGCA
Organism: Xanthomonas euvesicatoria pv. euvesicatoria; assembly: GCF_020880415.1. Taxonomy (GTDB): domain Bacteria; phylum Pseudomonadota; class Gammaproteobacteria; order Xanthomonadales; family Xanthomonadaceae; genus Xanthomonas; species Xanthomonas euvesicatoria. Next base: position 213,582 of record NZ_JAJIUJ010000119.1, on the reverse strand, counting down.
GCTGCGGCCACCGTACGCACCTGGGGCATCAGGCTTCGCCACACCGCCGCGTCATCGCTCAAAGCACGCGCGACTTCCGAGGGACAGATCGATTGCTCGGGCCGACGTTGCGCAAGCAGGTGCCGGATCAACGCGGCAACCTGCGCATCATCGGGCGACTGCACGCCTGCCCCGCAGGATCACAATGGGCGCAGCAGGCGCAGGCCGAACCAATCCTTGGCATCGTTCCAGCCGTGGGTGACCTTGAGCCCGGCTGCGGCAGCCAGTTCGGCAAAACGCGCGTCGGTGTATTTGCAGCTGTATTCGACCTGCATCGCTTCGCCTTCGGCAAACGCGATGTCCTTGCCGCCGACCCGCACCTGCTGCGCGCGTTGGCTGACCAGGAAGGTTTCGATGCGGCCGCGCTCACGGACATACACCGCGTGGTGACGGAAACCGTCCAGATCGAAATCGCTCCCGATCTCGCGATTGAGCCGCGCCAGCAGGTTGAGGGTGAACTCGGCGGTGACGCCGGCTGCATCGTTGTAGGCCGCCTCGATCAGCCCGGCGTCCTTGTCCAGATCGATACCGATCAGGGCGCAACCATCGCTGCCCATGGTCTGGCGCATCGCATCCAGCAATTCGATCGCGGCCGCATCGGCGAAATTGCCGAGCGTGGAGCCGGGGAAGAACACCACGTGCCGCCGCGCCGGGCGCTGCGCATCGGGCAGGCGCAGCGGCTTGGTGAAGTCGGTGCACACCGGCAACATCTGGATCTGCGGAAATTGCTGGGCCAGCCGCGCGGTGCTTTCCAGCAGCGCGGTACGGGAGATTTCCAGCGGCGTGTAGGCCACCACATCGCGCAGGCCCTGCAGCAGCAACTCGGTCTTGCGGCCGCTGCCGCTGCCGTATTCGACCACATGCACGCCAGCGCCGATCGCCTGAGCGATCGAGCCCATGCTGGCTTCCAGCAAACTCAGCTCGGTGCTGGTGAGGTAATACTCCGGCTGCTGCGTAATGGCTTCGAACAGTTGCGAGCCGCGCGCATCGTAGAAATATTTCGACGGCAGCGTCTTGGGCGTTTGCGACAACCCCGCCAGTGCATCGGCGGTGATGTCGTCCGGCTGCGGGCGCAGGTCGGTCAGCGCGGCGTGCGCGCGTTGCAGGGCATGGGCGGCGGCGTTCAAGGCAGATCCTTGGCAAGGCGCACGCCGGCAAACTGCCAACGCGCATCGGAGGGGAAAAAGTTGCGGTAACTGGCACGCAGATGGCTGGCCGGGCTGGCGCAACTGCCACCACGCAAGACCCATTGCGCATTCATGAATTTGCCGTTGTATTCGCCCAGCGACCCGGGCCACGGGGTAAAGCCTGGATACGGCAGGTACGCACTACCGGTCCACTCCCAGACATCGCCGAACAGCTGCTGGATACCGGTGTCCACTGCTTCTGCGCCACGCGGATGCAACGCATCGGTGTCGACGAAATTGCCCTGTACCGGCACGCCGGTCGCGGCCTGCTCCCACTCGGCTTCGGTGGGAAGGCGCGCACCGGCCCAGCGCGCGAACGCATCGGCTTCGAACAGGCTCAGATGACAGACCGGCGCGTGTGGATCGCGCGTGCGCCAGCCGTCCAGCGTGAACTCGCGGCCATCGGCATCCCAATACAAGGGATGTTGCCAACCCTGCGCCTGCACCATCGCCCAGCCATCGCTGAGCCAGGCACCGGCACTGCGGTAGCCGCCGTCATCGATGAATTGCTGGAACTCGGCGTTGGTGACCACACGGCTGGCCAGCGCATGCGCACCGACCAGCACGCGATGGCGCGGCGATTCGTTGTCGTAGGCGAAGATGTCGGCCTGTGGCCATGCAGCGGCGCCGATCTGGACGATCTGCTCGTCGCGCGCATGCCAGCGCAGCGGGCTGGCAACGGCCGCAGGCGGTGTGGGCAGGTCACGGTAGGCCGGCTGCAACGGGTTGCTCCACAGCGCATGCTTGATATCGGTCAGCAGCAACTCCTGGTGTTGCTGCTCGTGCTGGATGCCGAGCTGCACGACGGTGCAGGCCTGTGCATCGAGCAGGCCCTCGCGCAAGCGCTGTTGCATCTGCCTATCGACCGCAGCACGGTAGTCGCGTACCTGCTGCAACGAGGGGCGCGAAAGCACGCCGCGGCGGGCCCGCGCATGCATCGGCCCCACGCTCTGGTAGTAGCTGTTGAACAGGAAGTCCCAGGCCGGGTCGAACACGCGGTACGCCGGATCGGCCTGCAGCACGAAGCGTTCGAAAAACCAGGTGGTGTGCGCCAGATGCCATTTGCTCGGGCTCGCGTCCGGCATGCTCTGCACCATCGCGTCTTCGGCGCTCAAGGGTGCGGCGAGACGGTCGCTCAGCGCGCGGGTCTGCGCGTAGCGTTCCAGCAGCATCAACTGCTGTTGCTGGAGGTGGCCCAGCAGAGGTGAGAGTGCAGACATCGCCCTATGCTTGGGGAGCGCCCGTGAACGTGCCGTGTGGGCAGCGTGGCAGCCAGCGGTAAGCTGTGGGCATGTCATCGCCATCTCTGTCCAGTACGCTTGCTGCGCCCCTCGCGTGGGCCCAGCGTCAGCAGGCGTTCGCGCTGCCTTCCGGGGTCATCCATCTGGATGCGGCGTCGCGTGGTCCGTTGTTGCGCGCCATGCAGACCGTTGCGCACCAGGCGGTCGATGCAATGGCCACACCATGGCGGTTGCCGTTCGATACCTGGTTACAGCAGATCGAGCAGGTGCGCGGACTTGCGGCCGCGCTATTGGACGGCGATGCCGATGCGGTGGCCATGGTGCCGTCGGCCGCGCACGGCCTGGCCACGGCCGCGCGCAATCTGCCTGTGCAAGCCGGCGACGCAGTGCTGGTGCTGGAAGGGCAATTTCCGTCCAATCTGTTGATCTGGCAGCGCCGCTGCGCAGAGACCGGCGCGCATCTGGTGGCGGTGCCCGCCACCGCTGGCGGCAGCTTGACCGATGCAGTGCTGCAGACCATTGCCGACACGCCTGCGCTGCGGATTGCCAGCTTGCCGCATGCGTACTGGCTGGACGGGCGAATGCTGGATCTGGACCGCATCAGTGCCGCCATGCAGGCACGCGGCGCTGCCCTGGTGCTGGACTTGAGCCAGAGCCTTGGGGTGTTGCCACCGGATCTGCCGCGCTGGCAACCGGATTTCGTGGTCAGCGTCGGGCACAAATGGTTGCTCGGGCCGATGGGATTGGCATGGCTGTGGGTCGCGCCGCAGTGGCGCACGGACGGGCTGCCGATCGAAGAACACTGGATCGGCCGCGATGCGGGCAGCAGTTGGGAATTTCCGGTGGCCAGCGCGCCGCGGTATCGCAGCGGTGCACGCCGATTCGATGCGGGCGGGGTTGCCGACCCGTTGCGGGTCGCAACGGCCACGGTGGCCCTGCAACAACTCACCGCGTGGCAGCCGGCGCGCATCGCAGCGGCGTTGGGCGAGTTGACTGCGCATTGGGACGCCGCCCTGCAGGCGCGCGGCGTGGGCAGCTGGTGCACGCCCGGACATGCGCCGCATCTCACCGCACTGCAGCCGCCGGCAGCGGCATTGGATGCGGTGGCAACGGCGCTCGGCGCGAGTGGCGTGATCTGCACGCGTCGGCATGGACGTCTGCGCATCGCGCCACATTTGAGCGTCACCGACCACGCGTTGTCACAGGTCATTGCAGCGCTGCCGGATGGGTGAGGCGGCGCGCAGGCATCGCGGGCCAGGCATCTGCAGCGGTACTGGTTGCAACACATGTACGCAGGCCAGCGCGTCATCAGGCAGCATCGGCAAGGCTCCATCGCAGGCCAGCGCGCTCTACGAACGACAATTGGCGTAAGGATCAGCGGCAGCGAAGCGGCGCGCGCGATTTTCAGCGATTGAACCCGCGTCACTGCCGCTGGCTGATCCGCAACCCACGCGGCGTGACCCATCGCTCCGCGCCTTCGAACACCGCCTGCACCAGCAGCGCAAGCACGGCAGCGGGAATGGCGCCTTCCAAAATCAGGCCGATATCGTCCAGACGGATGCCGGTGAGAATCGGTTGGCCATAGCCGCCCGCACCGATCAGCGCACCCAGCGTGGCGGTGCCCACATTGATCACCGCCGCGGTCTGGATGCCGGCCACGATCGTGCGGCGGGCCAGCGGCAGTTCCACCCGCCACAGGCGTGTCCACGCGGGCAATCCGATGGCGTGCGCAGTCTGGCGCAGTTCGCGTGGGATCGAGGTCAGCCCGGCATGGGTGTTGCGCACGATCGGCAGCAGGCTATACAAGAACAGCGCGGCAATCGCCGGCTTGGCGCCGATGCCGAACAGCGGAATCATGAAGACGAATACCGCCAACGACGGCAGCGTCTGCAGCACACCGGTCAACGACAACACCACCTGCCCCAGACGTGGACGCCGCGCCGCCAGCACGCCCAACGGCAGCGCAAGCAGCAACGCCAGACCCAAAGAAATACCCACCAACGCCAGATGCTCGCGCGTATGCCGCAGCAGCCGCGTCAACCGCGAGTCCGTTTCAGAGGCCGGCGTGACGCCCAGCCAACGCGCGGCAACCGCCGCTTCGGACTGCCGCTCCAGTTTGACCTGTGCATTGAGCCGTTGCATGGTCGCTTCATCGATACGTCCTTGCAGCCCCCGCAAGGCCTGCAGCATCGCCGGCGAGCGGTGCGCCAGGTCCTTGCGATACACAAAAATCGCCTGGTAGTCCGGGAAATAATGGCGGTCGTCGCGTAGCACCTGCAGCTGGTAATACGGAATTTCCGCATCGGTGCTGTACAGATCGGTGACCTCGATGGCGCCGCTCTGCAACGCGCGATAGGCCAGGTCGTGATCCAGCCCGGTCGCGGCCTGCGGCAGCGCGTACGCCGCGCGCACGCCCGGCCAGCCATCGGCGCGCTGCATGAACTCATTGCTCAGACCGATCTTGAGGCTGGGATGCCGTGCAAGATCCGACAACGAGGCGATGCCCAATGCCTGCGCACGTTCGCGCTTCATACCGAAGGCATAGGTGTTCTGGAAACCCAGCGAATCGGTCATCGCCAGCCCGCGTGCGTCGAGTGCGGCACGCAGCTCGGCCTGGCTGGCGTTGGGCAGTTGCAGCAGCTCCTGTGCCAGCGTGCCGGTGTATTCGGCATACGCGTCGATCTGCCCGGTCTCCAGCGCCCGCCACAGGATGCGCGTGCCACCGAGTTGTGCGCGGTGCTGCACGTCTACACCATCACGTTTGCCGGCGGCGGTGGCGATTTCGCCAAGAATCACCGCTTCGGTGAAGTTCTTCGACCCAATGGTGACCTGCGCGGCCTGCGCGCTAACACTGCAGATCAGCCACACCACGGCGATGAGCGCACGCGCCATCATGCGGCATCGCCAATGCTGCGCTGGGCGGTGAGAAAGCGCTGCACGAACGCATCGGCCGGCTGCTCCAGCAGATCGCGCGCACGGCCTTGCTGCACGATGCGGCCGGCGCGCATCAGCACCAGGTTGTCGGCCAGATAGGCGGCTTCGGCCACGTCATGCGTCACCAGCACCACGGTCTTGCCCAGCTGCGCGAACAGTTCGCGCATTTGCGCCTGCAGGTCGTAGCGCACGATGGGATCGAGCGCGCCGAGTGGTTCGTCCAGCAACAAGGCCGGCGGGTCCAGCATCAGTGCACGAATCAGCCCCACGCGCTGGCGTTGACCACCGGAGAGTTCGGCCGGGTAGCGCGCCAGCAACTGCGTTGGCAATTGGCACAGGGCGCACAAGACATCCAGACGCGCCTCGATGCGTTCCCGCGTCCAGCCCAGCGTCTGTGCCAGCAAGGTCACGTTGCTGCGTGCATCCAGATGCGGAAACAGGCCGCCTTCCTGGATGACGTAGCCGATGCGTTGCCGTTGCGCCTGCAGGTTGGCGCGCTGCAACGGGGTGCCGTCGAAAGCGACCGTGCCGCTGTCCGGCCACTCCAGCCCGACCAGCATGCGCAGCACGGTGGATTTGCCGGCGCCGCTCGGGCCGATCAATGCGGTCGTGATGCCGCTGGCAAACGTCAGCGAGACAGCATCGAGTGCGATGGCCTGGCCGTAGCGGCGGCTGACCCGGTCGAGAGTGAACATGCGGCCGAGCTTGCCGAAGGCAGCGTCAGCCACGCGCGAAGGTGCGCATCAGCGGGGCGGCGCCAGCAGTTCGCGTGCACTCAGGTAGCCGTCGCCATCGGCATCCTGCCGCGCGAAGCGCGCGATCAAGGTGGCACGATGCGCCGCACGGGTGATCGGCTTGCCGCGACGGCCCGGCAGTTCATCGCCTTGCAGCACGCCATCGTGATCGGTATCGCGTTGATCGAAGGCGTAGCTCATCCAGGCCAGATATTCGTCCAGGCTCACCCGCCCATCGCCATCGGTATCCATGCGCTGCAGATATTGCTGGCTGTCCTGGACCTGGGCCTGCGCGGCAATCGCCGGCACACAGGCACACCACACAACCAGCAAGGCACGCACGATCACGCCACGCGCCCGGTGTACACGCACCACAGCGCGCCTGCCGCCCGGGTTACGCACCACTCAGCGCATACCCCTTGAGCCGCGCCGCATACGCCTGCAACGCGGCATTGCCGCTGGCCTCGGCCTCATGGCACCACTGCTGCAATTGCCGGAGCCGTTCGGACGCATCGTGGCTGCGCGCTTCCAGTACCGCGGTCAGCCGCGCACGGTACTCGACCAGCGTGCGCATGCGCGGACGCTGCGCCACCCATGCCTGCAACTGTGCACGCGCGTCCGGCTTGAGCCAGCGCCCGTCGTCGACCAGGCCCTTGCGCAGGCGACGCGGCAGCAACTCGCGCAGCTTGGCGCCGGTGACGGCCGCCTCTTCGCGCAACGCCGGCTTGAGCACATTGCGCTGGTAGTCGGTCATGGCCTGGAACCGGTGCGAGAGCAGCGCCTTGAGCGTGTCGGCATCGGGCACGGCGATATTGGGGCGGATATCCAGCGACGGCGCCACCCGCAACACCTTGGCAAGGCCCAGTGCCTGCAAGCCGCGAATGGCGACCCAACCGATATCCAGCTCCCAACGCCGCATCGAAAACCGCGCCGAGCTCGGGAAGGCATGATGGTTGTTATGCAATTCTTCGCCACCGATCCACAGCGCCCAGGGCGTGAGGTTGGTGGAGGTGTCGGCCGATTCGAAATTGCGATAGCCCCACCAGTGGCCCAGGCCGTTGACCACACCGGCGGCCCAGAACGGAATCCACGCCATCTGGATTGCCCACAACGCAATTCCCGGCAATCCGAACAACACCGAGTTGATCACCAGCAACGCCATCGGGCCGGCGTTGGCATGCGGCGTGTACAGATGCCGTTCGATCCAGTCGCTGGGCGCGCCCTTGCCGTATTGCTCGATGTCGGCACGCTCGGCACGCGCCTGCCGATACAGCTCCACACCGCGCCAGAAAACCTGGCCGATGCCCTTGGTCTGCGGGCTGTGCGGGTCTTCCTCGGTCTCGACCTTGGCGTGATGCTTGCGATGGATCGCCACCCATTCGCGGGTGATCATCGAGGTGGTCAACCAGGTCCAGAAGCGGAAGAAATGCGCGATGGCCGGATGGAAATCTACACCGCGATGCGCCTGGCTGCGATGCAGGTACAAGGTCACTGCAAAGATGGTGAGCTGGGTGAAGACTAGCAGCACCGCCAGCATGCCCCACACGCCCAGCCCTGCCACGCCGGAAGTCAGAACGTCGATGATCGGATCGGACAACATCGGCATCTCCACAGCAGCGCTCTCCATTTGATGCAGACATGATGGGGGCGATCGCGGCAAACTTCACCCTTCGGATGCGTAGGGTTGCACCTACATTTCTAAAGCGGTTCAGACCCCCCTTCCCCACTTCCGTCTGCTGTCACCCGTATGACTGTTGCCACCGAACATGCTGCCGATTCCACTGTCGTTACTAACGCCGCCCAGCTGATCGAACTCGACCAGGCCAGCGTGATGCGCGGCCAGGTCCGGGTCCTGCATGCGCTGAGCCTGCGCATCGCGCTGGGGCAGCACACCGCGATCCTGGGGCCCAATGGCTGCGGCAAATCGTCCTTCATCAAATTGATCACGCGCGAGTTGTACCCGCTGGCGCGCGCCGACGGTCTGCCCGCAGTGAAGGTGATGGGACAAACGCGCTGGCAGGTGGATCGCCTGCGCTCGCAATTGGGCATCGTCACCAGCGATCTGAGCGTCAATCTGGCCGACATGCCCGGGCTGGATGTGGAAAGCGCGGTGCTCTCCGGATTCTTCGCCAGCTACGTGGTGCCGCCGCATCGCGAGATCAGCGACGACATGCGTGCACGCGCGCGCGAAGCGCTGGCGCTGGCGCGCGCATTGCCGTTGGTGGACCGGCAATTTGCGCAATTGTCGGCCGGCGAAACGCGCCGTGTGCTGATTGCGCGTGCGCTGGTCAATCGCCCGCAGGCGTTGCTGCTGGACGAGCCGTCCACCGGGCTGGATCTGGTGGCACGCCAGCACCTGCTCGAGACGATGCGGCACCTCGCCCGGCAAGGCATCACGCTGGTGCTGGTGACCCATCACATCGAAGAAATCGTGCCGGAGATCGAACGGGTGATCCTGCTGCGCGCCGGCAAGGTGGTGGCCGACGGCACGCGTGAGGCGCTGCTCACCGATGCCAGCCTGTCGGCCGTGTTCGATGGCCCGGTGCGGGTGCAGCGCAATGGCGCGCGCTGTTGGGCAACGGTGGGCGAGTAAGGGCCACCCACCCGCAGCTCGCGCAGGCCGTGTCCTTGCACGAGCTGCCGGCGATGCTCCGCATTGCGATGGCGAAGCGCTCCGGACGGGCGCACAACCGCGTCACAACCACGCTCTGCAGACATGACCTTGGACACGGGACGCCGCCGCGGCGCTTGCGCTTAGACTCGCCGCACACACAGACAGGAGTCGTCCCGATGGCCCAGTGGTATTTCCATAACCCCGGACAGGCCGACCGTCTCGGCCCGCTCGACGATGCCAGCGCCCGCGCGCATGCGCAGCGCCAACCCGATGCGCTGGCCTGGCGCGACGGGCTCGATGGCTGGACGCCGGCCCGCCAGCTGGCCGAGCTGCAGGGCAGCGGTAGCGCGCCGCCGCCGTTGACCGGCATGAGCGGGCGCGCAGATGAGATCGACTACCGCATCGTCGGCAACGACATGCAGTTCGTCGAAGTCGAGCTGGACCCCGGCGAAAGCGCCATCGCCGAGGCCGGTGCGCTGATGTACAAGGACGCGGCGGTGCAGATGGACACCGTGTTCGGCGACGGCTCGCATGCCGGTCAAAGTGGCGGCGGGCTGATGGGCAAGCTGCTGTCGGCCGGCAAACGCGTGGTCACCGGCGAAAGCATGTTCACCACCGTGTTCACCCACGCCGGCAGCGGCAAGGCCAAGGTCGCTTTCGCCGCGCCCTACCCGGGCACGGTGCTGGCGCTGCGCCTGTCCGAGCATGGCGGCCAGCTGATCTGCCAGAAGGACAGCTTTTTGGCCGGCGCGCGCGGGGTGTCGCTGGGCATCGCCTTCCAGCGCAAGATCCTCACCGGCCTGTTCGGCGGCGAGGGCTTCATCATGCAGAAGCTCGAAGGCGACGGCTGGGTGTTCGTACATGCCGGCGGCACGGTCGTCGAACGCGAGCTGGGCCCGGGCGAGCGTATCGACGTGGACACCGGCTGCGTGGTGGCCTACCACGCCGGCGTGGACATGGACGTGCGCCGCGTTGCGGGCCTGAAGAGCATGTTCTTCGGCGGCGAAGGCGTGTTCCTGGCCACCCTCACCGGCCCGGGCAAGGTCTGGCTGCAATCGCTGCCGTTCTCGCGCATGGCCGGCCGCATGCTGCAGGCCGCCCCGCAAGCCGGCGGCCAACAGCGCGGCGAAGGCTCGGTGCTGGGCGGCCTGGGGCGGTTGCTGGATGGCGATAACCGCTTCTGACCAACATCCCGGCGCGGCCGCGCCCATCTCAGGAGGGGGGCGGCATCACGTTCATCACCGCCAGCGTCATCGCTTCCACGCCGGTCCGGATGCTTGGCTGCGGCACCGGCGCGAAGTCCGGCGAATGGTTCACCGGAATCCGCTCGCCCGTTTGCCGGGCCTGCTGCAGCCACTGCGGATCGAGTCCACCGATGCCGAAGTAGAACGACGGCACGCCGGCAGCGACGAAGGCCGAATAGTCTTCGCTGGCGGCACTCGGTTCGCGCTGGCGCTCGGCATCGACCCCGAACGCCTGCGCAAAAACCGCCCCGGTACGCTCGGCCAGCGCTGCATCGTTGATCACCGCCCTGGACCCGCGCTCGCCCAGGGCGATCTGCGGTACCGGCGCGCCGGCCATCTGCGCACTGGCCAGCGCGGTACGTCGCACGCCGTCGAGCAGCTTGTCGCGCACCTGAGGGTCGTGGCTGCGGATGGTGCCGCGCAGCTGCGCGCGGTCGGGGATGACGTTGCCAGCCGTGCCGGCGTTGAACGCTCCAATGCTGACCACGCCAAACGCAGCCGGGTCTTTTTCGCGACTGATCACGCTCTGCACATCGACAACGAAGCGCGCCGCGATCAGGATCGGATCGATCGTCGCGGCGGGCATCGCCCCATGCCCGCCCTTGCCTTGGAACACCACCTCCAGCGCATCGGAGTTGGAGGTCACCGCCCCGGCCTTGTAGAACACATGGCCGTAGGCATCCGGACCGACATGCAGGGCAAAGCCGTAGTCCGGCTTGCCGAACCGGGCAAACAGGCCATCGTCAAGCATCGCCTGCGCACCGCGACCCTTTTCCTCCGCTGGTTGGGCGATGAACATCAGCGTGCCGCGCCATTGGGCGCGCAGCTGCACCAAGGTTGCGGCCGTGCCGACCCAGGCCGCCATGTGAATGTCGTGACCGCAGGTATGCGCCACATAGGTATCGCGGTCACTGGACTGCAGATGGACGTCGCTGGCGTACGCCAGCCCCGTGGTTTCCCGCATCGGCAACGCATCTAGTTCAGTGCGCACCATGATCGTGGGGCCGGGGCCATTGTGATACATCGCCACCAGCCCAGTCCGGCCAATACCCGCGCTGACATGAAACCCCAGCGCGCGCATTTCCTTGGCCAGCCGTTGCGCAGTCGCGGTTTCCTCGAAGCCCAGTTCGGGGTGCTGGTGCACGGTCCGGTATAGCGCCTCCCAACGTGGATAGTCCCGATCCAGAATGCCATCGACCTGCCGCTTGACCGCTACCGCGTCCAGCGCATGACAGGGCGATGCGGCTAGCAGCAGTGACAGTGCCAGTCCACGCAGCGGACACCGCGCAGACGCGTGATCGAAGATGCTGCTGCTGCAGACTGTGCGTTTGGCCGAGTCCATGCCCTACGGTACCAACGCAAGGACGCCCGATACCATCAGGGCAGGCGAGGTGTGCGCGCAGCGCGCAATATCTGCGCATGACGCCCTGCCGCCCGCCGCCAATGCAGACCGGCGGCCAGGGCTGCGGCGTGTATGCTGCGCCGCTGTCCACATCGCGCCCTGTGCACGCTCGCCATGACCGCCTTTCCTAGCAAGTGCCTCCTGTTGTCCCTGTCCCTGTCACTGGCCGGGCTGCTCAGCGCCTGCGGGGGCGAGCCACGCCCGGCGACACCGGCGCCGGTGGTGCAGGCACCTTCGGCCGCAGCCCCCAAGCCCATCAAGATCGGCGTCGCGCTCGGTGGTGGTGCGGCCAAGGGCTTTGCGCATATCGGGGTGATCAAGATGCTCGAGGCCAACGGCTTCGCACCGGTGGTGGTGTCTGGCACCAGCGCCGGCAGCGTGGTGGGCGCGTTGTATGCCAGCGGCATGGATGCGTTCCAAATGCAGGAAAAGGCCGTCGCGCTCGACCAGACCAGCATCCGCGATGTGCGGCTGTTTTCCGGTGGGCTGGTGCAGGGCCAGAAGCTGCAGGACTACGTCAACGAGCAGCTCGGCGGCAAGCCGATCGAAAAACTGCGCAAGCCGTTCGCGGCGGTCGCCACGCGGCTGGAAGATGGCGAGCGTACCGTGTTCGTGCGCGGTAATGCCGGCCAGGCGGTACGCGCGTCCAGCAGCATTCCGGGTGTATTCGAACCGGTGACCATCGGCAAATACCACTTCGTCGATGGTGGCGTGGTCAGCCCGGTGCCGGTGGATGCGGCGCGCCAGTTGGGTGCCGAATTCGTGGTGGCGGTGGATATCTCCAGCAAGGCCAGCGGCAAGAATCCGGGGGACCTGCTGGGCACGGTGAACCAGTCGATCTCGATCATGGGCCAGCGCCTGGGCGAGGCCGAACTCAAACGTGCCGACGTGGTCATTCGCCCGAAGGTCAACGAGATCGGCTCGGCCGATTTCAACCAACGTGGTGCGGCGATCCTCGAAGGCGAGCGCGCCGCAATGGCGGTGATGCCGCAGATTCGCGCCAAGATTGCGCAACTGCAGGCCGCGCGCAGCAGCGCAGTCCGGACCGCCGCCGACCAGGCCAAAGCGGCCAAGCAACAGGCGTACGAGCGCTGCCTGGAACAACGCTCGCGTTGGGAAAAATTGCGTGGCACGGATGAGGCCTGCGTGGCGCCGTGAGCCGGCTGCGCTGCGCTGGAGAAATGGATTGCGGCCGTATGCGGCCGTGGGCGGGGCGCACATGCACGCAAGGACTCCGCCGGCGATGCCTGTCGCGCGCGCCTGCCGGCCATTCGCATGCGCCTGCACAGTCGGTCCGCTGGATGTCGTGGGTGCTCGGGCCAGATGTCATCGGCACGGCATCGCGGCCAGGGCCGCTCCTACAATGGCCTGCGCCGCAGCCCTCGGTGTTGCGGCATGCGTGCGCGCCAAGGGAGGTGCTGGTGGGTGCCTGGTCGCAATGAATGCACCCCATGTGGGGCCTGCACCCGACGTGGTGGCTGGTGCGGACGGCGGGCTTGGCCGAGTCGTGGCAGTTGAGGACAAAACGTCATCGAGATGGCGTCGTGGCCGAGGGCTCGACGACGACGACCTGCCTCGTTGCACCGCGCTTGTAGGAGCGACCTGGTCGCGATGCCGTCCCGGTCACCACACCGCACGCATCGCAGCGTAATGCGCGTCGCTCGGCCGCATGCCTCGCTCAGGCGTCTGCATCGCCCACGACCTCAATACCGCCAACGCAGCGACACGCTGACAAAGCGCGGTTCGCCGTAGTTCTGATAATCCAGATTCGCCCAATAGGTCTTGTCGAACGCATTGCGCACCGCCAGCGTGGCGGTCCATTGGTCGCTGATGCGGTAGTTGGCGTTGAAATGCACCAGCGCGTACGGGTTCTGCACCACGGTGACCGGGGTGGTGGCGCCAGTGCCGTCGCCGGTGGGGCGCGCGATATTGAAGCCGCGCACCGCGCTCTGCCAGCTCACGCCGCCGCCGATGCTCAAGCGGTCCCACGTCCCCGGCAGGCGCCACTGGGTGGAGAGCTGCAGATAATCTTCGGGCAGGTTGGCGTAGATCGCATCGGTCGGCGCGCGCGTCACCTTGACGTGGGTATAGCCGGCGTTGATGGTCCAGCCGGGCAGCACTTCGCCATTGAAGTCCACTTCCCAACCGCGGCTCTTGGTGCCGTCCACGCCGATGTACGCAGAGCTGCCATCCGGCAGCGAGGCTTCCGGCTGGGTCATGTCGCGCACCGCGTAGTTGTCCTGCTTGGCCTCGAAGACGGCAGCAGTGGCCATCGCATGACCATCGAACAACTGCGCCTTGATGCCGGCTTCCAGGTTGGAGCCTTCCACCGGTGCGAGCAGGTTGTTGTCCTTGTCGCGGTAGTTCTGCGGATTGAAGATTTCGGTGTAGCTGGCGTACACCGACACATCCGGCACGATGTCGTAGACCAGACCCACGTACGGGGTGACTTCGTCGCTGACGTCATAACGGCCGCTGGTGCCGGTGTAGCTGCCGCTGGCATTGAACGCCTGGGTGCGGGTCTCCCACGAACTCAGTCGCGCGCCGGCAATCAACGACAGCGGGTCGGCCAGCCGCAAGCGCGTGGAGGCATACACGCCGCGCTGGGTGGTGCGTGCCTGGCGACGCGCACCGGTGCGCGTATAGGTCACTTCCGAAGCGTCGCCATTCCAATGGCGGATGTTGGGAATGAAATAGCAACGTTCGCTGCCGCAGGTGGCCCAGTCGTCGGGATAGGTCTGCGCCAGGGTATAGGTGGTCGATTGCAGGTCCTGCCAGCTGCCGCCGATCACCACATCGTGCTGGCGGCCGAACAGGGCGAATCCGCCGGACAGATACACGTCCACGCTATCGCGCGTGTCCTGCGTTTCGCCAGCGTTGGCGCGCAGAAACACGCCGCTGCCATCGGCGGCCGGGTAACCGGTGCCGTAGACGCGCAGGCTCTGCACGGCGCCCTTGGTGTGGGCGGCGTTGACGCGCAGCAACCAGTCCTGCCCGAAGCGTTGTTCCAGGTTGGCAAACGCGGTGCTGGTTTCGCGCTGCCAGCGGGTCCATTCCGGCGCCATGTTGGTCGAGCGCGACAGGTTGGCGAAGGAGCCGTCGGCCGCGAAGAACGGCACCGTGCCCCAGGTCGAACCGACCGGGGTGTTGTCCTGGCGCTGGTAGCCCACGGTAAGCGTGCTGCTGTCGGTCAAATCGCCTTCCAGCACCGCCATGCCCGACATCTTGCTGTCGTGGTAGCGGTCGTAGTAGTAATCGCGATCCTGCCAGGCGGCCACCACGCGGCTGCGAAAGCGTCCGTCTTCGGTCAGCGGCGCGTTGACGTCGGCCTGCATGCGGCGGAAATCCCAGGTGCCCGCACTCACCCCGAACGCGGCATCGAAGTCCTTGCCCGGGCGCTTGCGCAACAGGTTGACCGTGGCCGAGGGAATGCCCGCACCGGTGAGCAGGCCATTGGCACCGCGGATCACCTCGATGCGGTCGTAGAAGACCGTGTCGTATTCCTGGTTGGTCGCACCGCTGTAGGTGGGCAGGCCATCGACCTGGAAGTCGGTGATCTGGAAACCGCGCGCGAAATACAACGGGCGCTGGGTGTCGTAGAACGACACGTTGACGCCGGTGACGTTGCGCATCACATCGTCGATGCTGAACAGCGATTGCTCTTCCAGGCGCTGCAGCCCGATCACGCTCACCGATTGCGGCGTTTCCTGCAAGGTCAGCGGCAGGCGTGTGGTGGTGGCCGGCTGCGCGCGGCTCACCGTGCCGTTGACGCTGACCTGATCGAGCGTCGTGGCGTTGGTCGCGTCGGCGGATTCGGCGGCATGGGCGGCGGGAGCCAAGGTCGACAGCGCGCACAGCAGCGCGGCAGGCAACAAGCCAAGGGGAGCGATGGCAGCAGACATGGGGCGTTCTCGTCGATCGCTGCGGACGCAGCGCGTCACGCAACAGGGAAAGGCACAGGCACACGCAGGCGTCCACTCGAACCGGCTGGCTGACCCTGCGTGGGCTGGCGATGCGACACGAACGACATGGCCGGACGCGGCCAGGATGTGAGGTAAATGTAAATCGTTATCGTTTATGTGGCAAGCAGCACGTTTCTTGCGTCCGCCTGGAAACCGGCGCGACGCCGGTGCGTCTTGCCGGCTGCGGCATGCGGGCGGCGCCCTGCCCTACCGGCACGCGGCTGGTTTGCACCTCAGGCCAGATGCGACAGCGGCAGACCTTCCGGCGCCTTCACCGTGCGCAGCACGAAGCTGGAATTCACATCCGACACGCCGGTGGCATTGAGCAGGCGATCGAGCAGAAACCGCGAGAAGTGTTCCAGGTCGCGGACCTGTACCTGCAGCAGGTAATCCATGTCGCCGGTCAGCGCCCAGCACGCCACCACCTCGTCCCAGCCGCGCACGCCCTCGGCGAAATGTTCGATGTCGGCCTGCCCGTGCTGCTCCAGCTGCACGCGCACGAACGCCTGCAAGCCCAGCCCCAGCGCGCGCGCGTCCAGGCGCGCGCCATAGCCGGCGATGATGCCGGCCGCCTCCAGCCGCTGGGTGCGGCGCAGGCACGCCGACGCCGACAGATTGACCTGCACGGCCAGCTCCGCATTACTGCTGCGCCCCTGCGTCTGCAGCAGGGCGAGCAGACGCAAATCGGTGCGGTCCAGGGCGATGGGTTGATCCATATGTTGCGCAGCAGCAGACGATGACGCACGAATCTTGCGCCAATCCGCTTGCACCGCGCAAGATTCGCAATCCCGTTGCGCGCACATCCGGCCTAAGGTGACGGCTGATCACCGGGAAGAGCCGCTGCATGAATACCGCCCCGCAACGCGTCGAAAACCAGCTCACCGACAAAGGCTATGTGCCGGTCTACACCACCGCGGTGGTGGAGCAGCCGTGGGACAGCTACAGCGCCGACGACCACGCCACCTGGGGCACCTTGTATCGGCGCCAGCGCGAGCTGCTGGTGGGCCGCGCCTGCGACGAGTTCCTGCAGGCGCAGGACGCGATGGGCATGGGCGAAACGCACATCCCGCGCTTCGATGCGCTCAATCGCGTGCTGCAGGCGGCCACCGGCTGGACCCTGGTCGGCGTGCAGGGCCTGCTGCCGGAACTGGACTTTTTCGAACATCTGGCCAACAAACGCTTTCCGGTGACGTGGTGGATCCGCCGGCCCGATCAGATCGATTACATCGCCGAACCCGATCTGTTCCATGACCTGTTCGGCCACGTGCCGTTGTTGATGAACCCGCTGTTTGCCGACTTCATGCAGGCCTATGGCCGCGGCGGGGTCAAGGCGCACGGCATCGGCCCGGACGCGCAGCAGAACCTCACCCGGCTGTACTGGTACACGGTGGAATTCGGTCTGATCGACACGCCACAGGGCCTGCGCATCTACGGTGCCGGCATCGTGTCGTCCAAGGGCGAATCGCTGTATTCGCTGGACTCGCCGGCACCCAACCGCATCGGGTTCGACCTGCAGCGCATCATGCGCACGCGCTACCGCATCGACAGCTTCCAGAAGACCTATTTCGTCATCGACAGCTTTGCGCAGCTGATGGAGGCCACCGCGCCGGACTTCACCCCGATCTATGCCGAGCTTGCCCAGCAACCGCAGGTGCCGGCGGGTGACGTGCTGCCGGGCGATCGGGTGATCCAACGCGGCAGCGGTGAGGGTTGGAGCCGCGACGGCGACGTGTGAGGTCGCTGCCGAGGTCACGCCGACCAACCGCTGCGCGGCGGTGCGGCGCGGTCACGATGCCGCGATGTGACCTGCATCGACTCGACACCACCGCCGACGCGCACTAAGGTCAAACCTCCCTACATCGCCTTCGCTCAATGGACCTGACGCATCTGCGCATCCGGCGCTTGGAGCTGGACGACACCCGCCTGCTGTTCACCCTGGCCAACGGCATCCGCATCGACGAGCCCATCCAGGCGCATCGGCTCCTGCTCAAGGCATCGCCGCCGCAACGCGCGCAATGGCAGATCACCGAGGACGGCTTCGGGGTGAACTGGCCCGCGGTGGCGCCTCCCACCGCGGAGGGCCTGCTCAACATGCCCGAGTTGCTGTGGCGCCGCCGCGCTGCCCGCGCCCAGGCCAAGCTCGCCCAGTTGCGCGGGCGCATGGATGCGCTGTCGCCGGGCGAACGCGAACTGATCGCGCTGGCGCGGCTGGATGCGGACATGAACGAGAGCGGCTACGCCCGCTATTTCGACCGCTGGGATGCGGCGACCCGCAGCGATGCTTTGCGGGGTCTGGCCGCCATGGGCGCGGCGCAAGCGCGTCAAGCCATCGAGGGCCTGGGCGCGGTGTTCGAGCGCCTGGAAGAAGATCCGAATCTGCTCAGCATCGAAGACATTCTCGATGCCATGAGCGACACCGACCGCCAACGCGTGGATGGGTGGGAAGAGGTCTACTACCGCCGCTCGGCCGAACTGGCGCGCCTGGGGCTGACGCACTACGGGGTGGATAAGGCCTGACGGTGCTGGAAGGCTTGCATCGCTGGATGTCGGCCGCGACCACCCCTGACATGGTTTGTGCGCCGGCGTGATCGGCTGTCTGCCGTCGCTGGCTCCTGCCGCTGATCCACTGCAGCCATCTGCACGTGGAAGCAGGCGACTCGCAGGCTGGCCGTGCCTGACGACAACTCAGCCCATTTGAAAAACGCAGCGCTTCGTTGCAGCTGCGCTGTCTGAGGCGCGAGGGCTACTTGGATGCGGTGTACGCCAGCAACAGCACCAGCGGTTCTTCGCCGGTTTGCTGCAAGGCGTGCGTGCTGCCCGGCCGCGTCAACAACGCATCGCCAGCGGCGACATCGTATTGCTTGCCGTCCAGCGCATATAAACCGCGCCCACTGACGATGTAATAAATCTCATCCTTGTCGTGCAGATGCAGGCCGATGCCGGCGCCCTTGTGCAGCACGCGTTTGCGCAGCACGAATTTCAGCGCCGGTGCATCTGCGAAGAACGGATACGCCGTGGTCGGGCCGGCGCCGCCATGCGGGCCGGGCTGTTCGCGGGCGAGATCGCGCTCGTGCACCACCAGCGAGGGATGCGCCTGCGCGGCGCGTTGCGCGCTGGTGTTGGGCGCTGCGCCGCAATCGGCATCGCGGCGCAGTTGCGGTTTAAGCGCTGGTTGCAGCTGCACCCAACCGTGCACCACCAGGCAGGCGATGGCGGTCGCGCCGGCGCGGCTGAAGTGGGTACCGTCGGCCTTGCCCTGTTCGGGCACGAACAGGAAATACGGTTTGGCCGCCTGCTCGCCGAGTGCGCGGATCCAGTCGCTGGAACTGGCGTTGAGATCGATCAGGCCAACGTGTTCCTGCGCGGCGAGTTGCTGCATCGCCAAGGTGTAGCGACCGTGGGTGTCGAGCAACGCGCCGAAGTCGTACAACAGCCGGGCAGCCGGCGTAATCAGGATGGGCGTCGCGCCTTTGTCGCGCGCAGTGGCGACATAGCGGCGCAGGAACTGCACGTAGTCGGTCGTGGGATCGGTGTAGCGCGTGGGGTCTTCGCGTTTGGCATCGTTATGGCCGAACTGGATCAGCAAGACATCGCCGCGCTGCAATTCTTTTGCGATGGCATCCAGCCGCCCTTCGGCGATGAAACTGCGCGTGCTGCGGCCGCCCTTGGCGTGATTGCGCACCTGCCATTGCGCCGGGTCGAACCAGTCCTGCAGCAGCTGGCCCCAACCGGCTTGCGGCGCGCGCTCGGCGCCGTATTGGGCAGCAGTGGAATCGCCAGCGATAAAAATGCGCTGTGGTGCGGCGTGGGCGATGCATGCAAAGAGCAGCAGCAATGCGAACAGCAGCAGACGCATGATGGGCTCCGGGAACAATGCTAAGGACGCGACGCTGTTTCCTTCTCCCATCGGGAGAAGGTGCCCGAAGGGCGGATGAGGATGCGGCGGCAAGGAAATGCAGGACGGCCGTCCTGTCTTCTCAAGCCCTTCAAGCCTCCCCCGTTCAAGCCAGCTGTCTTCCGCCTTATCCTCACCCCAACCCCTCTCCCGGCGGGAGAGGGGCTAAAACGCACCGACTAATTACGCAGCTGCTGCAGCAGCTTCGGTCTTGCCCAGCAGGCCGGCAACGAAGTTGCGGATTTCAGCATCCTGGGCGTTGTCGAAGAAGCACTGCTGGAAGCGCTCGCCGCCGATGGCCTGCTTGATCAGTTCCGGGTCGATGGCGCGCAGGCCGTCCAGGTACGACTTGGCGGTGGCCTGCTTGAGCTGGGTCAGGATGCCGGCGTTGGCCTGCTGCGATTCGCGACGCTCGGCCGGGTAACCCATGCCACGCTCGCCGCTGAAGGCCTTTTCGAAGATGTAGCGCACGTTGATTTCCGCACCCCAGCCGTAGCCCTTGGCAAACGCCAGCGACAGCGCGTTGCCGTTGTTGACCTGGGCAAACAGGTAGGCGTCGGTCGGCTCGATGCAGTAGCCGCAAAACACGCCCGGATGGGCGTTGAGCGACATCATCGCGCCCTGGCCGGTGCCGCAACCGGCAACCACGAAGTCCACCGCCTTGGAGTTCAGCAGCAGGCTGGCGACGATGCCCAGGTGGATGTAGGTCAGGCGGTGGTCGTTGTCGCCGTCCATGCCGACGTTGAACACGCTGTGGCCCTGCTCGCTGGCGACCTCGTTGAGCTGCTGCAGGATCACCGGGTTCTTGGCGGCCTGGCTAAACTCATTCATGAGTGCGATTTTCATGGGGATGCTCCGATTGGTTTGGGGAAGTTGTGTCGACTGTGGAGTCGGTTGGTGTGCGCGCCTGGGTGCGGTCTTGATTCGCTTTTCAGGTGCGTTGTCGGTGAGCGATCAGGTTCTGAAGAACGTGTCGGAGCTGCGGGACGCGTCTGGTCATGTGCATGCACCCCGACCCTCATCCGCCCTTCGGGCACCTTCTCCCAATGGGAGAAGGAGAGCCGTACAGAGGCGAGCGCTTAGCGCGCCAGCCAACCACCGTCGACCGGAATGATGGCGCCGTTGACGTAGTCCGACGCGCTGCTGGCCAGGAACACCGCGGTGCCGCCCAGGTCGGCCGGCACGCCCCAGCGCGCGGCCGGAATGCGGTCCAGGATGGCCTTGTTGCGGTCTTCGTCGGCACGCAGCTGCGCGGTGTTGTCGGTGGCCATATAGCCCGGTGCGATGGCATTGGTGGTCACGCCCTTGCTGGCCCATTCGTTGGCAAGCAGGCGGGTGATGCCGGCGATGCCGGACTTGCTGGCAGTGTAGGACGGCACGCGGATACCGCCCTGGAACGACAGCATCGAGGCGATGTTGATGATCTTGCCGCGGCCTTGCGCGATGAAGTGACGGCCTGCGGCCTGCGCCATGAAGAAGGCCGATTTCAGGTTGACGTTGAGCACGTCGTCCCAGTCCTGCTCGCTGAAATCCACCGCATCGGTGCGACGGATCAGGCCGGCGTTGTTGACCAGAATATCCAGCCCGCCGAGGCCGGCGATGGTCTCCTCGATGATGCGCTGCACCGGCTCGATGCTGATCAGGTTGGCTTCGATGGCGATGAAGCGGCGGCCCAACGCCTTGACCTTGGCTTCGGTCTCGGTGGGCGCCTGGATGCCGGCGGCAGCGATGTCGGCACCTGCCTCGGCCAAGGCCAATGCGATGCCCTGGCCCAGGCCGGTATTGGCACCGGTGACCAGTGCGACCTTGCCTTCGAGACTGAACGGATTGCTCATTACCTTATCGCTCCTGCTGGATGTGCCGTGGTGTGATGAGTAAGCCGCGCAGCGCGCGGCCGGGTTGTACGAACTGCTGTAACGCCGGCGCCCAACTGGGTCGCGCCAGCGTTGTTGGCGCTCGCCTCGCACAAGGCGGCGTCATGTCTGGCCTGGTGGGTGCCGGCGCGTCGATGCAGGCCTTACTTGAGCTGGCAGATGTCCAGTACGTGCATGTCGGTGTAATCCAGGTTTTCGCCGCCCATTGCCCAGATGAAGGCGTAATTGCTGGTGCCGGCACCCATGTGGATGGACCACGGCGGCGACACCACCGCTTCGTTGTTCTGGATCACGATGTGGCGCTGCGCATCGGGTTCGCCCATGAAGTGGTAGACGCGGTCGTTGGCGCCCAGGTCGAAATAGAAATACACCTCGCTGCGGCGGTCGTGCAGATGCGGCGGCATGGTGTTCCAGACGCTGCCGGGCTTGAGCACGGTCAGGCCGAGCAACAGCTGCGAGGACTGGCAGGTGGCCGGCACGATGTACTGGTAGATGGTGCGCTCGTTGCTGGTTTCCAGCGCACCGCGCTCCAGTGCCACCGCATCCTTGATCGAGAGCTGCTTGGTCTCAAAGCGCGCATGCGCCGGCGTGGAGGCGAGATAGAACTTGGCCGGGTTGGCCGCGTCTGCGGAGGCAAAACTGACATCGGTGCTGCCCATCGCCACGTACAGGCCGTCCTTGGGCCCCAGCGTGTAGGCGGTGCCGTCCACGGTCACCGTGCCGGTGCCTGCGCCGACATTGAGAACGCCCAGCTCGCGACGCTCCAGGAACGGATGCCCCGCGGCCGAGGCGGGCTCGGTCTGCCTGGGCAGTTCCAGCGTCTTGCCCAGCGGCGCGGCGCCACCGAGCACGAAGCGCTCGTAGTGGGTGTACTTGAGCGTCACCGCGTCGTCCACGAACAGCCCATCAAGCAGATACAGCTCGCGCAGCGCGTCGTTGCTGGCGCCCTTGATGGCGTCGGGATGGGTGGCGTAGTGCGTTTTGCAGTACAGGGACATGGCACTTCTCCAAGGCAAGCAAGGGGGAACGTGGGCTTGCACGGGGCTAGTCTACCGACTCTGGTTAACCGGTGTCATTGCGCAGTGCACGAAAGACGGTGTCGGTGGACGCACGGACTACCAACTCCCTTCTCCCATCGTGAGAAGGTGCCCCGCAGGGGCGGATGAGGGTACGAGGCTGCGCGCTGTGTTGAAGAGCACAGCTTGCTTTGTGGGTGGTGGCCTATTGCCTTCCGGCGCAAGCCTGAGCTTTCTAAATTGGCTGCCTGCCGCCTTACCCTCACCCCAACCCCCGCTCCGCGCCCCGGCCCGCGCCAGCGGCGCGGGCGCTCCAAGGCACGCGCGGCGATGCCGCGCAAGCTGTGCCTTCTCGCCCCGGCGGGAGAGGGGCTTTGTTCCTCTTCCGCCAGGACCAAGTAGCTCAATCTTCCGGCGGCTGGCAGGAGTCGCGCACGATCAGGTGCGGCCGCACGCTGGCGGTGGGCAGCTGCGGCGCGTTGTCGGGCTGGATCAGCATCGCCGCGGCGGTGCGGCCGGTGTCGCGGGTGTGGCGGCGCACCGAGGTCAACGGCGGCCACAGCCGCGAGGCCAGCGAGCTGTCGTCGTAGCCGATCACCGAGAGCTGGCGCGGGATACTGATGCCGGCGCGCAGGGCGACCTTGTAGATACCGGCGGCCATTTCGTCGTTACCGGTGAAGATGGCGGTGGGGCGCTTCTTGCCCAGCAGCAGCTTTTCGGCCGCCGCCACGCCCGATTCGAAGGTGTAACCGGCTTCGACGATGCGCTCGGGCGGCAGTTCGATGCCGCGCCGGGTCAGCGCGTCGGCAAAGCCGGAGGTGCGCTCGATCGAGGAGCGGTAGGCGCTGGGGCCGGTGACCAGGGCGATGTCGCGGTGGCCCAGCGAAAGCAGGTAATCGGCCGCCTCCGCTGCCCCGTCGCGGTCGTGGGTGATCACCGTCTGCGAGGTGGTGTCCAGCGCGATCGAGGCGATGCGGGTGTAGCGGCAACCGATCTCGGCCAGCATGTCGGCCAGCGCCTGGTCTTCGGAGGCGCGTGGCACCAGGATCACGCCGTGCAGCTTCTGCGCCTGCGCAAAGCGGCGCACGCCTTCGATATAGCCGGGACTGCGGCTGTCGCAGGGGTGCACCACCAGTTCGAAGCTGGAACCGCGCAGCGCGTCCAGCGCGCCGTACTGCATGTCCACGATGTATTGCGCGGTGGGGTTGTCGTAGACCATGCCGATCAGGAACGAACGGCGGAACGCCAGCCCGCGCGCGAGCGGATCCGGCGCATAGCCGACCTCGCGCATCAGCGCCTCGACCTTCTCGCGCGTGTCCTGCCGCACCAGCGGCGAATTGTTGATGATCCGCGAGACGGTCTTCTTGGACACGCCCGACATCCGCGCGATGTCGTTGATCGTTGCGACCCGACCCTTCGGCAGGCCAGGCATTCCCTCTTCAGGCATCTTGCGGGCGGGCATAGCGGTCAACCAGTAAAGTTGATTGGATTCTACCGGCCCGACGGCCGGCAGACCTGAGCGAAGCCTGCCGCTGCACCGGGTCCGCCGTGACGGGCCCGCCACAGCAGGCAGCGCCACGACATGCCCGCCGATGCAGAACGGTCAGTCCAGGGCGCGGTAGCGGAAATTGCGGAATTCCACCTGGCCGGGGCCTGCGGCATACAGCGCCGGCTTCAGGGCCAGGAACTTGCCGGCCACGTTGTGGTGGTAACCGGACACTTCCATCTGCACCGGGTACTTGGTCCAGGCCTTGCCATCGGTGCTGCTGTGAATGGTGACGATGTGGCGGTTGTTGGTGACGCGCAGCCATAGCGTGCCGCCGTTGGTGCTGGGCGCCAGCGTGGCCGGGCGTTCCTCGCCGTAGCGATGCATGACGAACTGTTGCCCATTGCTGCCGACGCCGGCATAGAGCTTGTCGCTGTAGAACAGCAACGCCCCGCCCTGTCCGCCCGGTGACACGGTCATCTGCACTTCGAACTGGTAGGCCGGGTCGGTGGCGATCACCGTCAGCGGCGAAGCGTCGCGCGGCGCGCTGCCCTTGCCCTGCAGCCGCAACACGCCATTGCCCACCTGCAGGCGCTTGGCCTCGTCGGCGGCCGGATTGAAGAACGCCCACTGCGGGCCGAGCGTGCTGGCGCGGAAATCGTCCGACAACGCCAACCCGTGCGGCAGGGCCTGCCCACTGGGCTTTTTCAGCGGCGTGCCCAGGTCCCCACCCTTGGCGACGAACCAGCCATCGGGCGTCCATTCGATCGGGTCCAGCAGCGCCTGCCGGCCTAGCGTCCAGTAGCCGTTTTCGTAGCCGTGGTAGAGCATCCACCAGCGCTTGTCGGTGCCCTCCACCAGGGTGGCGTGGCCGCGCGACCACCACGGCTCCTGCGCGCTCCTGGTGCGGGTGATCGGGTTGTTGGGCGCGTTCTGCCAGGGGCCGTGGATCGAGCGCGAACGCGCAGTGATCACCATGTGCCCGGTCGGCGGGCCGGCGGTTCCGCCCACGGCGGTGGTCATGTAGTACCAGCCGTTGTGGCGGGTGATCTTGGGGCCTTCCTGGGCGTAGCCTTCCACGTCCCAGCTTTCCGGATATTTCCAGCCGTCGTAGACGTGCTTGGGGGTGCCGACCACCTTCAGGCCGTCATCGGACAGCTGCACGTAATCGCCGCCGCTCAGGAACAGGTAACGCTTGCCGTCCTCGCCCACTGCATGGCCGGGGTCGATGTATTTGCCCAGGCCGATGTCGATCGGCGCGCTCCACGGGCCTTTGATGTCGTCGGCCCAGACCACAAAATTGCTGCGCTCGCCCTGGTCGCCGCGCCGCGCCGGGAAGTAGATGTAGTAGCGCTTGCCGTGCTTGATCAGGTCCGGTGCCCAGATCGCGCCCACGTTCTGGGTGATGGCGTGGCCCAGCGGCTGCCAGTTGACCAGATCGCGCGAGTGCCAGATCGGCAGGCCCGGGTAGGCATCGAACGAAGACAGCGTGAGGTAGTAATCATCGCCATCCTTGAGCACCGACGGGTCGGGATGGTCGCCGGCCAGCACCGGATTGAGAAAGCTGCCATCGCCCTGGTCGGCGATGCGCTGGTGCTCGATACCGCGCTTCCAGTCCGCCGCAGCGCTCAGGCCGGCGCACAGCAGCAAGCCGCCGGCCATCGGCCAACGCCATCGGGATGAAATGGGACGCACACGCATGCTCTCTCCTAGTCCCGGATGCCGGGCTTTACCACGATGGCGCGCAATGCCACCGGTTAACCAGATGCGACAGAGCCTCCCGCCGGCAGCGACGCCTGACGCGCCTGCATGTGGATGGCAGGCGCTCGTTACCACGCGAACAAGCCGTACCGACCGCCCGTTTGCCGTTACGCAATCACGCAATCGCCCCAGCTCAGGCGCGCAGGGCGCGCGGCAGCCACAGCGACAACTCAGGGAAAAAGGCAACGATCAACAGCACGCACAACGCCGCCAGCCAGAACGGCCAGATGGTGCGCATGCTTTGCGCGATGGTGATCTGCCCGATGGAAGTACCGATGAACAACACCGAGCCGATCGGCGGCGTGATCAGGCCGATACCGCCGGCCAGCACCATCACCAGGCCGAAGTGGATCGGGTCGATGCCGTAGGCCTTCACCACCGGCAGGAAGATCGGCGTGCAGATCAGGATCTTCGGCGCCAGGTCCATGAACATGCCCAGCAACAGCAGCATCACCACGATCATCAACAGCACCATGTTCTTGCTGTCGGCAATGGCCTGCAGGAACTTCACCGCTGCCGCAGGCACCTGCAAATAGGCCAGCAACCAGCCGAACACCGCAGCGGTGGCGATCACGAACAGGATCACGCCGGTGGTGCGCGCCGCATGCGTCACCGCCGCGAAGAACTCGGCCCAACGCAATTGGCGATACAGCAATGCGGTGACGATCAATGCGTACACCACGGCAATGGCGGCGCTTTCCACCGCGGTGAAGATGCCGGCGCGAATCCCGATGAAGATCAATCCGACCAACCCCAGGCCGGGCAGCGCACCGATCAGGCGCAGGGCCAACGCACGCCAACCGGGAAAGGCTTCGGTGCCGTAGCCGCGATGACGCGCCACTGCATAGCCGGTCACCATCATCGCGGCGGTCATCAACAACGCCGGAAAGATGCCGGCCGCGAACAGATCGGCAATCGACAAGCCGCCGCCGGCTGCGGCCGAGAACAGGATCAGGTTATGCGAAGGCGGCACCAGCAAGGCCACCAGCGCAGCGGTCATGCTCACGTTCACCGCGTAATCGCGGTCGTAACCGCGTTTGATCATCTGCGGAATCATGGTGCCGCCCACCGCCGAGACATCGGCAATCGCCGAGCCGGAGACGCCGCCGAAGAACAGCGACGACAGCACGCTGACCTGGCCCAGACCGCCGCGCACACGCCCGACCAACGACGAGGCCAAGGCGATCAGGCGTTCGGAAATGCCACCGCGCAACATCAACTCGCCGGCGAAGATAAACAGCGGGATCGCAATCAACGACGCCGAGCCGCTACCGGCAGAAATCTGCTGCACCAGCACTACCGTGGGCAGGTCCAGATACAGCAGCGTGGCCAGTGCCGCCGCGCCCAGGGCGTAGGCCACCGGCACGCCGATCAACAGCAGCACCACGAAGGTGCCCAACAACATGGCGATGCCCATCAGCGCACTCCTCCAGCATGGACCGGGCGCAGCACACGCCACAACTTGAACACGGCAAACAGCACCATCAGCGCACCGCCGATCGACAGCGGCAGGTAGTTGATGCTCTGCGGCATCTGCGCACCGGCCATCTTGATATCCAGCCCGTCCAACAGCAGCGCCGCGCTCCACCACGCCAGCACCGCGCCAATGGACATGATCATCAGCGGGCGGATCACTTCGAACATCTTGCGCACCAGCGGCGGCACGTGTTCGCCCAGCAGGTAGAAGCCGAAGTGGCGGTTGGTATGCACGCCGGCCGCCGCGCCCAGGCTCAGGGCGGTGCTCAGCAGCAACAGGGTTACCGGCTCGGTCCAGCTGGGCGAGTCGTTGAGCACGTAGCGGGTAAACACCTGCCAGCCCTGCACGACCACCAGGCCCAGCAGCGCCAAGGAGGCCACGCCCACGGCGATATCGGAAACGCGGTCCAGCGCGCGCTGCAACGGCGCGACCGGGACGGCAACAGTCTCGGGTTCGGTCATCGGGTCACCTCTATGCGAAATCGCGGATGCGGCGGTACAGCGCTTCGATCTCCGGCTGCTTGCGGTATTCGGCCAGCAGCGGGGCAGCGGCGGCGCGGAACGCCGGCATGTCGACCTGGTTGAGCTTCACGCCGTAGTCGATGACCTGCTTGCGCGCCACCGTCTCGGAGGCATCCCACAAGTTGCGCATCACCGGCACCGAGGCACGCGCCAGTTCCACCACCAGGCCGCGGTCGGCCGCGCTCAGCGATTGGAAACTCTGGCGCGACATCACCAGGATGTCCGGCGCGTAGGAGTGTTCGCTCTGCGACCAGTAATGCGCGGCTTCGAAATGCCGGCTGGACTGGAAGCTGCGCATGTTGTTTTCCGCACCGTCGATCATGTGCGTTTCCATCGCCGAGAACGTCTCGCCCAGCGACATCGGCGTGGGGTTGGCGCCCAGCATGCGCATCAGCTTGAGGAAGATGTCCGACGACGCCACCCGCAATTTCAGGCCCTTGAGATCTTCCGGGCGATGCAGCGGATGCTTGGTGTTGTAGAAGCAGCGCGCGCCCGAATCGTAGATGGCAAGACCGACCAGATCGCGCTGCTCGAAGCTGCGCAGCACGCTGTCGCCGACATGCCCGTCGATGGCCCGGCGCAGATGCGGTACCGAATCGAACACATACGGCAGGCATAGCGCCTGCGTGAGCGGGAAGGTGTTGTTCAACGCGCCCGAATACACACGGGTGATGTCGATGGCGCCAAAGCGCGCCATGTCGATCGCCTCCGACTCGCGGCCCAGTTGGCCGGAGTGGTACTGGCGCAGCTTGAGCCGGCCATGGGTGCGTTCTTCCAGCTGCTTGCCGAACCAGCGCACCGCTTCCACGGTGGGGTAATCGCCGACGTGCACATCGGTGGCGGTGAGCAACTGCCCGCCGGGAATCGGCGTGGTGGCGCCGGCACCCAACCAGGGGGCGGCAGCCGCGGCGCCGAGCCCGGCACCAAGAAAATGTCTGCGTGTGATCATTGGCGCCCTCCCAAGCGTCTGGTCACGGGGGCCGCCGTCAACTGGCGGACACAGCCGTACAGGAAATATCGCCGATGCCGGCGAAGCGAATCAGGGCACGCTGCCCCACTTCGATGTCGTGGATACCGGTGGCATTGCCGGTGGCAATCAGATCACCGCGCTTGAGCGGACGCCCGCGCTGTGCCGAACGGCTGAGCGCGAATGCGTAGGCCGCGCGCAGGCCGCCGGGCAAGGTGGTGGCGCCGCCGGTGCCGACCACCTGGTCGTCGATCAGCGTCTGCGCAGTGAGCGCAGCCTCGTCGCGCGCCAGCCAATCGGTCACTTCCGGGCCCAGAATCAGGCCGTTGTTGTTGCCGAAGTCCGAAATCACCACCCGCGGGCCCAACTGGTTGATGGTGGCCAGCGGGCTGCTGGCGATTTCCACCCCGATGAACAAGGTGGCCGGCACCTGCGCGGCCTGCTCCGGGGTAAAGTGGGTCTGCTCGGCCGGGGCATCGGCGCCGAGCACGAGCACATATTCGGCTTCCACCGCGCCGAAGCCGCCGACAAAGATCGGGAACTCGGTTGTTCCACCGGTAGCATTCCAGACCTTCTGCGAGAAGATCGGGCCAAGCAGGCGCTCGTCGCCGGATGCATCGCGGCGCTCGGCGGCGATATACCCCACCTTCCAGCCCACGACATGGTCGTGCCATTGGCTGATGGCGATGTCCTGCACCTGGTAGGCGGTGACCAGATCGTCGGGGATTTGCCCGGGAAAGTCAGGCAGCGATGCCCCTGCACGGCGTGCTTCCACAAAGCGCTGGGCGATGGCGGACAGCGTGGATGTGGACGGTGGCGGAGTGGCGGCGTCGTTGCTCAAGGGTGTCTCCCCGATAGGTGTCTTGTTGCACTGCCAATCGACAGCGGCACGGTGTGCTGTATATGGTAAACCGGTGTCATTGGCAATGTGCACTGCGGCATTGTGGTCGCGGTGACGAAGTGGCCCTGGGAGGGGTGAATGGAACAGACACGCCAAACGCGGGCTTTGACCGCGCTTTCGCGCGCCACGCGGCATGGCCTGGCGCTCGTTGTGCTGGGCGTGCTGCTGGCGCGCCCCGCGCCGGCGGCCGAGCGACCGAGCGCCGACACTGCCGCCGAACAGGCCAGCCGGATCGCGCTGTGGCCAACGCCGCTGGCACCGGGGGATACGGCGCTGCCGCAACCGCAGCGCATCGTCGAGCGCAGCAGCGACCCGGCGCAGCCGGATCGCTACATCCAGCAGGTCAGTACGCCGTACCTGGTGGTCTATCGGCCCAAACAGCCCAATGGCACCGCCCTGCTGGTGACGCCTGGCGGCGGCTATCAACGCATCGTGCTGGACAACGAGGGCAGCGCGCTGGTGCCCGGTTTCGTCGACACCGCCGGCATCACCCTGTTCGTGCTGCGCTACCGGCTGCCGGGCGAAGGCCACCCGAACGGCGCCGACGTGCCGCTGGCCGATGCGCAACGTGCCTTGCGGCTGATCCGCGCCAACGCGGCGCGCTATGGCATCGATGCGCAGCGCGTGGGCGTGATGGGCTTTTCGGCCGGCGGCCATGTCGCCGCCAGCCTGGGCACGCGTTACGCCGCGCAGATGTATCCGCCCATCGACGCAGCCGATGCACTGAGCGCACGACCGGACTTCCAGTTGCTGATCTACCCGGTGATCGACATGGATAGCGCCAACGCACACAAAGGCTCGCGCGAACGCCTGATCGGCAGCGCCCCGAGCCAGGCGCAGGTGCAGGCCTATTCGCCGCAGCTGCACGTGGACGCGCACACGCCACCCACTTTTTTGCTGCATGCGCAGGACGACAGCGTGGTGCCGGTGCGCAACAGCCTGCTGATGCACGCTGCGCTGCTGCGCTCCGGGGTGCCCAGCGAGCTGCACGTATTCCCGCAGGGCGGCCATGGTTTCGGAGCTGCCAGCGGCAGCGGTCTTACCGTGTCCGCATGGCCGCAGCTGGCGCAAGCCTGGATCGCGCATGTCACCAAGCCGCAGCCGCCTGTAGCCAAGCCTGCACCACCTTCACCGGCGAAGGAGATGGGGCGATGACGACCCAAGCCACCCCCGACACGCGACGCCGCACGCTGCTGCGTGGTGGCCTGCTCGCGACTGCGGCAGCAACGCTTCCCGGCTTCGCTGCCGCGGCCGTACTTGCGCCGCCACGCGACGATGGCGCGCCGCTGGCACGCGTGCGTGGCGGCGCGCTGCGCGGCTACCGCGACCAGGGCGTCTGCGTGTTCAAGGGCATTCCGTATGGCGGCGACACTGCCCCGCGGCGCTTCCAGGCGCCGCTGCCGGAAACGCCGTGGCACCACGTGCGCGATGCCAGCGGATTCGGTGCAGCGGCGCCGCAGCTCAAGGCCAACGAGCCCACCAGTGAGGACTGCCTGTTCCTCAATGTGTGGACACCTGGCCTGCGCGATGGCGGCAAGCGGCCGGTGTTGTTCTATATCCACGGCGGCGGCTACACCACCGGCTCCGGCAGCGACCCGCTCTACGACGGCGTGCGCCTGTGCAAGCGCGGCGATGTGGTGGTGGTCACCGTCAATCACCGGCTCAATCTATTTGGCTACCTGTCGCTGGCGCAGCTGGGCGATGCCGGTTTTGCCGACTCCGGCAATGCCGGGCAGCTGGACCTGATCCAGGCCCTGCAGTGGGTGCGCCAGCATGCGGCCGAATTCGGCGGCGACGCCAACAATGTCACGGTGTTTGGGCAATCGGGCGGTGGCGCCAAGATCGCCACGCTGATGGCGATGCCGGCCGCGCGCGGGCTCTTTCATCGCGCCTGGACCATGAGCGGGCAACAGGTCACCGTGGCCGGGCCGCGTGCGGCCACCCAGCGCGCGCAATTGTTGCTGGATGCGTTAAAGATTGCGCCAGGCGAGATCGCGCGCATGCGCACGCTACCTGTGGCCCAGCTGCTGGCCGCCGCGCACGTGCGCGACCCGTCGCGGGTGGAAAACACCGCGCTGTATTTCGGCCCGGTGCTGGACGCGCGCAACGTGCCGGTGCATCCGTTCTGGCCAACTGCGCCGGTGCAGTCGGCCCGCATCCCGATGGTGATCGGCAATACGCGCGATGAAACACGCGGCTTTCTCGGTAACGATGCGAAGAATTTCGCGCTGAGCTGGGACGAGCTGCCGGCCAGGCTGGAGGCGCAGCAATACGTGGACCTGTTGCCGCAGGTGGTCATTGCCGAATATCGGCGGCTCTATCCGCAGTACACGCCGTCGCAGGTGTTCTTCGCAGCCACCACCGCCGGCCGCTCGTGGCGCGGCGCTGTCGAAGAAGCCGAAGCGCGTGCCCGTCAGGGCGCGCCCACCTGGGTCTATCAACTGGATTGGGGTTCGCCGCTGGATGGCGGCAAGTTCGGCGCCTTCCATACCCTGGATATTCCGCTGGTGTTCGACAACGTGCGCCAGCCGGGCTCGCGCACCGGCGATGGTGCCGATGCGCAGCGCATGGCCGAGCAAATGAGCGAAGCGCTGATTGCGTTTGCCCGGCATGGCGAACCCAACCGCCGCGGTGCGCCGCACTGGCGGCCCTACTCCTTGAAACGGCGCGAAACGCTGGTGTTCGATACGCCAAGCCGGTTGGAACTGGATCCACGTGGTGGCGAGCGCGTGTTGTATCAACAAGCGCCGTTCATTCAACGCGGGACGTTTTGATTGCCATGCAGCGCAAACACCATGCGCTGCGCGCGGGCCCGGCCCTCAACGCGCCGCGGGCACCGGCGCGTCTGCCTCCATCACGCCTTCGCGCTTGAGCGCTTCCCACAGTGCCGGCGGAATCGCCACCTGCATCGAGGTTGCATTGGCGCGGGCCTGCTCGGCCGTGCGCGCACCGGGAATCACCGCCGACACCACCTGCGGAGCTGCAGCAAATTGCAGCGCAACGGTGCGTAGATCCACGCCATGCCGGTCGCAGATGGCCAGCGCTTTCTGCCGCTTGGCAGGCGCCCATGGCGGAATGGTGCCGTCGTAGAGATACCGCTCGCGCCCGGCCAGATAGCCAGCCAACAATGGCGCACCGACCACCACCGAGGCGCCATGCTTTGCGATCTTCGGGAAGGTGTCATGCAAGGCCTGCGCATGGTCGAGCAGCGAATACTGGCAGGCGAGCAGGAAGATGTCGGGGTCGGCTTCTTCGATTGCGCGCAAGGCCGGCTCAGGACGATTGACGCCAAAGCCCCAGGCCTTGATCAAGCCCTCCTTGCGCATCTTGGTCAGCTCCGGCATCGCGCCCTTCACCGCCTCGGCGAACCGCTGCTCCCATGGCATGCCCAGGTCTTTTTCGTTCTCCGGCGAGAGATCGTGGATATATGCGATGTCGATCTGCGACACCCCCAGACGCTGCAGGCTGTCTTCGATCGAGCGCCGCACACCGGACGCGCTGTAGTCATAGCGATAGTCGAACGGCGAAGGTTGCTGCCACATCGTCTTGGGCGGCGTGTCGGTCGCGGTGAGCAGGCGCCCGACCTTGGTCGACACCACGTAATCGTCGGCCGGATGGTTGTGCAGATGATGGCCGGTACGTCGCTCCGACAAGCCCAGCCCGTACCAAGGCGAGGTATCGAAATACCGCACGCCCGATTCCCATACCGCTGCCAGCGTTTGCTCGCTCTGGGCGTCGGTGGCAGGCGCAAAGCCATTGCCGATGGCCACGCCACCGAAGCCGAGACGACTGCGAGGCCGGTAGCGTTCGCCCTGGACGCGCGGATTGGTCGGCAATGCGCCCGCATCGGTTTTCCCGCGCGTGGGCATCACGCTGCCGGGCGCCGATGATTGCGCCATCAACGGTGCAGCGGCCAATGCCGCAGTACCGGCCGCGGCAGCAGAAAGGAATTGGCGACGTGTATTCATGGGGAATCCCTTGCAACAACGTGGCCCACGAGCATGGCCCCGCCGGTGTGCATGCCAAGTCAGCGGACTCAGCCAAGGGCCAATGGCTGCACGTGCGCGCGCGGCGCGCCATCGCCCAGCCAGAGCATGGCCACGCTGATCGGCAGACTGAAGCGACGCGGCCCGGCGCTGCCCGGATTGAGGTACAGCACCCCATCGTGCATGCGCACCGACGGCTTGTGCGAATGGCCGCTGATGACCACATCCGCCTGCACCTGCGGTGCCAGCGTCTTCAGATCGTGCAGCACGTGGATACGCACACCAGCGATGTGCAGATCCAGCGTCTGCGGTAAGCCGTTCGCCCACGGCTTGTCGTCGATATTGCCTGCGATGGCATGCAGCGGTGCCAGTGCCCGCAACGCCTCAAGCACCTGCGGCTTGCCCACATCGCCGGCGTGGATGATCTGCGAGCAGCCCTTAAGCGCGGCAAGCGCTTCGGGCCGAAGCAGGCCATGCGTATCGGAGATCACGCCGATGCGCGTGCCGGTGCCCGTCTCGCCATCATCGTGTTTGCGCGTGATCATCGGGATGACCTGCTGCTGGATGACTTGCTGCGCAAGCGTCCGCCTGCACAGACCCATGCCATCGCAGTCGAGTGGGAGCGCAGCAATGCAAGCGATGCCAGCACATGGCCCACCCTGTCGATGAAAGCTGGATGCATGACGCAGCTGCCGCCTACCACCAGGCCAGGTGCCCGGTGGTAGGCGCAGGAAGCATCAGCCATACGGCGTCAGCACGATGGCGCCCAGCGGTGGCAACAGCAGCGGCAGCGATTGCGCGTGCCCATGCATGGATTGCTGCTCGGCCGTCACGCTGCCGCCATTGCCCAGGTTGCTGCCGCCGTAGATGCCGGCGTCGCTGTTGAACACCTCGCGCCACTGGCCGCCTTGTGGCACGCCGATGCGATAGCCGTGCTGCACGACCGGAGTGAAGTTGATCACCACCAGCACCGGTGCGTCGCCACGTTTGCCCTTGCGCAGGAACGCCACCACGCTATTGCCGGCATCGTCGCCCACCACCCAGGCGAATCCGGACGGATCGTCGTCGTGCGCATGCAGCGCCGGGTATTGCACATACAGCCGGTTCAAATCGCGCACCAACGTCTGCACACCACGATGGCGAGGGTCGTCGAGCAAATGCCACGGAAGGCCGGCGTCGTGGTTCCACTCGGTCGGTTGACCGAATTCGCAGCCCATGAACAGCAACTTGCGCCCCGGGTGGGTGAACATGAAACCCAGGTAAGCACGCAGATTCGCGAAGCGCTGCCAATCGTCGCCCGGCATGCGGCCCAGCAACGAACCCTTGCCGTGCACCACTTCGTCGTGCGAGATCGGCAGCACGAAGCGCTCCGAATACGCATAGACCATGCTGAAAGTCAGCTCACCGTGGTGGTAGCGGCGATAGATCGGATCCAGCCCGGCGTAATGCAGGGTGTCGTGCATCCAGCCCATGTTCCACTTGTAGTGAAAGCCCAGGCCGCCGTGCGCCACGTCGGCGGTGACACCGGGAAACGCAGTGGATTCCTCGGCAATCATCACCGCGCCCGGCGTGTGCTCGCGCACCACCTCGTTGAGCCGGCGCAGGAACGCGATGGTCTCGTAGTTCTCGCGCCCGCCGTGGATGTTGGGTATCCACTCGCCGGCGTTGCGGCTGTAATCGCGATACAGCATCGAAGCCACTGCATCCACGCGCAGGCCATCGACGTGATAGCGCTGCAGGAATTCCATCGCACTGGCAATCAGGAACCCGGATACCTCGCGGCGGCCGTGGTTGTAGATCAGCGTATTCCAGTCACGGTGGAAGCCTTCGCGCGGGTCGGCATGCTCGTACAGCGCGGTGCCGTCGAAATGCGCCAATCCGTGCGCATCAGTGGGAAAGTGCGCCGGCACCCAATCGACGATTACGCCGATGCCTTCGCGGTGGCAGCGGTCGACAAAGCGCGCAAATCCATCGGGTGTCCCGAAACGCGCGGTCGGCGCGAACAGACCCAATGGCTGGTAGCCCCAGGAGCCGCCGAACGGATGCTCGCTCACCGGCATCAACTCGACATGGGTAAAGCCCATATCGGCCACGTACGGAATCAGGCGATCGGCCAGCCCGTCCCAATCAAGGTCCAGGCCTGCTTCGCGCAACCACGAGCCGGCGTGGATCTCGTAGATGCTCATCGGCGCGTCATGGGCCTGGCGGCGCGCACGCGTGGCCATCCAACCGTCGTCGCTCCACTGATGCGGCGTGGGATCGGCCACGATGGACGCAGTGCCCGGCGCAAGCTCCGCGCGGCGTGCCACCGGGTCGGCCTTGGCCGGCAGTTCGTGCCCGTGCGGACCGCGCAGCTGGTACTTGTAATGTGCGCCGGGGCCGACGTCGGGCACGAACAACTCCCACACGCCGGCCTGGTGACGCAGCCGCATCGGATGACGGCGCGCGTCCCAGCTGTTGAAGTCGCCCACCACCGCCACGCGCGAGGCATTCGGTGCCCAGACGGCAAAGCGCGTGCCGCGCACGCCGTCCACTTCGACCACGTTGGCGCCCAACGCGTCGGCCAATTGCAAGTGGTGGCCTTCGCTGATCAGGTGCAGGTCGAAGTCACTGAGCTGCGGGCCGAACGCGTACGGGTCGGCGGTCTCCTGCTCGCCACCGGGCCAGCCGATGCGCAGGCGATACCCACCGTGCGCCGGCAACTCGCCGGCGAACAGGCCCGGCTCCGGGCCAGCGTCCAGCGCCACCACCTGCCCATCGTCGAGCACCGCGCTGACCCGGTCGGCGCCGGGTAGATAGGTGCGCAAAAAGCGCCCGTTGTCGGACGGGTGTGCGCCCAATACCGCGAACGCGTCGCCATGGCGCGCCTCTGCCAGGGCGCGTACCGCGCCGGGATCCCATCGATTGCTCACTGCTGTCATTACTCCACTCATCATGTGTCTCCTGCACCGGCGCGTGCGCGTTGCAGGATGCGTCGCAAGCCTTCGATCGGCACCATCAACCAGCCAGGGCGATTGGCCGCTTCATAACGCACTTCGTAGCAAGCCTTCTCCACCAGGAACAACAAGGTGGCTGCATTGAACGCCGCCGGCGCAATCCACGGATGGGCGCTGGCGTCGAGCACGGCATGGTAAGCGTCCAGGAAGGCTTGTGTGGAGCGGCGGCGGAATTGCACCAGAAATTCGTCCAGGTGCGTGTCCACGCCAACACCGGCGCGGGCCGCGGTGCCTTCCTCGCCACGTGCCGACACTTCGCTGGCGTAATCGAGCGAGCGCAGGAAGCCGGCCACGTCGCGCAGCGGGCTGGCCTTGGCGCGGCGTTCGGCCAGCGGCTTGGCCGGCTCGCCTTCGAAGTCGATCAGCACCACATCATCGAAGGCCACCAGGATCTGGCCCAGGTGGAAATCGCCATGCACGCGCGTGAGCAAGGAATCGGCCAGCACGCTCGGCGCCTGGGCGAGCAAGGCATCCAGCTGCGGGCGCTCGGCGAGCACCGCCTCCAGCGCCTCGCGTTCGGCGCTGTCTTCGCTGCCGGCCAGGCGTGCGTTGACGGTGTCCCACATCTCTTCGACCTGGCGTCCCACGCCGGCCACCACATCGTTGGCGGTCGGCAGGTCGATGCGTTGCGGCGCGAAGTCGGCATCGTCGGTGGCGCGCGACAACGCTTCGTGCAACTCGGCCAGGCGCTTGCCCACCACGGCGGCGAAGGCATCGTAGCCGGCGACCGCTTCGGCGCGCGCCTCGTCGGTCTGCGCGGTGGCGTATTCGTCGAAGCTGCGCGCCAGATGGTCCAGCGTCCAGCGCCAGGCATCGCCCTGGTTGCGGATGAAGCCCTGCAACAACGCGATGGTGGTGACGGTGCCCTGCGCGTCGATGCGGCTGACGCTGCCCAGCAGCGGCGCGGCATTGGCATAGCCCATCTCGGTCAAGCGGCGGCCGATCTCGATCTCCGGGTTCGCGCCTACGGCCACATGCCGCAGCAGCTTGAACACGGCCTTGTCGGCGACCACCAGCGAGCTGTTGCTCTGTTCGGCCGACAACCAACGAATCTCCGGATCTTGCGGGATATCCAGCGTTGCCAGTGCCGGGGTGGCTTCGAAACAGACCTGCCCCTGTTGCGAGGCATCGTCGCCGTCGCAGAAGTCCAGCGCTGCATTGCTGCGCAGCGCATCGATCACACCGCGCACCATGGGCTTGAGCGCAAACGCATCGGTGAGATAGCCCACCTCGCGGCCCTGGCGCACGCGCGCCAGCGCCAGCTGCTCGGCCAATGTGCTCGGCTGCTCGCGCTCCCACACGATGCCCACCGGCAGCATGTAGCGCTCGTGGCGGCCGTCTTCCAGCTCTACCTCCAGTTCCAGCAGCGTCATCGGCTCATCGCCCGGCAACGGCGTGCGGCGCGCGATGCGCACGCTGCGCAGCGCCTGGTCCTTGGCCGAGAACCAGCGTCGCGCCGATAGCCACGCCGGCAGGATTTCGCCTTCCAGGGTGGGCAGATGCGGCAGCAGTGCGGCGCTTTCGTCGGCATCGCTGCGCAGCACCAGCGTGCGGTAATCCGGCAGCGGCACCGGGCTGGGGACATGCCAATCGGGCAATGTGCCTTCGCTGACCAGCTGGAAGGCGTAGAAGCCGAACGGCGGCACCGTCAGCAGATAGGTCAACCGGCCGATCGGCGGGAAGCTGCCGCCACCGATGATGTCCACCGGCACCCGGCCTTCGAACTCGGACAGATCCAGCTCCACCGCCTGCAACGTATGCGAGAGGTTGGCCACGCACAACACGGTTTCATCCTGATAGCAGCGCAGGTACGCCAGCATGCGGCGGTTGCCCGGGTACAGGAAGCGCAAGCTGCCGCGGCCGAAGGCCTGGTAGCGCTTGCGCACGCTGAGCACGCGGCGGGTCCAGGTCAGCAGCGAATGCTGGTCGCGCATCTGCGCTTCCACATTCACCGCCTGGAAGCCATACAGCGGGTCCATCACCGGCGGCAGCACCAGCTGCGCCGGGTCGGCGCGCGAGAAGCCGCCGTTGCGGTCGATCGACCACTGCATCGGCGTGCGCACGCCGTCGCGATCGCCCAGGTGGATGTTGTCGCCCATGCCGATCTCGTCGCCGTAATACAGCACCGGCGTGCCGGGCATGGTCAGCAGCAACGAGGTCATCAATTCGATGCGGCGGCGGTCGCGCTCCAGCAGTGGCGCCAGGCGGCGGCGAATCCCCAGGTTGATGCGGGCGCGGCGGTCGGCGGCATAGGTCTGCCACAGATAATCGCGCTCCGAATCGGTCACCATTTCCAGCGTCAACTCATCGTGGTTGCGCAGGAAGATCGCCCACTGGCAGCTTTCCGGAATCTCCGGGGTCTGGCGCATGATGTCGGTGATAGGGAAGCGGTCTTCGCGCGCGATGGCCATGTACATGCGCGGCATCAGCGGGAAGTGGAACGCCATATGGCATTCGTCGGCATTCTGGCCGAAATACTGCTGGGTATCTTCCGGCCACATGTTGGCTTCTGCCAGCAGCATGCGGTCCGGGTATTCCGCGTCCAGGGTGGCGCGGATCTTGCGCAGGATCGCGTGGGTTTCGGGCAGGTTTTCGTTGGAGGTGCCCGGGCGCTCGATCAGGTACGGCACCGCATCCAGACGCAGGCCATCCACGCCGCGATCCAGCCAGAAACGCATCACTTCCAGCACCGCTTCCAGCACCGCCGGATTGTCGAAGTTCAGATCCGGCTGGTGCGAGTAGAAGCGATGCCAGAAGTATTGCCCGGCCACCGGATCCCAGGTCCAGTTGGATTTCTCGGTATCGCAGAAGATGATCCGCGTACCTTCGTATTCCTGGTCGGTGTCCGACCATACGTAGAAGTCGCGCTCTGGCGAGCCAGCGGGCGCATTACGCGCGCGCTGGAACCAGGGGTGCTGGTCGGAGGTGTGGTTGATCACCAGCTCGGTGACGATACGGATGCCGCGCGCATGCGCCTGCGCCACCAGCTGCTCGAAA
The DNA here is from genome assembly GCF_020880415.1 of Xanthomonas euvesicatoria pv. euvesicatoria. Classification (GTDB taxonomy): domain Bacteria; phylum Pseudomonadota; class Gammaproteobacteria; order Xanthomonadales; family Xanthomonadaceae; genus Xanthomonas; species Xanthomonas euvesicatoria. Next base: position 174,348 of record NZ_JAJIUJ010000119.1, on the reverse strand, counting down.
TCCTCGATGCTGCCGTAGTCCGGATGCACCGCCATGTATTCGGCGATATCGTAACCATCGTCGCGGCGCGGGCTGGGATAGAACGGCAGCAGCCAGATGGTGTCCACGCCGAGTTCGGCGATGTAGTCCAGCTTGGAAATCAGCCCCGGAAAATCGCCGATGCCGTCGTCGTTGGAGTCGAAGAACGACTTGACATGCACCTGGTAGATGATCGCGTCCTTGTACCAACGCTGGTCGGCAACCACGGCGGACTGCTCTGCGTCGGCTTGTAACGATGCCACTGCATTCATGCGACCTCTCCTGCGCGGATGCGCCATAACGCGAACGGTCGCGTTGCCTCTAGACGGATGTGTTGGTATTTGCCGTGCCACGCGAAACGATGGCCATCCCACAGATCGTCCACGGCGACGCTGGCGTGATCGGGCAGGCCCAGTTCCCACAACGGAATCTCGATATCGGCGTCCTGCCCGGCGTGCGGATCCAGATTGATCGCCACCAGCACCATGCTGCGGCTGCGCGACAGGTAGCCGGCATCCAGGAATTTGCCGTAGTACAGCACCTGGTCGTTATGCGCCTGATAGAAGCGCGTGCCCAGGTGCGACTGCAGTTCCGGATGCATGCGGCGCAGCTGGTTGAAGCGGGTGATCTCCTCGACGATGTCGCCGGGCGCACGTTCGGGCCAGGCGCGCAGCTGGAATTTTTCCGAGTCCAGATACTCTTCCTTGCCCGGCGCCAGCGGTGTGGCCTCGCAGAGTTCGAAGCCTTGGTACATGCCCCATAAGCCTGAGAGCGTGGTGGCCAGCGCAGCGCGGATCAGATGGCCGTTGCGCCCACTGGTCTGCAGGAACAGCGGATTGATATCCGGCGTATTGACGAAGAAATGCGGGCGGAAGCATTCGCGCGGCACGCCCTCGTTCAACTCTTCCACATAGGCCTGCAGCTCGTGCTTGTGGTTGCGCCAGGTGAAGTAGGTGTAGGACTGCGAGAAACCGCATTTGGCCAGGCGGTACATCATCTTTGGCCGCGTGAAGGCTTCGGAGAGAAACACCACATCCGGGCGCCGGCCACGCACATCGGCAATCAGCCATTCCCAGAACGGGAACGGCTTGGTGTGCGGGTTGTCGACACGGAACAGCGTGACGCCTTCGTTGACCCAGAACAGCACCGCGTCGCGCAGCGTATTCCACAGGTCCGGCACCGCGCCGCTGGCGTAGAAATCGACGTTGACGATGTCCTGGTATTTCTTGGGCGGGTTCTCCGCGTACGGAATCGAGCCATCGGCGCGCCAGGTGAACCAGTCCTTGTGCTCCTTCAACCACGGGTGATCCGGCGCGCACTGGATGGCAAAATCCAGCGCCACTTCCAAGCCCTGCGCTCGCGCGGCCTGGATCAGGCGTCGAAAGCCTTCCAGTCCACCGAGTTCGGCGTGAACTTCGGTATGCCCACCATCGGTCGCACCGATCGCGTATGGGCTGCCGGGCTCGCCTTCCACCGCCGTCACCGAGTTATTGCGGCCCTTGCGGTTGTTCAGGCCGATCGGATGGATCGGCGGCATGTACAGCACGTCGAAGTTCATCGCACGGATGTGCGGCAAGCGCTTGATGACGTCATCGAAGGTGCCATGCCGGCTCGCATCGCCACTTTGCGAACGCGGAAACAGTTCATACCAACTGGCAAAGTGCGCCGCGCGGCGCTCGGATTCCACCCGGAAGGTGACCGGATATTCCGAGCGGAATGGCTTGTCGTCGGCCTGCGCCATCGCCTGCGCGGTGTCCGGCTCCAGCACGATGGCCAGCTGCTGCAGGGGTTCGCTCTGCGCACCGATGCGGGCGAGCACTGCCTGCAGGCGCTCGGCCAGCGCACCGTCGCTGCGCGCCTGTGCGGCCTGCACTACCGCAATCGCCTCCTGCACATCGACCGGCAGCACCGTACTGGCAGCACGTTTCTTTTCCAGATCCGCATGCAAGGTGGCGAAGACGTCGCGCCAGGCTTCCACGCGAAATTCGTAGGTGCCGATGCGTTCCAATGGAAACTCGGCGCGCCAGCGGTCGTTGCCCAACGCACGCATCGGCGCGCTGGCCCAGGTCTTGGCGTCGGCCGGACGCCACAGCACCGCCACCGCGATGCGGTCATGCCCATCGCAGAACGCGTCGGCCTCCACGCAAATGCGGTCGCCCACCGTGCGCTTGACCGGAAAACGGCCGTTATCCACCGACGGCGTCACCGACTCGATGCACACGCGTGGCCAGGTACCGGCGGTCTGCGCACGCGGGCGCATGCGCGGCACAGCCAGTACATGGCGCGCCGGCACGCTGCGATACACGCGCACTTCGCCCGGCTCCAGCGCCTCCAGCGTGGCCCCGGACAAGGTGCGGCCATCTTCGGCCACCAAGGCCTCGGCATCGCCGAGCAGCCGCAACAAGTCTGAGGCCGGCACCGGCACCACATGCCGGGTGTCGCCGTTGATCAGTAACAAGGAGGGCAAGCCGCCAAGCGGCTCGATCGCCACCGCGGTGAGCCCGGTCGCCTCACGCAGCAGCGGGCGCAACCGCATGCCTGCATTGCTGGTTGGCAGGCCGTTGGTGATGCGGATCGACGATGGCAGTGCCGCCAGGTGCGCATCGTCCAGCAGCCATGCCCCGCCCAACGCCAGTGCCAGTTGCCAATGCTGCTCGGGCGCCGCGGCGCGCTTGCCATCGGGCGCGTCCAGCACGGCAACGACCTGCGCGGCCAACGCACGCAGCGCGCTGTCTTCGTCGAAGAACCAGCTGCCGCGGCCATCCCACCAGGCAAGCGACGAAAACGCCACATCGAACCCGGCACCGGCCAGCTCCTGCAATGCCTCCAATCCCAGGCCCGGCGTCCACGCCGCAAACACCACCTCCGGCGCCTGCGCGTGCACGCGCGCGATCAACTCGCGCCAGCGCTGTACCGGCACCTGCTGCGGCTGCAGCAGCCGGAAGCCACCCACGCCCTGGCCCACCCACTCCAGCAGGCGCGCAATCCACCATTCCACCAGCGCCGCACCTTCCTGTGCGTAGGCAAAGCGGGCTTCGGCCACTTCCGGCGTCGCACGCGGCTGACGCGGGTCCGGAACCGCGGTGCTGCGCGCGCGGAACCACTGTGGGTTATCGCGCACCACCGCACTGGCGCCGCCCACTTCGTCCAGGCGCACATCGATCAACAGCTTTACCCCCGCACGGCGCGCCGCCTGCACCGACTCTTGCAGGCGCTGCATTTGCGTCGGGGCACCGGCCGCCGGCTCGATCAAACGGCCTTCGGCATCGCGCTCGAAGGGCGCGGCCATCACCACGTAATCGCAGCCAGCCTCGCGTGCCGCCACGCAGCGCTGCTCCAGCCCGGTCGGGTCCTTCAGTGCGTCATTGAGAACACAGATGCGCATGGCGCCCCCTCAGCGAACAACGGCGCGCAGGGGCGCCATTACGAGTGAAGCCCGCGCCTGCTTGCCGTTTGGCAGTGATGCGAGCCTTTGCTCACCACACCCCGCACCATCGCCTACACGTACCGAACCTTGCCGTATTGACACATGCCGGCACGCTGCCCGACCGACCCTGCCACCCGTGACTGCACTCATGCGCGACTCCGCAACGATTCTTGACCCATGCAGTCAAGCACCCCCACTGCGAATTTCATGTGTCGGTGGAATTGACGAAAATCAAACAAGCGCGGCTGTGGTGTGTCAGTGGAGCGCCTACCATTACCGTGGCGATCGCGTGCGCTTCTTGGTGACAGGGGCCACGTAAGAAAGCCTGACCCACACACTGCAGGCCAACATCTCGACCAACTGAGGAGTACATCAGCTGGGTCGCTGCCACCGAGACAAGCGCGTCTCTCAACGCCGTTCGTCTCGCTGGCCAATGGCATCGGATCGAGCAAGTACCTTCAGTATCAGACCTTGCGCATCAGTGGGCCTGACGTCCATGTGACATAACGCTTGAGCGATACCAGGAACACGGCGTGCTCTGCTGCATTCACGCTGCGTGCTCGTCCAATGACAATGGACCGCTAAAACCATTCCATTGATTATTTTTCAATTGATTTGCAGGCAAGTCTCTCTGCATTCGACACCAAGCATGCTCGGCCGGTCTGCGTCGATTGCATAGATGCGCTCGCAAGACGAAGTACCCGAGCGGCCCGCTTTTCATTCGTAGCGAGCCATGTCTCGTAACCAGACCTTACGCTACACAATCACACGCAGCTCACTTTTCAATTGACAACATGTTGTCGACTTGAGAAAGAGCCTTCGTATGCAGACCGACAACGAGCATGTCCGCGAGTTGGCGCTAGCAGTGTTCGCGGCCAATGGCCGCTTGGTCAGCGCTGGCAACGAGCTGGTTGCCCATCTGGGGCTCACCAGTGCGTGGTGGCAAGTGCTGGCCGCCCTGCGTTACGCACCAGCGCCGCTACCCGCGGCTTCGATCGCGCGCAACATGGGCCTCACCCGGCAGGCAGTGCAGCGCATCGTGGATGTACTTGCCGAGCAGGGGCTTGTCGAGTTCCAGCCGAATCCCCATCACCTACGCGCCAAGCTCGTTGTCCTTACCCGCGCAGGCATCAAGGCCGTCAGCGGCGCCGAAAAGGCCGTTGCCCCCGTCGATCAAGCAATCGCGGACAAGATCGGCATCGATCGCATCCGCGATGCCGTCCGCACCCTTGAGGAGATGAGCGCTGTCATCTCGGAGTATCTGGGTGAAGCGCCCAGCGCTTCCAGTTCCATCGTCAAACTGCAGGAGTAATGCAATCATGATTCTGGTATCAGGTGCCACGGGTGGTATCGGCGGCGAACTGTGCAAGCTCTTACAAGATGTCGCCACGCCATTCCGCGCGATGTGCCGCAAGCAGGAGCAGGTGGACAACCTGCAGCAGAAGGGCATGGACGCCGTGTTGGGCGACTTCGACACACCCGAAACGCTGCAAGGCGCAATGCAGGGCTGCCACACGCTGTTTCTCATTACCCCGCCCACTCCCGAGCAGGTCGCTCAGGAGACGGCCGCCATCGATGCAGCCAAGCGCGCCGGCATCGGTCGGATCGTGAAAGTGTCGGCATCCGATTGCAACGTGCGTTCGCCGGTGCCATGGGCGAAATCGCATGCCCTGATCGACCACCACCTGCGCGCCTCAGGCATCGCGTGGACCATCCTCAAGCCTACCGCGTATATGCAGAATTTCCTGTGGTTCAAGGATCCGATCGCCAAGGGCGTGTTCCCGATGGCGGCAGGCCGGGGCAGCGTGTCGTAGATCGACACCCGCGACATCGCACGCGTGGCGGCCACGGTACTGACCGAAGAAGGGCACGCAGGTGCAACCTATTTCCTCACTGGTCCCGAGACGCTCGACATGCAGGCAGCAACCTCGCGCCTATCGAAAATCATCGGGCGCAAGGTGCGTTATCTCGACCTGCCAACGCCGGTGTTTCGCGTATTGATGCGTGCGACCGGCAACTCGCCATGGATGGCCAAGGGCCTGACCGTGCAATTCGCAGATGTGGTGGCAGGCCATCACGACATCGATCCCACGTTCGAGATCGAGCGGCTCACCGGGAAGCGCCCGCATACATTCGATGACTTTGTTCGCGATCATCGGCAGGCGTTTGTGGGTTAGCCGTTGGGGCCAGAGCAAGGGCTTCCAGTAGGTCCGAGCCGCCTTTTTGCCCAGATTCTGCTTCCAGTGGACCTATTTAACGGCCTAAACCCGCCCCCTTTTTCTTGCCCTTTCTGTTTTCAATTTTATCCAGCTCTGGGAGGCCGCCGAAAGGGATCATGCTGGCTTCAAGTTAGGTTTCCCCCGTACTCTCAGCGGGTATTTTGCGTGAAAAATAGCCAACGCACCCGATGTCCACCGTGGAAAAATATTCTCCCTGCGGCTCTTCCATATCCGGACGCCACAACGCAAGCTCAAGTGCTGGAAACACGTAGCTGTACCCCAACTCTTTATCAAAAGAATCGAAAGGAGTAACTGCAAGGAATTTCTCGACGAGCCTTGATGCTGGCGTACTAAATACACGTTGGCCGAGGCACAGAACCTCAAATCCGCAATTCGCGGAGAGCTCTATGAACTCCACGCTCGGCTCGATGCCCCCATAAAAAACCTGAAACCCGTTGTGATGCCATGCGTCTGTAGGATAGGCAGACGTGGGAACTTTTCTGAAGCTAGTTGAAGGCGCCCCCATGACAGCATGAACTTCGGCGCGGGACATGCCGAGCTTTACAAGGCCGACACCAGCCGATGGAAAAATTTCAATAACTGTCATAACACCAGACGGATAGATTAAGACAAGTTCTGCAAAGCACGACAACGGCGATAACGGGCTCAGATTAAGTTTTTAGGTAAACCCGGCACCGTTTCTTTCACGTTATAGATAAGCGCATAGCGCCTGCCACGCTCACTGGGAGCACAGCCACCTGAGCGAGCAAAACAGGGCAGAATGTGCCCCATGCGCACGAACATACAACGCTACTGCGTTCACTTCCCACTGATCGAGGCGTGGGAGCTCAACGGCGCATAAAGGTGTTGTGTGTGGTGCGATGTCCATGGCAAACAGGGCGTGGCGCTATTCCCGCTGGCTCAGAAGCAAATTCCTGAGTCAGCGGGCAAGCCCGTCAAGGTGTATAGCCCCACTGCCCGATGATGGCTTCCAGGGTGGCTTGATTCACCGGGACGACACCTGGACATGTCATCAGATATGTCCGGCGCGCCGCCGCTGTGGCCGCCGAATCGAAGTGCGGGTCCCATATCTGGATGGCGTGGAAGGCTGCGATCGGCGCTGCACATTCGGCACTCGGTGTGCCGAAGCCGGACACGGCGGCCATGCAAAGAAAAACCGAGCAAGGATCTGCGGTCTGAGCGCGAGCTGGGGCAGCCAGGCCTAGGCCGAGAGCCACAGCTAGTGCAAAGGTGGCGCCAATAGAACGTGGCTTCATGATGAATACCTCCCTGGTAATGGTTGAAATGACATGCATGTCTCTGGGCAACTTGCGCTAGGCGTGGCTCAGCGAGACAGCTCCCAACGCCGCTTGCTATGGCGTCGGCTGGTCACCTGGTTTTCCGTCTTCGCCGAATGGCGGTGGTCAGGTTATCACGTCGACCGTGCGCGGTGTGAGGATTTGGCACGGCTGGCGAGCCACCGGGACAATGGACGCTGGCGGCCAGTCCAGCCCTGCGGGGCTTCAGACGCGCGCCGCCTGATCCTTCCGTCTGTGACTGCATTCGACCGCGGCCGCCATGCTCATGAGCGACATGAACCAGCGTTGCAAGGGTTCTGCCATCACGACGCCCTGTGACCGCCGCGTGGTGATGGGATGTGGGCGAAGACTGCAGTTAATTTGACTTACTAGTTGCTCCTGACTGCGTTGCTCTGCCGCATGAAACTAAATACAAAACTCCAAATATTGATCGGCTCATACGCCTCGGAGATGGGCGTGCGATCGAGGTAGCGCCGCGGCGTGATCGAGGGGTCGAGCGAGTGCCAGCCCATTTCGTGGGCGGCGGCACAGTCGCACGCATCTGACCTCTGGGTTAAGCCGCTCCCCAAAACAGGTTGGCATTTAATAGATCTGCTAACGTGATAGAGGATCTCTAGCTGGTTGGATCATAGATATCCAGGCCTAAGGAAATACCTCTTTGTCCGAGCGCCAGCATGGCTTTAGCGGAAAGTGCTAGACCGTCATTGCTCTTGGCCATGAAGATGCCGCAAAACAGGTCGGGCTGATAGCGACTGCTCAACTGTGCCCACATACTCAAGTCTTGGGTGAGCTGGTCCAGGATTTCGAAGATCTGTGCTTCAAGATCCTCAGGCTCACGTCGCGTTGCAGTCAGCCTCCAGCTACCAGTCTTGGCAATACCCACCACGCCGTTCTTCGACTTAAGTTCTTGCCCCTTATGCCTGGAGGCCGTTGGGCTGCCCGAAAGCAACGCGCTGATCTCGTCAGGCACCAGATCGTCTCCAAAGAATCGGAGTGTTGCTACGGAATACTCTAGTGCTCCCATTGGACCCCAATGTCTGAATTAGCCCGCACCGCGAAGCGGCGTCGGCTTGGACGAACTACCAGGCCTACTTCTGCGTTGACGCATGCGCGGCCAGGAACTTGGTGATGCTATCAGGCTCGCGCTTGGATCCAGGCAGCCATTGAGGCAGCCACTCAGTGATCCGTGCGCCGCTTTGGTGCTAATAGACGCCTGGACTGGGTTCATTGATCGATTCCAGCTGCCGCACCAAGACCACGGGTGGCTCGGCACCCTTGTGCGCCTGCGAGAAGGCCAACGCCGACTCGTATTGCGCGAACGCGGCGAAGTAGTCATCGTCTCCAGCCAGTGGCACCGCCCCCTGCTCGGGATGGAGCCAGACTCTGTACTCAAGGATGTGGTCATAGAAGTAGCCACCCCCGGACTTCGACCGCCCTGAATAAGTTCCGACAAGCGATGGCTCTGTTGCCAACGGATAGCGGCTCTGCTGTGATACAGACTGATCAACGTGTGCAGGTGAGAACGGAGCGACTGGACGAGAGCACGCCGCGACGACAAATGCCAACAATACTGCGATAAAAAAGTTCGCTTGTTTCATCGCTGCCAAAGTAGGATCTGGCCTCTTTGTAAAGCCGAGTCGGGAAGCAAATTTGGCTTACATAAGTTGTCAGGATACCCCGGTAGTCCAAGCACCACCTCAAGCACAGCGCTACGCATGCTGGTGTGCAGTGGTATCAGCATGAAGCTCGTCGAGTCGGTGGCTACCGCCAATTGTTGGCTGCCTTGTCTGTCGCCTTCTCGCCATCATCCGCCACGCTGACGACCAGCTCGCCGTTGCGCATGCTTATGTTGAGTTTGCTGCCGATGGTGAAGCCGAGTTGTTCCAGCCAGCGGCCGCGCAGGCGCAGGGTGGGGATGCGTTGATGGCTGTCGGGGTAGTAGCCGTAGCCGACGGTGCAGTGTTGCGGGGCACGCGGGTGGCCTGGGCGGCGCGGCTTGCTGGGATCGGGGCGGGGCTCGGGGATGGGGGTGCGCTCGAGGTAGGGCCGCGGTGGGATCGAGGGGTCGAGCGAGTGCCAGCCGACTTCGGTGGGTAGCGGTACCGTGGCGCGCTTGCGCGCTGGCTTGGGACTGGACGTGGATCGACGCATGGCAAAGCCCTCCTTGACGAACAGGCCCCGCCGCCGGGTGGCGACGGGATGTCGGGAGGTTAGAAACCGCAGAGAGGCGGCGAGCGTATTTCCCCGAAGGGTGTTGTATTAGCCGCCCTCCCGACGCAGGCATCGCGTCGGTTGCGCCCGCAAGAATCTGCAAGCACAAAAAATCCACCGGTTTGACGGAGGTGGGTACCGCTCTCTGAGGAGTTTCTACGCTCCTTGTGGTAGAGATTGCTGCGGGTTTGTTGGGTTGTCAACTGCTTGTGGCAGAAGAGCGCTGATAAGTATCTGAGATTGCCTTCCTGCCGATGCGGAGCGCGGAAGATATTCAAGAGCGTTATCTAGCCGCCTTATCTCAAGAGGTGAACCTAACCCCGTTTCTCAAAGTTTACGCGACAGCGACAGACGCTGCCGGCCCCTTTTTACGAACTACTTCGGTTGCAACAGAACGCGCATTCACCTCTTTGATAAAGCTATCAAAAGCGAGGATATCTGCCAGAAGCTCGTCCGGATCCGGCAACGCTACCCCCGCGATTTCCGGGCGGTCATGGGCGTAGTTCGAGCATTTAGTCATGCCGTCATTCACTCGCGCGTAGTCCCCATCTGAGACCGTAACTCCCGATAGGCGCTGTGTGTCGACACTCTTACGGAAGCGAATGACTACATTGCGAAGCAGCACTTCTTCGACGGACCGCTCCCAAGCGAGCCTCAGCAAGGTGTATGCCCTAACCGTATGCATCTCGTAGTTCTCTTGGTCGTTCTGGCTGTAAGCCTTGGCTGCGAGAACTTGTATGTTCTTCACGACGCCCACCCGTTGACTGCTCGTCTTGCCTTCAAATGGGAGATCCGCGCTGGTCACACCAAACCCTTGCTGCTGCCTGCTCACGCTTTGGGTCTGGACACTTACGCCCAAGCGCTTGCCGTCGTCTGCAAGGAGCTTTAGGAAGTAGAGGTCATGAGTAAAAACGATGACCTGCCTCTTCGCCGCCTCTTGAACCAGACGCTTTGCTACAAGCTCGCGCCGCCTGTGGTCGAGCGAGCAGACCGGATCATCGAAGATGATGCCGCTCGTTTGCCCATTCAAAGAGATCTCTGCCAAGAAGGACGCAATGGCGATGGCCCGCTGTTCGCCCTCGCTTAATATCTCCGAGGGTGTCCGCGATTGGGGAAGCTCAAGGCGAAGCCGATGAAGTGGCTTACCGCGTTCGGAGCGACTTTGCGTACTGACCCGCAAGGCATTGACTTTGAGTGCTGCGAATTCGCGATTGAGCGCATCAGCTAGCTCTTGGGACACGACCTTTTCAGCCAGCTCAGACGCCTTTGTTGATATGCCGTTTGTGCGAAGTGCAGGTAGGCAGGCCTTCAGTCTTGCCAAATGAGCAAGTTTGGCCACGGCTGACAACACCGCGTCCTTGACCAAGCCGAGCTGAGCCCTGGCGTCAAGTTCCCCGAGCTCTGCTTGCATTGCCTTGCGTGCAGCCTCGTCAGATGCTTCTTCCAATGCTTTCGCCGAAAGATCAAGCTGGACCGATAGCTGTGAGAGTCGCTGGCTGAAACTAGTAGCGAGAGACAGCACGACACTCCAATCATTGCTCTCAGCTGCTTTCCGGATTGATTGCTGTCGATCCAGAAGCGCCGTCTCATGGGTAGGTAATTCTTCGGCAATCCCCTCATCTTCCGAACGAAGCGCCAAAAGAAGCGCCTCGTCCAAACCAAAGGCGATGGGGTGCTTGGTCATGGGGACGTAGACAACGGCCAACGCCGCCTTTTTGGCGGCATGAATCTTTTCTGCTTCGGCTTGAACGAACGCTTCGAAGCGATGCATCCGTGCAGCTCCCTCTTGCAAGGGCTGCTGGCAAAGAAGACAAGCATCTTCTGGCGTGAGATCCACAATAGTCTTGCCCGGGTCGACTTGCACTGAGAAGCGTTTGGCCGCCTCGTATAGCTCGCGCCACACATCACCGCCCGTCCCTGGCAAGAGGCTCTCGCCTTCGCTATGAAGTTGCGCGGCGAGCTCAGCAGCAGCTTTTGCAGTCCGATACTCATCAGCTGCTTGGCGAACCACAGCCAGCGCATCATCGCTAAGGCGAGCTTCCTGCTCTGCGACCTTGGCCGCAAGCGCTGCCCAACGACGTGCGCGAATGCGCAGCGCGTGGGCTTTCTCCTTGGGATTGTTCTCCTTGAGACTCGTCCCAAGCTCCGCTCGCCGCGATAGCTCTGCGGCACTAAGTGTGGCAAGTGACTCAATTGCCTCCGGCTTCGACTTGGCTGTGAGCGCTGCGATCTGCTTGCCAACCGCTGTCTCTCCGCGCAGGTGAGCAAACACACCGAGGTCAACTGCGCCTGCCAGGATCTGCTGGTCGACCTTCAACTTAAGCCGTTGACTCAGACGCGCGAGTGATCCAAAGACATCCAAACCGTAAGGGACATAGGAGAAATCATTCTCCTGTTCCAGATACGATTTCGCGCAGCGCGCGTCGAATACTGCAATGGAAGAGAGTCCAGCAGGTGGTGCCGCATCGAGCCGCCAGACGATCTCTTGGTTAGTCCCGTTCACCGAGATCTCAAACGTTGCTTGGGCAACCCCGCCTTGACTGGCCGGCAGATTCGCGTTGGGATGGATTGGCTCTGATTGATCCCGTGCACGACATGCGCGCTTCAACACTCGCGAATAGCCAGACTTTCCCGAGCCGTTGTCGCCGTAGATGACAGTGACGCCGGAAGGCGCCATCATAATCGACTGATCTGATGCAATGGCATTGACGTGCTGCAAGTGCTTCATCGTATGAAGCAGCACGACATCCCCTGGAACAGCAGCGGCGGGCACTTGGTCCTGTGACAAGGGCTTAGCAATCCGTCCTTCAGGGTCGGGAATTCCATTTTCTGAATAAAGCATCGCAAGCAGATCGTCGTCATCGCTGTAATCGAGATCTACCTTCGTCAGAAGACGTCCAACCGCATCACTTTGCCAAGGTGGAAGCGTCGTCGTCCATTTGAAAATCTCTTGCAAAATACTCATAACAGCCCCCTGTTAAGTTCATTTATTACACTGTTCGGGCCAGTAGCCCACCCGCGATCGAAGCCCGTGACCAGGAGACAGGTTTATCTCAAGTGAACCTGACCCCTTTTTCCATCAACTTCAAGAAAATTGGCAAGACGATCTTTTACAGTCACGTCTTCTTGAGCCGAATGATAAAGCCAGTCAACAAGGGCTATCGATGTAGAAGCTGCATTTATAGCCGCGTATAGTTTGGCGTCCGTGACGTGCATGGCGCTTTCTGGAGCAACGCCGAGCCGGACCTTGTCCGGCATGGCTTTCATCAGTTCAACCTCCCAATTGAGCTTCCGTAACACCTGCCAAGTATTGAGAAGGCCTAATGTGCGGTCACTAGCATTGATACTCATGTTGCACCTGATGGCTAAATTATGCCGCATCACCACCGTTCGTTAGACTGATCTTACGTATTTGCGCCGATGAATCGCGCAACTTCCTTTTCAAGGCCGAGAATTTCCTTTGAGTTGATAGCGACACCGATATTGTTTGGTATCTGAGTAATCGGTACCGGCAAGTTTGATGTGGGAGCGGTGACAATTCTAATTTCACCAGATGCAGTGTGCATTGCACCGGCATAGTGAATGCCCAACAATCTAATGCGACTAGTTCCCATATAGGCATTGCCCTTATTATCCATATAGCCGCCAAGGTTGGCGATGAAAACGGGCGACCCGCTGGATCCTGGAAAACTGGCAATGTCGGTTAAAAATTCGCAATTGCCGTTCCACGAAACGCCAGCATGGGTTGCTGTGATGCCTTTTCGTATGACTGGCAGGTTGTTTTTTGCATCCCAGATTCCATTTGGGTAACCGATCATAACTATGTCTTCCATTGATGAATAACTTTCACGCTCTTGATCACTTGGAATCAGATCGGTTAAAAGTGGAATATAAAATAAATCCACTCCCGCCTTTTGAGCCTGATTCATGAGTGGACCAATTAAAAATGCAGCCAAATCAACATTCGGATCAGGGTGCTTAATGCATTGCTTTTCAAAATTCGAGAACTGAAACTGCTGGTGCTTGCCTGAGTCAGGTAGGCCGTTAGCATTGGCCAGCGTTACATGAAACTTTCCGATATTTGCATTGGCAATCACGTGTTTATTCGTAATGATCGCTGGCACGAAGGTTGTGTCATTTTTCAGGAGGTTCATGTAAAAACCTGTACCTGTTGATACGCCTCCGCCATGCAAATTTGTTTCTATTCTCACCGTGCTGTGGGTGAGTTGCTCCATGATGCCAAGACTCATTCCTTTTCCTTATGCATAAATATCCCAAGCTAAAATGGAAGATAGCATCAGCGGCCAACTAGAACTTCTTCTCCCCTTTTTTATCTCAAAGTCCTCAGATCCCGCCAACCTCACCAGACTCCAATCGCTTATCGGAGTAGCTGATCCTGTTGCCTCTGAGTAAGACATAAGGTCTATGCTGAAGAATATCTATGGAACGAACCGAGACTGAGGCAATTAATTTTTTACTCACTGAACTCTTTGCCAAGAGGTTCCATCCTTATGCATTACAACGTGGCTTGCGCTGTTGGGGCAAACAAACCGAGTTCGGCTACTGTCAGTGCCACGATGCTCCATGCCTTGCTCAACATTGTTTCTTCCCCCTGAAGAAATGTGTGGCTTTGCGGCTGCATTAGATACTGCGTGACTTGATCCTCGCCGAGTTTTTGGGTTGCGTCAATGCGCTTGCGCGAGTGATCGTTGGCTCTATCGGCTTTGCCCTCATCCGCCCTTCGGGCACCTTCTCCCGCGTGCGGGAGAAGGGCTTGGTGTGTTGGGTTATTGGCGGTTCTCTGTGGTTGCCGGCTTGGCTGGGGTGGGTAGCGCGAGACTATTGTTGAGGCCGGTAATCTCTGGGACGTTGCCTTCGGTCATCACACGCAGCTGCACGGTTTTTAGATTCGCGGCGTTGGTTAGCGGCAGGCGCACCTGGGTGGTGATTGGCTGCAGATCGCGTGGTGCCGCGAGTGACGGGAACGGGGCTCTTGCCAGCTCCCTGCCACGCGCATCTTCCAGCACCACAAACCCTGCTGGTGCATCAGCGTGGCCGAGGCTATGCACGGTCACTTCAATGGCATCAGCAGTCACGCGCACATCGCCGTTGCCGATGCCAAGGTCCGGGCGTAGTTCGACCGGGGTGGTGGCTGCGATGCGTTCGAGCTGCAGGATGGTGGTGCGGCCTGCGGGGAAGTCGATGTCGATGGCCGCACTTTTCTCGAAGGCCACCTCGCGCGTGGTGCCGGTGCCGTCGATCTTGCCGTCGCCGTCGCTGTCCACGCCTTGGGTGATGCGCCATTGGCCCGGGGCGACGTTCCAGCCGGTCATGCTGGCGCGCTGAGTTTTATTGGAGGTGTTATAGGCGATGACAGTGAAGCGGTCTTGCTTTGGTGCGGGGATGGCGATGGCCACTTGGGTGGCGGCTTCGGGATCGGCGAAGCGCCAGCTGACGGTGTGGCCGGGGTAGGTTTGGTTGCGCTTGAGGGCCACGCCGCCAAGGCGTGCGCGTTGCAGGTTGACCGTGGGGGATTCCACGCGGTCGCTCCACCAGTGGCCTTCGGTGTTCATGTAGAAGTTCTGCAGTTTCTCTCTTGCCTCGCTGCGGTAAATGGCGGCGAGATAATCCAGGTTGCCGGTTTGCTCCCAGGCCACATGGTGCGGGAAGTCCGGGGCGCTGCCGTCGTCTTTGTTTGCGGCGTCGATCAACTTGCTGGCCCAGTCATTGCGCTTGCCCATGACGTCGAGAAAGTTTTCGTTGAGCAGCGATAAACCGTTCGGGCCGCTGTTGGCGACGCGGTAGTTAATGGGTTTGAGATAGCGATCTTCGCCGGTGAAGCGGTAGGCGGCCCAGAAAGTGTGCAGCGTGTCGGCGCCGCCGCTGCCTTCGAACAGCTCGCCGCCGCGGGTCTTGCCGGTTTGCCAGTTGATCTCGTTGGGCAGGGCCCAGTTGCCCTTGGCGTTGGTGTAGGCGTGGGCGAGATAGCCGTCGGCCAGGCCGGTGACGATGCGGCGGCTGTTGGGATCGGCGTTATAGCCGCCCAGCAGGATGGCCGGGTGCACGATGGGGAAGGAGTACGGTTTCTGCCATTGCCAGTTGGGCTCGCGGTAGACCTTGCGGCCGCCGAACCAGTTGCTGGCAAACAACAGGTGGCCCTGCGGGTTGACCTGGATGATGCTGTCGAAGGCTTTGACGGTTTGCATCAGGCGCTCGACGGTGCGCGGGTCGCCCCAGTTGAGGTACAGCAGGGCGCTGTTGAGGTTGATGCCCTCCTCGTACGAGTGCAGCTCGTCGGTTTCGATGGTGGACAGGCCGTTGGTGAACATGCCGTTGCGGTAGTTGGCATCGGACAGCGCCAGCATGGAGGCATTGAGCATGTCCGGGTCCACACCCATCAGCGCGACGCCGGGCCATTGCTGTACCAGGTCCGAGTCGTCGGAAATGCCGCCGCCGAAATCGCCGTAGGCCACCTGGCGCTGCTCGATCCACCAGCGGATATAGCGGCGCGTGGCCTTGAGGTCCTGCAGCTGCCAGAACGCCCAGGCGGGCACGCCCTTGGGCACGGCCGGCATCTCGACCGGCAATTCGCTCTGGTTGGCGTAGCTGATGTCGTTCCAGTATTCGCGGCCAAGCGCGTTGTCCGGGTCCACGCGCAGTAGATCGGTGATGTCGGCATCTAGCCGTTTGTAGAGCAGCTGGCGCTTGGAGGTGGTGTGTTCTTCGACCAGAAAGCCCCAGTTGTCTTTGACCTGGTTGAAGCGGTCGGCAACGTGTTCTTTGATGGCCTCAGCGCGCGGTTTGAACACCAGCTGCAATTGGGTGCCGTCGAGCGCCTGGGCATCGAAGCCGGGTGCGGCGGCGGCGATGCTGAGCATCAGGCTGTCGTTGCTGAGGATTCTGTCGCGCAGATCCAGCCATAGCGTGCGCGCTTGACCAGGGACGACTGCGACCGAGACATCGATCATGTCGCGCGCGGGCCAGATGGGGTCCTTGATGCGGATGTTGAGCGGGATGCTGCCGTTGTGGGTGGCTGGCAGGTTCAGCGCCGGCAAGGTGATGGCGATGCCGTCCAGGCCGTCGTGCATGTTTTCCCAGCCGTAGGACCAGCTGCGCATCAGCGGCTGATCCGGCGGCGGGTCGCCCAGGCTGGAGGGCACCAGGATGTGCACGATGGGGTGCTGGTTCGTTGTTGCGGTCTTGTCGCTGGGGCGCTTGCGGGCCGGCGCCTTGGTGGGCAGCGCAATCACGGTCTGGCGTTCGCTTGGTGGGTAGCGGCCAGCGATGACAGCGCGCAGTTCGGCGAGGTTGTCGTAGTCGGGCTGGATGTCGCTGCGCACGGTGTAGCTGAGTTGCGCGCTGCCTTTGGGCACCTCGCCAGGCTGCACGTCATAGGCCCAGATTTCCTGGATGGGGGTTTCCTGCGCGGTGTTGGCAAAGCGCAGGGTGCCGCCGCGGCGCTCGGGGAACTGATCCACGCTGCGCACCACGCCTTGTTGACGTGCGAACAGGGGTTGCGGCTGTGCATTAGGTGCAGCGTAGGTGGCCTGGCCGTAGGCGGCGCCGCGTAGTTCGATACGGTTGAACGGCTCGTCCGGCAGGGTAAGGTCGAGCGCTTTTCCGCCTTCGACATAGGTGTTCCAGTCGGGCAGCTGGAAGTAGTCGTTGCGTCCCGGCAGCCGCGAGCGGTTGTAGACGCCGGGCCAGGTGGTTTCGGCGATGCCGTCGGTGGCCTTCCACATCCATTGTTTGAGGTCGCGCGCGTCGGTGAATTCCACCTTGCGGATGCGCGTGACCGGTGCGGTCAATGCGGGCGGTGCATGGCCGTTGTCCCAGCCGTAGCGATGCAGGAAGGCGGCGTATTGCGCGTCCGCAGCGATGGCGGGTGCGGTGGTGGGTTCCTGCAGGCGCGCGAGTGCGGCCGCGCCGCCGGCGTCGAGCATGCGGTCGTAGATGCGAATCTCGTCGAAGTCGCTGCCGCGCAGGAAGTTATAGCGGCTCTGCACCTGGTGCGGCGACATCACGCGGCCGGCAAGGCCGAACTGGTCGAGCGCGGCGTCGTAATCGAGCGAACCGCCATTGGCGCACGGCGCGCCGCAGTGTGCGCGTGCGGCTTCCTTGCCATCGACATACAGGCGCACGCCGCGGGTTTCGTCCCAGGCAAACGCAATGTGGGTCCAGTCGCTGGCGGCCGGATTCCTGTCGAGCTTGAACGAGACGCGGGTGCGCGCGAGATTGGCATCGGTGACGAAGGCATCGAAGCCGTGGCCGTTCCAGTCGATGCGCAGCCAGGCCATGTCCCAGCTGGTGTGGTCGGCATAGCCGACGCGGAAGATCACGAACGGCGCTTCGCCGACCGGGTAACGCGAACGCCAGAAGAAACTGAGCGTGCCGCGCTGGGTGTAGAGGTTGCCGGGCGCATTCCACGACAGCACGCCGTCGTCGGCCCACTCGATGGCGTTGCCGCGTTTGCCGGTGGGCACCAGCGCGATCTTGTCGCGGAAATTGGGCACGCCATCGCCACGGGCCACATCGGCTTGCAGGCTCTGGTCGGCCGAGACGCGGAACAACAATTCCGGTGCATCGGCGGCGGCCGCACGCATCGGCAGCGCAATCAACAACAGCACACTCGTCCACCACTTCTGCACGCTCACTGCCTGACTCCTCAAAAAGCATCGCCGCACGGGGTCACCGCGCGGCGAATATTCGAAACTGCATGGGGATGACAGCCCCACGCCGGCACGGGTCTGCCACATGTCTTGCCCGGCGCCGCGATGGCCTGCATAGACTACGCGGTGCCAGCCTGCGCGTGCATCGCACCTTGGTCGCCACTGGATGCACGCCGATGACCAGGGCAGTGCGTTGTGCGCGGCGCGGGCAGGTTGCCATCCACCACTGCATTGCGTGCAGCGGTGTGCGGCCAGCGGTGCGTCGTACAGATGCGTTGCACCGTCGATCTCGCGCCCGCTACGCGATGTACGTAGCGGACGGAGATCTCTTGGCGCGACTTGGCTGCACTTAGAACTTGTAGCGCAGGCCCAGCAAGTACTGGCGGCCGGTTTCGGTGTACTGCAGCGGCAACTCGCCGGTCTGCGGCGACCACACCCATTCGTCGGACGCTTCGTTGGTGAGGTTGATGCCCTCCAGGCTCAACTCCAGCTGCTTGCTGATCTTGTAGCGCAGCGAGGCGTCGATCATGGTGGTGCCAGTCATGCCGTGCACGCCATCCACGTTGAATCCCGCTTCCGTGCCGGGGGCCTGGGTCAGGTAATCGTCGCGATTTGTGGCCGAGATGCGGCCAGCGAAGGACTCGCCCTCGTAGAACAAGGTCGCATTCCACGACGAGCGCGACAGCCCGGTCAGGTCGTTCTTCATCACCGGTGCGCCGGTGCTGGACAGGTACTGGATCTGCGAATCCACCCAGGTGTAGTTCAGTTGCACGCCCAGGTTGGCCCACTTGCCCGGCAGGAACGTAAATGGCTGGACATAATTCGCTTCCACGCCCTTCAACTCGCCACCGGGTGTATTCAACGGAATGCTGAAGGTGAAGTCGTCGTTGATGCTGGCGCCGGTGCCATCCAGCAAGGAGGCCGGCAGGCCACTGCTGGAATACGGACGCACTTCGCGTGCGGTCTGGATGAAGCTTTCAATGTCCTTGTAGAACACGCCGACGCCCAGCATCGCGCCTTCGTTGAAGTACCACTCCAGGCCAAGATCGACATTGGTGGCTTCGATCGGATCCAGATCCGGGTTGCCGCCTGACACGGTGCGTGCGCCGCCGGCCACGGCCACGGTCACACCGGGCGTGAGGCTGCCCAGGCCGGGACGCGACATCACCTTGGCCGCGCCCAGACGCAGCAGCAGGTCGGGCGCGAGCTCGGCCACCAGGTTGAACGAGGGCAGCGTGTTGTTGTACTTGCGGCCCACCGTGTTCAGCGCCGGCGCGTTGTTGATCAACGCATAGCCGGTGGACTCCTGCTCGGTGCGCACATAGCGCACGCCGAAATTCCCCGACAGCGGGATGGATCCCAGGTCGGTGGAGAACTCGCCCATCAACCAGACGCCGCGGTCCTTTTCTTCGACGCTGCGGGTGTTGTTGGCACGCGGCGCCACGGCGTAGGTGCCGGTGTTGCTGTAGATGCCGAGCTGGTTGGCCACGGCATCCAGATTGGGAACGACCCAGTTGGACGGGCTGCCGTTGATGCCCTTCAGGCCTGCCTGCTCGGTCAGGTCCGTCGGCACGATGCGGGTGCCATTGGCAAAGGTCGGCACCGACACTTCGCTGGCGCGACGCAACTCAACCGTGCTGAAGGTGTAGTCCTTGGCCAGCACGCCACCCTTGAGGCGGAAGCCGGGGCTGATGTTCCAGTTGAAGTCGATCTGCGCCGTATCGAAATCGTTGTCCACCGTCTGCGGACGCAGGCGGATTTCGGCCAGTTCCCACCCGGCAGGATTGGTCGGGTCGATGCCGTAGTTCAGCACCGGCGCGCGGTTGTTGCCACGATAGTCGTAGCTGTACCCGTCGACGTCGTACTTGTCCATGATGATGGTGGTCTGCACCGGGTTCTCGTGCGCCGAGCGCGAGGTACCGACACGGCCGGACACGGAGAAGGCATCGCTGAAGCGATGCTCCAGATCCAGGCTGACCTGCTTGAACTCGGTGTTCCACTCGTCGTGGCGGTTCTCCGAGCGGATATCGACATTGTCGAATTCGCCGTACACCAGCGCGTTGTTGCGGATCTCGCCGTTGCGCACGATGGTGGCCGGCTTGCCGTCGCGGTCGGCGCGGCGCGGCGTGCCGCTGTCGCGACCGCGGCTGAAGGAGATGGCCTCGATGTAATGCTCATCGCGCGTGGCGTCGATCTTGGAGTACAGCGCGTCCAGCGAGATGGTGGTGCGGTCGGTGGGCTTCCACTGCAACGAGCCGGT
Source organism: Xanthomonas euvesicatoria pv. euvesicatoria (assembly GCF_020880415.1). Taxonomy (GTDB): domain Bacteria; phylum Pseudomonadota; class Gammaproteobacteria; order Xanthomonadales; family Xanthomonadaceae; genus Xanthomonas; species Xanthomonas euvesicatoria. The sequence continues at coordinate 154,225 of NZ_JAJIUJ010000119.1, read as the reverse complement.
GACGCCCAGGCGCTGCTGGTCGTGTTCCATCTGCACATAACGCGGGAAGCGCGGGTGGTACACGTCGGCCGAGCGTGCGGCCGCAAATGGCGATGCCGCACTGAAGTTGCCGTTGCTCGTCCCGTTGGCCCAGCGGCCGGTGTTGGAGCCTTCTTCCAGCACCTGCCGCTCGGTGTAGGCCACCGACAGCAAGGCGCCGAAGGTGTTGTCGGCCCAGGTATTGGCGATCAACGCAGCCACACGCGGGTTGGCCTTCTCGGCCATGGCGTTGTAGGCCGCCTGGCCACTGGCGGCAAACGTAAAGCCGCTGTAGTCGAACGGGCGCGCGGTGCGCAGGTCGACGGTGGCCCCCAGCGAGCCCTCTTCCACATCGGCCGAGGCCGTCTTGCGTGCGATCAGCTGCGAAAACAGGTCCGAGGCGAAGACGTTGAAGTCGAAGCCACGGCCGCGGTTGGTGCCGCCGCTCTGGTCGCCGGCGCCCACGGTGGTGAGCGCTTCCATGCCGTTGATGCGCACGCGGGTGAATTCCGGGCCCAGGCCACGCACCGTGATGGCGCGGCCTTCGCCAGCGTCGCGGGTGATCACCACGCCAGGAATGCGCTGCAGCGACTCGGCCAGGTTGAGGTCGGGGAACTTGCCGATGTCCTCGGCCACGATGGCATCGACCACGCCGGCTTCGCCGCGCTTGATGTCCAGGGCCTTCTCGACGCTGGCGCGGTAACCGGTCACCGTGACAGTGTCCAGGTCAACGGCGGGCTCGGCGGGCGATTGGGCAGCATCTTGTGCGGCAGCCTGGCCGCTCAGCGCCAGGCCGATCGACAGCGCAAGCAAGGTAACCGGTGTCTTCCGGCTGGTGGTCCGAAATTGCATGTCCTCCCCTCCCAAGGGTCCATGAACAATGTGAAATAGCGGGTTGAGAGCGGCAATGACACCGCTGGTCAAAACGACGTTACCAGCTGAATCGTCCCGTAACATCTTGCAGCGCAGCAGAAAACGCCGCCAAATTTCCGAAAAACGGGTGCAAACGGTCACTTCACGTCGCATCATGGCCGTAGCAGCCGGCATTTCGTGCCGGCTAGAATGACACCGATGGTCATCCAAATGCGTGGCGGCGCCCCCACCGCGTCACGCATCACCCAGCCGAGGTAATTGCCGCATGAGCCGTGCCCGTATCCTGTGTTTTGGTGAGTTATTGCTGCGCCTGGGGGCGCCTGGTCATGAGTTGCTGCTGCAGCAGCCTCGGCTGGACGTGCATTGCGGCGGTGCGGAAGCCAACGTCGGCGTTTCGCTGGCGCACTTCGGCCACGAGGTGGCCATGGTCAGCACGGTGGCGGACAACCCGTTGGGCGCCGCGGTGCTGGGCGAACTGCGCCGGCACGATGTGGATACCCGCCATGTGCGGCGCGTGGACGGCCGCATGGGCCTGTATTTCTTGACCACCGGGGCGATCCATCGCCCCAGCGAAGTGATCTACGACCGCGCCGACTCGGCCTTTGCGCTGGCACCGGCCGACGCCTACGACTGGCCGCGTCTGCTGGAAGGCGCGCAGTGGCTGCATCTGTCGGGGGTGAGCCCGGCATTGGGCGCGGAGGTGGCGCAGGCCACGTTGGCGGCGGCACGAGCCGCGCGTGCGGCCGGGGTGAAGGTGTCGTTCGACGGCAACTACCGGCCCAAGTTGTGGCAACGCTGGCAGGGCGATGCGCGCGGCGTCCTGCATCAGCTGTTTGCCTGCGCGGATGTGGTGTTTGCCGACTACCGCGACATCGGCGTGGTGCTGGGCGGCGAGTTTGCGCAGGACACGCTGGAAGCGCGCGTGGAAGCGGCCGCGCAGCAAGCCTTCGCTGCCTTCCCGCAGCTGCAGTTGATGGCGTGCACGCAGCGCGTGGCGCACAACGTGGACCACCACAGCCTGGGCGCGATGCTGCTGCCGCGCGATGGCGCGGTGGCACGTGCGCCCAGCGAGGAACTCACCCCCATCATCGACCGCATCGGCGGTGGCGATGCATTTGCGGCCGGCGTGCTGCATGGCCTGATCGAAGGCTGGTCGTTGGAGGACACGGCGCGCTTCGGCCTGGCCGCCGGTTGCCTGAAGCATTCGATTCCCGGCGATTTCAATCCGCTGTCGGTAGCCGATGTGCAGGCCTGCGTGGGCGATGCGCGGTTTGATGTGAAGCGCTGACGCGCTGGGAATCGGGATTGGGGAATCGGGAATCGGAAGAGCGCTGGATTTCTGCGCTTTTTCTAAAGGTGGTAATCACAACACGCGGTCTCTAATGACGAGCAGGCGTTGCGTGCCAGCAGGCGTGGTCTGCGGGCAGTGGGCAGATGCTCGCTAGGTGTTGTCTGCAGCGCTCACGGGTTTCAAGCCGGTCTGCGTGCGCGGCGTTTGTTGATGATCCATGCCATTGCGGTACTCACCAACACCACGCAGACCGATGCCGGAATGCTGAAGAACGACGCAATCAACAGCGCGTTTTGCCACGGCGGTGCCGAGCCGTCCTGCATCACCACGGCGCAGACCACGGTCGTGGTGATCAGCAGATTGATCAGTGCTTTGAGCGCGCCGTGCATCCGGATAAACCGCAACAGCACGGCGCAGACGCCGCTGACCAAAAGGGCCAGGACGAGATGGGCGATGAGTTTGTCCATTGGGGGCGGAGTTTGGGATGAGGGAGTGGGGATTCGTCACAGCAAAGGCAACCAGCATCGCGTGCCGGTTGTCCTTGCCGCAAAACGTTCGGGTCCGCCGAAGATCAGCGATGCAGCCATCCACCGCTCTTGCCAATCCCTAATCCCCAATCTCTAATCCCGGCAATCAAGCCAACTCGATGCAATCGAACTTCACATCCGTCTCCACATCGGCGTCGTAATCCACGTCGGTGCGCTCGAAGCCGAACAGCTTGAGGAACTCGTGCTTGTAGCCGGCGTAGTCGGTAAGCTCGAACAGGTTCTCGGTGGTGACCTGCGGCCACAACGCCTTGCAGGCGCCCTGCACGTCGTCGCGCAATTCCCAGTCGTCCAGGCGCAGGCGGTTTGCGTCGTCCACCTGCGCCGGCTGGCCGTCTTCGCGGTACAGGCGCTCGCGGAACAGGCGGTCGAGCTGCTCGATGGTGCCTTCGTGCAAGCCCTTTTCTTTCATGATCTTGTAGACCATGGAGATGTACAGCGGCATCACCGGAATGGCCGCGCTGGCCTGGGTGACCACCGACTTGAGCACCGCCACATTGGCGCCGCCACCGCGCTTGGCCAGGCGTGCATTCAAGCGCTGCGCGGTGTGGTCCAGATCGACCTTGGCCTTGCCGAGTGCGCCATGCCAGTAGATCGGCCAGGTGATTTCGGTGCCGATATAGCTGAAGGCCACGCTGCGCGCGCCATCGGCGAGCACACCGGCGCCTTCCAGCGCGTCGATCCACAATTCCCAATCCTGCCCGCCCATCACGGTGACGGTATCTTCGATCTCCTGCGCGCTGGCCGGCTCGATCGAGGCCTGGATGATGGTGTCCTTGTTGGTGTCGATGGCGGTGGCGGTGTAGGTCTGCCCGATCGGCTTGAGCGCCGAGCGCTTCACTTCGCCGCTGCCCGGCAGCTTGCGCACCGGCGAGGCCAGCGAATACACCACCAGGTCGACCTGGCCGCCCATCTCGGTCTTGATCAGCTCGATCACCTGCGCGCGTGCGGCATCGGAAAACGCATCGCCATTGATCGACTTGCTATACAGCCCGGCCGCCTTGGCATGTTTGTCGAATGCGGCCAAGTTGTACCAGCCGGCCGTGCCGGCCTTGCTGGCGGTGCCGGGCTTTTCGAAGAACACGCCCAGCGTGTCCGCACCGAACCCGAAGGCAGCGGTGATGCGCGAGGCCAGGCCGTAGCCGCTGGAAGCGCCGATCACCAGCACTTTCCTGGGGCCGTCAGTGCGTACGCCACGCGCACGCGTTGCGGCAATCTGCTCGAGCACATTGCGCTCGCAGCCAAGCGGATGCGTGGTGGTGCAGATGAAACCGCGCACTTTGGGATGGATGATCAACGTGGACTCCTGGTCAGCAAGATGCTGGCGGCATCTTAGTGCGTGTGGCGCGCGCGAAACAGCCTGATGCGTAACACACGCCGCTGTATGGAAGCACGTGAGGCCCACCGCGGGGCAGCCTGACGCCAGCACCTGCGCGCGCGCCGTAACGAACAGCGACCGCAATCGACTTACCCGGCAGCGGGCTGTGCTACGTTTCGGCCCTGCCGTGCCGTGCCTGGCCGCGCCTGAGGGCGATTGTCGAGGCCCCTTCCAGTTGTGCGACCGGTTATTTGAGCGATGTCTCTTCGAAGCGAGCGCGTCACGCAGCTGGGCTCCGTTCCGCGGTTCCGTCTTGGGCCATTGCTGGTCGAGCCCGAGCGGCTGACGCTGATCGACGACGGCCAGACCATCACGCTGGAACCGCGCATGATGGAAGTGCTGATCGCGCTGGCCGAGCGCGCCGGCGAGGTCATCAGCGCCGAGCAGTTGTTGATCGAGGTGTGGCACGGCAGCTTCTACGGCGATAACCCGGTGCACAAGACCATCGCCCAGCTGCGCCGCAAGCTCGGCGACGACAGCCGCCAGCCGCGCTTCATCGAAACCATCCGCAAGCGTGGCTACCGGCTGCTGCCGAAGGTGGTGTTTCCCGACGATTACCGCGGTGCGGTGATCGGTCCGCAGGCGTGGGGGCACGGCAACCCGTACATGGGGCTGCAGGCATTCGACCCGGCACATGCAGACGTGTTCTTCGGCCGCAGCCATGCGATTGCGCAGGTGCTGGGCGCGTTGCGCGCGCAATTGCACAGCCAGCGTGGCCTGGTGCTGGTGAGCGGCGCCAGCGGCTGCGGCAAGACCTCGTTGCTGCGCGCCGGCGTGGTGCCGTTGCTGTGCCAGCCCGGCGGCCTGGATGGGCTGGAGGCCACCGCGGTGGCGTACTGCAACCTGGCGCAATGCCGCGGCGGCGATGTGCTGGATACGCTCGCACGCGCATTAAGCGAGTGGGCACCAGGCGGGCGCGCGGTGTTGTCGCCAGCGCAGACGGCACGCCTGCCCGAATGGCTGCAGCAACCTGCGCCGCTGCATGCGGCCATCGACGAGGCGATGCGCCAAACCGGCCCGGCGCGCGAGAACGTGCACACCCGGCGCCATCTGCTGCTGGTCATCGACCATGCCGAAGCGATGGTGGCCACGCCCGGCATCACGGCCGCCGATCGCGCTGCACTGGCGGCCGCCTTGCACGCGCTGTGCGCCAGCGCGCACGTGGCCGTGCTGATGCTCACCCGCAGCGATTTTTATCCGCGCCTGATCGATGCGCTGCCGGACATCGTCGAGCTCAAACGCGGCGATGGGCACGTGGATCTGCTGCCGCCACGCGATGGCGAGATTGGCCAGATCATCCGCGTGCCGGCAGCGATGGCCGGGCTGCGCTTCGAAGAAGACCACAGCGGCGCCGGCCGCCTGGACGATGTGCTGCGCGATGCCACCACGCGCCAGCCCGATGCGTTGCCGTTGCTGCAACATCTGCTGCATGCCCTGCATGCGCAGCGCAGCGACGACGGCTTGCTGACATTTGCCGCGTATCGCGCCCTGGGCGGCCTGGAAGGCGCGCTGGCGCATCATGCCGAGCAGACGTTTCGCGCATTGCCCTCCAATGCGCAGGCCGCGTTGGGCGAAGTGCTGACGCTGCTGAGCGTGATCCACCCCGACAGCGATGCCGTCACCGCACGGCGTGCGCTGTGGTCGGCATTGCCGGCGAGTGGCACAGCGCGCGTGCTGGTGGATGCGTTCGTGCATGCGCGCCTGTTCGTCAGCGAGCTGGTGGCCGGCGAACCGGGCTTTGCGGTCGCGCACGAAGCCTTGTTGCGACAGTGGCCGCGTGCGGCCGAGTGGATCCATGAAAACCGCCGCCTGCTGCAGGCGCGCAAGCGGCTGCAACTGGCGGCACAACGCTGGGCCGCCGAAGGCCGGCGCAGCGATCACTTGCTCAACAGCGGCCGCCCGCTGAGCGAAGCACGCGAGGCTGCGCGACGCATGCCGCAGGATCTGGACGCCCTGGATCATGCCTTCCTGCGCGCCTGCGAACGCTCGCAACGCCAGCGCCGCAGCGTATACGCCGCCGCCGCCGCACTGCTGGCGGTGCTGGCCAGCGCCTCGCTGCTGCTCGGCTGGCAGGCGCGCCAGGCCCAGCAAGTGGCCGAACAACGCCGCGATCAAGCGCAGCAACTGGTGGGCTACATGCTGGGCGATCTGGCCGAGCAGTTGCGCACCGTGGGCAACCTCAAACTGCTCGATAGCGTCGGCAGCCGTGCGCTGCGGTATTTGGAGGATCTGCCCGAGTCGGGCATGGCAACCGGTGATCTGATCAACCACGCACGTGCGCTGCGTACCACCGGCGAAGTGCTGATGAATCAGGGCAAGCTGGAAGAGGCGCAGGCCGCATTCACGCGTGCCGCGTCCACTGCCGAGCAGGCGCGTACCCAGGCGCCGGACGCAGTGGAGGCGCATGCGGAAATAGGTCAGACGGCGTATTGGCTGGGCAACATGGCCTATCGCAGCAAACAGTTTCCGTTGGCGCGCACCCATTGGTCGCAGTATCTGGCCGCCAGCGAATGGTTGGTGCGCACCGCGCCGGATGATCCACACTGGCAACTGGAGTTGTCGTACGCGCTCAACAATCTTGGCACGCTGGCGCGTAGCGAAGGGCAGGCCAACACGGCGATCGGCTTGTTCGCCCGCTCGATCGCGCTCAAACGCCAAGTATTGGCGCGTACCCCAGACAACGCGTCCGTGCGCTATGAGCTTGTCGACAGCCTTTCCTGGCTGAGTCTGGCGCAGGAAACCCAGGGCCTGCTGGCACCGGCCGAACAGGGCTATCGCGAACAGATCGAAACACTGCGCCTGCTAGTGCAGCACGATCCCGATGCCAACGCCTGGCGACGGCGCATGGCCACCTCGTTGGTGCGCACCTCCAATCTGGCGCTGGCACGCGGTCACCTGGCGCAGGCGCAAGCCGACGCGCAAGCCAGCGTGGGGATGCTGGAACCACTGGTCGCGCAACAGCCGGACAACCGCACCTGGCGCCGCGATCTGGCGCATGCCTATGCGCAGGCCGGCTGGGTGGCCGCGCTGGACGGGCACGCCGCTGCTGCCACACGCCAACTCACCCAGGCGCGGCAAACGCTGGCAGGCGTGCTGGCGCACCAGCCGCTGCCGGAATGGGAATGGCTGGACGCTATCATCGCACTGCGCTTGAATCGGGTGCAGGGACTGCACGGCGACCGTCAGACGGCCAGTCTGGCGGCGATCGTGGCGCGGCTGGATGCCTTGCATCAGGCCAAACCGGCCGACCTGATCGGCGTGTCGGCGCTGGCGACTGCATTGGTCTGGTATGGCGAACAGCTGGACGCCAGCGGCGATCACGTCGGTGCACGCGCCGCCTGGCAACGTGCCGTGGCAGTGCTCGGCGCCGATATCGGCAATAGTCGCGACAAGACCTTGCTCGACCCCTGGATTCGCGCACAGATTCATCTGGGTCGGCGCGCTGCCGTGACGCAACAGCTCGGATGGCTGTATCAAGCGGGCTACCGCCACCCGGGATTCGTTTCCCTCTATGCCCCGCTCTTCAAGGAATCACCAACGTCATGACTGATCCCAAGATCATCCCCATCACACTGACCGTGGCGCACGTTGAGTTCGGCGGCAATACCGGCAGGGGCGCCTACTTCTACAGCTTCTCGCCGGACCTGCTCATCTGTGGCAAAGGCGAACAGGGCGTGACCCTGCGCTACGCGTTCTGCAAATCGGTGCCCCACCGCTTCAAGATCATCAGCCTGCTGAATTCCGATTCGACGGGGCAGATCGGCCCGGCGGAAATTGCCTCCGACGGCAGTTGGGTGCAGGTGGTCAATGCCAATAAAGACCGGACACTGATCTTTTTCAGCGTGGTGGTGAAAGATACCCACACCGGCACGCATTTCAGCTGCGACCCCCAGGTCGGCAACGATCCGGAAATTTCGCCGACCGAATTCGGGCGTCACTGATCCTTGGGTCCATCTCCGTCCGACGGTTCGCCGCCGGACGGGAGCCGCCGCGCGATCGAGCGATGGCTCAGTTGCACACAATAAGAGACCCGGCCGCCGCGGACCTCCTGCGCGATGCGCCTGCATGCAGGTGCTCAGTTGGTGTCCCGAACGTAGGTATCGATTGCCTTGGGCGTCAGGGCAATCACGCGACCGGCAGGAAAACTGGATATCACATAGTTGTCTGGCGCATCGCTTTCGAAAGGCACGTCGAACGTGGACGCTAGAGTGCGCGCCCACCCTTCCGGGTAGGTGCTGCCGCTGACATGGACAACACTCATCGAAGGCCAATGCACTTGGCGTTTTGTCTGCGGATCCGTCAGGTCGGCCTGGCCGATCAGCACCCGACGCGATTGGAGAGGACGTGTTTTGGCACGTGCTGCCGGCTGCAGCTTGAAGCTATAGGTTCCGCTTTCAGGGTAATGCAGCTCGATGATCGATGCCGGCGAGGCAACGGTGACTTGAAATTCTTTCTCGTACCCGGCCTTGGTTGACCTGGCGCCCTCAAGCAGGCGCCACTGGTGATCGGCAATCGGACGCGCCGATACGATGACCGCGCCCCCTTGTTCCAGTATCGGCGCGTCGAGGGTCACGATCAGTCGCGACGATAACCTCGGCTGCTTTGCACAGCCGGTGGCGGCCATGAGCAAACATGCGATAGCCAAAACGGCGCAGCCAATCCGATACCTGCCCATCGTGTCACTTCCTCAACGCTGCACACCAGCATGGCCGCTCCATGCGGCCTTGCGTCTTTATACGTCCCTTCGCATCGACCGTGTTGCTGCGCGTCTAGCGCGTGTCGCCCGATCCTGCAGGATGACGGCGTGCTGCTGCCAGCCCGCGGCATCGATCTGGCGCCGCATGCACTGCGTGGCTCCTGCTCCTTGCCGCCGCTGCGGGCGTGGTGCATCCCAGGTAACCCTAGGAGCGTGGCTAGATGTCGGCCAACCTGCGCAGACGCTCGTCGCGCTCGGTTCCGTTGCTGAAAGCCGGCTTGATCTGGCCACGGCTCGACCACGTGCCGGCCGTGCCCGTGCCGATGCCCGCGCATTCAGGGTCATCGGTTTGGCCGACCTGGCGTGGGCGACTCGCCAGACCTTGCCGGCAACCTTCTCCATCGAAGCGCCTGATCAGTCGATCACAGGCATGGGCAGCAGTTCCCTGCACTGCCGACGCGCATCCCACGACGACCCGCATGTCGCGTTCGGCGACCGTTTGGATCGGCAGGGCTGCGCGGGGCCAACTGACCGGCAATTCGGCCTGGGTCGACGCCCCCCAGGCGCTGGTGAACAGCACGACGATCAACACGAACCACGACCGGACCAGGCGCATGACGGACTCCGCAGCAGACCGGAGCGCGGCGCGTCCGCGGGCGGCGTCGCTGGCCGCCGGATCACCTTCATGCGCGGCCCCGCGCCAGACCTGACGGCAACCTTACGGTTGCCGGCCGAAGCTGACGGTTGCCCATAAACCCTTATGGAACAGTCACATAGAAATGCAGGCCTGAACGAGCTCGGCACTCGGGATAGCGTGTCTGGGGGGCGAAACGGCAGCAAGTGGTATTGGCCGTACCCTCACCCCCAACCCCTCTCCCGAGGGGGCGAGGGGCTTGCGTCGTGTCGGGCAGCAAGCGAACTTCGGTCCTTCTACCGCGGGACAAGGTGGCGCGTAGTTACAGGAAGACGGTGCAAGGCTGTGCACTGTTCTGGGATGCAAGGCGGGATCGGCCGGTGAGGCCTACTGCAAGTTTAGGCCACGGCTGAGCTCGTTCGCGTTGGCTGTCTTCCGCCGTACCCTCACCCCAACCCCTCTCCCGGAGGGAGAGGGGCTTAGGTTCCCTTGCTCTAGGGCTTTCCGATCCGGTCCCCACCTGCCCGCTTTTCCGAATCCCAAATCCCGATTCCCCATTCCCCATTCCCGATTCCCCGCCCTCAAATCACCCGCAACGTGATCGCCTTCAACACCGCCCGGGTGCGGTCGCGGGTGCCCAGCTTTTCCAGGATGGTGGAGACGTAGTTCTTCACCGTGCCTTCGGCCAGGAACAGGGTGCGGGCGATTTCCTTGTTCGAATAGCCGCCGGCCAGCAGGCGCAGGATCGCCACCTCGCGTTCGTTGAAGGTCTCCCGCGGGGCCTGCTGGTCGCGGAACTGGTAGCGGGCGCGCACCGGGTCGGTGCTGACCGGCTGCAGCAGGGTGTCGCCTGCGGCAACGCGCTCGATCGCCTCGCGCAGGTCTTCCGGGGCGGCGTCCTTGAGCAGGAAGCCCTGCGCGCCGGCCTCGCTGGCGCGTAGTAGCAGGTCGCTGTCGTCGAAGGTGGTGAGCAGCAGCACGGGGGTGCGGTCGCCGCGGGCGCGCAGCTGCTCCAGTGCCTGGATGCCGTCCAGGCCGGGCATGCGGATGTCGCTGAGCACCACGTCCACCGTATGGATGGTCAGCGCATCCAGCAGGCCCTGGCCGTCGTCGGCCTCGCACACCACCTCCACGCCCTGCTGCTGCAGCAACGCGCGCAGACCGGCGCGCACCAGGATCTGGTCGTCGGCCAGGGCAATACGACGTGAACTCATACCGGTAGTCTCGCAATCAGGTGCATGCCGCCTGTGGGTGTGCGGCCAAGGTCCAGCTGGCCATGCAATGCGGCCAGGCGTTCGCGCATGCCGGTAATGCCGTTGCCTTCGCGGATGCGCTCGGCGCGGCGGCCATCGTCGCAGATGTCCACGTGCAACTGTGCGCCTACGCAATGCAGGTGCACGGCCACTTCATCGGCGTCGGCATGCCGCACGGCATTGGTCAGCGCTTCCTGCACCAGCCGCAGCAGCAGCTCGGCCACGCGCGCATCGGTGACACGCACGTCGGCATCGATCTGCAGGCGCAGCGTCGGGCGCGGGAACGGGGCGGCCAGCGCGCGCAAGGCGGTCTGCAGGTCCAGGCCCTGGTCGTCGCGCAGCGATTGCACCACGTTGCGGATGTCCGACAGCAGTTCAGCCGATAACTGCTCCACCACCGCCACCTCGTTGCGCTGCGCCAGGGCCGGGTCGGCGCTGAGCAGGCGCAGGTTGATGCGCATGGCGGTGAGCTTGTGCCCGGCCACATCGTGCAACTCGCGCGCCAGCCGCAAACGCTCGGCATCGCGCGCACTGTCGGCCAGCAGCGCGCGGGTGGCCAGCAGATCGGCGTTGACGTAGGCCAAGGTGTCGCGCGCCCGCTCGGCACTGCGGGCGTAATGCGCGGTGAGTGCGGCAAAGGCCTGGAAGCCGGCATAGATGCTCACGATCAACAAGGCCCGATCGAAGCCGGCGTGCACTAGCACCGCGTACATGCCCGCGTTCAACACCAGCGCCAGCAGCAGCACGCGCAACGGCGGCCAGGTCATGCCCGCCTGCGCCACCAGCATCACCAGCAGGACCGGCGCGGTGCCGGCATGCGGCTCCATCCAGACCAGCAGCAAGGCCAACGCCGCTTGCAGCAGGGTGGCCACCGTGCGCAATGCATGCGTTTGCGGCAACACGGTGTGCACCACGAACAATGCGGTAAAGCCGGCCAGCGCGCCCCAGCGCCAGGCACCGTAGGCAGACGCATCGGGCATGAACGACAGCGCGACCGCGGCAATGGTGAACGCAGCGGCCAGGCGCAGGGGGTGCAACAGGTGGCGGAAGGAATAGTTCATGCGGCGATGCTGACCGCCATGCAGGCGCTCGGCAATGGTGCGCAGGCAGAAGGTGACTTCTGGCAGGTGGGATCGATGACCTGCGGCCCCTGGTATGGGTGCAGTGCGCGCGCAGACTGGCCTCATCCACTCACCGCGTTGCCAAGGAGTCACACCATGTCCGCTTCCAGTCTGTTCATCGCGCTCAATCTGGTCTGGGGTGGCTATGAGCTGCTGCTCAGCCGCCGTCGCCGCGCCGGCGATGGTGGCGCGCACGATCAAGGCACCCTGAAATACCTGTGGCGCGTGTTGTCTGCGGCGGTGGCCGTTGCAGTGATGCTGGCCTACAGCGGCCTGGCGCACTGGCCGCAGGGTTGGGCGGGGTCGCTGCAGTGGACCGGCTGCGCCTTGATCGGCAGCGGGCTGGCATTGCGCGTGTGGGCCATCCAGGTGCTGGCGCGCTGGTTCACGGTGGACGTGACCATCCAGCCCGATCACCAGTTGGTGCGTCGCGGCCCGTATCGCTGGCTGCGGCACCCGTCGTACACCGGCGCGCTGCTGGCGTTTTACGGGCTGGCGCTGGGCATGGGCAATGCGTTGTCGGTGATGGCGATCGTGGTGCCGGTGACCTGGGTCTTCCTGCACCGCATTCGCATCGAAGAGGCCGCGTTGCAGCGCGCCTTCCCGGTGGCTTACCCGGCGTATGCGAAGCAGAGCCGGCGCCTGCTGCCGCTGGTGTGGTGACGGCGCAGACAGCAGCGGCGTCGCGCATGGATGCCAGGCAGTGCTTCGTCTGCTTGCACCCAGGTTCGGCCCACACGACATGCAACCTGGCGTGCTGCTGCAAGTATGGGCGACCCCTCACGGTCCGATCTGCGACGGCCGCCAGCGCAGCAAGGTGGATACGCTGCGTACGATCGGTCTCACCGCGTCGCATCCCTATCGTTGCCGGGAGAGTTGCATGCTCGCCCGTCCCTATCCCGTTGTTGCGCTCGCATGGCTGCTCGGCAGCGCCGGCGTGCACGCCGCCGACCTGAACGTGGACGTCAGCGGCTTGCGTTCGCAACAAGGCAAGCTGCGCATCGCGGTGATCGCCTCGGCCGCACAACTGGACAGTGCACAGCCGCCGGTGCAGGCGCAGACGCTGCCGATCACCAGCAGCACACCGCACATCCAGTTCAAGAATCTTCCGCCCGGCCGTTATGCCGTGATGATCAATCACGACGAAAACGCCAACGGCAAGCTGGACACCAACCTGATCGGCATGCCGGTGGAAGGATATGGCTTCAGCAACAACCCCACCGGCATGCGCAAGCCTGGCTTCGACGAGATCGTCTTCGACCTGCCGGCCAGCGGGAAGCGCATCAGCGTGCAAATGCGCTGACACCGGCACGCGATAGGAGCGCTGCCATGCACCGTCGTCGCTTTCTGCAATCCCTGTTGGCCGCTGGCGGCAGCGCTGCGCTCGGCAGCTGGATGTTACGCAGTCTGCCTGCACACGCCGCAGAAGCGGCAGCGTTTCATACACAGTTGCAGCGCACACCGTGGCTGCTGGGCTGGCGCAGCGTGACCAGCCCCACCTTCGGGCCGACCACCACGGCAGTGCAGGGCAAGCTTCCCGAAGGATTGGCAGGCAGCCTGTATCGCAATGGCCCTGCCTGGACCGAGCGCGCCGGGTTCCGCTACGAACACTGGTTCGATGGCGATGGCATGGTGCATCGCTGGCAGCTGGGCGGCACCCAGGTGCAGCACGTCGGGCGCATGGTGGCGACGCATAAATTCACCCAGGAACAGCAGGCCGGACGTTTTCTGTATCGCGCCGCTGGCACCTCCGTGCCCGACATGCAGCCGGTCCGCAATAACGACGACGTCAACACCGCCAATACCTCGGTGGCGATGCTCAATGGCCGGTTGTTCGCATTATGGGAAGCGGGATCGGCGATCGAGCTGGATCCGGATGCGTTGCGCACGCTCGGCCCGGTGACCTGGCGCGACGATCTGGCTGCGATGCCGTTTTCCGCACACCCATTGATCGACCGCGACGGCAGCGCATGGAACTTCGGCTCAATCAATGCGGCAGGCGCCAGCGGCGTGGTGCTCTGGCACCTGGGCGCAGATGCCACGTTGCGTCACGTGCAGCTGCTGCACACCGACGCCCCCGGCTATATGCACAGCTTTGCCATGACAGATCGGCATTTGATTCTGGTCATGGCGCCGTACCGCCGGCTGGACGGCGAGGGCGCGTTCTTCGAAAGACTGCGCTTTACGCCCGAAGCGCCATCGCGGATTGCGGTGGTGCCCAAGGATGCGTTGGACCAACCACGCTGGTTTGAAGCCGACTTTGCGGTGGCATACCACTTTGCCGACGCCTATGCGCATCGCGACCGCATCGTGGTGCGCGCCATCGTGTACGACGATCCGGAGCAGGCGCGCTCGCCAATGCGTGCGGCCATGCACGGCGACCCGGCGGCCGCACCATCACAGGTGCAACTGCGCAGCCTGCATCTGGACCTGAGCAACGGCCGCGCGCACTGGCAGCCGCATCCGGTGGATAATCTGGAATTGCCGTTGTACGACCGCCGCACCCCGACCACCACCGGCGCACGCCTGTATGCGCCATGCATCGATGGGCCCGACAACTCGCCGTTCCTCAATGCCGTGGCCGGCTATGACCTGGAACGCGACCGCCGCCAGGTGCATCGCTACGGGCCGGACGTGCTGGCCGAGGAACATGTGTTCGTCCCCAGGCCCGGCAGCGACCGCCCAGACGATGGCTGGTTGGTCGGCACCGTGCTGGACACCCGCCGCGGCCGCACCGGGCTGATGGTGCTGGACGCACGACATATCGATGCCGGGCCGGTGGCCCAGGCATGGCTTCCGTACGCGCTACCGCTAGGGTTTCACGGGCATTTTGCGCCCGCCTAGGCGGGCGCACAGCAACGGGCATGGCACTGCGTCGAGCCACATCCAGACCTAGAGTGCCGACTCGCTGCCCCGGTGCCGTGCCGTCTTGGATGGATCGTCTTACACTCGGCCGCTCCCCGCCGCTGCCGTCCCGTCTTCGATGATCATTTCCGCCGCTTCCGACTACCGCGCCGCTGCGCAAGCACGCCTGCCGCCCTTCCTGTTCCATTACATCGATGGCGGCGCGTATGCCGAACACACCTTGCGGCGCAATGTCTCGGACCTGGCAGATGTAGCGCTGCGCCAGCGGGTGCTGCGCAATATGTCGGATCTGCGCCTGAGCACCGAGCTGTTCGGCGAAACCCTGGCGATGCCGGTGGCATTGGCGCCGGTCGGCCTCACCGGCATGTATGCACGCCGCGGCGAAGTGCAGGCCGCGCGTGCGGCGGCCGCGCGCGGCATTCCCTTCACCCTGTCCACGGTGTCGGTGTGCCCGATCGAAGAAGTGGCGCCGGCCATCGAACGGCCGATGTGGTTCCAGCTCTATGTGCTCAAGGACCGTGGCTTCATGCGCAATGCGCTGGAACGGGCCAAGGCCGCGGGCGTGACCACGCTGGTGTTCACCGTGGACATGCCCACGCCGGGCGCGCGCTACCGCGATGCGCACTCGGGCATGAGCGGGCCCAATGCCTCGCTGCGGCGCATGCTGCAGGCAGTGACGCACCCCCGCTGGGCGTGGGACGTGGGCTTGCTCGGCAGGCCGCACGATCTGGGCAACATCTCCGCCTACCGCGGCAGCCCCACCGGCCTGCAGGATTACATCGGCTGGCTGGGCGCCAACTTCGACCCGTCCATTGCCTGGAAAGACCTGGAATGGATCCGCGAATTCTGGACCGGGCCGATGGTGATCAAGGGCATCCTGGACCCGGAGGACGCACGCGATGCGGTGCGCTTCGGCGCCGACGGCATCGTGGTCTCCAACCACGGCGGCCGTCAGCTCGACGGCGTGCTGTCCAGCGCACGCGCGCTGCCGGCCATTGCCGATGCGGTAAAGGGCGAACTGAAGATTCTGGCCGATTCGGGCATCCGCAGCGGGCTGGATGTGGTGCGCATGCTCGCGCTCGGTGCCGATGCGGTATTGCTGGGCCGCGCGTTCGTCTACGCGCTGGCGGCCGCCGGGCAGGCCGGCGTGGAAAACCTGCTGACCCTGATCGAAAAGGAAATGCGCGTGGCGATGACGCTGACCGGCACGCATTCCATCGCCGAGATCAGCGCCGACGCGTTGAGCCGGGTGACGCGCGAGCGGGCAGAGACGATCTCGCCTTGACGCCGCAAGACCGTCGCGCGTGATCGAGCGCTGTGAGCGGTTCGCCAGGCAGCTGACAGAAAGTGCCTCACCATTCGCGGCCAAGCGCGCGCCGACAGGCGGGCATGCCGCCCGTACCGTCCGTGCTGCGCCCCCGCCTATCCCGCCTTGCGCCTGGGCGCGGCCGTCTTGGCGGCAGTCTTCTTGGCCGCCTTGCCTGCGGTCTTCCTGACGGCTTTCTTCGGCGCTTTCTTGGTCGCCGCTTTCTTTGCAGGTGCGCTTGCCGTTTCGGCCGTGCTGGATTTCTTGGCTGGCGTGCGCGTATTGGCCTGCAGGCTCTTCTGCAGCAACGACATGAAGTCCACCACGTTGGTGGTGGCGTCTTCGTGCTGAGGGGGTTCCACGTCCACGGTGGTCGTGCCGCCCTTTTCCTGGATGCGCTTGCGCAAGATCTTTTCCAGCTTGCCGCGGAATTCGTCGTGGTAATCCTCCGGCTGCCAGGTGCCGGACATCGACTCGATCAGCTGCTTTGCCATCTCCTGTTCCTTGGGCGTGATGCGGTACTCGCCCACCGCACCGGCCGGCAGCTTGAAGTCCTGCGGGTCCACCACCTCCTGCTGATAACGCAGCAACAACAGGATCAATGCATCGCCCTGCGGCATCACCGCCGCCAGATACTCGCGGGTGCGGATCACCACCTTGGCAATGCCTACCTTGCCGGTGTCGCGCAAAGTTTCGCGCAACAGCACGTACCCCTTTTCGGCCTTCTTGCCCGGCACCAGGATGTAGGGCTTTTCGAAATAGCGCGGGTCGATGTCGGCTGCATCGACAAAGGTTTCCACCTCGACCGTTTCATGGCTTTCCGGCGCCGCAGAGCGGATATCCTGTTCTTCGACGATGACGTAGCTGCCCTTGTCGTATTCGAATGCCTTGACGATCTCCTTCCACGGCACCTCATCGCCGGTGTCGGCATTGACGCGTTCGAAGCGGATCGGTTTTTTGTCGCGCGAATCCAGCATTCGGAAATGCAGATCCACCTTGCGCTCGCCCGACATCAACGACACCGGCACGTTGAGCAAGCCGAAGGAAAGGGTGCCGGTCCAGATCGGTCGTGCCATCAGTGCGCTGCTCCATGAATTGCGGCTTCGGGAATGTGGTCCAGGGCCAGCCAGGCATCTTCGACAATGTCGCGCACATGCGGCCAGTCCAGTCGCGAGGCTCCACGCATGCTGTCCCACTGCGCAGCCAGGGCCTGCTCGCAATCGATATCGGCCCCGCGCGGCCAATCGGCAGCGTGGGTGATCCGCGCAAACGCATAGGCCGGCAATAAATCGCGCCAGGTGGGCCCGCCACGCCGGCGGCGGCGCTGGTAGTCGGCCAGGCTGTAGCAATGGAAATCCTGCGCCACGCCAGCCGTATCCGGCATGCGTGACTTGCGCGGCGCGCGCCTGGGCGGAGCGGGCTCGACATGGGCACTGAACAGGCGACGGTCGGGACGGCGATCCTGGGGGCGCATGGGCGGCTCCACGGTGCGGCATGGGGGCTGACATCAGTAACGCCGCTGCCGTGAGCCATGCGTGAGAAATTCGCTTGCATTGCGCGATTTGCGTGCCCTTCACCGCAGGCGCGGTGAACTGCTCGCCCATCTTGCTGTCAGGAGTCCACCATGTCCCGCGACCCGTTACGCGACCAACCCACCCAGCCGGGCGAACAACACGGCAAGCGCGACGCCGAACACTATGAAGACCGCGGCGCCGGCGATGCGCCCGGGCGCCTGATTCCTGCCGATGACCAGACGCCGGCCAAGAAGCCGGGAAGCGCGCCATCGACGGGGACCGATGACTGAAGAGGTGTTCCTGGCGGGTCTCTGGCTGAAAGCGTGGGTTGAAAGACAAACCAACCTGCACCAGGCCGATCCGTGATCACGGGGCAAATCTCACCGCGTGGCTCACGCCCGGCCGGCCTGCTGCAACCGTGCGAATTCATCATCATCAAACAGCCGCGACCGCACCAGGAAGCGCACACCTTCCCCATTTTCCAGCGAAAACATGCCACCGCGCCCCGGCACCACATCGATGATGAGCTGGGTGTGCTTCCAGTATTCGAATTGCGGCGCGCTGATGTAGAACGGCGCGCCGCCAATCTCGCCAAGCAAGACGTCGCGGTCGCCGACGATGAATTCGCCGACCGCAAAACACATTGGCGAAGACCCATCGCAGCAGCCGCCGGATTGGTGGAACAACACATCGCCATGCTGGGCACGCAGCTTGTCGATCAGCTGCAGTGCCGCCAGCGTGGCCGTTACCTGGGCCGGCAGCTCAGTGCGCGTGGTGCTGTCTTGCATCGGCTAACTCCTGCGGCCGCTCCGGCCGCCTTGTCGAGCACCATACCCTGCCGCTATGTGCGGGCGTGCATGCACGCGGACACCGTGTGCATGCCTTTGCATCGATGGTGCAGCAGAACAAGCCCGGCTGGCTTTCGTGTGCGCAAACATCGAGGCGGTCAGCCACGCAGCTGCCGTTAGAAAAGCCCCAGCGCCTTCGGCGAATAGCTCACCAACAGGTTCTTGGTCTGTTGATAGTGGTCGAGCATCATCTTGTGGTTTTCGCGGCCGATGCCCGACTGCTTGTACCCGCCAAATGCAGCATGCGCCGGGTAGGCGTGATAGCAGTTGGTCCACACGCGGCCAGCCTGGATCGCGCGGCCCATCCGATACAGGCGCGAAGCGTCGCGACTCCAGAGGCCGGCACCCAGGCCGTATAGCGTGTCGTTGGCGATCGCCAGCGCGTCGGCTTCGTCCTTGAAGGTGGTGACCGAGACCACCGGGCCGAAGATCTCCTCCTGGAACACGCGCATCTTGTTGTGCCCCTTGAACACCGTGGGCTTGACGTAAAAGCCCCCGGCCAGGTCGCCCTCGAGCGTGTTGCGCTCGCCGCCGATCAGCACTTGCGCACCTTCCTGCTTGCCGATATCGATGTAGGAGAGAATTTTTTCCAGCTGCTCACTGGACGCCTGCGCACCGACCATGGTGTTGGGATCGAGCGGATTGCCCTGCTTGATCGCCGCCACGCGCGCAAGCGCCTTTTCCATGAACCTGTCGTAGATGGATTCCTGGATCAGCGCGCGCGACGGGCAGGTACACACTTCGCCTTGATTGAAGGCGAACAGCACGAAGCCTTCCACCGCCTTGTCGAGAAAATCGTCGTCTTCGGCCATCACATCGGCGAAGAAGATGTTGGGCGATTTGCCACCCAGCTCCAGCGTCACCGGAATCAGGTTCTGGCTGGCGTACTGCATGATCAGCCGGCCGGTGGTGGTTTCGCCGGTGAACGCAATCTTGGCGATGCGCGGGTTGCTGGCCAGCGGCTTGCCGGCCTCCAGGCCGAAGCCGTTGACCACGTTCAACACGCCAGGCGGCAGCAGGTCGCCGATGAGTTCCATCAACACCAAAATCGAAGCCGGCGTCTGCTCTGCCGGCTTCATCACCACGCAGTTGCCGGCGGCAAGCGCCGGCGCGAGTTTCCAGCACGCCATCAGCAGCGGGAAATTCCACGGAATGATCTGCCCCACCACGCCCAACGGTTCGTGGAAGTGATACGCGATGGTGTCGCTGTCGATCTCGGAAATACCGCCTTCCTGCGCGCGGATGGCACCGGCGAAATAGCGGAAGTGGTCCACGCACAATGGCACGTCGGCATTGAGCGTTTCGCGCACCGGCTTGCCGTTGTCCCAGGTCTCGGCGTACGCGAGCAGTTCGAGATTCTGTTCGATGCGGTCGGCGATCTTGAGCAGTACGTTAGAGCGCTCGGTGGTGGAGGTCTTGCCCCACGCCTCCTTGGCCGCGTGCGCAGCATCCAGCGCCGCTTCGATATCCGGAGCGGTGGAGCGCGCGATCGAGGTAAAGACCTTGCCGTTGATCGGCGTGGTGTTGTCGAAATACTGACCATCCTTCGGCGCGACCCACTTGCCGCCGATGAAGTTGTCGTAGCGCGGTTTGAAGATCGACTGCGGATCGGTGTTGAGCGGCTTGGTGGCAGGTTGCGCGTTCATCGTGATCTCCTGGCAAGTGGTCCGATGCGAACGTGTATACCCGCGCAAGTGCTAGCGCAATGTCATGTGCGATGCTGTTGCGCTGCGTCATCGTGGAACCGGGATTGACCCTGCCATTCCCGCAAAAAATACGCTGCAGCGCGTCATCGGCCTGACGCCGATGGCACTGCAGCAGAATGGCGTATGCCGCGCCGTTTCGTTTGGCCGCCGGCTTGCGGCATCTGTCGCAACGCAGGTTCGCCAGTGAGGCACTGACACACTGAACATCGGCGAGGAGAGCAAGGCGTGTAGCGCACGCGGCAAGCACGTCGAGTCAATCAACGCAACGCGGGCGGTGACACGACTGCCAGGCTTGTGCATTCACCGAGCTGACGCTGCCAACCGCGCTAAGGTTTGCCAGTTACCGTCACACCGTGCTCTGCTGCCGTGCCGATGGCCATGGATTGCTCCGGTGGCACTTGGCAGTCGGTTGCCGTTTGTAGCCGGTAAGAGCGCAGCTGCCATGCGGCACTCCGACCGGACTGCTCCCAGGAATAGACCCAACGATGGCGTTGGCCGGCAGTACAGGCGTCGATCGTGATTTCGTCGCGCGGCTGGCCGCGTGCGGGCAGCGGCGCGGCGTTGCTGATGTCATCGGCGCGCGTATTCAACGGACGATCGAAGATGGCGGTGCTGATGCGCACCGCGCCCAGCGCTGCGGCATCGGCCGGCGGCGGCGTTTGCCTGGGCTGCGTCCCCAGCCTGGATTGCTGCTGCAACCACGCGTGGATTTGTGCAATGGCCGGAGTGCCGGCCGGATAGTCGCGCACGATGCGCATATCCACGTGGTCTGCCCACGCGGCGTTGCAGACCAGCAGGCCGGCCGCCATCGCCGCCAAGTTGACCGTTCGCTTGCAGACCATCATCGTCGCGCTCCATGCCGTGAATGCGTGGCAGAGGCTAGCATGCCGATCTGACGGTGCCTGGCTCGGCGCCGACTTGCTCGGACTTGCGCAGGAGGCTGTCTACCAGAGCGCAACGCGCTGCGAGCATGCACAGGCAGCAGCGCAACCTTCAGTCTCGCCATCGGCTAGTCCCATCGGCACGGCGCAATAGCGCACTAGCCGGCCGCGGTACTTCCTCTCGCACGCCATTGACGCACTGCCGCAAGCACGCGCTTGCCGTCGGTCGCGCTGCTGTCGCGTGCAGCGTAGTCGTGTGGCCGGGCTTGAACGTGGGCCGCCAACGTTGCGCAGGCGGCATGCTGGCCTGCCAGCACGGCGGCACGCTCGGTGGCGTCCAACAGCAGCAGGATCGAAAAGCCGGCGGCCGAGATCGTGCAGTTGATATCCAGCCAAGAGCGATCGCCCTCGGAGAGAAGGAACCAGTCGGCGGGGGCGTGGTCGATGACGATCATGCTGGTGCGGTATAGCGTGGGGAACGGTCTGATCGGGACAGGCTCGTCGCGCCCGGGGGCGCTCCTACGAGGCCACGGTGCGTGGTGGTGTGCGGTGCGTGGAATGTTTCTCAGCCGCCAAAATCCCACTGCAATCCCACCGTGTAGGTGCGGTCCGGGCCGGGCTCGTAGTAGCGGCCGTTGCCATCGTTGACGATGACCGAGCCCACGTACTGCCGGTCCAGCACATTGTCGATGCGTGCGAAGGCGCGCAATGCGCCCTGCGTGGTGGTCCAGCGCCGGGAGGCTTCCAGGTTCACCAAGGCGTAGCCGGGTGCACGTTCGGTGGCCAGGTCGTTGACCACGGTGGCGCCGGAGGCCACCGATTCGGCAGCCAACTGCCATTGCGCCGGCTGCCATTGCCAGCGCGCAAACAGTTGCTGGCGCGGCACGCCCGGCAGGCGCGAACCACTGGCCACCAGTGCGGTGGGCGTGGCGCAGCCGCTGCTGGCACAGGTGAGGTAGCCGTCGCGCACGGTGGCATCGACGAAGGTATAGGCCAGCTGCAGCTGCTGGGCGGCACCGATCGGCTGTTGCCAGCTGAGCTCCGCGCCCTGGCGCCGGGTGGCGCCGATGTTGCGATAGGTGCTGCGCCCGTTGGTATTGCTGGCCACCGCCAGCTCGTCGTCGGTATCGGCGTGGAAGACCGCAAATTCCAGCGCCGCGCCGCTTTGCGCGCGCCACTTGCTGCCCACTTCGTAGTTGCGGCTGGTGGCCGCGCCCAGGTCCAGCGCCAGGCCGGCGCCGCCATCGCTGCGGTACCCCAGTTCGTTGAAGGTGGGCGTTTCGAAACCGCGCCCGACCGACGCGTAAAACCGCAGATCCTCGTCGGCGCGGAACACGATGCCGGCCACCGGCGTGGTCGCCGAATAAGCGCGCTTGCCGCTGTCGTCGGGATTGCGGCCCACGATGTAGTGGTCGTCCGATTCGAAGCGCACGTCGCTATGGCGCACGCCCAGCAGCGCCGACCAGCGCTCGCTCCACTGCCACCACAGCTGCGCGAACTGGTCCACGTTCTGGACCTCATCGCGCTGGTTGCGGCGCAATGCGCCCTTGATGCCGAGTGTGTCGCCGACGAAATTCTCGTAACCGGTGCGGTGCTGGCGCTGGCGGTCGACATTGGTGCCAACGGTCAGCTGCAGCGGCCGGCCCAGCGCTTCGCTCTGCCAGGCCCAGCGCGCATCGGCCCCTTCGTAATTGCTATCCAGATCGATCACCCCGCCCGAATGCAGCGGATTGCGCTGCACCGCCACCGGAATGGCCAGGAACTGCTCCACGCTGCGCTGGCCGCCATAGGCCATCAGGCGCAGCGTCTGGTTATCCAATTGCTGGGTGAAAATGGCGCCTGCCTGCGACTGGCGCACCGACTTGCGGGTATCGAACTGGGTGGCCACCGACGTGGCCTGTGCCGGGTCGGCAGTGAACTGGGCGCGGGTCAGACCGAGCGGGTCCTGGGCATCGGGTGCGTCCAGATAGTTGAGCACCAGGTCCAGCCGGCGGCCCTCGGCCAGATCGAAGCCGAGCTTGGCGTTGACCGAGTCGCGCCTGGCGCGGCTATGCGCACGGAAGCCATCGGTGTCGAAACGATTGGCCGCCACGTTGTAGTGCACCGCGCCCTGCTGGCCGAGCAATTGCGCACCGACGTTGACGGTGGCGTTGCTGCCATAGGTGGCGCGCAGACGCCACGGGTCGTCCGGCTGGCCATCGGCGCTCCACAGCTGCAGCACGCCGCCGGAAGAGTTGCCGTACAGCGCCGAAAACGGCCCGCGCAGCACTTCCACCCGTTGCGCGCCCAGCACGTTGAAGTGCGACAGCTGGCCCTGGCCGTCGGGCATGCTGGCCGGGATGCCGTCCACCAACAGCCGCACGCCGCGCACGCCGAAGGTGGAGCGCGCGCCGAAGCCGCGGATCGACAGCTGGGTGTCCTGCGCGTAGTTCTGGCGGTCGCGCGCCACCAGGCCGGGGATGCCGTCCAGCAGCTCGGACACCTGCGCGCCACGGCGGTTGTCGTCATCGGCCGCCACCACGGTGAACGAGGCCGGCAGGTCGAAGTCGTCCACCCCGCGCACGCGCGCTGCGTCCACCTGCACGGCGGGCAGGCGCTGGATCGGCGTGGAGGCGGGCGGCGCCGGATCGGCGGCCAGGACGGGCGATGTGGCGCCCGTGGCGAACAGGCCGCAGGCGGCGGCCAACAAGGTGAGTCTGGACATGCAGGTAGTGTCCCTCATCCGTACTGGCAGTGCATTGTTGCGTACGGAACGAAGCATGCTACGCCGGCCATGGGCTGCTACGATGAAGTGGTTTGGCCCAGCAGCGGTCAACGATCCGGAAGTACCCCACTCTTTCGTCCTTCAGCGAGTCATGCCGTGTCCTTCTTTGCAAACGTGGAACAGGTTCCAGGCGACCCCATCCTGGGCCTGACCGAGGCCTACAACGCCGACAGCCGCCCCAACAAGGTCAACCTGGGCGTGGGCATCTATTACGACGAAAACGGGCGCATCCCGCTGTTGCGCGCCGTGCACAAGATCGAGCAGCAGCTCGCGCAGGACGCCAAACCGCGGGGTTACCTGCCCATCGACGGCCTGGCCGCGTACGACAAGGCTACCCAGGAGCTGCTGTTTGGCGCCGACTCTGCGCTGGTGACCTGCGGCCGCGTGGCGACCTCGCAAACCGTCGGCGGCAGCGGCGCATTGCGCGTGGGCGCGGACCTGCTCAAGAAGCTGCTGCCCACCGCCACCATCGCCATCAGCAACCCCAGCTGGGAAAACCATCGCGCGGTATTCGGCGCGGCCGGCTTCGAGGTTGTCGATTACACCTACTTCGATGCCGCCATCCATGGCCTGAACTTCGACGGCATGCTCGCCGACCTGGCCAAGCTCGAACCGGGCACCGTGGTGCTGCTGCACGCCTGCTGCCACAACCCCACCGGCGCCGACCTGAGCAAGGAACAGTGGAAGCAGGTGGCCGGCCTGTTGAAGGAACGCAACCTGTTCCCGTTCGTCGACATCGCCTACCAGGGCTTCGACAAGGGCATCGAGGCCGATGCCTATGCGGTGCGCCTGCTGGCTGCCGAAGGCATCGACAGCTACGTGGTCGCCAGTTCCTATTCCAAGTCGTTCTCGCTGTATGGCGAGCGCGTGGGCGCGCTGTCGGTGGTCTCGGCCACCGCCGCCGAAGCCAAGGCGGTGCAGTCGCAGGTCAAGCGCATCATCCGCACGATCTACTCCAGCCCGTCCACGCACGGCGCCGCCCTGGTGGCCGGCGTGCTGACCAGCCCGGAGCTGCGCGATCTGTGGGAGCAGGAACTGACCGACATGCGCGAGCGCATCCATTCCCTGCGCGCCGGGCTGGTGGAAAAACTCGCCACGCTGGGTGCGCCGGAGTTCGACTTCATCCAGCGCCAGGCCGGCATGTTCTCGTACTCGGGCCTGACCAAGACCCAGGTGGACCGCCTGCGCGACGAGTTCGCGATCTACGCCGTCGGCACCGGCCGCATCTGCGTGGCAGCACTGAGCCAGCGTAACCTGGACTACGTGGCCCAGGCCGTGGCCACTGTCAGCCGGGTCTGAGCGTTGAAATCCATCAGGTGTTCTTAATTCTTCGTTATTTTAGCTATGATATTAATTTTCTTGCATTTTTGATGTAGCCATGAAACCGTGATTGGACACCCAACGTAAGGATACGAAAATGCGGCCCTCCCTCTCATTACTCCTCCCCTGTCTCTTTATCGCACCCACTGCGATGGCAGTTACAAAGACCTGCGATGGTTGTACAGAAGCAGAAATGAGCTCCATGGTCTCGCATATACTAATTTTTGAAAGCGGGGCATATAGAAATGCGCGCCAACCTGCGTATGTAGCAAATCCTCAATCAAGGTCTGTCATGAAGGGGATTTATAGCTGGAATTATGAGGCAGATGGCGAGACCATTGTTCAACATGTCAGCATGAGCAATGTAGAGTCCCAGATTTTTGGCTTTGTTAATACTTTAGCCGATGCATATGGCGAAAGGATGCTAACTAGTAACGCCGTAGGTCTAGCTGACTTCAATCGCCCGACTTCCATCTACGACGTCATAGATAACCCGTCGCGCGAGCAACAAGTAGTCAGTGCGATCGAAAATTCAAAGGCCGATTTTTTCCAAAGGGCAGCGGAAGCTGCGAAAATAGTAAATCCCTTTCCTGGCTTTAATCCAGGCGGCGTGAATTTGACGATAAAGTTTATTTTTGACGATAAAAGTACTGCAACTTATACTTTTGATAGCCAAACGAAGTCCTGGGTCCGCGTGAAAGACAGCCAACGCGACTCCAGTGGCAATATAGTGCCAATAACTAAATCTGACTTTTCGGGAGGCGAAGGCGGCACACGCACTTACGATTTCAGCAATAGCCAGGCAGATATAGATAAATTCTATGCCTGGGCTAATCGAAGTGGCATTAAATTCAACCAACCTACGGGATCTGGAACGAGAACAGGCATAACATGCGTAAGCACAAAAGATGGCGTCATCTGCCATATAGTTGCTTATTAATTGCATGAAACTTTCAAGAAAGTCAGCAGGGATCTGGTGGTCCCTGCTGTTTTTATTTCTCGCTATTGTCGCTCTCATTATTTTCCTCTTTCGCGACTTAGAAATTTTTCCTGCTGAACAACAATCGAGACAGCCCTCTAATCAGGTCATTGACGTACATTCCGAGCTGAAATCGGATAGCGCATTTGCCGGCGCTGCTCCGGCCAGCAATGTTCCCGCCAGGATGTCGCTGAGCGACCTGGAGATGCGCTCCAGACGAGGGGATGCCGCAGCGGCATGCCATGTGGCAGCCATCTATGAGCAGTGCCTGCTACTGCTACGACAGTATGACGACGTATTGGCGATGATTGAGACAAAGAATCTGGGCGCCGCCGGCTATTTCGAGGCGCTGCGCCCGCGAGCGGAGTATTGCGCCGGCATTTCGATAAACGCCAGGGACGCCATCGATAAATGGAAGGACGCAGCGAAAAAGGGCAACCTCAACGCCATGAGAGGCTACGTCAGCGGGTCTGCTTTCCTGGGAATTTCGGACGCCGCAAAGTATCGGACGGCTTTTCACGCCTATTCCCAATTGGCAGAGGGTTTTGCATGGAAGCTGGCAGACCAGGGCGATGTCAACGCAATGCTCGCCCTGGCACACGCTTATGAAAGCGGCCCCACGCCAGCCGGGCCGCTGCTATCGCAAGTCGTCAACAAGGATCCGACCAAGGCTTTGGCAATCTTCTACTATCTTGACGATGTCCCGTCCCGGACGCCAACGCGTTCGATTGCGGAAAACCGTGTCAGAGAGCTTGCATTGACATCCATCAAGGCGATGGAATCCAGCTTGAGTGCAGCATCGATTCGCGCTTCCGCACTCATTGCAGGTGATCTGCGGCGGCGCTGGACCAAGCCATTGACGTATGAAAAACTTTTCATGTCCACGCTTGAGGATGGCAGCTTGCGTTCCGCCCAGGCCGAGGACTGCGACGACCAGGAGAACCGACCGTGAGGAACAATCATAGCCTGTGTATCATTGCGGTGCTGTTTTCCCTCGCCTCGCTGTGGGCGACGCAATTCAGACAACTCAATACTTATTATTTTGTCCCTATTTTACTCTCAATCGCTTCCATTGGCTTGATAAGCCTGCAAGAGAAAGGCCGGCTCCGACACGTTGAAATGGTCGCGGCAGTCACGATCCTGGTCATCGCCATTCTTGTCGGCGCGCAGAAATATTCTCCGTGAGTGCAAGTGATTTTCTTGATGATGAACCAGCGCATCGATGCTACAGCGGTGGCATCGTCAGCCGGTGCTGAAGCGACGCGTCCTGGGGCGCGTTGGCTCTCTGTCCATTCGCAGTCTCAAGCGGAGGATCGTGGGGCGCTTGTATCCTCATCGCAGCCCTCTCCAGCAAGCGTGAGCGCGGTTATCGGTCACCGCTGGTGTACAGCGAACGCCGGCCACATAAGGTTCAAGGGGTGCACTCCTGAAGTCGCTGCAGAGCAGAACGCGCACCCGATGATCGAAATCTAACGCCGCAATGGCGACAATGGCGGCCCACTTCCTACACAGGCTGCCCGTTCCCATGTCGCGTCCCTCGCTGACCCGCTTCCTGATCGAAGAGCAACACGCCGGCCGTATCGATGCGGAATTGCGCCAGCTGATCACCATCGTCTCGCGCGCCTGCAAGCGCATCTCCATCGCCGTGAGCAAGGGCACCCTGGGCGGCGTGCTCGGCGATGCCGGCACCGGCAACGTGCAGGGCGAAGCACAGAAAAAGCTCGATGTGCTCAGCAACGACATCCTGCTCGAAGCCAACGCCTGGGGCGGCCATCTGGCCGCGTGCGCGTCCGAAGAAATGGACCACAGCCAGCCGGTGCCCGACCAATACCCCAGCGGCGATTTCCTGCTGTTGTTCGATCCCTTGGACGGCAGCTCCAATATCGACGTCAATGTCTCGGTGGGCACGATCTTCTCGGTATTGCGCGCGCCCAAGGGCACCGAAAAGCCGGGCGACGAGCACTTCCTGCAGCCGGGCACCCAACAGGTCGCCGCCGGCTACTGCATCTACGGCCCCAGCACCATGCTGGTGCTCACGCTGGGCCACGGCACCCACGCCTTCACCCTGGAGCGCGAAGAAGGCAGCTTCCTGCTGACCCAGGCCAACATGCGCGTGCCCGAAGACACCGCCGAATACGCCATCAACATGTCCAACCAACGCCACTGGGAACCGGCGATGCAGGCCTACGTGGGCGACCTGCTGGCCGGCAAGGACGGCGCGCGCGGCAAGGACTTCAACATGCGCTGGATCGCCAGCATGGTCGCCGACGTGCACCGCATCCTCACCCGCGGCGGCATCTTCATCTACCCGTGGGACAAAAAAGACCCGAGCAAGCCGGGCAAGCTGCGCCTGATGTACGAAGCCAACCCGATGAGCATGCTGGTGGAACAGGCCGGCGGCGCGGCAACCACCGGGCGCGAACGCATTCTCGACATCCAGCCGACACAGCTGCACCAGCGCGTACCGGTGTTCCTGGGCTCGAAGAACGAAGTGGCCGAAGCGACGCGATATCACCTGGATGCCGATAAGGCGTAAGGCAGCGGGTGCAGCTTGCAAGGCACGCAAACTGGATTCCACAAGACACCCGCCTAGTGCGGGTGTCTTGGTTCATGGCGCCCGCTGATTGCAGCGCTCATTAGACGATGGCAAACGAGGGCCGCCGGCGCGACATGTCTTCATGGGTCGTCATTTGACTCCACGTGTGGCAGCAGTGAGTATCGCCCTCGGGCCGGAGCCGGAGTGGGACGGTCTACGCGAAGTCGATTCCAATCGCACTGCCTTGCACCAGTCGGCCGACTGACCGCAAGGATCACGTCTGGATCAGGGAGTTCTCATGAAGACCGCACGCGTTGCACTGGTGGCTGCCGTCCTGTTGCAGGCCACCCCCGCCTTCTCCGCATCAACCACGCCATCACCACTGGTCGGAACCTGGCTGCTGGACACCAGCAGCCTGCCGATGCCGGAAGCTGTACGCCCCAAACGTGTCGTCCTGCAGTTCAAGCAGGTTCCGGGTAACAAATGGGCAACCACTGCCGACATCGTTGAACACGACGACACGAAGTTGCAGGCGCAATCCACGCTACTGCTGGACGGCACACCGGGCCAGGCGTCGGGCACCTACCTGGTGGACCGTGCCGCGGTCAAAATGCCCGAGCCCGGAGTGTTGGTGATGCAGTTGATGTATCAAGGCGTCCCGGCCTCCACCCGCACCTATACGGTCAGTGCCGACGGCAAGGTCATGACCGAAATCGAAGCGTATTTCAAGGACGGCAACCCGATGATGCGCACGGCCTATTTCAAGCGCGCGGCAAGCCAGTCCAAGTAAGCACAATCGAGCCGACGCCGCATCGCGGCGCGGCTCGATTTACTTGAGGAGCAACGGCAATTTGAAGGCAGGGAGCCTGTATGCGACATCTTTTGCCGATCGATATTCCAGCTACATTACGGCGCAGCACGTCGGTCGAGCAGTTTCTCGGAAAAAGCCCAGTCGATGCAGCATACGTTCGCCATGTCGAGCTACGGCCGGCAAGCGATTGCATCGAGGTATGGATGTATGACGTCGAGGACGTTGGCAGCGAAGACTCTTCGGATCTGCATGACTTCGCATATTTCGAGCCAGACGGGCCTTGTGCCCCTGCCGCCATCTTTGCGGACGCTGCCGCTGCCGTGACGTATGCCAGCACATTCCTGGCGGCGGACCCTACTCGCTGGACCAAGATCGGGATTGCCGAGTCCGAATACCTTGACTACATTCGGGCAGGGCGGCCTTCCCGCTGGCCGGTTGCCATCTGACCCTTCATCTCGATGCCGACCAGCAAGTGATTGGGTTCAACCGCCAGCAATCGCCCCAAGCTGCCGGTGTCGCGACGCAAATCGCCCCGATACCGCGGTTGAGCCAGCCAGAGCATCCATGATCGAGATCAAATTCAGCGAAGGCGAGTGGGCGGCATCACGCGTAAGATCCAGCTGTATTTCACCGAGGAACTGAAGCAGCAGATAGGACGCTTCGATGCGGAGTTTCTGCTGGATTTCTTCACCGAAGAGGTGGGAGCCTATTTCTACAATCGGGGTATCTGCGATGCGCAGGCCATCGTTGCCAAGAAGCTGGACGACTTGGGCGAATCGATATTCCAGCTGGAACGACCCACCGATTTCATAAGGTAGGACCCTCTCCGGTTCACGCGCATGCGCTAGCGTTTCCTCTTGAACGACAGGTAGGGAAGACTGCAATGACTTTAGCGAGTGCCCGCTTCCTGCTCGTGATCGCCGGCGTGGTGCTGCCGTATGCGGCACGCCTGCCATTCGGACTGGGGTGGTTGCGCCAGTACACGGATGTCGGCCTCGGTGGTTGGCTGTTGTTGGGTGGATTCAATGCGATCGCCTGGGGTGCGCTGCTGTGCATCAGCTTTTTGTACCGGCGGCCGATTGCATTGTTGGTGCCGTGCCTGCTTGGCTTTGGTGTGCTCGCCTGGGCGCATGCAACCCTCGATTTACGCGCCGATGCACAGTCGGCATTGGCGCTGATCTTCATTCCGATTTACGCGTTGCTGCCGATCACATTGGGCGGCGTACTCGGCTATGTACTGGACCGAAAGCTCCGCCGTAGCGGGACGCCCTGAGACTGCGCTGAAGTGCCGGCTTCAACATCCCGTCCGACACTGTCCGGTAGTGCGCCTGCGCCCAGATGCAGTGCAGTGCAGTGCAGTGATTCGAGGGTGTCGTCGAATTTCCCTGCGTACGATAGACAGCGCACGCCCCGCTGGAGCGCTGGTACATCCGCAGCCGAGTCAAGGTTGCGTCGTCGCGGCCCACCGCCATGCGCACGATTCACGCTTGCTCGCGTTCGCTTATGCGGGCCACGTTCGGTTTGCATTGCAGGGAACTGTTTGGATCGAACACCGCTAGCACTTGACCAAATCGGTGTACGCGGTAACGCTCGGATGCCGGTGTGCGCCTCTCGCGCTGCACGCATCGATTGGAGAGACCGCACGTGGACCGTCGTACCTTCCTCACCCTGTCCGGCATCGGCGCCGCCGGGCTGCTACTCCCCAACACGCGGCTAATCGCCGCCGAGCAGCTGCTTGCCCCAGTGGATGCAGCACGCAACCGGCGCCTTTCAGATGCCGCACTCACCACCGCCAAGGCTGCCGGTGCCAGCTATTGCGACGTGCGCGTGGGGCGTTATCTGCGCCAGTTCGTGATCACCCGCGAGGCGCAGGTGGAAAACGTGGTCAATGCCGAATCCATCGGGGTGGGCGTGCGCGTGCTGGCCGATGGCGCCTGGGGGTTTGCGGCCACCAACACATTGACCAGCGATGGCGTGGCCACCGCCACGCGGCAGGCGTTGGCCATTGCCAAGGCGAATGCGCGCTTGGGCGGCACGCCGGTGCAGCTGGCGCCGGTGACGCCGGCCGGACAGGTCAGCTGGAAGACGCCGATCAGGAAGAACGCCATGGAAGTGCCGCTGCAGGACAAGGTGGCGCTGCTGATGGACGTCAATGCAGCTGCGCTCAATGCCGGGGCCACCTTCGTGGCCTCGCGCATGTTTGCGATCAATGAGCAAAAGTATTTCGCCAGCAGCGATGGCTCCTACATCGATCAGGACGTGCACCGGTTGTGGCTGCCCTTCACCGTCACTGCAGTGGACAAGGCCAGCGGCAAGTTCCGCACCCGCGATGGGCTGTCCTCGCCCATGGGCATGGGCTACGAATATCTGGATGGCGATGCCGGCCAGAAGCACCAGCTGCCAGGCGGGCTGATCGGTTACGGGCACAGCTACGATGCGCGCGAAGATGCGATCGCCGCGGCCAGGCAGGCGCGCGCCAAACTCACCGCGCCGTCGGTGAAGGCAGGCAAGTACGATCTGGTGATCGACCCGAGCAATCTGTTCCTCACCATCCATGAGTCGGTCGGGCACCCGCTGGAGCTCGATCGCGTGCTGGGTTACGAGGCCAACTACGCCGGCACCAGTTTCGCCACCCTGGACAAGCGCGATGCAGGTTACCGCTGGGGCAGCGATGCGGTGACCTTCGTCGCCGACAAGACCCAGCCGGGCAGCCTGGGTGCGGTGGGGTACGACGATGAGGGCGTCAAGACCAAACAATGGGAGCTGGTGAAGGACGGCATCCTGGTCGACTACCAATGCACGCGCGATCAGGCGCACCTGCTCGGCAAGACTGCGTCCGATGGCTGTAGCTACGCCGATTCGTGGTCGAACGTGCAATTCCAGCGCATGCCCAATGTGTCGTTGGCGCCAGGCAGGACGCCGTTGGCGGTTGCCGACATGATCAGGAACGTGGAGCACGGCTTGTACATCCATGGGCGCGGTTCGTATTCGATCGACCAGCAGCGCTACAACGCGCAGTTCGGCGGGCAGCTGTTCTACGAGATCGAAAACGGCCAGGTCACCCGCTTGGTGGAAGACGGCGCCTACCAGATCCGCACGCCGGAATTCTGGAATGCCTGTAGCGCCGTGTGCGACCAGCGCGACTTCCGCCTGGGTGGCTCGTTCTTCGATGGCAAGGGCCAGCCGAGCCAGGTCTCGGCGGTGTCGCATGGCGCGTCCACCGCGCGCTTCGATGGCATCAACGTGATCAATACCGCGCGTTCGTTGGGTTGAGGGTTGGTGGATCGACTGCGTGGTGATTGAGTTGTCTGCGTTGGCTCAGCACATTTAGGCACTGAGATTGTGTTTGTTGCGGTCGCTTAACTATCTTCAAGCTTGGTCAGTCGAGCGCGCGGTGCCCTCACCGCTCGCGGGACACGCCGTGAACCCGTCCATGGGGGCTCGATGGCGGCATCCATGCCGCCAACGGTCCCGCAATCGGCGAGGACACCGCACCAGAAAGTCCGCTGGTTGCTTGTTGAAAAACAGAGAGCACCGCGCGAGACCATTGCTGTTTGCTTGCTGAAAACTTTGCACACCGACCAACTTGACTGGTCCTTGCCTGCTCACCGTCGCGGGACCCTTGGCGGCATGGATGCCGCCACGGAGCTTACAGGGACGTACTTGCAGCGTGTCCTGCGATGGTGGGCGGGCAAGGACCCTGCAGTGAGCGCGCAGAGCATGCGCTCTGCACCTGATTTAAGGAATGGATCTGCGCATCCAACGTACAGCGATAGTCATCGCACACCGCCAGCCGCGCTCGCCATCCACTCGATGCACGCCGGTTGTGCCACGCCATCGGCCTGCGCACAACGTTTGCACACGCACCCCTGCCGAAAGTCATTTGACGCAGCATTCATCGCCCGGCAAGAATCGGCCGATACCGCGCGCAGAGCCATGTGCGTGTCACCACACCACCTGCGCGCCGCGCGGGACTATTGGGGAGTTGCCCGTGCAGCGACGTGATTTCCTGGCCCTCACCGGGCTGACCATGGGCGGGCTGATCGTGCCTGCCTACTTCGGCAAGGCCATTGCCGCCGAGCAGTTGCTCACGCCCTTCGATGTGGGCCGCAAGAAGCGTCTGGCCGATGCCGGCTTGAACGCGGCGCGCCAGGCCGGAGCGAGCTATTGCGATGTGCGCATCGGCCGCTACCTGCGCCAGTTCGTGATCACCCGCGAAGACAAGGTGCAGAACGTGGTCAACACCGAGTCCATCGGCGCCGGCATCCGCGTCATCGTGGGCGGCGCGTGGGGCTTTGCCGCCACCAACGAGCTCACCGAGCAGGGCGTGGCCAAGGCCGCCGCGCAGGCGGCGGCAATCGCCAAGGCCAATGCCAAGGTGCAGGGCACGCCGGTGCAACTGGCGCCGACGCCGGGCGTGGGCGAGGTGAGCTGGAAGACGCCGATCAAGAAAAACGCCATGGAAGTGCCGATCAAGGACAAGGTGGACCTGCTGCTCGGCGTCAATGCCGCCGCCACTGCGGCCGGGGCCAATTTCGTCAACTCGATGCTGTTCGTGGTCAACGAGCAGAAGTATTTCGCCAGCACCGACGGCTCCTACATCGACCAGGACGTGCACCGCATCTGGGCGCCGATGAGCGTGACGGCCATCGACAAGGCCAGCGGCAAGTTCCGCACCCGCGATGGGTTGTCCGCGCCGATGGGGCTGGGCTATGAATATCTCGATGGCGCCGCCTCCGGCAAGTTCGTCTCGCCCAACGGCGTGGTCAATTACGGCCTGTCCTACGACATGAAGGAAGATGCGATTGCGGCGGCCAAGCAGGCGCAGGAAAAGCTCAAGGCGCCGTCGGTCAAGCCGGGCAAGTACGACCTGGTGCTGGATCCCTCGCACACCTGGCTCACCATCCACGAGTCGATCGGTCACCCGCTGGAGCTGGACCGCGTGCTCGGCTACGAAGCCAACTACGCCGGCACCAGCTTCGCCACGCTGGACAAGCTCAAGGCCGGTTTCCAGTACGGCAGCGACAAGGTGCATATCCTCGCCGACAAGACCCAACCCGGTAGCCTCGGTGCGGTGGGCTACGACGATGAAGGCGTCAAGACCAAGCAGTGGGACCTGATCCGCGACGGCAAGCTGGTGGACTACCAGGCCATCCGCGATCAGGCGCATATCCTGGGCAAGACCGCCTCCGATGGCTGCTGCTATGCAGATTCGTGGTCGAGCGTGCAGTTCCAGCGCATGGCCAATGTGTCGCTGGCCGCCGGCAAGACGCCGCTGAGCGTGAGCGATCTGATCAAGAACGTGGAAAACGGCATCTACATCATCGGCGATGGCTCGTTCTCCATCGACCAGCAGCGTTACAACGCGCAGTTCGGTGGCCAGCTGTTCTACGAAATCAAGAACGGCGCCATCACCCGCATGCTCGAAGACGTGGCCTACCAGATCCGCACCCCAGAGTTCTGGAATGCCTGCAGCGCCGTGGCCGACCAGCGCGACTACCGCCTGGGCGGCTCGTTCTTCGACGGCAAGGGCCAGCCGAGCCAGGTCTCGGCGGTCTCGCACGGTTCGTCCACCGCCCGCTTCGATGGCATCAATGTCATCAGCACCGCCCGCTCGCTCGGCTGACAGGAGAAACCCACATGAGCATCCTTACCGAAGCGCAGGCCAAGGCCATCCTGGACAAGGTCATCAAGCTGTCCAAGGCCGACGAGTGCACCGCCACGCTCACCGGCTCGATCGACGGCAATATCCGTTTTGCGCTCAACAACGTGTCCACCAGCGGCATTGTCGACAACACCGACCTGCAGGTGCAGGTGGCGTTCGGCAAGCGCGTGGGCGTTGCCACCATCAACGCGTTCGACGACGCCTCGCTGGAGCGCGTGGTGCGCCGTGCCGAAGACCTCGCACGGCTGGCGCCGGAAAACCCGGAATTCATGCCGGCGGTCGACAAGCAGACCTACAGGCCCAGCCCAACCTTCAGCGAATCCACGGCAGCGGTCGATCCGGCGTTCCGCGCGCAGGTGGCGGCCGACTCGATCGCCCCATGCAAGGGCAAGGGGCTGATCGCCGCAGGCTTCCTCGAAGACGGCCAGAGCTTTACCGCATTCGCCAACAGCAAGGGCAACTTCGGCTATCAGCGCGGTGCGCGCTTCGACTACACCTGCACCGTGCGCACCGAAGATGGTCGCGGCTCGGGCTGGGTGGGCCGCAATTTGAAGGATGCTGCCGACTTCAAGGCCGAGCAGGACATCCGCATCGCGATGCGCAAGGCCAGCGATTCGGCCGAAGCCAAGGCGTTGGAGCCGGGCAAATACACGGTGATCCTGGAGCCGGCGGCGGCCGCAGGCCTGATCTCGTTCATGATGAATTTCTTCGATGCGCGCATGGCCGATGAGGGGCGCAGCTTCCTGTCCAAGAAAGGTGGCGGCAACAAGCTCGGCGAACAGGTCTACGACCCGCGCGTGAACATCACCGCCGACCCGTGGGACCCGCGTGCGGCAGTGATGCCGTGGGACGAGGAAGGCCTGCCGCGCGAGAAGATGTCCATCGTGGAAAACGGCAAGATCGCCAACCTGCAGTATTCCCGCTTCTGGGCGCAGAAAAACGGCAAGCGTGCGGTCGGCGAGCCGGGCAACCTGCTGATGGCCGGCGGCGACAAGAACATCGCCGAGCTGGTGCGTGGTACCGAGAAGGGCATCCTGGTCACGCGCACCTGGTACATCCGCATGGTCGACCCGCAGACCGTGCTGCTGACCGGGCTCACCCGCGACGGCACGTTCTACATCGAGAACGGCCAGATCAAATACCCGGTGAAGAATTTCCGCTTCAACGAATCGCCGGTGATCATGCTCAATAACATCGATGAGTTGGGCAAGCCGGTGCGCGTGGCTGGCGATGAATCCAACTTCGTGATGATGATTCCGCCGATGCGGCTGCGGGACTTTACGTTTACTTCGTTGTCGGATGCGGTGTGAGTAGGAGCCGGGAATCGGGAGTCGGGATTCGAGAATGGGAGAGCACAGCAGGCTCTCTGCATCCTGATACTTTTCCTGCACCTTCCGTTTCCGGTCTACGTCACTTGGCGGCGCCTGCGACGCGCCGCCACTTTCTCGGCCTGTTGCTCGGTAGCGTCGCTGCGTTGGCGCTGCCGCAGCGCGTGCGGGCGGCCGGCAATTACGATTTCTGGTTCACCCGGTTGCGCTACGACTCCGGCGATTGGGATGTGGACGCGCGCATGCCGTCCAATCTGATTACCTCGCTGATCGACTACACCCAGCTGCGGGTGGACCCGCAGGAACATGTGCTGGATCTGGCCGACCCGCGCATGTTGCAGGCGCCGTTCTGCTATCTGTCCGGTCACAAGCTGGTGGAGTTCAACCCGGCCGAGCGGCGCAACTTCGAGCGCTATGTGCGTAACGGCGGCTTCGTGTTCGTGGACGATTGCAACCACGATATCGACGGTTTGTTCGCCACCTCCTTCGAAGCGCAGATGACCTCGATCTTCGGCAAGACGGCGTTGCAGAAACTGCCCAAGAACCATCGACTCTACAGCGCCTTCTTCACCTTCCCCGACGGCCCGCCGGCCACCGGTTTCGAACTCAATGGCTGGGGCGACGACCTGGTGCACGACTATCTCAAAGGCATCAGCATCGATGGCCGGCTCGGGGTGCTCTACAGCAACAAGGATTACGGTTGCGAATGGGATTACGACTGGCGCAACAAGCGTTTTCTGGCCGAAGACAACACCAAGTTCGGCGTCAACATCGTGATGTATGCATTGACCAATTGATCGCCGCAGGGTGCTCGCCATGTCGAACCAGGCTTGCGCAATCAAGAATCACCGCTGAGGCCTCGCGCGCAAGCGCGCCGCGCATCAGCAACCATCCAACGAGAATTCGCGCATGACCTCCCCCAACGACGACATCCTCACCGCGCAGCTCGCCCAGCTGGGCACGTTGCGCGCCGCCCTGGCCCGGGCCGTGGTGGGCCAGGACGCGGTGGTGGAGCAATTGCTGATCGGCCTGCTCGCCGGCGGCCATTGCCTGCTGGAAGGCGCGCCGGGCCTGGGCAAGACGCTGCTGGTGCGCTCGCTCGGGCAGGCGCTGGAACTGCAGTTTCGCCGCGTGCAATTCACCCCCGACCTGATGCCCAGCGACATCCTGGGCACCGAGTTGCTGGAAGAAGACCACGGCACCGGACATCGGCATTTTCGCTTTCAGCAAGGGCCGATCTTTACCAATCTGCTGCTGGCCGACGAACTCAATCGCACCCCGCCCAAGACCCAGGCCGCATTGCTGGAAGCGATGAGCGAACGCACGGTCAGTTATGCCGGCACCACCTATGCGCTGCCGGCGCCGTTCTTCGTGCTGGCCACGCAAAACCCGATCGAACAGGCCGGCACCTACCCGTTGCCCGAAGCGCAGCTGGATCGCTTCCTGCTGCATGTGCGGGTGGATTATCCCAGCGAGCAGGAAGAGCGCGACATCCTTACCCAGACCACCGGCAGCACGAGCGCGCAGGTGCCCAAGGTGATGGACGCGGCCAGCGTGCAGGCGCTGCAACAGCATGTACGGCAGGTGCATGTGGGCGCGGAGTTGCTGACCTGGATCAACCGTCTGGTGCGTGCCAGCCGTCCTGGCCCGCAGGCCAGCGACGAGGTGCGCCAGTGGATCAAGTGGGGCGCCGGCCCGCGCGCCGGGCAGTCGTTGGTGCTGGCGTCCAAGGCGCGCGCACTGCTGCATGGCCGCTTTGCAGCCACCCGCGAAGACGTGGTGGCGCTTGCGGCGCCGGTGATGCGCCACCGCCTGTTGCTCTCGTTCGCGGCCGAGGCCGAACAACGCACAGCCGACGACGTGGTCGCCGCATTGCTGCGCGCCGTGCCATTCCCTACCTGAGGCGTCGCGCGGCGTGAGTGTGGACGTGCCGGCATTAATTCCCAGCGACGTACGCAGCCGCCTGCGTGGCCTGCAGCTGCGCGCGCGTCATGCACAGGGTGCGCACGGCATCGGCCAACATGCCAGCCGTAGCCGCGGCGCTGGACTGGAATTTGCGCAATACCGCGCCTACGAACCGGGCGATGCGCTGCGCCAGATCGACTGGAAACTCTACGCGCGCTCGGACCGCTTCTTCGTGCGCGAAGCCGAGCGCGAAAGCCCGCTCACGCTGTGGTTATTGCTCGACGCCACTGCGTCTGCCGGCCAGGCCGATCACGCGCGCCCCGGCAGCACGCGGCTTCAAACAATGGCGATGCTGGCGGCCTGCGCTGCAGAGATCGCGCTGCAGCAGGGCGATCAGGTCGGCCTGTTTGCGGTACACGGCGGCGGGCTGGTGGCAGTGCCGGCCGGTGGCGGTCCGCGGCAGCGCGACCGGCTATGGCTGGCCCTGCATGGACTGCGCGCCGGTGGGCGTTGGCCGGGCATGGCCGCCGTGCGCCCGTTGTGGGAACGCATCGCCACGCATGCGCTGGTGCTGTCGATCGGCGATGGCTTCGACGAAGACCTCAACGCTGCACTGGAAAAACTCGCCGCCGCACGCCGCCAGGTCATGCAACTGCAGGTGCTGACCTGCGACGAACGCGATTTCAGTTTCAGCGGCGGGCACCGGTTTCGCGACCCGGAAACCGGCGAACAATTGCTGGGCGATGGCGCGGCGATGCGCGCCGATTATCTGCAACGCTTCGGCGCGGCACAGCGCGCGCAGCAGGCGCGCTGGCAGGCCGCCGGCATCACGCACGCAGTGCAGTATCTGGACGCAGCACCCGACGCGGTATTGCGCCGGTTGTTTGGATCCGAAGGTGCGCAGCGATGAGTTGGCCGTTCGGCCGCGACCACGCCGCCAGGCGGGTGCCGCGATGAACCTGCTGTTGCTTTTCCCTACGGGACTGGCCGCGTTGGCCGCGTTGCTGCTGCCGCTGCTGATCCATCTGGCCCGGCGCAGCGAACACCGGCCGACCGACTTCGCCGCGTTGCGCTGGTTGCGTGCGCTGCCGCGCCCACGCCACCGCGTGCGTCTGGACGAATGGCCGCTGCTGCTGGCGCGCTTGTTGCTGCTGGTTGCGGTGGCGCTGCTGCTGGCCGAACCGGCCGTGCGCGATCACGACGATGCACGCCCACGCATTGCGCTCAGCCCGGGAGTCGATGTGGCCGCCGCACGCCAGCTGCGCCACGCCGCGAACGCGCAATGGGTATGGCTGGCGCCGGGTTTCCCGCCGGTCGATGCAGATGCGGATGCCGATACCCACAAGACACTCGCTAGGCCTGCAGGCGCGACGCAACCGGTCTCCAGCCTGTTGCGCGAGCTCGATGCCAGCCTGCCGGCGGATGCGGCGCTCAGCGTGATCGTGCCGGCCCAGTGGGGCCCGCTGGATGCGCAACGGCTGCAGCTGTCGCATCAGGTGCGGTGGCAGGTCGTGCCCGGCCAGTCGCCGCTTGCGGCGCCCGCCGCTGCCGCGCCGCTGCGCCTGCAGGCGATTGCCGACGACAGCGCCGCGCCGGCCCTGCGCTATCTGCGCGGCGTGCATGCCGCCTGGGCGCTGCCGGGCAGCTTGCCGATAAGCACGCCGGCCAACGCACAGCCTTCGCGCTGGGGTCCCGGCACCGTGGTGGCGTGGCTGTCGCGCAGTGCCCCGC
The DNA here is from genome assembly GCF_020880415.1 of Xanthomonas euvesicatoria pv. euvesicatoria. Taxonomy (GTDB): domain Bacteria; phylum Pseudomonadota; class Gammaproteobacteria; order Xanthomonadales; family Xanthomonadaceae; genus Xanthomonas; species Xanthomonas euvesicatoria. Next base: position 114,257 of record NZ_JAJIUJ010000119.1, on the reverse strand, counting down.
CGGCGCCGGTGATGGCCTGGGTCGCAGCCGGTGGGCAGCTGCTGGTGGATGCGCAGACACCCGTCCCGCCCAACCTCGCCGCGCTGCTGCAGCCCGTGCAACAGACCGCCTCTGGCGCGCCATGGCTCGATGCCGCAGCGTTCGGCCGCGGACGCATGCTGCGCTGGGCCGCACCATTGCAACCGCAGCAACTGCCGGCACTGCTGGATGCCGGCTTCCCCACCCGTTTGCACGACGCTCTGCAACCAGCACCCACACCGCAGCGCGCACTGGCGCAGACCCAGCACCCGCAGCGCGGTGCCGCCGCCCGCCTGACGACCACCCCGCGACCGCTGGCGCCGTGGCTGATCGGCCTGGTGCTGCTGCTGTTTGCGCTCGAACGCTGGCTGGCCACCGCGCTGCGCCGGGCCACTCCCGCATGAGCACGCCGGCACTGCAGCGGGCGTGGCAGGCGGCACGGCGGCGACAGGCCGCAGGCGTGCTGTTGTTCGGGCTGCCGTGGGCAGCGCTGCCGGCGGCGCTGGCGTGGCGCGCCGGTGCGCAGGTCGCCGTCGTGGTGCTGCTGCTTCTGGGCCTGCTGGCACTGGGCGGCGCGGCGCTGCTGGCCGCGCGGCGTCTCGACCAGGCCTGGCTGATCCGCCGGCTGGACCGCGATGCAGATCTGGAGGACAGCAGCGATTTGCTGTTCGCGCCGATCGCTCAACTCGGTCCGCTGCAGACCCTGCAACGGCAACGGCTGGAGCAGCGCCTGCGCAGCACCCCGCGCGATCTGCGCCCGGCCTGGCCGTGGCGCCGCGCCTGGCCCTGGAGCGTGCTGGGTGTGCTCGCCTGCGGTGCGCTGCTGCTGTGGCCGCAACCGGCCACCCAACGCACCCCGCCAACCGACCGCGTTGCCGCCGCGCGTGCCAGCAGTGGCGCCCCCACGCTGCGGCAGGCGCAGCTACGCAGCAGCCCGCCGGCCTACACCGGTCTGCCGGCCGCGCGCCTGCCCGGCCTGGATGCGAAGGTGCCGGCCGGCACCCGGCTGGACTGGCAACTGCAGGTCAGCCCGGCGCCGCGCAGCGTGGCCCTGCGGCTTACCGACGGCCGCACCGTCGCGCTGGCGCGAGAAGGCAGCAGCGAGACGTGGCAAGGCCATTGGGTCGCCGAGCGCGCCACCCTGTACCGCATCCTCATCGACGGCGCGCCGGCCGACCGCCAGCTGCATCGGCTGGACGTGCTGCCCGACCGCCCACCGCAGGTGCGTGTGCTCGCCCCCGAACAGAGCCTGGTGCTGTGGTCCCCGGCCAACCGCAGCTGGACGCTACGTTTCGAAGCCAGCGACGACTACGCCGTGGCCGCCAGCGCCGAGCTGCGCCTCACCCTGGCCCAGGGCAGCGGCGAGAACATCACCTTCAGCACCCAGCGCCGCACGCTAACCGGCAGCGGCCCGGCCCGGCAACGCGGCTTCGCCACCACTGTGCAGCCACAGGCACTGGGCATGGCCGCGGGCGACGACCTGATTGCCCAGCTCATCGTCCACGACACCCGCCAGCCCGGCCCGCAGGAAGGCCGCAGCGCCAGTGTGATCCTGCGCTGGCCGCCGCCCGAACAGACCATGGCCGCCGGCCTGGAAGCCAGCGTCAAGCAGACCTTGCCCGCCTACTTCCGCAGCCAGCGCCAGATCATCATCGACGCGCAGGCACTGCTGAAGGAGAAACCGCGCCTGGACGCGGCCAGCTTCCTCAAGCGCTCCGATGCCATCGGGGTGGACCAGCGCCTGCTGCGGCTGCGCTATGGCCAATTCCTCGGCGAAGAGAGCGAAGGCGCGCCGCAAGGTCCGCCGACTGCCGACGCGCCACCCACCAGCGACGCCCCCGCCGACGATTTACCCACCGCCGACATGCCCACCGCCGATGCGCCAAGCGCGCCGGCCGCTGCTTCGGACACGCACGCCGCGCATGACCACGACGCCCACGCCAGCGAGCCCGGCGCCGCCGCACTGGACGACCACGACCACGACCATGGCGGCAGCGACGGCCGGCCCGAGCGCAGCAGCTTCGGCCAGGCAGAGAACGTGCTGGCCGAATTCGGCCATACCCACGACCACGCCGAAGCCGCCACCCTGCTCGACCCGCAAACCCGCGCCCTGCTGCGCGCGGCGCTGGACCAGATGTGGCAATCCGAAGGCGAGCTGCGCCAGGGCCACCCCGAGCGCGCGCTGCCGTACGCCAACAAGGCGCTGGGCTTCATCAAACAGGTGCAGCAGGCCGAACGCATCTACCTGGCGCGCGTGGGTACGCAGTTGCCGCCGATCGACCCCAGCCGGCGGCTGAGCGGCGATCGCGCCGGCCTGGGCGACCGTGCCGCCGGGTTGGACACCCGCCCGGCCCCGGACCCGTCCGCGCTGCAGCTGTGGGATGCGCTGGGCGAGGCAGCCCCGGTGCCCGACGCCACCCTGGCCCGCTACGCGCAGTGGCTGCAGACCCAGCACGACCGCCTGCACGACCCGCTGGGCCTGGCCGCCGCCGTGGAAACCCTGCGCGCCGAACCCGATTGCGCCCGCTGCCGCACCCAGCTGCGCCTCCAGGTCTGGCGCACCCTGCTCGCCCCGTCGGCAGCACCGCATCGCCGCGCCGCGCCCGACGCTCGGGGCCAGCGCTACCTGGATGCGCTGCGGCAGGAGATGCAGCCGTGAGTCCCGCCCTGATCCGCCTGCTCCCGGTGCACCGCTCGATCGGACCGAGGTGGTCTTTAGACCTGGCAGCAGGCGGTCCGCCGTCGTGGGCGCGGACCGCATCGCCAAGGCTGTACGGCGGGCGCTTTCAGGATGCATTGCGCCCGGAGCACCAACCATGACGCCCTCCTTGCCCTGGTTGGTCGGTGCGGCATTGCTGCTGATCGCCGTCATCGGCTGCGTGCGCCTGCTGCGGGCGCACCACCGGCAGCCGTATGCGCGCACCCGGCTCTGGCTGCTGTTCGCCGCCCAACCGTTGCTCGCGGCACTGCTCTATCCGGTGCTGCTGCCCCCGCCGCGCGCCGGTACCGGTGGGGAACTGCATGTCGCCACCGCCGGCACCGCCGCCGGGCAGATCTCCACCGGCGACCTCGCGCGCTGGGTCGCCCTGCCCGAGGCGCCCGCATTACCCGGCGTGATGCGCGTGCCGGACCTGGCCACCGCACTGCGGCGCGCACCCGGCACCACGGCGCTGGTGGTGCATGGCAGCGGCCTGCCCGCGCGCGACCGTGAGGGCCTGAACATTCCGCTGCGGCTGAAGCTCAGCCCCGCCCCACGCGGCGTGGTCGCGGTCTCGCCCCCACCGCCACTCGCCCCGGGCGACACCATTGCGGTGTCTGCGCAGGTGCAGGGCCTTCCCGACGCGCGCGTGGAACTGCTCGATCCGGCCGGGCAGGTGGTGGACAGCGCCGTGGCCGACCGCGCCGGCCGCGTGCGCCTGCGCGGCCTGGCGCGCGCGCCGGGCCAGGTGCTGTTCGCCGTGCGTGCACGCGATGCCGCCGATGCAGAACGCAGCCGCGTGGAGGTACCGGTGCTGATCGCTGCGATGCCGCCGATGCGCGTACTGCTCCTGGCCGGCGCGCCGCAGCCGGAGCTGAAATACCTGCGCCGCTGGGCCAGCGATGCCGGGCTGGACGTGCGTAGCCAGATCGCGGTCGGCGCTGGCGTGCAACTCGGCGAGGGCGCTGCGCTGGATGCGGCCAGCCTGGACCGGCTGGACCTGCTGATCGTCGACCCGCGCCGCCTGGTCGCACTGGGTGCTGCGCAGCGCCAGACCTTACGCGCCGCGATCCAGCGCGGCCTGGGTGTCTTGGTGCGCACCGACGGGCCGCTGGACGCCGGCACCCGCGCTGCGCTGGCCGCGCTCGGCCTCGGCGTCAGCGGCGGCAGCACCAGCAGCCCGGTGCCGGCACCGCAGCGACTCTCACCGCCGGCCGCACCTGCCGATCCTGCCGGCGGCCCCGGCGACGCCCCGACGCTGGCGCCGCTGCAACGTCGCGACCTGCAACCGCAAGCCACCGACGCCCTGGTCGCCGCCCGCGCCGACGATGGCAGCGCCCTGGGCTGGTGGCGCGCCCAGGGCCGCGGGCGCATCGGCATCGGCCTGGTGGAAGACAGCTTCGCGCTGGTGCTGGCCGGCCGCAGCGATCTGCACGCCGCGCTCTGGGCGCAGTTGTCCGGCGCCGTCGCCCGCCCAGGCGGCGCGCTACCCACCCCGGTGCAGGAAGGCTGGTCGCAACACCGCATGCCGCTGTGCGACCTGCACGCCGACGCCTTGGTGACCGACCCTGACCGGGCTCGCCACCCATTACTGCCGGAGCGCAATGGCGATGGGCCGCGTTGCGCCGGCTACTGGCCAACAACCCCCGGCTGGCATCGCCTGGAGAGCGGCAACACCCAACGCTGGCTCCATGTCCGCGCGCCCAATGAAGCGCCGGCCCTGTACGCACAGCAAAGCCGCCTCGCCACCATCGCCCTGGCGGCCGGCGCTGCCTCCGCACCCATTGCACACCCTGCTACCCAACCCGGCGCGCGCTGGCCGTGGCTGCTGGTCTGGCTCGGCGCGGCCGCCGCGTTGTGGTGGTTTGAGCGAAAGCGACCTTCGCAACGGGTGCCGTAACAAGCGCTTGAACGACCTAGGAAAGGCGGCGTTGCAGATCGACGTTGCCAAGGGCGGAATGGCCCGCTGCACAGAGTCGCGTGTGGTCTTGAATCCCGCGGTGCGATTCGCAGCAGACGGCTCACCGGTGCGTCATTTGCGCCTCGCGACGCAGCACGCGTTGGATTCCACACGCAAATGCGCAGGCTTGTCGCTACACGGTGAGACTTCGCGCCAAACCAACATCATGCCCATCAAGTCCGCCCAGCAGTGCCGGCGATTAACTCGCCGCCGTCAGCCGCCGCCACACCCGGCAATGATTGTTCGCCGGCAAGGCCACGTCATCGATCAACTGCAACCCCACCGATGCCGCCAACGCATCCACCGCTTCGGCATCGCGAATACCCGAGGCAGGGTCGCGCTCGCGCAGCGAGGTGTCGAAGGCGCGATTGCTGTCGCTGGTGAATTGCCCATCGCGGTTGAACGGCCCGTAGATCGCCAGCACCGCATCGGGCGCCATCACCGCCGGCAAGCCGGCAAACAAGGCCTGCACCTGCGGCCAGCCCATGATGTGCAAGGTATTGGCGCTGTAGATCGCATCGAAGCCGCGCTGGCCGCCACGCAGCACCGGCAGGCTGGGCGGCGGTGCGAGCCCGGGCGTGGGCGTGGGCACGGCCTGCAGTGCAATCGGTGGCGGCGTGTTCGGCAGCGCCGCCTCGTCCAGCCATTGCCGCATGCCGGCAAGATGATCGAGGTGATCGCTGGCCTGCCACTGCAACCATGGCATCGCCGCAGCGAAATGCACTGCGTGTTGCCCGGTGCCCGCACCGATTTCCAGCACCTGCTGCCGGTCGGCGAAATGCGTGCGCAGTACCTCGAGAATGGGGTCGCGGTTGCGTGCGGACGCTGGCGAAAACGGTTTGGGCATCATCGGTATCTGTCGTGGTTGCGGCGATTATCGCGCCCAGGCATCGCTTGGCGGCAACCGTTCGGTGAACCGGATACCGCGGCCCTTCGCCCGCAGCGCGTTGCGTTGGGCTGCGTCGGGCCAGCGTCACCCGTGGCTGCGACACCTACTGCACGATGACCTTGCAGTCATCTGCGACCTTCGCATGCAGCGGCACGCATCACCGCGGTGGCGGCAATGCCTCGTACGCGCGCCGCACCGCATCTTCGCCGAAGCGGCGCTCCAGCCGACGCACGATGAAATGTCCGCGCGCCATCGCCTGGAAGTGGCGCATGAACACGGTATTGAGCGTGGCGCCGCTGACTGCGCCGACCAGCGGCACTGCCTGCACGGCGAGTTTTTCGCCCACGTTGACCGAAAACTTCGCCGCGATGCGCGAGACCAGCGAGACCAACGCCGGTGCGCCCTTGCTGGCAAAACCGTGCGCGGCCACGTAGCTGGCCGCCGCACTCAATTGCTGCGCCATCGCCGCACGTACTGCGAAGTAGCCGGATTCGGCGCCGTCGTCGCTGGCGCTGCGCCCGCCATGCGCCAGCACTTCCAGGCACGCCAGCGCGGTGTCGGGGTCGTGCAGCGATTCACCTTCGGCACGGGCGATATCGGCGATGGAGCGCAGCATCACCGTGGTGGTCACCGGCAGCTCCACCATCAAGCCCGGCAGGCCGAAAAACCCGCCTGCACCGCCGGAAACCGCCACCGCCAGCGTATGCCGCGTCGTGGATGCCGGTTGCTGCGCATCGGCCTTGCCGCGCAGGCTCAGCAACGCCGATTTCATCGCCACCTGCAGTGCGCGACGGGTCACGCCATCGATGCTGCGGGTCACTACCTTGGGAAGCCGTTTGGTGATCAGGCTCTCGATCGGCGCGCCCAGCGCATTGGCCAGTTGCGCTGCCACGCCGGGGTTTTCCAGCAATGCGTGGGCCCTGGCCAGATCGCGCTGCGCGGCAGCGTCCATCACCGGTATCGGAAGCGTCGTCATGCCTGCTCATCATGGTTGGGACCTGGCCGATGGTACCCAGCGCGATGTGAGTGCCGCACAAGCGAACCGGACCCTGTTGGGCCTGCAGCGCAATTGGCTGTTAAAATGCGGCAATCATCGGCGTCCAAGCAGCGAATGCTCACCAGATGAATTGCGAGATCCGCCACAGCATCGTCATTGCCGCCGCGCCGGAAGTGGTCTGCGCTGCGTTGTCCGAGCCCAGGCAGCTTGCGCGTTGGTGGACCCGTGAAGTGAGCCTGGCCGACGATCTGGTGCGCCTGGACTGGAGCCGGCAGGGCTGGCGTGTGGAACTGAGCATCGACGAAGGCGCCGATCACCAACTGGTGTGCTGGCGCTGCCACGACTCCAACATGCTCGACACCGACGCCTGGAAAGGCACGGTGATGCGCTTTGAACTGCGCTCCATCAGCCAGGGCACGCAGGTGGATTTCGTGCAGTCCGGGTATCGCGATTCGCCGTGCAAGGAGGCCTGCGCGCGCGGCTGGCGTTTCTTTCTCGGCAGCAGCCTCAAACGCTATGTGGAAACCGGCGAAGGCGCGCCATCGGCCGATATGCGCATGCCCGTGTTGCCAGAGCACAACCCGTACACCGCACGCTAAAGGCAGCAGCGGCGAACCGCAGCATCGTGCAACGCGCTGCGTCGATCACGGGCAACAGCATGTGGACCTGAAACTTGGCGAAGCGACGTTTCCACCCATCCTGTGCGTGACGAACAAGCACAGCCAACACCGCTGCTACGCAAACCGCCAAGCGGTTGCTGGCGACGGTTTTATTAGCCCGCCGACCGTCACCTTCGAAGGTTCCGGCCGTCGCCTGCCTTCAGATTGGCGGCGATGCGCAGCGTCATCGCCCGCATCGCCTCTGGCGTGATCTCACCGGTTGCTGCAACAGCACCGCATGCGCCTGAAGCCACAAATGCATGCCGTGCGAATCGCCGACAACTCACGCCGTGCGCGGTTGGCCCATCGACGCTGTGGTGGTGACCGGCAATTGCGCATCCACCGTCACCGGGCTGTCGGCCTGCAGCAGGGCGCGCGCTTCGGCATCGCTGGCCACTGCCGGCGGCGAGCCGCGTAGCGGCAATCCCGCGGTTTCGCGCACGAACAGCATGGTCAGCAAGCCGATCGCCGCTGCGCCCATCAGGTAGTACGCCGGCACCAGCGGGTCGCCGGTACGCTCCACCAGCCAGGCGGTGACCAGCGGCGTGGTGCCGCCGAACAACGACACCGACACGTTGAAGGCAATCGACAACGCGCTGTAGCGCACCGGCGTGTAGAACAGCGCCGGCAAGGTGGACGGCATCGAGCTGGTGAAGCACACCAAGGCCAGGCCAAGCAGCATCAGCCCGGCGAAAATCAGCCCGTCGTTGCCGCTACCGACCAGCAACAGGCACGGGATCGCCAACGCAAACAGCGTGATGCAGGCACCGATGATCATCGGCCGCCGGCCCAGTTTGTCGCTGAACATGCCGCCGACGATGTTGAGCGGCATCATCACCAGCATCACCAGGATGATCAGCAACAAGCCCTTGCTCTCGGCGTAACCCATCGTGACGCTGAGATAGCTGGGCATGTAGGTCAGCAGCATGTAGTCGGTGACATTGAACACCAGCACCAGGCCCACGCACTTGAGCAGTTGCGGCCAATGCAGGCGCAGCAGCGTGGTCAGGCCCTGCGCGGCGGTCTGCCGTTCGCGCTGCTCGGATTGTTCGGTATAGGCGCGAAATGCCGGGGTCTCTTCCAGCTTCATGCGCATGTACAGGCCCAGCAACCCCAACGGCCCGGCGATCAGGAACGGCACGCGCCAGCCCCAATCGAGCATCTGCGCCGGAGTCACGCTCATGTGCAAGGCGGTCACGGTGGCGGCGCCGGCGATGTAGCCACCCAGCGTGCCGAACTCCAGCCAGCTGCCCATCAGGCCGCGATTGCGATCGGTGGCGTATTCGGCAATGAAGGTGGCCGCGCCACCGTATTCGCCGCCGGTGGAAAATCCCTGCAGCAAGCGCGCCAGCAACAGCAGTGCAGGCGCCCATAAGCCAATGCGCTCGTAAGCTGGAATCAGGCCGATACTGAAGGTGCCCAGCGCCATCAGGATCATCGTGGCGGCCAGGACTTTCTGGCGCCCGTAACGGTCGCCGAGCGGTCCGAAGACCATGCCGCCGATCGGCCGCACCAGAAAGGCCACGGTGAAGGTGGCGAAGGTCGCGATCAATTGTGCGGTGGGGTTGCTTGCCGGGAAGAACACCTGGCCCAGCGTCACCGCCAGATAGCCGTATACGCCGAAGTCGAACCACTCCATCGCATTGCCGAGCGCCGCAGCGCCGACGGCCTTGCGCAGCATGCTGCGGTCCACCACGGTGACGTCATCCAGTTGCAGCTGGCGGCGGCGTTTGAACCAGCCAAAGTGCGAACGCATCGCGCGGGCATCGTGCATCTATGGTCTCCGTAAGTTGCGCCCGGGATATCTCGTCGGGCGCAGGCCGTCGCTACCCACTCGCCCTGGCAACGCACAGGACACGGCACATCACGCAAGCACGGCAACGCATTGCACTCAGATGACACCGGAGGCATTCCCGGACGGCCGCGTGGATTCAACGACGCTGCGGGACAGACGACCAAGGGATGGGCATTGCCCAAGGGCTTGATCAGTGCGCTATGTTACTACAGCCGGCCGATCGATGCAGGCGCGACGGCGCCAGGCGCGCAAAACACCTTGTTTTCTGGCCGATTCATCTGCACTGGTGCGCCATGCGTACGCGCCCGTCCGCTGTGTACGCATCCGCTGCGACGATGTCGCGCACGCCCTGCGTGACGCAGCACCTGCAGCAGCACGATGCATCGCAAGCCCGCTTTTTACAGAGAATGAAAACCTGCTGCGCCTGCGTCAGGCGACCGCACGCCAACGTTCGTCAGCGATGCTCAGCGCCGTGCAAGCGCATCTCAAGGCGATGCGATGTTGCGTGCAATCAGGCTGCATCCAGCAGCGACAACAGGTCTTGTAGGTCCTCACGCGTTTGCGGTCTGACTGCGCGCGCCAGTTCCTGCCCGTCGCGCAGCAGGATGATGGTGGGCCACAGTTTGACGCGAAAAGAGCGGCCCAGCGGCCGCCCTTTCCCGTCTTCGATCTTGCGGTAGTCGATCGCTTCGTATCCGCCCAACAGCTTTTGCAGCAGCGGCTGCGCCGCAATGCAGTGGCCGCACCAGTCGGTACCGAATTCCAGAACCTGCAAACCGGTCTGTGCCTCCACCGCGCTGCGTTCCGGGGCCTGGGTGGCGTACTGGCGAACGAAGCCCATCGTCTGGATGCTCCGCTTGATTACGACAAGGCGCGCTGGATATCTTCCAGCGGCAGGTTGGTCAGATCCTTGGCCAGGTCGCCCACCAGGCGCTGCTGGGTTTCCTTGTGCAGCAGCGGGCGCACGCGGCCCAAGGTGGTCGGGTCGGCCACCAGCACCAGGTGCGTGTACTCGTGCTTCAAGGCGCCATCGTTCAAGGCGTGCGAGAGCTGCTTGGCGAATGTCATTTCGTCCAGGTCTGTTTCGGTGAGATCTTGCGGCGCCTTGCCGGCCGGGCCGTCGTCATCGACGTTCTGCACGTCGGTGCGCGCGTGCTGGCGCAACACCACCTTGGATTCGTTGCCGGTGTTGGTGAACCAGCGGGCTTCGCCGCCGTCGGCCACCACTACCAAAGCGCCCTGAGGAATTTGCAGACTCATCCGATTTCTCCTGGTCGATGTTGACGCTGCCACTGCAGCGCCAGTCGGTCTCAACCTAGGCGAGAAGATGTAAGGATTGCGCCTAGCCGGTGTCAGCAGCGCGTTAGGGCTGCGCGTCGAACTTCGGCAACGGCAGCTGCGCTGCCTGCTGAAAAAAACGCGCGATGGCGCGTTGCGCCTGCTGGCTTCTTCCGTGGGGCGTAGAAAATGGAAGCTGTGCCGCGGCCGGCCGCACCCGCACGGCGGCGCGCGCAGGTGTTGTTCGTTGCTGGGCGTCTGCTCGGCAACGCGGCGTCATCGCGTGCGCTACGCCCGGCAGTGTCCGAGCGAGGGACGTGGCGCCCTCACCTGAGCGATTGCATCGTCGTACACCGGGCACTGCATCAGCCCAGATAGGGGCGCTCGCTGGCAAACAACAGCTGCTGGGCGCCACGCCGCCATGCATCCGGGCAGCGCTGGCCCAGCAGGACCGCCGCCATCGTGTAGGCCAGGCCGCGGCCGACCAGGCTCACGCCGCCCAACGCCGCTTCGGCCTGCTGCTGGCTTCCGCCAGCCTGTACCGCGTCGAAGAACCGGGCGATGTAGGCGCCATCTTCGCCGGTGCCTTGCAGGGTTGCCGCACGCAACGCATCCGTCTGCCAGCCCTCGCGCGCGGCCAGTGCCCAGGCGCTCGGTGCAGTGATCGGGTCGAGCCCGGCGCTTTCGGGTAGCACGCGTGCCTGCTGCAGCAATGCGGCGCTGGCGCCATGGGACGCGGCCGCGAGCCGGACGATGCGCGCCTGCACGTCGGCATCGGCGGCCGCCTCTGTCACTGCCATGTCCAGTTGCCCGTGGGCCAGGGCGTAATAGCTGTGGTACGGCGTGCCCTGGGTGCGCTCACCGCCCTCCAGTGCCACGATCGATGCCAGTGATGGCGACTGCTGCGCCATGCCTGGCAGATCCATCGCCAGGCCGCGGTAGCGTTGCAAACGCGCCAGCAGCGGCAGTACGTCATCGGCCAGTGCCGGCGCGCGCGCTGCCTGTTCGTACAGCGCCTGGGCTTGCGGCAGATGCAGCTGACCGACCTGCACGGCCGCTGCAGCGCGCTGCAGCCACGGGTCATTCGGCCAGCGCGCCTGTGCGGTGACAAACGCCTGGTCGCGCTCGGGGGTATCGCTGCGGCAGCGGATCGCCGCGTACTGCAATGCAGGCGCATCCGGATGCGCCTGCGCAGCGGCGGTCTGTTGGCCGCACACCTGCGCCCGTTGCTCGGGCGTGGCGATGTCCTGCTGCATCCGCAGCGCCACCACGTCTTGCCGGTTGCGCTGCAGGCGCTCGGTCAAAATGGCGGGCAAGGCCTGTGGCGCTGCGCTGCGCAATTGCTCCATCCACTGCTCCAGATACGCCGAGTCCGCAGCGTCCCAGCGCGCGTGCGCGGTGATCAGCGCCAGATCGCGCTCCGGTCCCAGCTCGCCCAACAGCTCGTGGGGCGAACGCCCGGACACGGCCGTGAGCACGTCGCGGTACTGGCCGCCCTTGCCGCTGACCTTCTGCGGCGGCTCGCTGAAGATGTCCTGCGCCTGGGTGCGTTCCCAGCGTGTGGTGCTCAGGCTGCGCGTGGTGTCTTCGCTGGCCGAGCCGTAGCTGGCACGCCAGTTCAGCAGCAGCGCGGCACCGGCCACGTTGTAGGCGAACTGGCCGCCGTGGCCGCCGCTGGGCGCATCGAAACGTTCGATCGCCGCGCCGTTGGCGGTGCGGGTTTCCACATGATGGGTCGAACGCTCTGACAGGCGAAACACATGGCGCTCATTGGCCGGGATGGTGGCCGACTGCCCGTCGATAGCCACCGTCACGGTCTGCTGCAAACCGTTGTAGGCGACCACTTCGGCCATGCCCACCGCGCCGCCGGCCCACAACACGCCAGCCACGATCGATGCGGCCACCGCCACCCGCGCCACCGACGGAAACACGCCGTCGGCGGCCAGAAAGCGCTGCCACAGGTTCTGCCGCAGATCGCGTTGGCGCATCTCGCCCGGCAGGCGGATCGGGTAGTCGGTCGGTGCCGCCGGAGGGGTGGCGTCGGTTGGCGAGGTGTCGCCGCTGCGCAGTCGCTCGGCCACGGCGTTTTCTGCACGCAGCAACTCTTCCAGGCTGGCATCGCGCAATGTGCCCAGGGCGTCCAGGGTGACTTGCACCCAGCTGCCGGCGGCCTTCATCCAGGCATTGATGTTGTTCTCGTCGGCCTCGACCAGACCAAATTCCGGCAGGCACTGCGACCACTGCGGCTTGCCCAGGGCCTGCGCCAGCGGCGCGTTCATCTGCACCTGGCCGGCTTGCGCATACACCTGACCCAGCGCGCGTTGCACCTGATTGCAGGCCGCCACCAGCTTGCGCAATTCCTTGGACGAGACGCGGCCATCGGCGATCACGCTCTGGAAGGTCTGCAGGTACAGCAGATTGGCGTCTTCCAGATCGGCGATGGTGTGGTCGGTGTAATGCAGCACGGCCAGATAGCCACGCAGCAGCGCCGGCCAGCCGCCGCCGATACGGTTGGCTGCCGCCAGGTGCACGCTGCGGCAACGTTGATCATGGCCGCTGACGCGCGCACGCAGCACCCGTAGCTCGTCGTCCAGCTCGGCGATCACCGCCGGCAGCTGCGTGCGCGACAACGTGGTGCCCTTCCAGGTCACCACCCCGCCGGCGGCGCGCAACCCGCCATCCATCAGGCCTTGCAAGGTGGCGCGTTGGCGCTCGCGCTCGCGCAGTTGTTCGATCGCCTGGCCATCGTCGGGCAGGTACAGGCCGTCCAGCGCCTGCAGCAGGTCGCCGGACGGCAGCGGCGTGGCATACAGCTCGTCCAGGGTGCGCGCGGTACGCGTGCACGAGCGCCCCAGGTACAGCCCTTGGTAGCGCCGCGACAACGACAACGCGGCGAAGTCGCGTTCCAACTGCTCCAGCGAAACGGCAGTGTCCACGCAGGTGGGCGCCTGGCCGTTGAACATGCCCAGCGAGACGCGTTCACGCAGCGCCTGGGCGTCATGCAGCAGCTCCATGGCCGGGCGCGCATCGATGGGGCAGGCGATGTAGCGGCGCTTGAGATTCTCCTCGCGTGCGGCGCTGGGCGGATGCGTGGCCCACATCTGCGAGGGCTGTGCGATTTCGCCATGAAACAGCCGGTGCATCGGCGCTGTCTCGGTCGGTACCGCCGGCACCGCCCCATGGCCGGGGTCGTTCAACACCACGCGCATGTGTTCGATGATGCGCGACTGGATGGCGAACAGATCCTTGACCGGGCGGTCCTGGGCGAATTCGCGCGCGGCAAAGCGCAGCGCGCGCTGGAAGCCGTCATCGGCCGCTTCCAGCTTGTGCAGTGCATGCACCAGCGCATCGCTGCCGGTGAGCGATGCGGCGACCAGATCGGCCTGGTATTCCATCTCGCGCGAAAGTGCGCGCTGCGCCAGTACCACGCCGCGGAAGGCGATTTCGACCAGCGAGCGGATCGACCACACGATCAACGACAGCCCCCAGCCGATCCACGCCACGCGCAGGTCGATGCGCGACAGCGTGGCCAGTATGCGGTCCAGCGCATCGCGCTTGCCCACGATGTGCGCGGCAATCTGCTGGGCGATATACACCCAACGGCCGACCGCCATGGTGCGCTGGGCGAAATGCCCGAATTCATGGCCCAGCACCGCCTTCAATTCGCCCAGGTTGAGCACATTGACCAGGCCCAGCCCGATATCCAGATTCTTGCGCGAGGGCAGCAGCAGATTGATCAGCGACAGGTCGTAGAACACCCCGGCGTTGACCTGCGCCGACAGGTACACCTTGTGCGGGCGCGGTGCCCCGGCATCGTCGGCCAGCCGGTACAGGAAGGCGAACAGCGCCGGCTGCTCGGCGGGGGTGAGTTCCAGCGCGCGGGTGTCGCGTTCGGCGCGCTTGTTGAACACCAGCGCCTTGGCCATGAACACCGCCAGAAACGCCGCGCCGGCGGCCACCACCCAAAGCCAGAACGCCTGCTCGCCGCCGGAACCCTGCAGCAAGCCGGCGACCAGCCGGTAGGCGGTCCAGCCGAACCACACCAGCAGGCCCAGGTACACGGCGATGAAACCGCCCAGGCCGAGCATGGCCAGCCAGGCGTTGCGACGATAGTTGCTGCTGGGCGCAGTGAGCTGTTCCGGCACCACGGCCGGGCCTTGCGGATAGAGCGATTCCATTCGTGTCCCCTGATGAGTGGCCGGGCGCCACGCAGTCGTTCGGCATCCCGGCCGTACGATTCGATCCGCCGGGCGCGCTGTCCCCTCGCCCCGGCAGCGCAGAAAATAGCCGAGCGCGGCGACAAAATCCATGTGACCTGCGCGGCGCAGCACATGCCCGCCGCACGAGAGCCGCAGCGCGGCTGTCAGGCAGTCATGCCCGGGCTGCGGCGCGCTTGGCCTGCACCTGCTGCACCTGCTGCACCGCCTGCATGGCCGAGCGGGTCAGTGGCGTGGGCAGGGCATCGAGTGCGAACCAGCCGAGTTCCAGCAGCACCTGCGGTTCGCGCAGCACCGCCTGTTCCGGGCCCTGGATGCTGGCCAGATACACCGGCGCCACCCAATGCTGCGGCGGGTCCATGTCCGGCTCGAAGTGGCTGACCACGCAGAGCACGCGCTGCGGGTGCACCTGCAGGCCGGTCTCTTCGAGCACTTCGCGCACCACCGTGGCTTCCACGGTTTCCATCCAGTCCACCTTGCCGCCGGGCAGCCCCCAATGGCCTTGCTCGGGCGCACGCCCGCGCAGCACCAGCAACAGGCGGCCATCGGCGCGCTGGATGAAGGCACCGCAGCCAACGCGCGGGCGTAACTCGGAAGACATCGGCATCAGCAACTCTCGCAGACTCTGGCCCGTCAGTGTCCTAGATGTGGTGGCTGCGGGGAATGCTGGCCGGCATGTTCGATCGCCACGCCTGGCACTGAGGAGCACCACCCAGGAAGCAACGGCGGCAGCGCGCAACTGCGGAAGGCATGCGCCTGTCGCGGTATGGCAGTGCGGGTGCGCGATTACACCGCCTTAGCACCGCATTGGCGAGGATGGCCGCCTTTCCGCGCCATGTCGGCGCGCAGCTGTTGGAGAGGTGCATGTCTCGAATTCTCGTCATCGGTGGTCACGGCAAGGTGGCGCGCCTGCTCACGCCGCTGTTGGTGCAAGGCGGGCATCAGGTCACCGCGCTGTTCCGCAACCCTGCACACGAAGACGACGTGATGGCCGATGGCGCCACGCCGGTGGTGTTCGATATCGAACACGCACAGACCGATGCCATCGCCGCGCAGCTGGCCGGTCACGATGCGGTGGTGTGGTCGGCCGGGGCGGGCGGCGGCGATGCGGCGCGCACCTATGCGGTGGATCGCGATGCGGCCATTCGCTCCATGCATGCGGCCGAGCAGGCGCGCGTGCGTCGCTATGTGATGGTGTCCTATCTCGGCGCCGGGCTGGAACACGGCATCGGGCCGGACGATGCCTTCTTCGCCTATGCGCAGGCCAAGGCCGCTGCCGATGCGCACCTGCGCAGTACCACGCTGGACTGGACCGTGCTCGGCCCCGGCCGGCTCACGCTGGACCCACCCTCGGGCCGCATCACCCGCGACCCGGGCAGCGATGCCGAAGGCGGCGTCTCGCGTGCCAACGTGGCGCAGGTGATCGCCGCCGCACTGGCAACGCCGGGCAGCATCGGCAAAACGATCGGCTTCATCGACGGGCAGACCCCCATTGCGCAGGCGCTGTCGCAGCTGGAATGAACGCAACACCCCATGCGATCCGCACTGCACGCGGCCACCGGCGCCGGCTAACGAATTCCTAAAGCCGGCGCCCGCATAGTCGCTGGCGCAGCCATTGTGGAGGTCGCTTATGTCCGCGTTTGTCAGCGCGCGCCGCGCCGGGATCCTGCCGCCGTACCTGCTCGAACATGTGGCGCAGGCTGCGCCCGCACACGCGCGCCAGTGCGCGCTGCTGTCGCGGCAAATCACCGCCCAGCTACGGCAGCAGCGCGCACTGGGGCTGCTGGCACGCGCCGATGCGCCGGCGGCAGATGCCAAGGCGCAACAGACCGCCCCGGCGGTGCAGCGGCGCATCTACGATGCCCAGCGAGGCACCGCCCTGCCCGGCACCCTGGTGCGTGACGAAGGTGCCGCCGCCACCCAGGACGTGGCGGTGACCGAAGCCTACGACTACCTGGGCGCGACCCACGATTTTTTCCAGACCGTGTACGGGCGCAATTCGATCGACGCGGCGGGCATGCCGCTGATCGGCAGCGTGCATTACGAGCGTGGCTACGACAACGCGTTCTGGAACGGCGAGCAGATGGTGTTCGGCGACGGCGAGGTGTTCAACCGCTTCACCATCGCCCTGGATGTGGTCGGGCACGAGCTCACCCACGGCGTCACCGAGCGCACCGCCAACCTGATTTATCAAGGCCAGTCCGGTGCCTTGAACGAATCGATTTCGGACGTGTTCGGCGTGCTGATCAAGCAGTACACGCTGCGCCAGAGCGCCGACCAGGCCGACTGGATCATCGGCGCCGGCTTGCTGATGCCCGGCATCAAGGGCGTGGGCCTGCGCTCGATGCAGGCGCCCGGCAGCGCGTACGATGACCCGGCCCTGGGCAAGGACCCGCAGCCGGCGACCATGGCCGGCTATGTCGACACGCAAGAGGACGATGGCGGCGTGCACTACAACTCCGGCATTCCCAATCACGCGTTCTATCGGGCCGCCGTCGCGATCGGTGGGGCGGCGTGGGAGAAGACCGGGCGCATCTGGTATCGCGCGCTCACCGGTGGCGAGCTGGCCGCCGGCGCGGACTTCGCCACCTTCGCCGCGCTGACCGTCGAGGTGGCCAGCGCCGAGTACGGCGCCAACAGCAGCGAAACCGCAGCAGTGCAGCAAGCCTGGCGCGACGTGGGCGTGCTCGCATGAGCCCACAACGGCCACCGGTGGAAACCGGCGTGACCTTGCGACTGGCGCGCGAAGGCGGGGTGGCGGCGTTTCCGGCCATGCGCCGCGAGCGCCAGTTGGCGATGGATGCGCTGGACGATGCGCAGCGGGTGCGACTGCGCAGCGTGCTGGATCAGTGCATGGCGCACGCGTTGCCGGCGCCGCAGGCCGGCGGTGGCGATCGCCGCTATTTCAGCATCGTCTGGGATGGCGCCAGCGAGCCGCTGCGCATCCCCGAAGAACATGCACCTGCGGAAATCGTGCAGCTGTGGAAGCAGGGCACGCTGTAGCGCAGGTCGACGGCCGCGGTGTGACCTGGAAGGCACCGCCTTACAGCGGCGCGTGCGATGCGCGGCATTGGCTTCTTACCCAAACGAAGACACCGCGCGGTGCGCGGTGTCTGTCGGTGAGCGAATGTGGTCCAACTGCGGATGCCTGCACCCTTTAAGCTGCCTAGATGCTCTAGGGCTGCACAGCTGGTGATGCATAGTGGCGCGCACCGCGTTAGCGCGACGTGCAGCGCAGCGGTCAGTCTGAAGACATGCCCCTCATCGCTGCACTGCACCAAGCACGCGGTGCGTGGCAGCCGATCAATTCTCCGGATGCGCTTCCACCAGATGCGCCAACAGCATCAACGAATCCTGCCAACCCAGGTAGCAGGCGTGTAGCGGAATCTGCTCGGGAATGCCTTCCTGCACCACGTGCAGATCGGTACCGCACGGCAGCGTATGCAACTGCACCGTGGTGACCATGGTGCCAGGCAGCGAGGGGTCGTCGAACGCATCGTCGTAGCGCAACAGCACGTTGGGTTGCAGCTCGCGGTAGGTGCCGCCGAACGCGTGGCGCTGGCCATTGGCGAAATTGGTGAACGCCATGCGGAAGGTGCCGCCGACATGCGCGTGCAAATGCTCCACGGTGCAGGTGAAGCCATTGGGCGGCAGCCACTTGGCCACCGCATCGGCTTGGAGGAAGGCGCGATAGTTCCGCTCGGGGCTGGCACGTATGACGCGGTGGAGCGTGACTGTGGACATGGGCACTCGCTTGGGCAGAGAACGTCTCTGCATGCTAGCCATGAACCGGCCGTTGCACATCATCGGCAGGCCATGGCCCGCGTGCGCCAGTATCACGCCCGGGCGGCGGCGGCTCGGCGGGGTATGAGCTGCTGCCTGCTGCACGCACTGCGTTGCCCCAGCCCGCAACGACGCGACGGTGGCCTGCTGCATGTGCGCGCCAGCTTGCCCGACCGTCCGACGGCAATGCCCAGCGACACACGCTCGCATTGCCGCCGCGACCGGCTTCGCGGATAGTCGCCGCACTGATCAGACGATTTTTCCATGATGCTCGTCACTGTGTTGCTGCTCGCCGCCGGACTGCTAGGTGCCGTTGTGCTCGCCGGAGGTCTGTGGTGGTTGCTGGCGCGACGCCGCGACGCCAAGGCCGATGACATCGCGACGCCGTCGGCAAGCAATGCGTCCACAGCACATGCGTCGCCCTCGCCGATTGCACCGGCACCATCGCCTGCCGCGCCGCTGCAGCAGCCCGTGCCGCCGCCCGCTGCGCAGACATTGCAGATCGAACCACCGCCGATGCGCCCGCTGTTGCGGCGCATGTATGCGGCGGTGATGGCCACGCCATCGCTGGCCGAGGGCACGCTGCCCGGCGACCCAGCCCAGGCCGAGGTGTTGGCCGCCGTCGCCGCCGCGCTCGAACAAGTCGACCTGCGGCCGCAATTGCTGCCGCGTCGCCCGCACCTGTTGCCGCAGCTGATGCGTGCGGTGAACGATCCCGATGCCTCCGGCCGCGGCATCGCCGCGATCATCGCGCAGGACCCCGCGTTGGCAGCCAACCTGCTGCGCATCGCCAACAGTGCGCTGTACCGCCCGCAAGGCGGCCCGCTGGAAAGCCTGGAGCGCGCGGTCGTGCATATCGGCACCGAAGGCGTGCGCCAGATCGTCGCCGCGGCCGTCATGCAGCCGGTGCTGAGCCTGGATGGCGGGCTGTACTCACGCCTGCCTGCCGCCGTGTGGGATTACGCCCTGCGCACCGCCACCGCCGCTGCCGCCTACCTGCGCGAACGCGGCGGCGACACCTTGTCCGGTCAACTCGCCGGCTTGCTGCAGGGCCTGGGCGCGATCGTGATCCTGCGCGTCCTGCGCGACACCTACGCCGACCGCCGCGGCGTGCCCTACAACCTGGAGGTAGCCGCCGCCCTGGTCGAACGCCATACCGCCGCAGTGGCCAAGACCATTGCCACCGCCTGGGACCTGCCGCCACAGCTCGGCACCGCGCTGGACGAACAGCGCCCCGAACACGACACCAGCCTGCTCGCCACCCCGCTCGGCCTGGCCCTGCGCTACGGCCGCCTCGCCGCCGCCCTGGCCATGCTCGCCCGCCACGGTGCCGAGCACGAAGACCACGCGCTCGGCATCCTGGCCACCCTGCAGCCGGACAGCGACGCCAACGCCGCACTGTGGCAGCGGCTGGTGGCAGCGAGCGTGGAGTGAGTTGCAGTAACGCTACGGCCGTTGCTTACCGCAGCATCCCAGCGTCAATCAGCCGATGACCATGTCCACTGCATGCCTTGAAGATTCGGCTTAGCCAGGCCCTGCTAGCTGCAGCTGGCGCAAATGCACTAACGCAATTAGTGCATTCGCAACTGGGGCATCCGGATGCAAGCGCACATCATGCTCACGCCGGCGCGCACAGACTGGCCGGGTTCCCCAAACGACGAGCAACATCCATGGATAAGAATCGTATCGACGGTGCCGCCAAGCAGGTCAAGGGCTCGGTCAAGGAAGCCATCGGCCGCGTCACTGGCGACAAGA
Organism: Xanthomonas euvesicatoria pv. euvesicatoria; assembly: GCF_020880415.1. GTDB lineage: Bacteria > Pseudomonadota > Gammaproteobacteria > Xanthomonadales > Xanthomonadaceae > Xanthomonas > Xanthomonas euvesicatoria. The sequence continues at coordinate 94,208 of NZ_JAJIUJ010000119.1, read as the reverse complement.
GCACCGAACTGGAAGGCGCCGCCGAAAAGAATGTTGGCAAGGTGCAGCGCAAGGCCGGCGAAGTTGCCGATGACGTGCGCGACGCTGTCAAATCGAATAAGTAAATCGGGTGCATGATCGGTAGGCGGATGCCTGCCGTGCTGTAAACCGCATCAGGACTATGCGTCGCGTACATCGCACGCAGTGATGTAGCGCAAGCAGCGCTCGATCACCAACGCCCCGACCTGGTCGGGGCGTTGGCGTTTTGGCACGCGGCGCTGACGCTGTATCGCGCGTATAGAACAGCAGGCTGGCGTGCATACCGAACCGGGTCTGAAGGTGGGTATGCATATTGGCGATCGCCTTGCCAGCACCGGGACTATGGGGGCTACTCACTGATGGCAGCGCCTGGCGTGACGGATGCGAGACGGAAGGTAACCATCTCATCACCCGCGGCCGCAGCTTCGCTGCCTCACGCCAGCTGCTACGCAGTGCAGCACGCGGCAATGCGAGCCGCACCAATGCAGCAGCCTAGGCGATGTTTTCCGCATTGCAGAAGACATCGGCACCTGCACCGCAAGCCCATATACTGATGCCGATGCAGGATTCGTGGCCGCGCTGGAAGCGGCGCGGCGGCGTGAACACGAACGGCGTGCGGGAGAGACAATGCGGTGAGCGGGCGGTCGGCGCGTTTTCGGGTATCGGTCGGGGCGAAGGGTGGCGATTGGAGGCGACTTTTTAGGTCTTCTGGTTGTTGACAATGGGAGTTAGTAAAACTAACGTCGCTGGCGTTGAAGCATCTCCCGGAATGTAGGTAATGGAAGACCGGCAGAAAGCGGCAGGCAGTGTGACACAAGCAGGGTCGCTGCACAGATCATCCCAATCCCAATCCCAGGCCGTGGCGTTATTTAGAAAAAATCGAGAAGGTACGTGTGACACCAGCCTGGCACTGCGTCACGTGCTCTTTAATAATAGTGGCACAATCGAATACCTACGCCCAGATGACCCTGAGTCTGACATCGCTAAAGTACGATGGTCTGCCTACGTGTACGGATCGCTTATGAGACTCAGCAAGGTTGCAATGTTTTCGGTTGGCATTCTCTGCATAACTTCGCTATGTGCATGCGCACATACGCCCGGCAACCCAATTTCGCCACTTCCAAAAGAGCCGCGCGCAATGACAACGCCTAATACTTCAACGGTCAACCCTACGCTTAGCGCTGTTGAGATTGGTGAAAGATTTCTGAAACTGCTGGGAGGTTTGGACTCCAGGAAAGATCTGACAATCGATCGGGTCCGCGAAGTTACTGGCATTTCTCTGAAGAAGGTTTCCTTCCCCTCTGAGGGTCTTGAGTCGTATATCCACGGCCAAGCGCTTAGTAACGGCTGGAGCTACTTATTGGAGCTTACTCCCGAGTCTCGCGCTCTCAAGCAGGGCATTGGCCTGTCTTTTGTCAACGAAGATGAAGGATCTTCAAGTCTTCAAGGTAATTGCGTCGACTTTGAGAAATACAGAGATTCGCTTATTGAGATGGGATTTTTGGATTCGCCCGTGCATGGTGAAATTGGCCAGTTACAAAGCTGGCGATTTGCTAAGTTGGCCAACGACGGAAGCGGAAACGATATTGTGATCTCGCTTGTCCCCCAAAATGAAGCGCCTGGTTCTCCCGGCAGGCTATGTGTTAAATCAATTGGAACGTTGAACTAACCAAGGATGGAAGCTGATGGCAACGCCTAGCCCGCAACTCGAAGCAGCTCTTGCCAGCTTTGCTGCATCCGGAGCCAGTCAAGATCAGGTAGCGCAGTTGCGCGGAGCGCTGGTTGCTGATCCTAAACTAATGCAGCAGTTCGATCAGGAAGCAATAGCAGGCCATCTTCGGGGCTTCGCACTACAGGCGGCTAACAGTTCGACACCTAATCTTACCGGAACCTACAACATACAGAGCGGGGTCGTTACCCTTCCCGCAATAGGAATTCAATCTACAGGGACTGTAGCAAACAGTGATCTAAGAGCCAGTCTTCAAGTTCAGCAGATGTCTATAGCGTTTGCACGCAGCGCTTACCAGGACGCTGCAAGAACTAGCCATCCTGTGACGCAAGATATGGTCGACAATTTGCAGTCCACCATCAATGGCTCGCCGTTTTTGGCTGATGAAGTCAAAAAGGCAGCCACCACAATTGACCAATCGGATGGACAACGCCCCAAGAGAGCACAACTCGAGGCTTTTGGTTTCCTTGGGCCAGGCATGGCGGCTGGCGGTACCTACGATGGTGGCAACAAGATCATGAACTTGCCGCCGCTGGGTCTTCAAAGTAGCTCGGCCACCAACCTACATGGCAGGTTTAATGATAGAGACATGACATTTGTGTTGGGACACGAGATCCAGCATAGCTTTAATCATGCATCTAAGGCGCAGGCGACACAGAAATTTCTATCCGATGTCGAAGCTCAGTCAAAGGTGCGAGGCCCCATACATGACTACACAGACGAGCTCCGGGCTTACATACAGGCCGGACGTGAGGACGAAGCAAAAGCAGAGATCGCAGGCTGGAACGCATTGCTGAGTCAGCAACAGCGTATCAATCCGCATGCAGGCCTCAAAGCAATGCAGGCAACGCAGATTGATAGGGTTAATGACTTTGTCACGACAAATCCTTTAACGGGCGTTGCCGCCGGAAAGCAAGGTTTGACTTTCAATCAGGACGGGAGCCTTTCTCAGACGTCAGGAAACATTGCGGCGATGGGTCATCATTATTTTGATCGACCCTCTCCGCTTTACTCGCAGCCTGGTCAACGTCCGGTAGGCATTGGCGAGCATCGCAATGCGATGGGTGCTCTTCAACCGACAGCAGACTACCCCAACTACTATGGCACCTGGGGAATAGAGCAGATCCTGCAAGCCGAAGATCGCGCGAACGTGATGTATCAAGGTGCCCGGCCGCAAGTGACCATCGATATGGCAGCGCTGGGGCTCAAAGAACATTTGATCGAGAACGAAGGGCTGGACCGAGGCGTCAACAAGTCACCGTTTCCGTATCAGGACACAAGTACCCGGCCGCCCACGCTGCATCATTTCGACCATACCCAGGATGGAAGCGTGAATCCCGCGCACGACCATACCTATGTTCCGGTTGTGCCCAGTGCGCCTGCTGCAACGGGCTCGCTCGGGCCGGACGATCCTGCGCACCCGGATCACCGCATGCTGGAGCAGATTCGCAGTGGCGTCCGCAAGATCGACGAAAGCGTGGGCAAGCCGTACGACGACATGAGCGAGCGCGTCAGCCGTAGCCTGCTGGCGGTGTGCAAGGACAACCGCGAGGCCTACCCGGCTGCAGGGGATCGCTCGCTGGCAGACAATGCGTTGAGCCGCGTGGACCATGTTGTGATGGGCAAGACCGGCAACGTGTTTGCGGTAGAAGGGCGGCTGGATGACCCAGCGCACAGGCGGGTGCACGTGGAGATCGACCAGGCAATCCGCACCCCGGTGGAACAGTCGGACCAGAAACTCCTGGCGGCCAACCAAGCCATTGCGCAGGAAAGGGCGCTGACGCAGCAGCAAGAGCTGGCGCGTGGAATGAACGAGCCTAACCAGGGCAGCCTGTCCCGCTAGATCGCACGCTTGCGGAGCACCACGACGCCATCAGAGCCCGATGGCGGTCTGCGTTGCATCACCTCACACCGCTTGATACACGCCAAACCCGCAGTACGCATATGCTAGTTGCGCACCGGCGCAGGGCGAGCGCTGTAACTTGACCCTAGCCACCACCGCCCGCACACTCCCGCTCGGAGCCTAGAAACTCCACGCAGACAGCGGCACCCACCTCCGAGAATTTGGTGGGTTTTTTGTGCCTGGCCGAAAGGCCTGGCACGGCTCGGCGTTCTTGCGCCGGGAGGGCGGCGAATACAACACCCGCAAGGGGAATAAGCCCGCCGGCTGTCTGCGGTTTCTAGCCTCCCGGCATCCCGCTGCGTTGTGCAGCGGGAGCCAGCCCATGGCAAGGAGAGCGGCATGCACGACGAACCCGGCTACTGGATGTCCGAAGGCACGCAATACCACCTGCTACGCGTACGCGACCAACTGCGTCTGCTGGCCACCTTGGCCACACCGCGCACCCGCGAGGAAGGCGCCATGGGCATGCCGGCCATTCCCCTGCAGCAGTGGGCGCATTGCCTGCAGCACTTGGCTGAGCAGGTGGATGATGTGCTGGGGGATTTGGGCACCGCCCGGTAACGCACTTTCTTCGATGCAAGCAAGGCGCCATGTGATCGAGCACGCAAGCTCGCACCGTCAAGCGACCTGATCCACACGCGCATGCAGCGCGTGGGCTAGGATCGGTGCATACAGGGGGAACACCATGGACAGGATCACCACCATCGCGCGATGCCTCGTGCTGGCAACGTCAGTGCTGTGTGGCGCGGCATACGTGCAGCCGGCGCATGCACAAGGCATGCGCTCGGCCACCGGCACGGCAACAAGCAAGTACATTGCGCCAACGCAACAGCCGTATAACTCGATGGCGCACGACACCACGCCCTTCAACTGCGAGCAATACCGCACGCACCCGCATCCGGGCATGGTGCGTTACTGCCAAGGCGTCGAGAACATGATGCTGCGCAATGAAGCGCAACGTCAGGGGCGCCCTGCCCCATCGGACTCCGTCATCACATTGCCGGGTCTTGGCACTGCAGAAGCCAAGCAGCTGGGTTATGCATGCGTGGGCGGGCAAGCGATGAAGCGGCTGCGCAATGGATGGGAGCAGGTGGCGGCTCCTGCCGGTGGGTGGCAGCGGTGTTTGGGTGGGTAAGTAAACCTGACCCCGTTATTTTGGACAGAGGAAGAACGTTGAGCATAGACCACTCAAATTATCGAATAGTCCCTACGAGGGTTATTGGCAAAGGCGGATTTGGTATCGTCCAAGCCGTCGACCTATTTAATAACGCGAACCACAAATGCGGTGAGTACGCTATCAAAACATTTTCGCCCCCCGACCAAGATCACGATGAGGAGCTTCTCTCTCGTTTTTCACGCGAGGTTCGCTACCAAGCATCCTGTGCACACGAAAATATCGCGCAGATATATATGTATAACGATAAGATCCAGGAACCTTGGTTCCTTATGGATCTAGCTACATGCGACCTTCAGTATGAAATAAGCAACAACAGCTTATCGGATAGCGAGAAAATCAGAATAATGAAGATGACCCTCCAGGGAATTCATTATATGCATTCACGAAATTTATTGCATCGTGACATCAAACCGAGGAATATACTGAAATTCGACTCACCATTGGGCCCAGTTTACAAGATATCTGACTTTGGTCTTGCGAAGAACACAGACCCCGCAGGCGAAAGTAACTTGTTAACGAAGATTGTCTTGGGTTGGGGGACCGAAAAATACATGGCGCCGGAAACGCAGTCTGCTTGGGATTTTTCCGTGAAGTCAGATATTTTCTCTATGGGCGTGGTATTCGAAGATTTAAATCCTTCGGAAACCCCAGCGCTGAGGAAGATTATCGATAAATGCACTCATCGAAGGCCAAACTTAAGATACGATAGTGCTCAAGCGATTTATGAAGATCTCGTCGCCATCGCGGTATAAATTTAAATGACCAAATTAATTGAATGCGGTGGATTTAGTCATCCGAAGAATCAGGGTGGAGTCAATCAAGATTCTTGGCTACTTCCAAGGAAACTTGGTTCCGGATACATTATGGCAGTTGCGGATGGCGTTGGCTCTTATTCTGGTGCCGAATTGGCATCACGGGCTGTAATACGTTACCTCTCGGAGATTAAGACTCAACCTTCAGACGGTTTAATTGTTTCGAACATAATGCGCGATTGTCGCGAAGAGATATCGCGAATTTCAGAAGCGAAGCCAGCATTGAAAGATGCTGCAACTACTTTAACCTTCTGCCACTTATCAGATAAGGGTTTGTTGATAGGCCATGTTGGAGATAGCCGCGCCTATCTAAGATCGAACAATAAATTGATTCAGATTACTAAGGACCATACGCAGCATCAAAACTTATTTGATCAAGGGATTTACACAAAAAGAGAACTAAAAAATCATTCTGGAGAAAACATATTAACAAGCGCTTTATCCAGTAGGATCGAACCAAATTTTGAAGATATATTCATACCACATTACGCTTTGGGCGATTTAACAGGGGTCGAGATATTTCTTATGTCCGACGGTGCACACCGCTTCTGGACATCAAGACCGCAATTTTCGATATCTACTCTAGCTTCACCCACGCGATTTTCAAGTGCCCTAAAAAGACGGATTGATCGTTCGGGTGCGACAGACGACCAAACGTTAGTTTGTGGAAAATTTGTTCTTACAAGCAAAGATGCTATTCAAGACCGACTTTTTTGATCTCAAGGATTCCCTACAATATATTTTAATTCAGTATCTCATTGGTGTACGCATAAGATGGCTGAACAGATCGAGACATTCATTCTGCCAAACAAGAGCCTTGTTTTCACTTTTATTCACTCGTTTGCGCACCTTGCTTCAACGGCCCTTCTCCTATTTTGATAACAAAATCAAGATGGCTTTTTTAATTTCTTCAAAATCAGAGGAAAAAGAATGTGTGACCGTATCACATAACTTAGACATACACTGAGAGCTGTTTAATCCTATGTGGCTGGCAACTTCGTGAAATTCGTCATGCTTACCTGCTTGCAGTCCGTACTCAAGGATATCTGTTACCTCATCAGCATCTAACAATAGAGATTCAGAAACTTTTTCTAGGACACTGGTGTCTAGGCACTTCTGAATAACCCACGCTTCGGGCCAAGTTTCACCTGGTAGAAACGCACATCGGCTGGTAAACCATTCGTCGAAATCAGCTTTAGGATTTTCCGCCATATTTCGCGCATGCTTTAAATTTTCAGCATACTTACTTCGCTGATCTCCATCGAATATTGCTAAAACTGGCCTAGCATCTTTTCTAACATAATGAGCTGCAAGTTGCCTTGAGATGGCAGTTGCTGATCCTATTATCTGTACGCTCACTCTTGATCTCAGTGTAGCTGGTAGCGATGAAAGTATTAGGCAATGGGCAACGGGGTCTTCTACGAAAATATCTAATTCACCGTTTTTTGCCCCACTAAGCTTTGAGAAGGCAAACTCGGATGAGACTCCACTTGTAATGCGGGTTTTTCCGCCGACTGCTTCGACGAAGAATCTCGCATCTTCAGGTAAACAATCAAATATTTCTCGAGAGTGCGTTGTGCATATTACCTGCAAATTCATTTCTACACACACATCTTTTAGCTTCTTTATGAATAAACGCTGTGCTTTAGCATGAAGTCCGAGTTCGGCTTCATCCATGACTAGTAGCGCGCCCTTATTGCATGAATAAATTATCGAGAATATTTCGAATAATGCGTTTTCCCCAGCTCCCATATTGAACCCGGAGTAGATAAGAGGGCCGCATTTAACCAGAGGCAAGTTGTATTTTGAATGCTCTAGATATCTAAAATCATCATATTTTTTATTTAAAATAGTCCCTACTGCTTCTTTAACTTTCGCTTCCCAGCCTTTAAGTGGCGCATCCTTGAAAGATCGTGAGTAAGACTTTGATTGACTTCGCTCGCTATGAGGAACAATTCGTTCGATCCCTAGAAAAACCACATCTCTTTTTATTCTTTTATCGTAATCATTCCATTTCCCCCCTTTCTTCTTTACTCTGGACTGTGCAGCCACACCTACACCGCTGGGAACAGCATCAGTTTTTTTCCAATTGTTGTGTGCTATTTCATACCTTATCTCAATACCGTCCGGCGCAATTTCGTCCGAGTGTTGTACGAAGAAGTCTTTAAATGTGTAATAAGTTGTTTGCCTTTTTTTTAGCTTATAACCGCCGGGGTTATTATGAAAAGCGCAAGAAGCAAGAGCAAGGATTGTTGACTTACCCGCTCCATTTACGCCTGCAAATGCAGCTATTGGATAATGAAACTCGATGTCTAGAGAGTTAATTCCTCTTATAGACCCTTTTATTAACTTTATGCCCCGCAGCAGCGCTTTTGTATTATCACTAATAAACCAGGCTCTAAGTCCTTTGTCGGCTTGACTTTCTCGGTATGCCATCCCCCCCCCCCCAGTTATATACGCAGAATTGCGGAAATTTTGGAGTATGGGCTCCGGTGCGATCCCATAATTCATAATCTGTCAGTTGAAATAAGCATCAGTGCTAATACACTGGCTCTAACTTGCTGGCGTCCATTTGTTGGACTGCACCAAGGTACGGCACGAGGACCTGCCCGGCAATAGATCAAATTGGTGCCAGCCTTGACGGCTAGTGCGGTAAAGGGGTTCATCAGATTACGCAACTGGTATCTGCCCACATTTAGGCTGGCGCGACTTATCACTAAAAGCCCAGCATCATCCGATAGACGCGGGCGAATGCTGCGGGGGTTCCTTGATTGAATCCTTATGTGAGGCGGCTGTGACAGGACCCAAGACACGCCGTCAATGAGGGCGACCGCAGTGTCAACACCCACAGCGTATCCAGGCGGCCATGATAATGACCGCACAGCCGCGAACCCGGTACTTCCGCATCTGCTTTCCATGCATGAAACCCCCGTTCTAGTTTGCACCCTACCGTTATTTAGGGGTTTTGTCAGTGGGGTACCCGACATTTTGTGCCAATGATGTGATCCGCTGCGATTGCACGCGTTGAAATCACTTGGGTAAGAGGCGCTCATGCTTGGTCGAACACCTCCACCGATTTATGCAGCGCTCGCTTAATTACTTCTTTTTTTTCTTGTCCGACGCTTGCTTGCAGCCTTTTTCGCTTTAGGTCCGGTTTTCTCGTTGGTAGCCATGCGCGTGACCTCCCTCGCCATCCACATGGCGGCGAGGCGGCGCTAGGCCGATTAAGTTGACCGCACAAGTCTGGTTGCAGCACGATACGGCAGATGCTGCGAGACCACCAGTGCGTTGCCTGTGTCTGCTATCTGGCGATGTTCGCAGTGCTACGTGCCTGATGTCTGCCCAGCTGCGTGCCTGCGTGCCTAGGCGCACGCCCAGGCGCGCTTCCATCTCGGCGATGACCTTGGTGGCGGTGGAGCGCGGAATTTCCATGTCGTTGGCCGCTGCAGTGAAGCTGCGCCGCTCCACGATCCGCACGAACAACCGCATGGCGTCGAACCGATCCATGACACTCCTTGCCCACTGTTCGGGCGCTGGATACAGTGCTGTGCAGTTTAGTGTGATGATCGTCGTGTCATTGCATTGGATAGTTCCGCAACGCCGCAGCCCGCAGCATAACGGAAGAACATGCATGACTCAGCAGCACACTGTTGCAGTGATTACCGGGGCCTCTCGCGGTATTGGCGCTGCCATCGCGCAGCGATTGGCCGGCGATGGCTTTGCCGTCGTGCTCAACTACGCCGGCCATGCGGATGAGGCCGATCAACTGGTGCGCAGCATCGAAGCGGCCGGTGGCCGCGCGATCAGCGTGCAGGCCGATGTCAGCGACCCGGTCGCCGTCGAGCGCCTGTTTGCCGCGGCCGAGACTGCGTTCGGCGGCGTGGATGTGCTGGTCAACAACGCCGGCATCATGCAGCTGGCCACGCTGGCCGACAGCGACGATGCCTTGTTCGACAAACACATCGCGATCAATCTGAAAGGTACCTTCAACACGCTGCGCCAGGCCGCACGACGGCTGCGCGACGGCGGCCGCATCGTCAACCTGTCCACCAGCGTGGTCGGCCTGAAGCTGGAAACCTACGGGGTGTATGCGGCCACCAAGGCGGCGGTGGAAACACTGACGGCGATCCTGTCCAAGGAATTGCGCGGGCGTGCCATCACCGTCAACGCGGTGGCGCCTGGCCCGACCGGCACGGCGCTGTTCCTGGACGGCAAGTCGCCGGAATTGATCGAACGCTTGTCCAAGGCCAACCCGCTGGAACGTCTTGGCTGCCCGGACGACATCGCGGCAGCGGTGGCGTTCCTGGTCGGCCCGGATGGCGGCTGGATCAACGGCCAGGTCCTGCGCGCCAACGGCGGCATGGTCTGACCCGCTGTGGCGCGCGGCAGTGCGCACGCTGCTGGCTTTCCCTCTCAAGGAGCAATGACATGCGCAAACGCATTCTGGTGACTGGCGCGTCCAGCGGCTTTGGCCGATTGGCCGCACAAGCGCTGGCCGCCGCCGGCCACACCGTCTACGCCTCCATGCGCGATACCGCCGGCCGCAATGCCGGCGTGGCGCAGGCGATGGCCGACTTGGCGGACAAGCAGCAGCTGGCCTTGCACACGGTCGAGCTGGACGTGCAATCGCAGGCCTCGGCCGACGCGGCGGTGGCATCCATCGTGGCGCAGGCCGGTGGGTTGGACGTGGTGGTGCACAACGCCGGGCACATGGTGTTCGGCCCGGCCGAGGCGTTCACCGCCGAACAGCTGGCGCAGGTCTACGACATCAACGTGCTGGGTACCCAGCGGGTCAACCGCGCGGCACTGCCGCACTTGCGGGCACAGCAGCAGGGCCTGTTGGTGTGGGTGTCCAGCAGCAGCTCGGCAGGCGGCACACCGCCGTATCTGGGCCCTTATTTCGCGGCCAAGGCGGCGATGGACGCCTTGGCGGTGCAGTACGCACGCGAATTGGCACGCTGGGGCGTCGAGACCTCGATCATCGTGCCCGGCGCCTTCACCAGGGGCACCAACCACTTTGCCCATGCCGGTACGCCCGACGATACCGCGCGCGCCGCTGCGTACGAGGCCGGCCCGTATGCGGGCTTTGGCGAACAGGTGCAGCAGGCATTTGCGCGCCTGGTGCCCGAAGACGCCGACGTGGCCGAGGTGGCGCAGGCGATCGTGCAGGTGGTGAACGCACCGTTCGGCAAGCGGCCGTTCCGGGTGCATATCGACCCGGCGGGCGATGGCGCGGACGTGGGCTTTGCGGTCCTCGATCGCCTGCGCGCGGAGATGCTGCACCGTGTGGGATTGGATGATCTGTTGGCACCGCGCGTGGTGGAATGATGGGATGCGGCAGGCGCTTGGAGTGCCTGCCGGCCGTAGAGCGGCTAACAGAAGGTGGCGAGCAGTCGTCAGCTGGATGTGGACGGCGCACTCACAACCGAAGTGTCGGCGCGGTGCATGCCGCACCGAGCACCGGCCGCGCCCGCCTGGTGGCTGTGCCGTGGTTTTGTTGGCCGCTCTTCTTAGCGTGAAAGACGGTTCCTGCGAAGCGCGCGCTCCCACCGCATGACGTGCACCAGCACAATGTGCTGCCCATCCACGCGGTAGAACACGCGGCAAGGTGGTTCGACAATCTGGCGATAGCGCGAGCGCTTGAGTTCCTGTGGCCGGCTTCCGCTGTCGGGGTGTTCAATTAATTGCTCAACCTGCGGCAACACCCATTTGACCAGCGCCGCCGCTGCAGCGGGTGCGTTATCGATTGCGATGTAGTCCGCAATTGCGTCCAGATCAGCCAATGCCGGCACCGACCAGATTATTTCAGCCATCGCGCCATGTGTTGCTGTGCCTGTTCATGGCGCAGCGTACGGCCTTGCGCGACTGCCATTTCTCCACGGGCGATTCCTTCCAGGAGCGCAATGCGCTGCTGCATGCGCTCATCGCTGGCAACATCCACCACATAGGCTCTGGGTAAACCGTGCTGTGTGATCAGGATTGGCTCCTTGTCGCGCTCTGCAGCTGCAAGGGGTTCGGTCGCCTGACGCTTGAGCGTGGTGACAAGTTCGGTGCGCATGCAGTGACATTAAGTATCACTTCGGGCGGGGCAAGCGGCCGGCCCGAGGACGCCACACTGCGTGGTCACCCCTCGCCCAACGGCCGCAGGCACAGCCAGATGGCGCACCAGTGCGACAGCGCGCCGCCCAGCACATGGGCGTGCCAGATGGCGCGGTTGTAGACCATGGATTTGCGCACGTAGAACGCCACGCCCACGGTGTAGAAGGCGCCGCCGGCAACGATGAGCCACAGCACCGCGCTGTCCAGCCCGGCGATCATCTGGTTGATCACCACGATGCCGGCCCAGCCCAGCAGCAGATAGATCGCCACCCAGAAGCCCTTGGCGATGCCGGGCAGGCACAACTTGGCGAACACGCCGAACAGGGCCACGCACCAGACGCTGAGGATCATCACCCAGCGCCAGGTGCCGTCCAGCGCCACCAGGAAAAACGGCGTGTAGGAGCCGGCAATCATGACGAAGATGCCGGCGTGGTCGAACTTGCGCAGCATCGGCTGGCGCTGCGGCGGTGCGAAGTTGTAGGCCGCCGAACAGGCGAACATCACCAGCAGCCCCAGCGCGTAGATGCAGGTGGCCAGCAGCATGGTCTGGTTGGCGTGCGCGCGCACCACCATCCAGGCGCCGCCGACGATGGCCAGCAACAGGCCGGCGGCATGCACCGCGATATCGGCGCGGCGGGCAGAAACGGACTTGTAATGCGGAGCAGTGACGTTGGCAGGCACGGGCACGGCGTTTCTTCGGTGTGGGGGATCCCACAGCGTGCAAGGCAGCCGTGACGCTGTGGGGGCGACAGGATACCCGGCTTGCTGAATCCGCTCAGTGAGGCAGGCTGGGCGCGGGCGCGCCGGTCTCATACCCTGAGACATCCTTTTCGTTTGATCTCCCTCTTTGGGAGCCCTTGCCGTATGCCTCCGTTTGCCCTCGCTCCCCGCACCGAAACCGCCGAACGCGCACTGGCCACCACCGACGGCCGGCCCAGCCGCGACGGCGCGTTGCTCACGCAGCGCCTGGAACGGCGTTACCACGACCGCATCACCGGCAGCTTCACCATTCCCGGGCGCGCGGGCTGCTATGCGCCGATCCCCGATGATGTGCCCAGCGCACTGGCCGATGCGCTGCAGGCGCGCGGCATCAGCCAGCTCTACAGCCATCAGGCCGATGCCTGGGCAGCGACACAGCGCGGCGAGCATGTGGCGATCGTGACGCCCACCGCCTCGGGCAAATCGCTGTGCTACACGCTGCCGGTGGTGAGCGCGGCGATGACCAGCGGCGCCAAGGCCTTGTACCTGTTCCCGACCAAGGCGCTGGCGCAGGACCAGGTGGCCGAGCTGCTGGAGTTGAACCGCGCCGGCGAGCTGGGGGTCAAGGCCTTCACCTTCGACGGCGACACGCCCGGCGATGCGCGCCAGGCGATCCGGCTGCATGGCGACATCGTGGTGAGCAACCCGGACATGCTGCATCAGGCGATCCTGCCGCATCACACCAAGTGGGCGCAGTTCTTCGAGAACCTGCGCTATGTGGTGATCGACGAGATCCACACCTATCGCGGCGTGTTCGGCAGCCACGTCACCAATGTGCTGCGCCGGCTCAAGCGCATCTGCGCATTCTATGGCGCCACCCCGCAATTCATCCTGTGCTCGGCCACCATCGGCAACCCGCACGCGCACGCGCAGGCCTTGATCGAAGAGCAGGTGCATGCCATCACCGAATCGGGCGCGCCCACCGGCGACAAGCATGTGCTGTTGTGGAACCCGCCGGTGGTCAATGCGGATCTGGGCCTGCGTGCCTCGGCGCGTTCGCAGAGCAACCGCATCGCGCGCATTGCCATCAAGAGCGGCCTGAAGACGCTGGTGTTTGCGCAGACGCGCCTGATGGTGGAAGTGCTGACCAAGTATCTGAAGGACATCTTCGACCACGACCTGCGCAAGCCGGCACGCATTCGCGCCTACCGCGGCGGCTATCTGCCCACCGAGCGGCGCGAGGTGGAGCGTGCAATGCGTGCCGGCACGATCGACGGCATCATTTCCACCTCGGCGCTGGAACTGGGCGTGGATATCGGCGCACTGGACGTGGTGATCCTCAACGGCTACCCCGGCAGCGTGGCGGCCACCTGGCAGCGCTTCGGCCGTGCCGGGCGTCGCCAGCAACCGGCGCTGGGCGTGCTGGTGGCCAGCTCGCAACCGCTGGACCAATACGTGGTGCGACACCCGGATTTCTTTGCCGATGCCTCGCCCGAACATGCGCGTATCGCGCCGGACCAACCGCTGATCCTGTTCGATCACATCCGTTGCGCGGCCTTCGAGCTGCCGTTCATTGCCGACGAGCCATTCGGCCCGATCGACCCGCTGGTGTTCCTGGAAGCACTGGCCGAAAGCGAGGTGATCCACCAGGAAGGCGACCGCTGGGAATGGATCGCCGACAGCTACCCGGCCAATGCGGTGAGCCTGCGCTCGGTGGCCGATGGCAACTTCGTGGTGGTGGACAAGAGCGACGGCAAGCAGCAGATCATCGCCGAGGTGGATTATTCGGCCGCTGCACTCACCTTGTACGAAGGCGCCATCCACATGGTGCAGAGCACGCCCTACCAGGTGGAGCGGCTGGATTGGGAAGGCCGCAAGGCGTACGTGACGCGCACGCATGTGGACTACTACACCGACAGCATCGACTACACCAAGTTGAAGGTGCTGGACCGCTTCGACGGCGGCGTGGCCGGCCGTGGCGATTGCCACCACGGCGAAGTGCACGTGGTGCGGCGCGTGTCCGGCTATAAGAAGATCCGCTACTACACGCACGAAAACATCGGCTACGGGCCGGTGAATCTGCCCGACCAGGAATTGCACACCACCGCGGTGTGGTGGCAGTTGCCGCAGGCCACGCTGGGCAAAGCCTTTGCATCCAAGCAGGATGCGCTGGATGGATTTCTGGGCGCTGCCTATGCATTGCACGTGGTGGCCACGGTCGCCGTGATGGCCGATGCGCGCGATCTGCAAAAGGCGGTGGGCAATGGCGACGGTGCCTGGTTTGCAGTGGCCGACCAGACCGGGCGTGGGCAACTGCGCGGCGTGGAAGAAGGCGATGCGGCCACGGTGGAATTGCAGCAGGCCTTCGTGCCCACGGTGTATCTGTACGACAACTTCCCTGGCGGGGTGGGCTTGAGCGAGCCGCTGTGGCTGCGCCAGGCCGAGCTGCTGCAGCGCGCGGACGAATTGGTACGGCGGTGCGATTGCAGCGCCGGCTGCCCGGCCTGCGTGGGCCCGGTGCTGGCCGCACATGAAGCCGCCAAAGGCGAATCGCCCAAGTCGCTGGCGCTGACGGTGCTGGCGTTGTTGTTCGATGCCGATGCGCCATTGCGGCATGCCACACAGGTGGACGAGGACCTGGCGCTGGACGTGCTTGCATGAATGTGAGTGCGGACCGGCTGCGTTTGTTGCGGCGTCAGGCCGGGCAGGCTGATGTGCCTGCGCCGGCGAAGGCTGACGATGGCGATGGCGATGCGCTGCACGATGCGCCGGCGGTCGATGCGCAGGCTGCGGATGCCGCGCCTGTCGATGAGGCCGCGCAGCCAGCTTCCGGCGTCCACACGCAGGGCACGACGCCTGCGCCTGGTCATGCCCCGGGCGTTAGCGCCGAACGTCTGCGCCTGCTGCGCCGTCAGGTTGGCGGCCTGACGCCGGCAGCTCGCAAGGACGATGCGATCATGCCGACACGTGCACAGCGGGCAGCGGTCTCCGGCGCCGCGTTACCCACTGCGGGCTTGCCGCTGCGAGAGAACGCCGCTGCACGTCATGGCGCCGTGGCCGCTCGCCCCAACGAGGCGCGCGACGCATCAACACGCACGCGCCGCGCCTTGCAGGCGCCCATGCCTGCACCGCCTGCGCGCGAGGCATCGGTCTTTGCGTGGGTGGAGCACGATGTGCGCCACAAGCCGGCGCTGCCTTCGAATGTCGATGTCGATGCAATCATCGCCGTGGAGGCGGATAGCGCGCGCCCTTGGCCCACAGCGCGCAGCACAGCGACAACATCGCCCGCATCGATGTCGCCGCCACCACCGGTACAGCGCCGCACCGATATCGCCGGCCTGCGCAAGATGATCGGCCTGCGCGAACGCGCGGTTTCGGCGCATGCACCCATCCGCGCGCCATCCACCGACCGATCTCTGCCTGGCAACGAGATCGCGCCCGGCCTGCATCTGATCCAGGCGTTCCTGCCACAGGCGATTCCCACCGAGGCGCTCTCGCTGGCCTTCGCCAAACGCGATGATGCCGTCGACCCGATGGACCTGCTGTTCTTCGATACCGAAACCACCGGCCTGGCCGGCGGTACCGGCACCCGCGCCTTCATGATCGGCGTGGCCGATTGGGTGGTCGATGCCGTGCAGGGCAACGGCCTGCGCGTGCGTCAATTGATGATGTCCACGATGGCGGCCGAAAGCGCGATGCTGGATCTGTTCCGCACCTGGCTGACGCCGCGCACCGTCCTGTCCAGCTACAACGGCCGCTGCTACGACGCCCCGCTGCTGAAGACGCGCTACCGCCTGGCACGTCGCGGCGACCCGATTTCTGCACTGGACCATGTGGATCTGCTGTTCCCCACGCGCCGGCGCTATCGCGGCACCTGGGAGAACTGCAAGCTGTCCACCATCGAACGGCAACTGCTGCGCGTGGTGCGCGAAGACGACCTGCCCGGCTCCGAGGCCCCGGCCGCCTGGTTGAGTTACCTGCGCGGCGGCAGCGCGCGCAACCTGCGCCGCGTGGCCGAACACAACCACCAGGATGTGGTGACGCTGTCGCTACTGATGCAACGGCTGGTGGCAGTGGACGCGCAGGAGCGCAATGCGCTGACGTTGGCGCGCACGCCTTGACCGGTCATGCGATCTAAGTGGGGAGTTGGTGCGGGGCAGGAGGTTGGCCGGACTTGCCCCACGACAAGGCGCTTGACGCACACTGCACTCCACGACCACCCGTCCGGTCATTCATTGCGGCGTGTTGAGCCGCGTGGCGCGCCAGCCATGGGTGGATGCTTGCGGTGGACGACATGCAACGCCGTGATGGCGCACCGCAGGCGTCTGCGGGTCATTTCGATCAGGCCACGCAGTCGCCTCCACCGATGAATCGATGGGAGGCAACGGCGGATGCGTATGCAGGTAACGCGGCGGCGCACGCCGCGGCACCTGCACGCAGGGCACTGCAACGCGGCTGATCGGCCGCCCCACCGCTCCCGGCGCCGGCTTGCCGGTACAGGCGCGTGATCTCTCCCAATCCCTGACGCTGCCCGAGCGTGGCTTGGAGCATCTGCATGCTGCCCCACACGCTCGACCTGCCAACCGAAGCCGTGATTGGAAGGTTCAATCCGTCTCCGTCTGCCTGGCCTGCTCATTGAGATAGTGGGTCACAGGCGCGCCACGGTATTTGTCGGTCAGCAAACCAAGCGCTTTGGCGCGCTTGTCCAGCGCACGCGTTGCCGCAGGGTCATTGACCATGTCTGCGGTGTGATCGTGTTGCTTGCCTTCGCGAACCGCGGAGATGTGGTTCGGGTCAGCGGGGATGGAGCTGGCCTGAAATTGCTGGGTTCGCTGCTTCACGATCTCGGCATCCCGGTTGATATCGATGGGCGTTTCCGGCGGCACGTCGAGTTCATTGCCGGTATGGCCCCGGGCCAGCGCGCGGTTTTCCAGGATGGCGAGCAATTCGGCCTCGGGCTGATCGGTCAACAGGCTTTCGCCATCGTCGCGAAACGCGCCGGCCGTGGTGCGCTTGACGCCGAAGGCCTCGTTGGTGAGCTTTTGCAGTTCACCGAAGTTGCGGTAAACGTAGTAGTCCTTGTCGTGATTGGCGCGCGGCACGGAAAAGTCCTCATACCGGTAGCTCACCGAATACGCGGCCTTCGCGTAGGCCGAGTCCGGCTGGCGCATCCGCGTCCGAGCCATTTCCATGGCCTTGCCGGCATCGCTGTCGTCGGTGGCCACCGCCTCCACGATCACCGGGCGCATCTTGGTCCAGCTGTCCAGCCACTGCATTGCGGTGTCTGCGAGCCCCGCGGCGCCCTGCTCATTGCTTCGAAAGAAGCCGCGCAAGCGCTCGTCGTTCAACATGCCCTGGCTCAAGACCGGCACCACGTTGATCTTGGCCAGCAAGCGATCCAGCGCGGCGCGGCGCGGCGCATCCTGCGAGTGCAACGGGTTGATCTGGTAGTGCTTGTACAAATTGGACAGGAATTGGTCAAAGCCGCCCGTGTAGTACTTGGCATAGACCTTGATCGCCGCAGCCTTGCGCAGGTCCGGCCGGCGCATCAGCAGCATCGCCACTGCTTCGCCGGTGTTTTCCTTGCAGTCCAGCGCCACCGACATCGGCTCGGGCTTTTTGAGCACGTGCTCCAGCATCTGCTCCACACCGGCGATGGTCTGGTCGGTCTTGACGTAGTTTCCGTCAGACGGGTTGCGAATCACCAACGGCATTTCACGCAGCTCGGCAAACGGCACCTGCGACACCAACCGGTTCTGCGGGTCGCCTGCCATGCGGCCGATGCTGAAATCGTGCATCAACACCGGCACGCCATCGGAACTGACTTCGACGTCCAGCTCCAGATTGCGGTAGCCCTGCTCGTAGGCATGATCGATGGACGCCAGCGAGTTTTCCGGAATGCCGGCGTGATTATCGAACAGCCCGCGATGCACCATGACGTCCTTTCCGAACGCACGCGTGCTGGGTGCTTCGAAGTAGTGGTTGTGCACGAGCGACTTTTGATGATTGCGCAACAGCACTTGCTTGCCTTCCAGCAGGCGATGGTCGTTGGCCTTGAAGAACCCGGCGCCACCGTCGCGGGCCGGCACCTCGTGGCCGTGATAGCGCGCGGCTTGCTGCAGCTTGCGCCGCCCCGGCGTGCCTGCGGCAGGCTGCAGCCAGTTCGGCGTTGCCAGCCCGTGGCCGGAAAGATTCAACTGCTTGCCAAGCGCGGCAAGCGCCGCGTCGCTGAAGGTGTCGCCAGGCGCAAACGCGCGCTGCAGATTGAAGATGATGCGACCTTGTTGTGCATCGATCAGCACCGGGCCTGCGGCCGCACGTGCGCGTGCGGGCAGCCCGCGCGACATGGCATTGAAGGCGGCGGTATCCAGATACACCGGCTCCAGTGTGCCGGCAGCAAAGCGTGCCGCAATGCTGTCGGGTTTGAGCGCCGTGCCGGCCTGCGCAAGATGCGTGGCAAGCTTGCCTTGCAGGGTCTGCACGGTGATCTGGCGCGCCTGCACTTCGGCCAGACGCTGCTCGGAGAATTCGCTGTCGAGCGCCACCAGGGCCGGCTTGCCGGTCATCGCGCTGTCGTTCAACGGCACCAGCGGAGGCATATTGCCGGCGCGGCGACGCGGCCTTTCTCGCAGTGGCGGGGTGTTGCCCGGCATGTGCGGCACCTGCGTCGGGCTGATCGCACTGGTGTGCGTCGGTAGTGCCGGCGCGGCAGTGTGCGCGATAGAAGGTTGCAGAGGACCGATACGCATGATGACCTCGAAAACGCGGCGGGCGGCCAGTAAAGCGCGTGGCATATGACAATTGGCAAATTAGGCGAAAAGTACCGCCCGGATGCGAAACGATGCCTGCGTTGCGCGCGTTGGCAGGCGTGCGGCGCAGGCGTTGTTTGGACGCGTTGCCCAGCACTTGGCGCGTATATCGCCGCGCATGCGGTGCGCTAGAACAGCGTTTCCTTGAACGGCAGCATGGCCGCGCCCAGCACGGTGGCATGCGCCGTCACCTGCCCGACCTGCAGCGTGGGATACGGCAATGCAACGCCACGCCGCGGCGCAGGTTCGAAGGCGATGCGGGCGATCAGCCGTTGCGCAAGATCGGTGGGCAGGCGCGCGCCAAAAACAATCACACGCGGATCGATCAACGCAATGATCGCCGCCACCGCAAGCGTCACTGTCGGCTCCACTGCATCCAGCCACGCATCGATCTGCGGCCAGGCCGCATCGTAGTGCTGCAGCATGGTGTGCAGGTCCGGCAGCGCGTGGCCATCGGCGGCCAGCGCCTGGCGCAGGCTTTCCAGGGTTGGCCGCGCCATGCCGGTGATGGCCGAGATGCGCCCCAGTTCGCCCCCATTGCCGTGCGCGCCGCGGCGCACGTTGCCGGCCGCAATCACGCCGGCAGCAAAGCCGTCGGAGATCGACAGATACACCAGGTCCGGCGATTGGCGGCCAATGCCGTACACGGCCTCGGCCAGGGCGGCGCAATGGGCGTCGTTGTCCATCCAGACCGGTAGCTGCAGGCAATCGGCGACAAACCGGTCCAGCTCCACCTGCATCCATTCCGCTGCCAGCGACAAGGGCGGATTGACCCGGGTGCCGTCGCCGATGCGCGGGCCAGTCATGCTCAGACCGACGCCAAACACATGCTGCCGATCCACGCCGGCCGCCGTTAGCAGTGCCTCCACCAGGGCCGGCAGTTGTGCACGCACCACCGCCAGCGTCAGCGGGAAGGCCGTGAGCTGGCGCATGCCGCGGACCTGGCCGGCGAAGTCGATCAGCACCACCGCAAAGCCATCGACCATCACCGACACCCCCACGCTGTATGCATACCCCGGCACCAGGCTCACCTGCGCGTTCGGTTGGCCACGGCCACGCCGCAGCGAGGGCCGCAGCTGCAGCAGGCCGTGCGCCACCAGCGGGTCGACGATGCCCTTGATGCCGGGCACGCTGAGCCCGCTGGCGCGCGGCAGATCCGCACGCTCGAATTGCCCTGCCCTGCGGATCAGATCCAGCAGCAGGCGCTCGCTGGAACCGGCGGCCTGCCCATCGCTGCGACGACGGTAATGCGAACGAATGGCTGCGTTTGCGAACAAAGAGGGCATGCAGGGCGAAACGTTCGTCGTTGTCATAATTGCTTTAATTAAGCAGCTTAATTTAATCCGTCCGCGGCCCTGCGTTGGGGCCACCGACGTTGATATCGTGCCATGCGCCTGTTGCATTCCCCGTCCCGCCCCCATTGCGCTGCCCCGTCTTGCCCACCGCCTCCGCATGCGCTGTCGCTTGCGCTGGGGCTGGCCTTGATCGGCTGGCTTCCCTCGCACGCCACCGCCGCCGACATGTCCGGCGGAGGCGACGCGCTGACCATGGACGCGGTGCAGGTGCGCAACCCGTTCCAGTCGCAGAACACGCGCGCCATCGCCACCAAGCAGGCGGCGCCCACCATCGTCGATTCGGTCGCCGCCGACAGCATCGGGCAACTGCCGGACTTCAATGTGGGCGATGCGCTGCGCCGGGTCACCGGCGTGAGCACGGTCGAGTACCAGGGCGAACCACGCTATGTGACGGTGCGCGGCCTCAACGGCAACTACAACAGCATGCTGATCGACGGCTTTGCCTTCGCCAGCAACGACATCGGTAGCCGCCAGGCGCTGATGGATGTGCTACCGGCCAACTTCGTGGACCGCATCGATGTGGTGAAGTCGCTGCTGCCGGAGAACGATGGCGGCGCGATCGGTGGTGTCACCAATCTGGTCACCGCCACCGGCTTTGCCCGGCCCGATGGCCTGCTGACCGCCTCGGCCAAGGGCGGCGCCAACCTCGTGGGAAGCCGCTATGGCGGCCGCACGCCGGTGGGCGAAGGCGAGCTGAAATGGGGCAAGCGCTTCGGGCGTGACGGCCAGTTCGCGTTTTTGGGGGCGGCCAGCGTCTGGCGCCGTGAGATTTCGGTGCCGCAGCAGGAAAATGGCGGCGCCCTCAATTGGTACAACGCCGACGGCACGCGCGCGTCGTCGGCCTATGGCGGCACCGGCGCGGCGGTGCCCAGCGAACGGCGCTGGTACAACTACGACAACACCCGCGAACGGCGCGGCGTGACCGCACGCGTGGATTGGCAGCCGGATGGTCCGCTCAGCGGCCATGTGTCCGGCTACACGTTCGACCAGCACGAATCTTCCGACCGCAATGCCCAGGTCGCCCAGGTGCAGAACAGCGCGCGCCTGACCCGCAGCGGCCCGCAAAGCGGCACGCTGGACAATCTCAACCAGCTCGTCGAGTTGGGGCAGCTGCGCTGGAAGCGCGGGCTGTCCGGCATCAACGGCGAACTGCTGGCCGAGCTGCCTGACCAGTGGCGCGGCGCGCTGCGCGCTAGCACCTCGCGCGCCACGGTGGACAACCCGCAGACCTGGGACCGGTTCCAGCAGAATGGCCTGGCTTACGGCTTCGATTGGAATGGCACCCTGCCGGCATTCACGGCCCTGGACCCGGCCCTGGCCGAGGACCCGACCCGTTACGCCAACCTCAACCACCAGCAGGAGCGCACGACCTACGCCGAACGGGTGAGCGACCTGCAACTGGAACTCCGTCGCAACATGGACGAAGACAGCCAGGGGCTGGGACTGGCCTTTGGCCTGCGACAGGTGCGCACGCACATGCAGACCGCGTTCCAGCGCACGACCTGGAGCGGGTTGCCTTATTCGCTGGCCGATGTGCTGGGCAACGCCACCTGCGCCCTGGGTTGCAATGCGCCCATGTTGATCATCGACCCGGACCTGGCCGACGCGCGCTGGGATGCGGTGTCCGGCCAGGCGCGCGGCGTGGCGGACATCACCGCGCAGAACAGCGGCACCTACAGCGTGGATGAGCAGGTGCGCGCCGGCTTCGCACAAGCACAGTGGCGCGGCGAGCGCTGGCGGTTGGCCGGCGGCGTGCGCCTGGAGCAGACCCGCTTCGGCAGCAGCGGCCAGCAATTGAGCGGCACCGTCTGGGCGCCTGTCAGTGCGCAACGCACCTACCGCAACTGGTTGCCATCGCTGGCCGGCCAGTTGCAGACCAGTGCCAACGGCACGCTACGCTTCGGCGCCTCGCGCTCGATCGGGCGACCGCGCCTGGACCAGATGGCGTTGAACGGCGGCGTGCTCACGCTGGGCAGCAACCCGCCCACGCTCAACCAGGGCAACCCGGACCTGCAGCCGCGTCGCTCGCAGAATCTGGACCTTGGCCACGACTGGACGTTCGACGACGGTGGCAGCCTGCTGTCGATCGCGCTGTTCCACAAGACCATCGACAACGAGATTTTCCGTTACGGCCAGCTGCAGAGCATCGACGGCGAGCAGGTGCTGGTCACCCAACCGCGCAATACCGACCGGCCGGTCCGCATGCGCGGCGCCGAACTCGGCGCGATCAAGGAACTGGGCCCGTGGCTGCCCGCGCTGGCCGGGCTGTCGGTCGGTGCCAATGTCACCTTCCTGGACGTGGACTACCCGGTGGTGCTCGGCGATGGCAGCCGCACCACCTTGTCGGTGCTGCCGCAGCAGCCCAAGCAGCTGTGGAATCTGACCCTGAACTACGCCCGTGGGCCGCTGCGCAGCACCCTGGCCTGGAGCCGTACCGGCGAGCTGTGGGACGACCGCTACCCCAACTACAGCAACCAGCAGGAGTTTTATCGCAACCGCTACCAACAGCCGCTGGACCGTCTCGACCTGAAACTGGCCTGGGATGTCTCGCCGGCAGTGGCAGTGAGCCTGGATGTGCTCAACCTGACCGGCCAGGGCTACGAATACCGCATCGGCCGCCACCAGGAATACGTGCAATCGGCCTGGAAAATGGCACCCACCGTGATGCTCGGCGTCAACGTCAAACTCTGAGGGTTTTCCCATGTCGTCGTTTCTGGACACACGCATCAGCCGCCGTCGCCTGATGGCTGCCGCCGGCACCTCGCTGCTGGCCACCAGTCTCGCCACACCGACCATGACGCCACCGCCCTCGGATGTGGGCCGCAAGTTTCTGCGCTCGCGACGGCCGATGCCGTTTGCCGGCAATACCTTCGTGGGTCATCTGGAACAACAGGGCGATGGCTACGACAGCTTCGACCGCGTGCTGAACATCTACCGCCAATTCCCCGAGCAGCGCTTTGCCCACAAGTTCGCCGTGCTGCCGCCGAGCAGCTACCACGTGACCTTGTTGGGCGGGGTCAACGAGATCGATCGTGCGCGTGGGCCCTGGCCGAGCGATCTGCCGCGCGACCATGCCTTGGCGGATATCAACGCGGCCTATCTGGCGCGGTTGAAGGAGCGCGCCGCACCGCCGCTGGGCGCTTGCCGCTTCCTGGTCAACCCGACCGCAGCCAGGACCGGCAATAACGACAATCTGCTGATTCCGTTGAAGCCGGCCGACACGCAAACCGCGCAGCGCCTGGAAGCTGCGCGCCAGGCGCTGATGCAACTGACACGCTTGCAGCGCCCCGACTACACCAACTTCCAGTTTCATATTTCGCTGGCCTACCTGTGCGACACGCTGGATGCGGCAGAACAGACGGCGTATCGCTCCGCGGTGCGCGGCTGGCTCACACAGCTGGCAGCCGCGGGGCCGATCACGGTGCCACGCTTTCATTTTTGTACGTTCAACGACATGGACGCGTTTCGCACGGTGCAAGAGGTCTGAGGTTGCGTGGAGTCGGCGGCGCAGCGATGTGCGCCGGCCACGTGGTTTCAGAACTCCCCGCCGCGCACAGAGCGCTTGGTTTTCTGCCTGGCGTGCTCGGCAAAGGCCTGGCGCTGCGCTCGTCTTGCGCATCGCCCGCTACCGGTGCGCTTGCGTCACCGCCGTGGTCATCTGCCACGCGGCACACTCCTGCTCGAACTCGGCCAGCGTCAGCAGCCCCATGCAGGCATGCGCACCGATCGGCAACCGATGCCCGGCGGCAAGTTTGCGTATCAGCAAGACCGCGGCGAAACACGGAATTTCCGGGCCGTGCAGCATTGCGGCGGTGAGGTCCCAGTGCAGCACCAGCGGGCGGCTTGCCCCGTCCGTGCCATCGCAGGTGCCGCGCAGCTCCACGCGCATGCCGCCCAGATCGGTGCCGAAGCGGTCGAACCAGCGCCCGGCGTTGGCAAACACATCGGCCAGGCGCTGCATCGGTAGCGGCACGCCGCGTCGACGTAGCCAGGCGACGCCGGCCAGGCAGCGCTGCAGGAACGGCACTTCCAGCGCCGCACGAAATTGCACGGTCTGCACGCCGGGATAGCGCTGCGGCAACAGGTCGTGATCGGGCACATCGCACGGCGAGGCCAGGCGTGGGGCGAGCTGCGCGAAGTGCACGCGCGTGGGGCGCGCCCAGCCCACCACCTGCTGCCAGCGGCCGGCCTGCCACCAGTGGAAGGGCGTGCCGCAATACGACAGCACCGCACGCACCGTGGCCAGGCCCAACGGCGTGCCCTGTGCGGGCGCGATGACGATGCCGATCTCGTGCAATGCCGAAAAGCGCGGCAACAGCGCATCGATCACCGCGCTGGACAACGCCGGCAAGGTACTGGCGCCGCTGATCGCCACGCGCTGGGCCTGCCGCGCGGCGGCATCCATCGCCGCGGGGAAATCGCGGACGAAGGCGCGGCCATCGGCCAGATCGATGTAGTGCATGCCGGCCTGCAGGCAACAGCGGGCCACCGCGTACTGCTGTCCCTGGAACGGCCCGGCGGTATGCACCACCGCATCGGCACCGGTGGCCGCCAGCTGCGCAGGGAAGTCGCTGGCATCGATATCCAGGCGACAGGTGGAGATGCGACCGGGTGCGGCACCCGGCCATTTGGTCGCGACATCGCCCGGATGCCGCCCTGCCGCGATGACATGGATCTGCGCCGTTGCCGCCAGCGCACGCACGATGCGTGCGCCGAAATGACCGAAGCCGCCCAACACCGCTACCCGATACGTCATGGCCTGCTCGCCGCCTGTGTCTGTGCACAGTATCGGCGAGCGCACCGTCATCTGCGCTTGTGCTGTTGCGCGGCCGGCACTCTGCCACTAACCGTCGATACGCGTCGCGCGCCCGCTTCTCAGTGCTTCGCGCAATACCTTCAATGCCTGCTGCGTGGCCAGGCGGGATGCACCGACCTGCTTGCTCGCCAACTCGGCCTGCCGTTGCGCCAGTGCCTGTTGCTGCCTGGACAACGCCTGCAGCGCATCGGGGGTTGCAGGCGGCTGCGCCGAGGTGGAGGTCGTGGCCGATGCGGTGCGTGTCGAGGCCTGCAGCAGGCGCGGCGCGGCATGCGCAGACAGCTGCGCGGCGAGTGTGGCCTGCCGTTCGCTCAAGGCCTGCTGACGTGCGGCCAACCCGGCTTGCGCGTCGGCCAATTGCCGGCTGCGCAGATGCGCCACGGCCAGCTGATGGAGCAAGGTCGGGTCACGCACCAGGTACTGCTTGCCATCGGCGCGAAACCACAACACCCGTCTTCCATCGCCAGCGTAGCGGCGCGCCGTCTGCAGATCATCGGGCGTGCCGTGCATCACTTCGCGATCGCCATGTACCAGCACGTAGGCATCGCCTTGGCTCTGCGTGTTTGCAATGGCATGGCCGCAGGATGTCGGCATGCCCACGCGCGGCCGTGCCGGCACAGCGGCTGCAGTCGGTGCAGCGGGAGCGACCGGTGGCGCTGGAGAAATGGCAGGTGCAGCGGGGGCGGCAGGCGCTGCGTTGGCCGCGGGCACTGCTGGTGCCGTCCGGGCACCGGCGACGGCAAGCGCAGGCGTCATCAAGGCGGCCGGCGCTAGCGCAGCGATCGCAGGCGCGCGCGGTGCAGCGACAACCGGCGCTATTCGCGCAACGGTACTCTCCGGTGTGACTGGCGCAACCGTTGCGATGCCACCCACAGGCAAGACATCGGCAATGGATGCAAGCTGCGTTGTTGCTGACGCAGCAGAACCAGCAAATACCGGTGCAGCAGGTGAGCTGCGCACACCGGCAACTGCAGGCACGGCAGAGGCGTGTGCGATGGCCGCGCTGCCGGCAACTGCGGCAAGGGCCAACAGCAACGCCGAGCGCAGGCACAGCACGGGGGAAGTGGTCTGGATCATGTGAGATCTCCACGAAAGGCACAGTGAGTTGAGTGCCGCCTGCGCAGGGCACGCAGGCGGATGGAAACAGCGATCACGCGGCCACGGCGTTGCCGACGCTGCAGGCGTCGTGACGCAGGAGTGCTGGGCTGTGGCGGGCCCGTGGTGATGCAGGTGCTGCCGTTACCCAGGCGATGCCAATGCAGTGCGCCGGCCGCTGCTTGGCGTCGGGACCTGCGCCGAAAAGCAGCGAAAGGTGACTCCACTCACCGCCCGGTGGGCGCCGGGCGGTGCTCTGAAACGGCATGTACCGCGCCTACACTGCGATTCCGATCGCGCTGGCCACGCCCACCCGACGACTGCTCGCGACGCTCTGTTCTCCGCTGTTACTGCGGCCGCGCGTGTGCCGGCCGTGCACGGCCGGATGTGCAGCGGGCTGCATGCCATGCGTTGCTGCTCCGTGGCCAACGGAACTCATCGCCGCGGTAACGTGCGGTCTACCGCGGCCCGCGCTGGTTCTCCCTACTGGACCGCTGCGGCAGCCGGCAAACCGGTGCGAACAGCTGTCGGCGATGGCGATCGGCTGGCGTAATGTGCGCGCCAAGAAGCGATGCGTTCCCGAACCTGCACGTGGTGCATGCCGACTGCTGGTACCGACCATGCGCACCTGACGGTGAGCGCAGCCGTCTGGTCAATCGCGCCTAGTTGTTCTTCGCCCGCTCTGCCTCTGCTTGCGCTTGGTCTGCCTCTGCTTGCGCTTTTTCGGCCTCGACCTGCGCTTGCGCTGCCTCGCGTTGCGCTTGCGCCGCTTCCCGTTGCCCACGTTCGGCCTCGGCGCGGCCCTGAAGAGCGGCCTGCTTGGCCATTTCGACCTGGTGCCGCGACAGCGCGTCCGCCTGGCGCACCGCGGCCGCATACGCGTATTGCGCCTGACGATGCTGTTGCGTCATTTCGCGAATCTGCTGCTCGGCTTGCCGCGCTTGCTGTTGCGCTTCCTGTTTGGCCTGCGCCAGTTCCGGGCCTAACGAGGCCAGTTGTTCGCGTGCGTCCTGCAATGCGTCCTGCGCGGCCTGCATGCGGTCTTGCTGCAGTTCAAGGTCGTGGTTGTCGGCAGCGAGCGCATCGTGCACGGCGGCTTGCGCGTCACGGCTGGCATCGCGGCGGATGCGGTCCAGGTCGAGATTCCAGCCGCTGTCTATCGGGTCTGCGTCCTCGTCATGCAGCGGTTCGGCGCCCAGCACATCGGCGATGACACCGTGCGTGGCAGGGGCGGCCACTTGCGCAGGCGCAGCTGGCAGCGCCGGCAACGCGCGCATCGGCGCTGCGGCGTCGGCAGGCTCCGCCGTGCTGCTGACCTGTGCACGCGGCGCTGCCGGGGCCGTCACCACGACCGGCTGCATGCCGGCAGACGTCACCGGTGCCGGCACCGGCATGGCCACCAGGCGCAGCGGCAGCACACCGCAGACCGCCACCGCGGCCAGAATCATCGCGGCAGCCAGCCGCGGAAACGCGTGGGTGTCCTGCAACATCGACAGCCTGCGCTTCAAGCTGATGAACGAAGGCGAGGCACTTGCCACGCCACCGCGCGGGCGCGGCGCCACACCCAGTTGCAGCAACAAGCGGCCGTAGTCGTGGCGGCAATGGCGGTGCCCGGCGACCACGGCGGCATCGCAGGCAGCTTCGCGGGCGATTGCATATTCGCGCGCGGCCAGATGCACCAGCGGGTGGAAGAAGAACAGGTGCTGCGCCAGCGCCGGCAGCAAGCCCCACCACAGATCGCCACGACGCAGATGGATCAGTTCATGGGTCAGCGCCATGTCCAGATCGTCATCGGCCATGTGCGGCAAGCGTGCAGCGGGCAGCAGCAACACCGGTTGCCACGGGCCGATCAACTGGGGCGAATCGATCTGCGCCGACAGCCGCAGCGCCGGCGGACGCGACAAGCCATGCGCTTCAGCAGCCATCTGCAACGCCTGCACCAGGGCGCGGTCGTTGCAGGGCTGCGCGGCGCGCACCAATGCACGGCTGCGCAGATAGGCGCGCGCCGTGCCGGCAGCCAGCACCAGCACGCCGGCCGCCCACAGTGCCAGCAATGCCACCGGCCAGGTCGACCAGGCGCCAACCTGCATGTCCTGCGCGGTGGCGCCTGCATGCGCGGCCGTGGATGCCGCGGCGGTGGCGTTTGCCAGTGGCGCCAGGCTGTCGGCCGAGCCCAGCGCCGTGGTCACGCTGTGCGCCGGCAGCACCGGCAACTGCACCGGGTTGCTCCACACCAGGCCCACCACCGCCTGCACGCCCACCAGCCACCACAACCAGGTCTGCGTGGCTGCCGGCAGGCGGCGCACGCCGCGGCACAGCGCCCACACCACCAACACCAGCACCGCGGTCTGCACGCTGGTGGCGCCAAGCTTCCACAACACCGCTTCGATCAGGGGCGACATGACTCAATCCTCCTTGCGCTGCGATTGCAGCTTGGCGACCAATGCTTCGAGTTCGGCCAGTTCGGTATCGCTGACTTCGGCGCGTTGCGACATCCACGCCACGAAAGGCGACACCGAGCCCTGCAGGGTCTTCTCGACGAACTGCCCCACCGCCCCGCGCACCACATCGTCCTGGCCGGCGGTGGCGCTGTAGCGGTACACACCCTCGACCTGCTTGCGGCGCAGGAAGCCCTTGGCCCGCAGCCGCTCCATCATGGTCAGTACGGTGGAGCGGGCGAGCCCGCGCGGCTCGCCGAACGCCCCCGCCACCTCGCCCACGCTGGCATGCCGCTGTTCTTCGATGTATTGCAGCAGGGCCAGCTCCTGGTCCCCGATGGTCTTGCCGCGCATGGCGCTCTCCATGACTACAGTTGTCGCTACCGTAGGGCTGACGACAGCTGTAGTCAATAGGTCGGATGGCAGGGGGGCGTGTGGGTGGCCGTGGTGTCTGTGTGCCTTTGCCAAGGCCCGATGGCACGGGCAACCGCTTGCGCGCAGAGGTTCGCCACGCGCTGGCGGACCTGGCGCACGTTCAACAGAACGGCGCCACCGCCCTACCCCTTCAACACCAACGACGCGTCCGGATAGCGGGCGCAGATGAAATCCACGAAGGCGCGCACCTTCGGCGCTGCCAGGCGCCGGGAGGTGTGCAATACCCACAACGCCGGCGCCACGCCGGAGATCGTTCCCCACTGCAGCAATTGGCCGCGGGCGAGTTGCTGCCACGCGATCGACTGCGGAATCAACGCAACGCCGCCACCGGCAATCACCGCATCGCGCACCATCAGGAACGAGGAAAACCGCATCCGCGGAATCGGCTCCAGGACCAGGCGCCCACCATCCAGCGTCCAGGTCGTGGGCTCGAAGCTGGACATCACCACGCCCGGCACCGGATGCACCGCATCGCCAGACGGCATGGCGATGGACGGTGCGGCCACCACCACCAACCGGTCCTTGGCAAAGCAACGCCCGACCAGGCGGCTGTCCGGGCTTGGGTTGATGCGGATGGCGACATCGAACTGCTCTTCCATCAGATCGACAGTGCGGTCCTCGGCCACCACCTCCAGCGTGATCTCCGGATAGGCCGCACAGAAGTCGGCGCCGATGTGCCCCATCGCCAGTTGGGAGAACAACACCGGGGACGCCACGCGCAAGCGGCCGCGCGGCGATGACAACCCCTCGCGCGCGGCTGTCATCGCCTCGGCCACCTCGCTCAGCGGCACCTGGGTGCGCTCCATCAACTGCTGTCCTGCCTCGGTGAGCTTGAGTCCACGGGCACTGCGCTCGACCAGGCGCACCCCCAGCTGTTCCTCCAGCTCGGTGATGCGCCGCGACAAGGTCGCCTTCGATCTGCCGCTCGCGCGGCTGGCCTTGCCCAGCCCCTGGTTGGCGGCCACCAGCGAGAAATCGATCAGGGCATTGAGGTCCATGCTGTTCCACATCTGAAACGGGATGTCTACATCATGGCGTCTTCGTACTGGCAGTGCAACGGCATATCGTTGCCCCACCCACCAGGCGGCCGCACCGGCAGCAGCACCACCGCACCGGCCGCTTCGCTCCGATCCAACCGTCCATCCAACGCAGGAGATTCACCATGAGCATTCTCGTCACCGGTGCCACCGGCACCGTCGGTTCCCTGGTCACCCAAGGCCTTGCCGACGCCGGCGCCCAGGTCAAGGCGCTGGTCCGCCAGCAAGGCAAACGCTCCTTTCCGGCAGGTGTCACCGAAGTGGTGGCAGACCTCACCGACGTCGCATCGATGCGCGCCGCACTGGCATCGGTGCGCACGCTGTTCCTGTTGAATGCGGTCACCCCCGACGAAGTGACCCAGGCGCTGATCGCATTGAATCTGGCCAAGGAAGCCGGCATCGAGCGCATCGTGTATCTGTCGGTGATCCATGCCGACACGTACACCAACGTGCCGCACTTCACCGGCAAGCACACCGTCGAGCGCATGATCGAAAGCCTGGAAATTCCGGCAACGATCCTGCGGCCGGCGTACTTCATGCAGAACGAAGGCATGGTGCAGCAGACGATCACCAAATACGGCCTCTACCCGATGCCGATCGGCGCACAGGGCATCGCGATGATCGATGCGCGCGACATAGCCGATATCGCGGTCGTCGAGCTGCTGCGCCGCGACCGTGCAGACGGTCCGTTGCCACCCGTCACGCTCGACTTGGTCGGCCCGCAGGCACTGACCGGGGTGGATGCGGCCAAGGTCTGGAGCGCAGCGCTTGGGCGCGAGATCGCCTACGCCGGCGATGACGTGGCCGCCTTCGAAGCACAGCTGGCGACGTACGGCCCGTCGTGGCTGGCCTATGACATGCGCCTGATGATGGCCGGCATCCAGCGCCTGGGCATGCACGCGGCAGAGGGCACGGTGGCGCAGTTGCAGGCGCTGCTGGGACGTCCGCTGCGCACCTATGAAGCCTTCGTGCGCGAGGCGACTGCGCCGGCGTGAGCGCAGGCGGCGTAGCAAACGCGGGGATTCTCGCGCTTGCTACGCGATGTGCGCGGGATCAGGTCGGTTCGCGGTTGCGTTAGTGCGCCTGCGCAGGCACCAGGTCGAAGATCTGTTCGGTTGCCGCATCTACCGCAGCGCGCGTGTACAGCAGCGGGAAATAGCGTCCCTTGAGCCATAGCGGTGCGAGGTCGCGGTAATGCGGGCTGGCCGGGTCGCCGGACTGGCCGGGGTAATTCATGGCGCGAGAGTTATCCCAATTGCCCAGGTCGATGATCAATCGTGCAGAAGGACCGATCGTCTGGCGAAAATCGGCAGGGTCGTAGCTGGACTGATTCGGCGTATAAGGGCTGCCGCCCTTGGCGAACGGACCGACATCAAGCAGCGCGCGATCGGCCCCGGCCACCGCGCTCATCGCATGCGAGATCTTGTTGGTATGCAGCTTGCCCCATTGCCACTGCGAGGCATCGGGGCCTTGCAGCGAGACAAGCGCCTGGTACGCACTGCGCAACGACTGCAGCAGCAACTGGTCGCGGCGTGCGGCCGGCGCTGCGCCGAACGCGGCGCCAGGATGTTCCAGCGCATCCAGCATGGCCGCGGCATCGGGCGCGCCGAAGCTGTCGGCCTCCGACGGCTGTAATCGCAACGCTTTGTATGCATTGCCCAGATAGCGACTGAACCAGACCTCTTCCAGCGCTGCGGCGGGGGACGTAGCGCTGACCTCGCCATTCCATGGCCGCAGCAACGTCAGTGCGGCGCTGATATCAGGGTCCTGCGAACGCAGCGGTCGCAACAATGCGGCCAGGCGTTGCGCGGGCAACGAGACCTGATCGTTCTGCAGTTTTTGCGAGTCCTCCAGCGTCACCTTGGGCAGCTGCGAGAGCACCTGGGTGATACGGGCATGGCGAGCCTCATTGGCCCACTCGAAGCCGAGTTTGCGCTGCGCAACCGGGTAGCCGGCGGGCAGGTTCATCTCGTTGGAGGTGGTGATGAAGCCGGCTTTGGGATTCTTCGAC
This sequence comes from Xanthomonas euvesicatoria pv. euvesicatoria, assembly GCF_020880415.1. Taxonomy (GTDB): domain Bacteria; phylum Pseudomonadota; class Gammaproteobacteria; order Xanthomonadales; family Xanthomonadaceae; genus Xanthomonas; species Xanthomonas euvesicatoria. The sequence goes on along the minus strand of NZ_JAJIUJ010000119.1, from coordinate 61,775 downwards.
CAGGGCAACACCGTGCCGTCCCAGAAGCCGTTCCATTCGTAGTGGCCATCGCCGGGCACGGGCAGCAATCCATCGCCGTGATCGCGGCGCGGGGTCATGCCGGCGGTGGCCCAGCCGATGGTTCCGCCGACATCTGCATAGACCTGGTTGACCGACGGCGCTCCCAATGGGCGAGTGCGGCCTTGAACTGCACGAACGCGTTGCTGCGCAGGTAGCGTAGCGAGCCCAGATAGGGCGCCGCGCCGGGCTGGCTCCATACCGACCGCAGCGCATACGCCACATGTTTTTCGACATCGACATAGATCACCGGCCCGTGACGGGTGAATTGCAGCTCTGTTGTCACCGGCGCGGCGCCGCGCACGGCGATCTGTTCGTGCTCGCTGCGCAGCGGCTCCCATTTGCCCTGGTACCAGTACGCCGCGTTGTCGTCTGGACGCAACCGATACACGTACAGATCTTCCTGATCGATGTTGAAGATGGTCAGGCCGAACGCGCTGGTTCGGTTATGCCCGATCGCGATGCCAGGCGCGGTGGGCTCGCCGGCACCGATGATGTCCAGACCAGGGCTGTTGAGATGCACGAAGTAGCGAAGACTGGGCACGTTGTAGGCCCGATGCGGGTCGTCCGCCAGCACCGCGTGACCGGTGGCGGATTTCTGCGACGCGATGACCCAGTTGTTGCTGCCTTCGGCAGAGGCGTCATCGTCAATGGCCGATAACGTCGGTGCGATTGCCGCAAGTTGCGTGCTTGCGCTCAGCTTGGGGCTTTGCGTCGCCAGCTCGTAGACCTTCAGCACGTCTTTGGGCAGACACGGGTCCAGCCCGTCCGGCAGCGTGGTGGTCCAGGCCGGCTGCAGTCTCAGGCGTATCGCATCGACAGCCAGCGAGGCCTTGCAGGCGACGTTCGCACGCGCGACTTCGCTTTTGACATTACGGCTCAGGCCGGTGGTGCGGATGCGCAGCACATCCTCCGGCGCCCAGCGTTCGGGGCGATACCCCAGCTTGTCGAATTCGTAGGGCAGTGCCTGCGGGTGACTGTCCAGCCATGCGATATACGCATTGATGCCGGCGACGAATCGGCCCACGTCGCGCCGGGCAGTGGGCCCGTAACTGCTCCATTCCTGTGCCATGTCGCCGCGATACAGAAACAGCCGCGCGGCACGGTCCTGTTCCACATAGGTTGGCCCGAACGCATCGGAGAGATGGCCCAGCCCTTTGCGGCGAAGTAGATCCAGCTGAAACAAACGGTCTCGCGCCACATTGAAACCCTGCACGAAGAACGCGTCGTCGTCGGTCTGCGCGTAGATATGTGCCAGGCCCCACCTGTCCACGCGGATCTGCGCCGGCCGTTGGAGACCTGCCACCGTCATGGTGGCCTGGCTGGGCGCGGGCGCTGCACGTGCAACCGAAGGCGGCAGCGCCGCGCAGGCAACCAATGCAAGCAGCAGCGGTTTGATGGTCATGCTACCGATCGTCTGGGTTGGAAGCACGAGTCTGCACCTCTCGCGCTGCTGGGCGAGGCGCTGTCCGGAAACGCTAGATTGGCAAGCGAATCCAGGTAGCCCAGCGTTGGCGCAGCGTGTCCGGCGCGCTGACGATCATCGGCAGACACGGGTGAGGCCCGTCTCTGACACGGTGCCGCGCAGCATCTTCATGCCATCCCGACAACGCCACCTTCACGCTTGCGGCATTCTTGCCCTGGAGCTTCCCGATGATCCGTGTCCTCGCCCCACTCGCTGCCGCTGCGTTGTTGTCGGCCTGTGCCTCCAACCAGGTGGCGCAGGTGCAGCCCATCGACGGCGCCATCTCCGGCCAGTGCCATAGCGACAAGGTGCGTGGTGCGGTGGGTCTGGCGGCGGCCGCGCAGACCATCGAACGTGCACGCGTGGATAGCGACAGCCAGCGCGTCATCGTGCGCCGCGGCGAGCGCGCGACCGGCGGCACCACCGCCAGCGGCCTGGCCGACCCGGCTCAGGGTGCCAGCGAAAGCGGCGGCGATCAGCTCACCATCGAAACCGGCCCGAACAACAGCATCACGGCCATCTATTGCGGCTGAGGATTCGGGATTCGGGAATCGAAATTCGGGATTCGGTACGGCACTCGCTGCTGTCTGCGTCCCGAGGCGGCCACCTGGAATGGTTGACACCGCGTCGCTGATCGTCGCCAGGCGGACATGAGCGACGCGCAGGAACCGGCGCGCGCGCGGTACGCGATGCCCGCACACGCCGACACCCTGGCTGTGGCGAATGCCGTGGGTGTCAGCCTCGGGCGCTTACGCCGACTTGCGCCTTGCCGCAGACGTCGACTGCGTCTTGAGCCTGCTGCGCGAAGCGCTCAAAAACTTCAGCGTGGCCGCTTCCCACTGGCGCTCGCCACGCACACCGGTTGCCATGGCCTGCAGCTGGCCCGCACGCCAGCCTTCGAAGACGCATGGGTCGATGTAGGCCTTGCGACACACCGAGGGCGTGTTGCCCAAGGCATCGGCCACCTCACGGATGACATCGTTCTGCACTTGCTTGAGCGCACGTTCGCTGCTGCGCTCCGGCAGCGGCAGCCGGGCCAGGCGTTGCAGCGCGGCCAATGTGCCGCCCCAGGTGCGGAAATCCTTGGCGGTGAAGTCTTCGCCCATGGCCTCGCGCAGATAGTCGTTGACCTCGCCCGAGTCCACCGGCTGCAATTGGCCATCGTCGTCGCGGTACTGGAACAGCGATTGCCCCGGTAGCTGCTGGCATTGCCGGATCAGTTCGACCAGTTGCTTGTCGTCCACTTCGATATCGTGGTCCTGGCCGCTCTTGCCACGGAATTTCAGCCGCGCGCGTCCGCCCTTCAGAAATTCCATGTGCCGGTTGCGCAGCGTGGTCAGCCCGTACGAGCGATTGCTGCGCGCGTATTCGGCATTGCCGACGCGTACCAGGGTGTCGGCCAGCAACGCCACCACGATCGCCAGCACCTTTTCGCGTGGGAATCCCGGCAGCACCAGATCGCGACGCAACCGCCGCCGCAACTTGGGCAGCGCAGTACCGAAGGCGATCACGCGTTCGAACTTGCCTTCGCCGCGGACCTGCGCCCAGTCGGCGTGATAGCGGTATTGCTTGCGCCGCCGCGCATCGCGCCCGGTCGCCTGCAGGTGGCCATTGGGCTTGGCGCAGATCCACACGTCGGTATAGGCCGGCGGAATCGCCAGCGAACGGATGCGCTGCAAGGTGTCGGCATCGGCGATGCGTTGCCCGTCGGCATCGCGGTAACTGAAGCTCTTGCCGGCCTTGCGGCGACTGATGCCGGGCTGTTGGTCGTTGACATAGGTCAGCCCGGCCGCACGCGCGGTCGCCTTGGCCTGCGCCACAGCGGCTGCGCTTGCCACAGCGGCCGTGGCGACGGCGGCGCCGGTGGCGACCGCCGCGAGCTTGCCGGCCGTACTGACGGCGACTGCGGCATTGCGAACAACACGTTTGGCTTTCATTGCGCACAGGTCGAGGGACTGGCCGCGATTGTTGGCCGCAGCAAGACTAGGCTGCGTCAACGCTACGACAACGCCCTGTGCGCAAGCCATGCCCGTCGCGTGACTTTGTGCTTATGCTTGGGCATCCCCCTTTGCTGGAGTGATCGATGCGCGCTGTTCTACCTGTTGCTCGCCTGACCTGCACCCTGGTGATGCTGGCTGCATTGACTGCCTGCAACAAACCGCAACCCGATGAGCAGGAAGCCGTCACCGCCAAGGCCCAGCACGCGGCCGAACAAGCCGCTGCGCCCGCACCGGATGCAGCGCCGGAAGCGCCGCCGATCGGCACTTGCGATGCCACCCAGGTGCAATCGCTGGTGGGCCAGCCGTTGACCGATGCGGTGGGCGAACAGGCACGCAGCGATGCCGGCGCCAAGTCGGTGCGTGTGCTCAAACCCGGCCAGATGACCACCATGGAATTCAATGGCGAACGGCTCAATCTGGAAGTGGACGCCAAGAACGTGATCACCTCGGTGCGCTGCGGCTGAGACGGCCTTGGCGCCTGTCGCAAGACCGGCGCCAAGCCTGCTGGCACAAGGGGTTGCAGCGGTTCTCGTTGCAGCTGTAACGGTGTATTGCGGCACCGCATCAACTGTGGTCTAGTCGATCATCCGGTGACCTCTTCGAACGCTCCACGGATCGAGCGCTGCGACGTCGTCGCCGCTCTCCTAAGATCGCAAAGAGGCAGACATGGCCCCCCGCACTCGCCAAGGGCTCAACGACTACGGTCTCTACAACAGCGTGCGCGACGAGCGCGACGCGTGTGGTTTTGGCATGGTCGCCCAGTTGGACGACCAACCCTCCCGCGCGCTGGTGGATACCGCGATTGCGGCGCTCTCGCGCATGACCCACCGCGGCGGTGTCGCCGCCGACGGGCTCACCGGCGATGGCTGCGGCCTGCTGATTCGCAAACCCGATGCATTCCTGCGCGGGCTCGCGCGCGATGCCGGCATCCCCCTGGGCACGCGCTACGCGGCCGGTGTGGTGTTCCTGCCGCTGGACGAAAGTGAGGCCGCGCGATGTCGCGCCGAACTGGAAGCGCAGCTGCAGGCCGCCGGCGTGCAGCTGCGCGGCTGGCGCGTGGTGCCCACCGACGACAGCGTGTGCGGCCAGCTGGCGCGCGACACCTTGCCGCGCATCGAGCAGCTATTCGTCGATGCCGGTGCGGAGCAGACCGAAGACGGCTTTACCCTGGCGCTGTTCCTGGCGCGCCGTCGCGCCGAGCAGCAGCTGCAGGGCGTGCCGGACTTCTACGTCACCACCCTCTCGCCCAACGGCATCAGCTACAAGGGCATGGTGCTGCCGGACAAGCTGAGCACGTTCTACCCGGATCTGCAGCGCAGCGACCTGTCCTCCAGCGCAATTGTCTTTCACCAGCGCTTTTCCACCAACACGCTGCCGCGCTGGCCGTTGGCGCACCCGTTCCGGCTGCTCGCGCACAACGGGGAAATCAACACCATCGAAGGCAACCGGCGCTGGGCGCAGGCGCGCAGCAAGGTGTGGCAGACCCCGCGCTTTGACATTGCCGAATTCGATCCGGTGATCTCCATGCACGGCTCCGATTCGCAGAGCCTGGACAACATGCTGGAGCTGCTGATCGCCGGTGGCATGGACCTGCTGCAGGCGCTGCGCATCCTGGTGCCGCCGGCGACCCAGTCGCTGGAGTTCAAGGACGCCGACCTGGCCGCGTTCTACGAGTTCTACGGCCTCAATACCGAACCCTGGGACGGCCCGGCCGGCATCGTGGCCTGCGACAGCCGCTACGCGGCCTGCATGCTCGACCGCAACGGCCTGCGCCCGGCGCGCTGGATGCTGACTTCCGACCGCCACTTCCTGGTCGCTTCCGAAGCCGGCGTGTGGGAATTGCCGGCCGAGCGCATCACCCGCAAGGGCAAGCTGGGCCCGGGCGAGATGATGGCGATCGACCTCAAGCGCGGCGACCTGCTCGATTCCGATGCCATCGACCGCATCAACCGCGCGCGCGCCCCGTACAAGCAATGGCTGCAGCAGGGCGTGACCTACCTGCAGACCGAGTTGATCGACCCCTCGCTGGTGGAAGAACCCTTCAGCGAGCAGACCCTGCGCAGCTATCACAAGCTGTTCCAGCTCAGCACCGAGGAAGTGGAACAGGTGCTGCGCCCGCTGGCCGAGACCGAGCAGGAAGCCACCGGCTCGATGGGCGACGACACCCCGATGGCGGTGCTCAGCCGCCAGACCCGGCCACTGTACGACTACTTCCGCCAGGCGTTCGCGCAGGTCACCAACCCGCCGATCGACCCGCTGCGCGAAGGCATCGCGATGTCGCTCACCACCCAGCTCGGCAGGGAGACCAATATCTTCCATGCCGGTGCGGAGACGGTGAACCACGTCATCCTCAACTCGCCGGTGCTCAGCCAGCGCAAGCTGCGCCAGCTGCTGAAGATGGAGCAGTACGTCGAGCGCAACCGCCTGATCGACCTGTCCTACAGCCTGGAAGAAGGCCTCAAGGCCGGGCTGGAGCGCATCTGCCAGGAGGTGGAAGCCGCCGCGCGCGACGGCGCGGTGATGCTGCTGCTGTCGGACCGTTACCCGGTGCCGGACCGGCCGATGGCGCATGCGCTGCTGGCCACCGGCGCGGTGCATCACCACCTGTGCAAGGTAGGCCTGCGCTGCGACGTCAACCTGATCATCGAGACCGGCACCGCGCGCGACCCGCACCACATGGCCTGCCTGCTCGGCGTCGGCGCCACCGCGGTGTATCCGTACCTGGCCTACCAGACGCTGTTCGACCTGGGCCGGCGCGGCATCCTGCAACTGAGCAAGGGTGGCGAGCAGTCGCAGATCGGCCGCCGCTACCGCAAAGGCATCTACAAGGGCCTGTCCAAGATCATCTCCAAGATGGGTATCTGCACCATCGCCAGCTATCGCGGTGCGCAGCTGTTCGAGATTGTCGGGCTGGACCCGGATGTGGTGGACCTGTGCTTTGCCGACACCCCGGCGCGCATCGGCGGCGTGGATCTGGCACGGCTGGACACCGAGGCGCGCGAGCTGACCGTGCGCGCCTGGAACGACCAGCTCAAGCCGGAAGTGGGCGGGCTGCTGAAGTACGTGCACGGCGGCGAGTACCACATGTACAACCCCGACGTGGTCATGACGCTGCAGCGCGCCACCCGCACCGGCGATGCCGGCGATTGGCAGAAGTACGTGGACGCGGTGCATGCGCGCCCGGCCTCCACGCTGCGCGACCTGGTGCAGCTCAAGCGTGCCGACACCCCGACGCCACTGGATCAGGTCGCCCCGGCCGAAGATGTGCTGCGGCGCTTCGACAGCGCCGCCATCAGCCTGGGCGCGTTGTCGCCCGAGGCGCACGAAGCGCTGGCCATTGCGATGAACCGCCTGGGCGGGCGCAGCAACTCCGGCGAAGGCGGCGAAGATCCGGCCCGCTACGGCACCGAGAAGCGCTCCAAGATCAAGCAGGTGGCCTCCGGCCGCTTCGGCGTCACCCCGGAATACCTGGTCAATGCCGAGGTGCTGCAGATCAAGGTCGCCCAGGGCGCCAAGCCAGGCGAGGGCGGCCAGCTGCCCGGCCACAAGGTCAACGAACTGATCGCCCGGCTGCGCTACGCCAAGCCCGGCATCGGCCTGATCAGCCCGCCGCCGCATCACGACATCTATTCCATCGAAGACCTGGCGCAGCTGATCTACGACCTCAAGCAGGTCAACCCGACGGCGCTGGTCTCGGTGAAGCTGGTGGCGCATGCCGGCGTCGGCACGATTGCCGCCGGCGTGGTCAAGGCCGGCGCCGATCTGATCACCGTGTCCGGCCATGACGGCGGCACCGGTGCCAGCCCGGTCAGTTCGATCCGCTATGCCGGCGTGCCGTGGGAACTGGGCGTGGCCGAGTCGCACCAGGCGCTGGTGGCCAACGATCTGCGCGAGCGCACCATTCTGCAGACCGATGGCGGCCTGAAGACCGGCCTGGACGTGGTCAAGGCCGCGCTGCTCGGCGCCGACAGCTTCGGCTTCGGCACCGCGCCGATGATCGTGCTGGGCTGCAAGTACCTGCGCATCTGCCACCTCAACAACTGCGCCACCGGCGTGGCCACCCAGGACGAGCGCCTGCGCGCCGGCTACTTCACCGGCCTGCCGGAGCGGGTGGAGCACTTCTTCCGCCTGCTGGCCGAAGAAGTGCGCCAGTGGCTGTCGTACCTGGGCGTGCGCTCGCTGGACGAGATCGTCGGCCGCACCGACCTGCTGGAACAGCTGGAGGTTTCGCCGCGCCCCGGCGTCAAGGTCGACCTCTCGCGCCTGCTGACGCATGCCCGCTACGACGGCAGCCACTGCGCCGCCCAGCGCCTGTACGAATCGCCGGACAGCCTGGCCACGCAGATGGATGGCCTGCTCGCCGATGCAATCGCCAACAAGCGCGGTGGCGACCATCGCTTCCTGATCCACAACACCGACCGCTCGATCGGCGCACGCCTGTCCGGCGCCATCGCGCGCGTGCACGGCAACCACGGCATGAGCGATGCGCCCTTGAATCTGCGCTTCCGCGGCACCGCCGGGCAGAGCTTCGGCGCGTTCAACGCCGGTGGCCTGCAGCTGGAGTTGGAAGGCGAAGCCAACGACTACGTCGGCAAGGGCATGGCCGGCGGGCGATTGGTGGTGCGTCCGCCGCGCGGCGCGCGCTTCGAGGCACGCAACACGCCGATCGTCGGCAACACCTGCCTGTACGGCGCCACCGGCGGCGAGCTGTTCGCGGCCGGGCGGGCGGGCGAGCGCTTTGCGGTGCGCAACTCCGGCGCGCTGGCGGTGGTGGAAGGCGCCGGCGACCACTGCTGCGAATACATGACCGATGGCATCGTGCTGGTGCTGGGCAAGGTGGGCCTGAACTTCGGCGCCGGCTTCACCGGTGGCCTGGCCTACGTGCTGGATATCGAACGCGACTTCGTGGACCGCTACAACCACGAGCTCATCGACATCCACCGCGTCTCGGCCGAAGGCTTCGAGAACCATCGCCAGCATCTGCATACGCTGATCAGCCGCCACCGCGAGCTGACCGGCAGCATCTGGGCGCAGCAGATCCTGGACGAGTTCCGCGACTACATCGGCAAGTTCTGGCTGGTCAAACCCAAGGCCGCCAGCATCGAGTCGCTGACGGAGTCGCTCAGGCGGGCGGCGTAGCCGCCGCCGGGAATCGAGAATAGGGAATCGGGAATTGTAAAACCGGTTCCCCGACCCTCTTCCCGTTCGTCGCGACCCGCTTTTCCGATTCTCCATTCCCCATTCCCCATTCTCGATTCCCAGCGTCTATGAGCCGCAAGCAAGCCTTCCAATTCCTCGACCTGCCCCGGACCATGCCCACGCGCATTCCGGTGGAACTGCGCACCTCCGGCGACTGGGGCGAGTTGTACGGCAAGTTCGACAAGGCCGATGCGCAATACCAGGCCGGCCGTTGCCTGGACTGCGGCAATCCGTATTGCAGCTGGAAATGCCCGGTACACAACGCCATCCCGCAGTGGCTGCAGCTGGTGCAGGAAAACCGCATCGAGGAAGCCGCCGCGCTATGCCATTCCACCAACCCGCTGCCGGAAGTGTGCGGGCGGGTGTGTCCGCAGGACCGCCTGTGCGAAGGCAGCTGCACGCTGGAGGAATTCGGCGCAGTCACCATCGGCGCGGTGGAGAAGTACATCGTCGACACCGCCTTCAAGATGGGCTGGCGCCCGGACCTGGGCAACGTGCAGCCGACCGGCCACCGCGTGGCGGTGATCGGCGCCGGCCCGGCTGGGCTGGCGTGTGCGGACCGGCTGGCGCGTGCCGGCATCGAGGCGGTGGTCTACGACCGCTATGAGCAGATCGGCGGGCTGCTGCAGTTCGGCATCCCCAGCTTCAAGCTGGACAAGTCGGTGATCGGCAAGCGCCGCGAGATCCTCGAAGGCATGGGCGTGCAGTTCCGCCTGGGCGTGGAGATCGGTAAGGACGTCAGCATCGAGCAGTTGCTGGGCGAATACGATGCGGTGTTCTTAGGGACCGGCGCCTATCGCTACACCGACGGCGGCCTGCCCGGGCAAGACCTGAAGAACGTGCTGCCGGCGCTGCCGTTCCTGGTGCAGAACAGCCGCATCGTCAGCGGCAACGACCCGCACGGCCGGCCGATCGCCGGCTGGGAAGACCAGCTCGCCCTGCCCGACCTCAGCGGCAAGCGCGTGGTGGTGCTGGGCGGCGGCGATACCGGCATGGACTGCGTGCGCAGCGCCATTCGCCTGGGCGCGGCCAAGGTCACCTGCGCCTACCGCCGCGACGAAGCCAGCATGCCCGGCTCGGCGCGCGAGGTGGCCAACGCGCGCGAAGAAGGCGTGCGCTTTTTGTTCAACCGCCAGCCGCTGTCGATCGAATCCGGCGCCGACGACGAAGCCATCGGCGTGACCGTGGTGGAAACCAGATTAGGTGAGCCCGATGCCAGCGGCCGCCGCAATGCCGTGCCGGTGGAAGGCAGCGAATCGCTGCTGGAAGCGGACGTGGTGATCATCGCCTTCGGCTTCTCGCCCACCCTGCCCGATTGGTTGGCCTCGCAAGGCGTGGAAGCCGGCAGCAACGGCCGCATTGTCGCCCCGGCCGACTGCAACGGCCGCCTGCCCTACCAGACCAGCAACCCCCGCCTGTTCGCCGGCGGCGACTGCGTGCGCGGTGCGGACCTGGTGGTCACCGCAGTGGCCGAAGGCCGCGATGCGGCGGGAAGCATCGTGCAGCTGCTGGGGGTGAACGCGCAGGTCAAGGAGCCGGCTGCGGCGTGAGGGCGTGAGGGCGTGAGGGCGTGAGCGTATGCTACGCGCCATGGCCAATTCCACCACAAATCTAGACAAGGCATCAAAGCGCGTCGCCTGGTGCTGCGCGCTTGTCACTGCCGCATGCACTGCGATAGCTGTCGACTGGTCCTTCTTCGCAACAACAGGCCAGGTGTTGATAGCGCTCCTTCTATTTGGAGTTACGGCGTTGCTTGGAGTAACTCCGTACGCCATTTATTCTTTTTTCTTGCCAATATCAAACGCAGGCCCGGCACAGAAGCTGTTTGTGTTGTGCACTCTCATCGCACTTTCACTCGTGCCAAACGCGTGGTGGATTGCAACAACTGCCCGCACCGATGGCTGGAACTTTTTCATCGTTCCGGTGCTGCAGATCTTTTATCTTCTCATTATCGTTCCTTTCATTATCGTGCTCACGCATGCTCTTTGGCGCAGATTGGATCGCAGGCGCTACAACTAGCAACTAAGCTAAGCAGACGCCCGCTCCTGACGAAATTCGATTTATGCTCACATGCGTGGATGTGGATAGCTGTATTTCCATCTTGGTTAAGGTAATGAGATCGCATCCGCGCCAGACGTAAATGTCCGTCTGAGTGCATTGTGCCGAGACGATTCAATCTTATTTGCTGATCCACAGAAGGATCGCATCATTGGAGCTACAGCCTAATGGGAATTTCGTCGCCAACTTACGTCTTGGCCGTTGCCATACCTCCAATGATGTGGGTCGCTTATCGGTTCTTCTGGAAACGGTATGCCAAGCCGAAAATTCGCTCTCGCCTTGTCCTTGGCAGTGTGTTGTCATTCTGCCTGGGTGTAATCCCGGCATTGATGGTCTGGCAGGCATTGGTAGCCGGTACGGTGCCTTGTAGAAACTGTGCCGCTGGGCTTTTTGCCGCTTCTCACGATCCGTTTCAGTATTGGCTGACGGTCCTAGTTCTGTATGCGGCAGCGATCATGTGCCTAGCGGGCTTTGTTTTCTCCATTGTTTCAATCATGCGCTGGTCACGACATCAACATTGACAAGACGTTTGCGCATCAAATCCGCTAGCACGACGTAATGCATAACCTGCGCTTGCAGATCTGTCATTTGCGTCGTCTCCTTTCTCGCCAGTGGCACGTCGCTGCGCGACACCGCTTGCGTTCGACGACGCAAGCGGTGGCATCCCTCACCTGGATAGGCGATCAGGCCGCCTTATCCAGCGTGGCCATATCGATCACAAAGCGGTACTTCACGTCGCTCTTGAGCATGCGCTCGTAGGCCTCGTTGATCTGGTCGGCGCGGATGGTTTCGATGTCCGAGACGATGTTGTGCTTGGCGCAGAAATCCAGCATTTCCTGGGTCTGGCGGATGCCGCCGATCAGCGAGCCGGCCAGGGTGCGGCGCTTCATCACCAGGTTGAACACCGCCGGCGACGGGTGCGACTGCTCGGGCACGCCTACCAGCACCATGGCGCCGTCGCGCTTGAGCGCGTTGAGGAACGGGTCCAAGTTGTGCGGCGCGGCCACGGTGTTGAGGATGAAATCCAGGGTGTTGTACTGCGCAGCCATCTGCGCTTCGTCCTTGGAAATCACCACTTCGCTGGCGCCCAGGCGCATCGCATCGGCGCGCTTGCTCTCGGAGGTGGTGAACAGCACCACGGTGGCGCCCATCGCCTTGGCGATCTTCACCGCCATGTGGCCCAGGCCGCCCAGGCCGACCACGCCCACCTTCTGGCCCGGACCCACCTTCCAGTGTGCCAGCGGCGAATAGGTGGTGATGCCGGCGCACAGCAACGGTGCCACCGCGGCCAGGTTGTCGCTGTGGGTGATGCGCAGCACGTATTTCTGGTCGACCACGATATGGTCGGAATAGCCGCCGTAGGTGTTCTCGCCGCCACCGAACATCGGGCCGTTATAGGTGCCGGTGAATCCCTGCTCGCAATACTGTTCTTCGCCTTCCTGGCAGGAGGCGCAGCTGCGGCAGCTGTCGACCATGCAACCGACACCGGCCAGGTCGCCGACCTTGAAACCGGTGACCGCATTGCCGACGGCGGTCACGCGGCCGACGATCTCGTGGCCGGGCACCGAGGGGTAAAGCGTGTTGTGCCATTCGTTGCGTGCGGTATGCAGGTCCGAGTGACACACGCCGCAGTAGGCGATGTCGATCTGCACGTCGTGGGGGCCGGGCGCGCGGCGTTCGAACACGAACGGGGCAAGTGGTTGATCGGCGGCCTGGGCAGCGTAGGCGTGGGCTGTGCTCATGGGAAAACTCCGGGGGGGTGTTGCGTCGTCGGCAAGGCGCGCCAACAACGGGAAGAAAGGGTCGGTAGCTTAAAACGCGCGGATGTCGCACTCCTGCGACAGTGCGTCTTACCTGGTCTCTTGCGAACGCGAGCGCAGCGGCATGATGCGCCTTGCGCGTGTTCGCACGCGGTCAAATCCGCGCCATGCGCGTGAATGGCGCACTAACGTGCGAGCTCCCAGACTCACGCAGCAGCAGATGGCGCTGCACCATCTGCGCTGGCCGTGCCCTCCCCCGCGGCCGCCCACGTCGATGCCGAAGGAGACTCCCATGTTCCGCACTCCCCCGCACTTTCCCCGCTTGCGCATCGCCGCGCTCGCGTTGACCTTGCTCGCCGCCACCCCACTGGTCCAGGCCAAGGAGCCGCCCGGCCCGAAGAAGGACACCGCCGGCCTGAAGTATGTCGGAGTCAATCTGTCCGGCGCCGAGTTCAACTCGCGCAAGAAGCCCGGCACCTTGTTCAAGGATTACACCTACCCTGCCGCCTCGGATTTCAGCTATTTCGCCGGCAAAGGCATGAATACGATCCGCCTGCCGTTTCTGTGGGAACGCGTGCAGCCCGAGCTCAATGGTCAGCTGGACCAGGCCCAATTGGGCTTGATCAAGAAGTCGCTTGAAGCAGCCAAGGCCAACAAGCAATACCTGATCCTGGATCTGCACAACTACGCCACGTACAACGGCAAGCGCATCGGCACCAGCGATGTGCCGGCCGGCGCGTTGGCCGATCTGTGGCGCCGGCTGGCGCTGGAGTTCAAGGACGACAAGGCGGTGATCTTCGGGCTGATGAACGAGCCCAATGGCATTTCCGCACCCGACTGGGCCAATGCCGCGCAGGGGACGATCAACGCGATCCGCAAGACCGGCGCGAAGAACCTGATCCTGGTGCCGGGCACCGCCTACACCGGCGCACACAGCTGGCGCAGCACCAGCTACGGCGTCTCCAACGCAAAGGCGCTGGAAATCCTCAAGGACTCGGGCAACAACCTGGCCTTCGAAGCGCATCAGTACCTGGACAAGGACTACAGCGGCACCAAGCCGGTGTGCACCAGCGACTCGGTAGGCCAAGAAAAGCTGCAGGGCTTCACTTCGTGGTTGCGCGAGAACAAGCAGAAGGGTTTTCTGGGCGAATTCGCCACGGCCAACAATCCGGTCTGCGACAAGGCGCTGGAAGGCATGCTGACCTACATGGAAAAGAACAGCGACGTGTGGCTGGGCTGGACCTGGTGGGCGGCGGGCGCCTGGTGGAAGCCGGACTATCCCTTCAACGTGCAACCGGGCAAGGACGGCAGCGACAAGCCGCAGATGGCGATCCTGAGCAAGTACGCACGCCGCGCCGGCAAGTAAGCAGCGGCGCAGCCAGAGGTGGTCGCAACCAGTGTTGCGGCCACTTTTTTGTCATTGCCGCAGCGCGTGGGGCCGCCTGCTTCGGAGAAGGGCAGACCGCCGCTGGCTCGCTGCGGGCAGCAGAAGGCAGAGGCAATCGCGCGCCAGCTCACGCGCTGCGTGTTGCCGATGTGCGCTGTTCGATGACATGCAACAGCCCGGTATCGAGCGCTGGCCATATCGTCCATGCGCTGGTGCAACTTGCAGTGCGAGGCTGCCGTCTCGGCGACGCCCTGATGCGACGCCTGCGCGCCACGATGCATGGACGACGCGCGAGCGATCTCATCCAATCCGCGCTATCGCGTCGACGTCCGCACTAAACCTGCGCACTGTCTGCCGCTGTGGCTGGCATTGCCCGGCGACAGCATCGCCAATCAGGCAACCCATCGTGATGGACAGATAGGCGCTGCAGCGCAAAGGCATTGCACGAATGCAGCTGCATTCGCCCGCGATGTACAGCACGCCATCGCGCAGGCGATGCGCGCCACTGTTTGAAGCGTGTGCAAACGGTGCGGTACGTTCGCGCCATGCGTGCGCGCTCTAACACAAGAACTGCGGGTCACTGCACAGCTTGGCCGATTGATCCCTCTCAACCGTGGTTTGTGCGGGCGTATACGCCTAGTCTGGTGATGGACGCGTTGCTGTCTTACATCGAACGAGCTCATACCCGCATCAGCGCGCCGTCCTTGCACAGGTCTTTCGCACGCAGAAGTCTCAGGAGTTCCCCCATGAAATCCCTCACCACGCGTACGCGCCGGCCGCGTTGCCGCGCGCTGTCTTTGCTATTGCTTGCCCTCATGCCGCTCGCGCAGGCGCAAAGCACTTCCGGCCTGAAGTATGCAGGCATCAATCTATCCGGCGCCGAGATCAAATCCTCGCAAAAACCCGGCGTGCTCAACATCGGTTATCACTATCCGGCGGCCGACGAATACGCCTACTTCGCCGGCAAGCACATGAACACGGTTCGCCTGCCGATCCTGTGGGAACGGCTGCAGCCAAAAGCGGGCGGCGAGCTGGATCCGGCGCAGCTGGCGTTGATCCGGCAGGCGGTCGCCAACGCCAAGGCGGCCAACATGTACGTGATCGTGGATGTGCACAACTACGCCAAGTATTACGGCCACACCATCGGCAGCACGAAAGTGCCGATCAGCACCTTCAACGATCTATGGCGACGGCTGGCGATCGCGTTCAAGAGCGACAACGCCGTGATCTTCGGGCTGATGAACGAGCCTTACGACATCGATCCGCAAGCGTGGGCAAGAGCCGCGCAGGCGTCGATCGACACCATTCGTAAAACCGGTGCAAACAATCTGATTCTGGTGCCGGGTGCGTTATGGACAGGCGCGCATAGCTGGTACTCCACAGTGGCCGGGCAATCCAATGCAGTGGCGATGGCATCCATTCGCGACCCGCTCAATCGGTATGCCATCGAAGCGCATCAATATCTGGATGCCGATTCCAGCGGCACCAGCGGCGGGTGCGTCAGTGCCACGATCGGGGTCGAGCGCCTGCGTAGCTTCACCGAATGGCTGCGCCTGAACAAAAAACGCGGGTTTCTTGCCGAATTCGGTACCGGCAACACGGCCACCTGCAATCTCGCGCTCAACGGCATGCTGGGCTACATGGAATCCAACAGCGATGTGTGGATGGGCTGGTCCTGGTGGGCGGCAGGCGCGTGGTGGAGCAGGGCGTATCCGTTCAACGTGCAACCGGATGCGCAGGGGCGCGACAAGCCGCAGATGTCGATATTGGGCCCACGTGCGCGCCGGATTACCGATTAAGCGCGACCAACGCGCCTAGCAAATAGTCGTCAGCTGGGCGCGGATGGCACGCAAACCACACCGTAGATGTGTCCACGCAAACGCCTGCGGCGCCCGCCTGACGCCCGCGCGCAGGTGCTTTCGCTGCTGTTCGCAACGACAGCGCCAGTGCAGGCACGTGCGGGCGCCGCAGGCAATCGTCATCACACGTCGCTCTTCCATCCGGTAGCGAGCGCGCTTTCTACCGGGCTGAGCATTGCCGCGATTGGCCACTTTTCCTGGTCTTTTCGCGGAAAGATCGAGGCAGCCTATGCCTGCAACCTCGGTGGCACTTCAATGCGGCATGGCGTCATGGACATGACGTCATGCCACTGACGGCAGGCGCTTCCATACGACGCAAAGTCGACAGCACGGACGAACCCGTGCCGCACTTGCGCAAATACCGGCCCATATCTCGCGCTTTTGTGCGGCCTATCAATCTCGACAACGCGCCTTGCGGAGTGTGACTGCGATGCAGTTCGCATATTGGCGCTGAACTGGCCACCGGCAGCAATTGGGCACGGCTGATGCATTGACTTAGACCGATGCAGTGCATCGCGCGTAACGCGCATGCACTTACCTGCATCGCCCCCCGTCTGAGGAGTTGTGTCATGTCTGCTGTCTGCTTTTCGTTGCGCGCGCTACTGCGCTCTACGCTGCTTTTCATCGTGTTCGGGAGCCTGTCGCTGGCCCACGCGCAGACGCGCGCGCTCACTTATGCCGGCGTCAATCTGTCAGGTGCCGAGTACGCATCTTCCAAGAAGCCCGGAGTCCTCAACAAGGACTATATGTACCCCGCGACCAACGATTACACCTATTTCGCCGGTGTCGGCATGAATACCATCCGCCTGCCCATCCTGTGGGAGCGGCTGCAGCCCACCGCGAACGGCGAACTGGACCCGGCACAGCTCGCGTTGCTGCAGCAGGCGGTGGCACGCGCCAAGGCAGCCGGTATGTATCTGCTCATCGATATCCACAACTACGC
This sequence comes from Xanthomonas euvesicatoria pv. euvesicatoria, assembly GCF_020880415.1. Taxonomy (GTDB): domain Bacteria; phylum Pseudomonadota; class Gammaproteobacteria; order Xanthomonadales; family Xanthomonadaceae; genus Xanthomonas; species Xanthomonas euvesicatoria. Next base: position 45,047 of record NZ_JAJIUJ010000119.1, on the reverse strand, counting down.
CAAGTATTACGGCTACAAGATCGGCGGCCCGGAAGTACCGGTGGCCACGTTTACCGATCTCTGGCGTCGTCTGGCACTGGCATTCAACAGCGACAACGCGGTGATGTTCGGGCTGATGAATGAGCCCAACAATATTTCGGCCAGCGAATGGGCCGGCGCAGCGCAGGCCGCCATCGATGCCATCCGCAGGACCGGTGCCAATAACCTGATCCTGGTGCCCGGCGCATTGTGGACCGGCGCGCACAGTTGGTATTCCCCCACGAACGATGGCTATTCCAACGCCACCGCGCTGACCGCCATCTACGACCCGCTCAATCGCTACGCCTTCGAAGTGCACCAGTATCTGGATGCCGATTCCAGCGGCACCAGCAGCACCTGTGTCAGCAGCACCATCGGCGCCGAGCGCCTGCGCAACTTCACGCAGTGGCTGCGCACCAACCGCAAGCGCGGCTTTCTGGGCGAATTCGGCACCGCCAACAATGCGGTGTGCAACCAGGCGCTGCAAGGCATGTTGGCACACATGGAAACCAATGCAGACGTGTGGCTGGGCTGGACCTGGTGGGCGGCCGGTTCGTGGTGGAACCTCAGTTACGCGTACAACGTGCACCCCAACAAGGACGGCACCGACAAGCCGCAGATGGCGATCCTGTCGCCACAGGCCGCACTCGCCACGCGTGCACCGGTTGCGACTGCCGTGGCGCGCAGCTCCGCTGCATCGACCTCGGCAACAAGCACATCCGCTGCACGCACGACACGCTGATGCGAAGCAAAGCCGCCGCAAGGCGGCTTTTCCAGCGCACGCAGCGCGCGCGAGCACACGGCGTCGGCAAGGTGAGAAGCACACGCACGTTGCTGCGATTGCGATCGTGGATAACACACGATGCGTGCTCAGCCGCGACATCCGCGTCGATGTAAACATCGCGTGCATCGCAGGTGAGCAAGCACCTCGGCGTTTCAGCTAACTGAACTTTCGTTGCGGCCGCTTGCCCGTTTTTCACCTGATGGCGATAGGCCGCCCTCCAGCATGAGCGCACTTCACTGCAGGAGCATTCCCATGACACAGCGATTGATGAAGACCGCACTGATCGGCGCCCTTGCCTTGCTGTCGCAGGGTGCGTTGGCACAGGCGGCCGACAAGCCGGCCAAGGCGCTCACCTCCGGTGAGGTCACCAGCATGCTCACCGCAAAGGGCTACACCAAGGTGCACGACGTCAAGTTCGAGCATGGCGTCTGGACGGCAGACGCGCGTAGCGGCGACGGCAAGGACGTGGACGTGCACATCGATCCGGTGACCGGCCGCGTCTATGGCGACCAGACCACCTCCAAGCTCAGCGAAGCCGACGTGCGCGCATCGCTCTCCACCGGCGGCTATGCCGATGTGCACGACCTCAAGTTCAAGGATGGCCTGTGGAAGGCCGATGCCAAGCGCAACGGGCAGAAAGTCGAACTGCACGTGGATCCGGAAGACGGTCACGTGGTGAGCGTGGAGAACGATTGAGTGGCGCACGTCTCGTTCGTCTGCCAGGCGGGTAGGGTAGATCGAGCGTCGCAGAGAATGCGCGATTGCCGCATGGCCATGCGTCCCATCCATGGGCTGAGATGTAAGGTCAGTGCAGCAGGCCCCTGATCGCGCAAGATCGCAGCTGCACGATGTGGCGTGGCTGATCGCCAGAGGCCTCATATGAGGCAACAATGCAAAAGGCCTCCGGTGGGAGGCCTTTTGCGTAACAGATTGGTTTCCAGCGATGGTCGCGCAAGGCAGGCCGCTGATGCAGTCGTGCCACACCGTGCCACACCGTGCGGCAATGACGGCGCGGCAGCCTCAGCGTGGAGATTGGGCCTTGTGCGTCTGCGTGGCCGCGCTGTCAGCGTCGGCCGGCTGCGCGGTCGCCGCGCTCGCGCCAGGCTTGCCGGCCATCATGCGATCGCGCGCGGCCTTGAACGGGTTGCCGGGGTACCAGTTGGGCCAACGTTCGCCGGCAGCGACCTCCTTGCCCACGCCATAGACCACCTGCAGGTCTTCGATGGTTCCATCGAGCTTCCAGGTGGAGGCGTCGTATTCGTCGCCCGGGGCGTGATAACGATGGCGTCCGTAGTCCTCGGCCGCGGCACGTCCGGCGGCAGTGCCGCCCTCGCGCAGGTCTTCGCCGCCATCGGCATACAACGCCGGCACGCCGGCCTTGGCGAAGTTGAAGTGATCCGAGCGGAAGTACGAGCCGCTTTGCGGGGTGGCTTCTGCGTGCAGGGTGCGCCCCTGCATGGCAGCGATCGGCTTGAGGATGTCCTCCAGCTCCGAGCTGCCCATGCCCACCACGGTGACATCGCGTGCGCGCCCGGCCACCGACATCGCATCCAGATTGATCACCGCCGCGATCTTGTCCAGCGGGAAGCTCGGGTTGGCCACGTAATACTTGGAACCGAGCAGGCCCGATTCTTCCAGCGTGACCGCCAGGAACACCACCGAGCGCGCCGGCTTGGGATCCTGGTGCGCGAATGCATCGGCGATTTCCAGGATGCCGGCCACGCCGGTGGCGTTGTCCACCGCGCCGTTGTAGATGTTGTCGCCGCGTTCGCCCGGATGCTTGCCCAGGTGGTCCCAGTGCGCCATGTACAGCACCGCCTCGTCGGCGTGGCTGGTGCCCGGCAGCACGCCGACCACGTTGCGCGAGGTCTTGGCCGCGATGGTGCTCTTGAGATCGACCGACCAGCTGGCCTTCAACGGCACCGGCTTGAAGCCGCGCTTGCTGGCGTCCTTGTAGGCCTGCGCCAGGTCCAACCCGGCGTTGGCGAACAATTGCTTGGCGGTTTCGGCGCTGATCCAGCCCTGCACCGGCAGGCGCGGGTCGGGGTCGTCCTTGGCCGGCAAGTCGTATTGCGGGCCGGACCAGGAATTTTTCACCACGTCCCAGCCGTAGCTGGCGCCGGGCGTGTCGTGCACGATCAACGCCGCAGCCGCGCCCTTGCGTGCGGCTTCTTCGAACTTGTAGGTCCAGCGCCCGTAGTAGGTCATGCGCTTGCCATCGAACAACTTGGCATCGTCGGTGTGGAAGCCCGGGTCGTTGACGAACATCACCACCGTCTTGCCCTTCCACTCCTGGCCGGCATAGTCGTTCCACTGCTGCTCGGGTGCGTCCACGCCGTATCCGACGAACACCAGCTCGCTGTTGTCCAGCTTGACCTCGGCCTGGCCGGTGCGCGTGCCGACCACGATGTCGGTGCCGAAGGCGAGTGTGCGGGTCTGCTCGCCGCTGCGCAGGCTCGGCGCGGTGGATGCATCGGCGGTGGTTTCCACCATCGGCACTTCCTGGAACCAGCTGTCGCCATTGCCCGGCTGCAGCCCGATGCGCTGCATCTGGTCGCGGATGTAGGTCACGGTCTTTTCTTCGCCCGGCGTCCCCGGGCCGCGGCCTTCGAAGTCGTCCGACGCCAGTGTCTTGACCAGTTCGGCGAAGTCGCCCGTGGTCATTTCCGGGGAGAAGGTGTGGCGGCTGACCGGCGCGGTGGGCGCGCGCTCGGTCGGCGTCTGCGCGGCAGGCGCGCCGGGCGCAGCGGCGGGTTCGCGTTTGCAGCCGGCCAGGGCCAGCGTCGCGGCCAGGCACAACAGGATCTTGCGGGGCATCGGAACTCCTCGTGCGGCGGAATCCCGATCTTAGAGCGTGCGTCGGACGGCGGGGTGAGCGCGCGGCTGCGTGTGCTGCGGTTGCATGGCGGGCCGGGCAGGGCGCCTGGAGCGGGCGCCCTGGATCCGGCGCACGCACCGGCAGGTGCGTGCTGCGTCGGTCAGTCCTTCGGTGCGACGTCGCTATCGAAGCTGCGCGCGGTGGCGCCGCTCACCGCGCCGATCTTGGCGCTGCGGTGCACGTACAGGTTGACCTCGCGCTCGAAGTGCAACGGCCCATCGACCACCGCATCCGGGCCGATCACCACGCGCGGCTTGCGCGAGGGCTGGAACGAAAAACCGAAGCTCGGCTTGCTCACTTCGATGCCACCGCGCACGTGCGAGCCCACCCCGACAGTGATGTCGCCGTTGACCGTTTCGATGCCCTTGCCGAGCTCGGTTCCCACCAGCCCGATGCTGCCATTGACCGTTTCCACGCCGCCGCTGATCTGGCTGCCACGCTCGGCCAGGATGCTGCCGTTGACCGTCTCCAGCCCGCCGGACACGGTGACTTTCTGGCCCAGCGTGATCGAGCCGTTGACCGTTTCCACGCCACCGGTTCGCGCGTTGTCGCCGATGCGGATGCCGCCATTGACGGTTTCCACGTTCTTGGTTTGCGCACCGGCACCGATCTCGATGGAGCCGTTGACCGTTTCCAGGGCGCCGTAGGTCTTGCCGGCATCTGCGCTGATCTTGCCGTTGACCTTGCTGACGTCCTCATCGGCCCAGGCGCTCGTGCAGACCAGGGACAGTGCCAGGAGGAGAATTTGGGGCTTCATGCTGAACCTCGCGCGGCGGCGGTAGTCTGGGGCGTGGCGGCGATCACATCATGCTTGGCTACAATCGCGCACCTGCCTGAAGTCACTGGATCTTTCGTTGCCCCCTTCGTCCGCACCGCTGCCGCGCCTGCCGCTCGCTCCCGCCACCGGCCGTGGGCGGATGTGGCTGGCGGCGGGTGTGCTGGCCTGCACGTTGCTGGGCAGCGTGGGCGCAAGCGCGCAGAGCCAGCGCGAGACCGAGCGCAAACTGCAGCAGCTGCGCGATGAGCTCAAGACCATCAGCGCCGATCGGCGCGAACTGGAAGGCAAACGCGGCACTGCTGCGCAACAGCTACGCCAGGCCGACGAGAAAGTGGCCAAGACCGCACGCGCCTTGAGCGAAACCGAAGCGGCGATGCGCGCGCAGGAACAGCATCTGTCCACCCTGCAGCAGGAACGCGCGCAGTTGCAGCGCGGCCTGCAGAGCCAGCGCACGCAGCTGGCAGCATTGTTGCGCGCTGCCGATCAGGTGGGCCGCAATGCACCGTTGAAGGTGCTGCTGTCGCAGGACACGGTGGGCGATGCCACGCGCATGCTGGCCGATCACCGCTATGTGCAAAACGCACGTGCGCAACGCATCCACGCCCTGACCACGCAACTGGATACCCTGGCGAAAGTGGAACAGGACATCGCCACCCGGCGCCAGGCGCTGGATGCCGCACGCGCGCAGCAGAAGGCGCAGGCGGCCACGCTGCAGAAGGACCGCTCGCAACAGGCGGCCACCGTCGCGCAGCTGGACGATCGCTACAAGCAGCGCGCCGAGCGCGAAAAGGCAATCGGCCAGGACGCCAAGGCGCTGGAACAACTGCTCGCCAATCTGCGCGCAGCGGCCGCCAAGGCCGAAGCCGAACGGCGCGCTGCCGCAAAACGCGCTGCCGCCGAAGCCGCCGCGCAGGCCAAACGCAGCAAAACCGAGCGTTCCGATCGCCCCGGCAAGACCCCGCCCAAGGTGGTCGCCAACGCACCGGCCCCCAAGGTCGGTGGGCTCAGCTGGCCAGTGGCGGGCAATCTGCTGGCGCGCTTCAACGCCACCTTGCCCGATGGCCACACCAGCAAGGGCGTGCTGATCGGCGCGCCTAAGGGCACCACCGTGACCGCAGTGGCCGATGGCACGGTGGTGTTTTCCGACTGGATGACCGGCTACGGCATGATCCTGATCGTGGACCACGGCAACGGCTACATGAGCCTGTATGCGCATAACGACACCTTGCTGCGCGATGCCGGCGCATCGATCAAACGTGGCGACGCGGTCGCCAAGGTCGGCAGTTCGGGCGGGCAGGGCGTGCCGGCGCTGTACTTCGAATTGCGACGCAACGGGCAGCCGGTGGATCCATCGAGCTGGCTGCAACGCCGCTGAGCGCCGCGCACCGCCCGCGATTCAACGCGGATTTACCGCTGCTTCGCGCATAATCCGGTCAGCTCCGCGCTGCGGGGCGCCTTATCTCTTTGTCGGAGTGCTTCATGCGCGTAGCCGTCCTGTCCGTTGCCCTGTCGCTGGCCCTGTTCGCGTCGCCTGGTTGGGCGCAGAAGGCCGGCCCCGCCGCCGCCCAGGCCAGCGCGGACGATCCGGAAGCCAATGAAGCCGCTGTTTCCAAGGTGCCGCTGGATGAGATCCGCCGTTTCGTGGCGGTCTACAACGCGGTCAAGCAGGCCTACGTCGACCCGGTCGAAGACAAGAAGCTGATGCACTCCGCCGTGCGCGGCCTGCTCTCGGACCTGGACCCGCACAGCACCTATTTCGACAAGGAAGATGCCGAAGCCTTCGACGAACAGGCCACCGGCGCCTACGACGGCATCGGCGTGGAATTGCTACAGCAGCAGGACAACACCCTCAAGGTGATCGCGCCGATCGACGACACCCCGGCCGCGCGCGCCGGCATCCGCGCCGGCGATGTGATCGTGGCCATCGACGGCAAGCCGATCGATGCCAGCAAGGCGATGGAGCCGCTGCGCGGCGAATCCGGCAGCAAGGTCGTGTTGACCATCATGCGCGACAAGACGCCCAAGCCGTTCGATGTGACCCTTCAGCGCGAAACCATCCGCGTGGCCAGCGTGCGCAGCAAGCTGCTGGAGCCGGGCTACGGCTACATCCGCATCAGCACCTTCCAGGCCGACACCGGTGCCGATTTCCAGAAGAACCTCAAGCAGCTGCAGGCCGGCGGCAAGTTGCGCGGGCTGGTGCTGGACCTGCGCAGCAACCCCGGCGGTCTGCTGACCTCGGCGGTGCAGGTGGCCGACGATCTGCTGGACAAGGGCAATATCGTCAGCACGCGCGGGCGCATCTCGATCAGCGATGCCAAGTTCGACGCCACTCCGGGCGATCTGCTGAGCGGCGCACCGGTGGTGGTGCTGGTGGATGCCGGTTCGGCCAGTGCGTCGGAAGTGCTGGCCGGCGCGCTGCGCGATAACAAGCGCGCACGCATCATCGGCAGTCGCACCTTCGGCAAGGGCTCGGTGCAGACCGTGCTGCCGCTGGATAACGGCGACTCGGTCAAGCTCACCACCGCGCGCTATTACACCCCCAGCGGCAAGTCGATCCAGGCCAGCGGCATCATGCCGGACGTACTGCTCACCCCCGAACCGCAGCCCGGCGATGCCGATGTGCCGGCCAGCCTGACCGACTACAGCGAAGCCACCTTGCCGGGCCACCTGCGCGGCGACGACGAAGGCGAAGAGGGCTACAGCGCCGGCGACGTGCTGCCGGGCGACGGCCCGATCGCCGAAGCCCTGGCCGAACTCAAGCAACCCGGCTCCGTCGCCAAGGCGCAGGCTGCACGCAAAGCCAAGGCGCAGGCCGCGCAGAAGGCCAAGCCAGCCAAGACCGGTGCCGATCCCAAGCCCGCCGCAGCGCGCCCGGCGACCACGGACAAGCCCACATCGGCCGAACCGGCAGGCAAGGCCAAGCCGGCCACTGCACCCGCAGCGCCAGCCGAACCGGTGCAGCCGGCGCCGCCAAAGGACACGCCAGCGTCCACCGAACCGGCCAACTGAGAGCGGCCCATGCAACGTCGTGGCCCGTCGTCAGGCGGGTTTGGTCGTCTCGCAGAGGATTGGTGTGGGAGTGGTGCATGCGGCACCCAACATCAATCGCCGCTCACCTGGCAGCAGCGCGCGCGGCTGGTCGGCTGCTTGCAAGCCGCGTTGACCCAGCGGGGAATCACACCCGCTGGGTTGTGGCCAACACCTCAGGATTGACCAGGTTGCGCGGTGTGCCCGCCGCGAACGCCAGCACGTTGTCGAACGCCGCGGCGAAATACAGCGCGTAGCTGTCGCGCTCCACGTACCCTAGATGCGGTGTCGCCAGCACGCGCGCATGCCGCAGCAGCGGATCGCGCGGGTCCAGCACCGGCTCGTGCTCGAACACATCCAGCGCGGCCTGCGCCGGCCGGCCCGCGTCCAACGCAGCGAGCAGGGCGCCAGGGGCGATCAACTCGGCACGGCTGGTGTTGACCAGCAACGCGTCGGCGCGCATGCGCGCCAGATCCTGTGCGGTGATGTCATGACGTGTCTGCGCAGTCAGGCGCCGATGCAGCGACAGCACGTCGCTGCGTTCGAACAGTTCCTCGCGGCTGCCCGCAACCGCGAACCCATCGCGCGCTGCCTGCGCACAGGATGCCGGCCCGCCCCACACCAGCACCTGCATGCCGAACGCGCGCCCGAAGCTGGCCACGCGTTGGCCAATCCGCCCATAACTCCAAATCCCCAGCGTGCGCCCATGCAGCACGCGGCCCAGGCCGGGATCGCCAAGCGCCTGCCAGCGTCCCTGCTGCAATGCATGCTGGTAGTCGGTCAGCCGACGGCTGGCCGACAGGATCAGCGCCCAGGTCAGCTCGGCCGGCGCCACCGGCGAGCCGACGCCTTCGGCCACCGCCACACCCGATGCGGTGCACGCCGCCACATCCACATGCGCGCCAACGCGCCCGGTCTGGCTGATCAGTTTCAACCGCGGCAGCCGTTGCAGCAGCGCCGCATCCACGCGCGTGCGTTCGCGGATCAATACCAATGCGTCGGCGTCGGCCAGAGATGCGGCACGCGCGTCGAGCTCCGCGCCCAACGCGCCCAGCACCTGCACCGGGTGGCCCTGCATCTGCTGCAGGCAGGGCAGCTGAGCGACGGCGCCCTGGTAGTCGTCGGGCACCACAATGCGCATCAGCGTGGCTTGATCGGCGAGGGAAACGGGGTGACCACCTTGTCGCCGGTGGTGGCATCGCGAATCACCGACTGGCCTTTTTTCTCCACTTCTTCGATCCGCACGATGCTCTGCATCGGCAGGTGCAAGGTCTTGGTATTGCCGAATTCCTCGCGCAGGCGTTCTTCGGTGGGGTCTACCACCAGCCCGTCGTGCACGTCGAACACCAGCTCGCCGATCTGGTTGAAGCCCCACAGATGGCTGCCGGTGACCTCACGCGCGTAGAGCTCATACACCTTGCCGTGATTGAGGAAGGTGACTTTGTACAGAGACTTGGACATGCACACGATTATAGGCGCGCGCCTGGACAGCGACGTGCGCAGCATCGTGCCGGTACCTCGGCCACGCATGGGGTGCGGCCTGCCGCTACAGCCCGGATGCTGCGCGGCTCAGAAACCGTGGCGCTTGCGCAGCCGCCGCGCGATTGCCGCGCGCACGTACAGGCCGTACACGATGCCGAACACGAAGCCGGCGATGTGTGCCGACCACGCCACCATGCCGAACGCCGGGCCGATATAGGCGAACACCACCTGCAGCAGTGCCCAGGCGCCGATCAATAGCGGCGCCGGCACACGAATGAATTCCAGAAACACGCCCAGCGGCAGCACCACGCCCAGCTTGGCGCCCGGAAACAGCGCCAGATACGTGCCGATCAACGCCGACACCGCACCCGAGGCGCCGATGATCACCCGGTCCGGCGTGCCGATGGCAAAGATCGCCGCCAGGTTGGAGGCCGCGCCGCCGACCAGAAACAGCAGCAACAACCGCCACGGGCCCAGGATGCGTTCGGCCGGCAGCCCGAAGATCAGCAGGAACACCAGGTTGCCGAGCAGATGCGACCAGTCCGCGTGCAGGAACAGCGCCGTGAACAGGCGCAGCACGCTGCCGTCGCGCAAGGTGGCCCACCAGTCGCCCAGATTGGAGACCCCGCTGGAGAGCGCGCCCCAGTCCAGCCACAACGTATTGCGCGCCTCGCCCGGCCGGCTGATCGACCACAGATACGCCAGCCACACCGTGGCGAACAGCAACGGCACTGCCCAGCGCGGGGTGGGTTTCTTGCGGGAAGGAAGAGAGACGAACATCGGACGGCGACAATAGCCGGTCCACGCTGCTGAACCCAGCCCTAACCTGACGGCACGTTCAGCGCGCGCCTCGTTATTGTTCGGTTAATCGTCATGGGTATACTGCGTACGGCGTCGTATGTCGGGGGGGGGTCTCCGGCGCGCTCCGGGCACTGGATTGGTGCTGGACGCGGGCGCTGAACCGACCATTGCAGTCCTTATCCGGAGAGCTACAACTTATGTCTACCGCTTCCACTCTCAGCCGCGCCACCCTGTTGGCCGTCGGTATCGCTGGCGTGCTGGCCGTTGGTCAGGCGCACGGCGCCGCGTTCCAGCTGAAGGAAAACAGCGCCAAGGGCCTTGGCCGCGCATTCGCAGGTTCGGGCAGCGCCCCGGATGATGCCTCCATCATCGCCAACAACCCGGCAGGCATGCGCCAGCTGGACGGTCGCCTGTTCCAGGCCGACGTCAGCGCCATCAGCTTCTCGGCCAAGTTCCAGCCCGACACCGCGGCCTACGCCAACGGCGCTCCGGTCTCCGGCGGCAACGGCGGCGACGCCGGCATGATCGCGCCGGTCCCGGCGATGTACTTCCACGTGCCGTTCGGCGAGAACGACAACATGCACCTGGGCACCTCGCTGACCGTGCCGTTCGGCTTCAAGACCGAATACGACCGCGACTGGGTCGGCCGCTACCACGGCACCAAGACCGAGCTGCAGGCGATCGACTTCAACGTCGCGTTCTCCTATGACGTGAACCCGTACGTGTCCTTCGGTGCCTCGGTGTTCGCCGAGCGTCTGGATATCGACCTGGCCAACGCCGTGGATTTCGGCAGCGTGCTGGCTGCGCGCCGCGTGCCGGGCTTCGCGCCGGGCAGCGCCGATGGCTACTCGCGCATCAAGGGCGACAGCACCGAAGTGGGCTTCACCCTGGGCGGCTTGTTCAGCATCGACGAGAACACCCACATCGGCTTCAGCTACCGCTCGCAGGTGGAACACAAGATCACCGACGGCACCGCCGACTTCACCGTGCCGGGCAGTGCTGCCGCCGTGCTGGGCGTAGCCGCGCCGGGTACCTTCGTCGACACCAAGGGCCGCGCCACCGTCAAGCTGCCGGCCAGCGCCACCGCCAGCTTCACGCATAACGTGAACGAGCAGTGGTCGATCATGGCCGACGTCACCCGCACCGCCTGGAGCAAGTTCGACCAGGTCACCGTGGACTTCGCCTCCAACCAGCCCGATAGCGTGCTGGACTTCTCCTACCGCGACACCACCTTCGCCTCGATCGGTGCCGACTACCGCATGAGCGACACGGTGACCCTGCGCGGCGGCCTGGCGTACGACCAGACCCCGACCACGGCCGAACACCGCGACGTGCGCGTGCCGGACGCGAGCCGCAAGTGGGTTTCGCTGGGTATGAGCTGGCGTCCGTCGGCGCAGACCGAGTACAACTTCGGCTACACCCACCTGTTCACCAGCGACCCGACCAGCGACACCCGCAGCGCCACCGGCGACCGTCTGGCCGGCAGCTACGACGTGAAGGGCGACGTGCTGGCCGCTTCGATCAACTACAAGTTCTGATCGCCGCAGCACGCGTTGCGTGACGAAAAACTCCGCTTCGGCGGGGTTTTTCTTTGGCGCCTTGCATGCTCCACCCACGACACGGGCAACGGGCAACAAGCAACAAGCAAAGCAGGCAGGACACATCCCCTCGTCACCGCGCTTGCCCACCGTGCGCGGTGACGCTACCGGGCCACACACGGGTGATCCCGACAACTTCGCGTGCTGATCCCGCCGGCACGCAAGGCCTGTCGAACGCTGCAGCCGGCGCGCCGGATTGCTATGGTCAGGCGCATGAGCCAACCCGACTTCATCCAGATCACCGACAACGCCATCGCGCGCGAAGAGTGCGTGGCCATCGTGCAGCGCATGCGCCAGAGCCAGCAGCTGCATCCCGGCCGCATCGGTGGCGGCGTCTTTCCCGACCTCAAACACAGCCGCGACTTGCGCATCAGTGGGATGGCCGAATGGGCGGAAGTGGAAAACCGCCTGCAACAGGCCGTGTTCGATGGCGTGCTCACGTATCTGCGGCAGTATCCGCAGGCGTTGATTTCACCGCTGATGCTGCAGGTCACCATGGCCGATGGCACAGCGCATCGCCTGGTGGCCGAGGATATCGTGCAGATGAGCGACCAGGCGCTGGGCGATCTGGCACGCACCTGCCTGCGCCCGGGTGCGATCAATCTGCAGTGGTATACCGCCGACCAGGGCGGCTACCCGTACTGGCATTGCGAGCTGTATCCGCGCGATGCCAATGCCGACACGCTGCATCGCCATCTGCTGTGGACGCTGTATCTCAACGAGGAATTCGAGCAGGGCGAAACCGAATTCCTGTTCCAGCAACGCAAGGCGCGCCCACGCACCGGCAGCCTACTGATCGCTCCCACCGCCTTCACCCACACCCACCGCGGCAACCGCCCGGTCGGCGGCGACAAGTTCATTGCCACCAGCTGGATTCTGTTTCAGTCGGCGCAGGCGCTTTACGGCGGGGATTAGGGAATCGGGAATAGGGAATGGGGAATCGCAACGGCGGCGCTTTCTGCTGTTGCTGTTGCTGTTGCTTTCCCGTTTCCGTTTCCCGTTTCCCGATTCTCCATTCCCCCGCTGCGACTGCGCCCTGCACCGCGTCGTAGCGGTTGTGCTCGCTCCTCGGACCGGTACACGTTGCTTGCACCAGGCTTCGTTAGTAAGAATACTAACGGCATGCAGAAGAACTCTTTCCCCGGCACGAGCGCGGCAGCTGAGCGCGATGTCCGCAGCTCGCGTACGGTCATCAAGGGGCGCGGCACCACCGCCTACGTGCCCGGCCGCTTCGCGGTCACCACCGCCGTCGAGATAGACGATGGCTGGGGCGCGCTCGATGCCGACGGCGAGGCCGCCATGCGTCCCAAGACCGTGGTGGCCGAGGAAATCGCGCGCAGCATCATCAGCCGCAACAACTCGCCCGACATCGGCTTCTCGCAGTCGGTGAACCCGTACCGGGGATGTGAGCACGGCTGCGTGTACTGCTTTGCCAGGCCCTCGCACGCGTATCTGGATCTGTCGCCAGGGCTGGATTTCGAAACGCGGATCTTCGCCAAGCCGAATGCGGCAGCGCTGCTGCGCGCAGAGATCGCACGCCCGTCCTACCAGTGCTCGCCGATCGCGTTGGGGATCAATACCGACGCCTACCAGCCCACCGAGCGGCGCCTGCACATTTCCCGGCAATGCCTGCAAGTGCTTGCGCAGGCCCGTCACCCGGTCAGCTTCGTGACCAAGGCAGCGTTGATCGAACGCGACATCGATGTGCTGGCCGAGATGGCGCAGCACAACCTGGTGTCGGTGTATTTCTCGGTCACCACGCTCGACAATCGCCTCGCGGCCAAGATGGAGCCGCGCGCCGCCGCGCCGCACGCGCGACTGCGCGCGATGCAGGCGCTGCACGCTGCCGGCGTACCGGTGGGCGTGCTGGTCGCTCCGGTCATCCCGATGATCAACGACAAGGAACTGGAGCGCATCCTGGAGGCGGCCGCAGCCCACGGCGCACGTTCGGCCGGCTACGTGTTGCTGCGCCTGCCGCACGAGCTCACCCAGTTATGGCGCGAGTGGCTCGAGCTGCACTATCCCGATCGTGCCAAGCATGTCATGAGCCTGATCCAGCAGATGCGCGGCGGCAAGGACTACGACAGCCGCTTCGGCAAGCGCATGGTCGGCGAAGGCCCGTTTGCAGAACTGATCGCGCAGCGGTTTTCCATCGCGTATCGGCGCCTTGGATTCGGGCGGCTGCCCAGGCTCGATACCACGCAGTTCCGTCCACCCAGACCGGACACGCCGCAGCTTAATCTTTTTTAATTTTTCTGTGCGGTTTGCGATGCTAGTTCGAGTCTGGCTAAGAATCGCAGTGTCTCCTATCGTTATGGGGAGATAGGCGGGTATTCCGAGATCGGGGTTAATTGCACCTCGCCACGTTGAAGCCCCGGATCCGAAATAGCAGCGCACATCCAATCATTAGGCTATGTTTATTTGCAATGTTGGACCGATCGACCGGGATTGCTTACTGTCAATCGCCGCCGGATTGAGGAAGGACAACGGAGATAGGGCGGTTGCCATCCGCAGCTTGGAAAGCACCGGGCCAAAAAGCGATGATGCCAGCAGCACAGCTGCCTCTTTCGCAGTGAACTGTGATGTCGCCGGAGTTTTCCGGATGAACCGCTGCCACTGCGATCACGACCGCTAGGCTTCCAGCCAAATAGCAATAGAGGCTCATCGATCGTTTCCTAGCGAGCAGCACTGAAAGAGAAAAGAGAGCGGCAAAGAAGCCCGCCCCCAGAAGCGCTTTAAGCCAGGTGCCCAAAAAAATGTGGGCGTGCACCAAGCCAGAGAATGCATAGGTGGCGAGGGCTGAAAACGTAAGCCAAGCAGCAACAGCCATGATGAAGGCCGCCCCTGCGGCCTTATGTCCACGCCACACCAAATCTGCTTGCAGCACAAAAAACGCTAAAAGCAGAATGGGAGCTACTGCATAGCACAGCAGTCCGATCTGGCTTTGAGTCGCCACAAAGAGCACAGAGCAAGCCAACGTGCCCGCGAGCAGAACTGTTTCACGAAAGCGCAGGCTTAACCTGCGCTCCCTGATGCGGATGGTCCTCATTATTTGACCTGGACCACATCGCCGACAAGGACAGTGCCACTCCCTACCGTGACTGTGCCTCCAGAGATGGTGGCTGCACCACTTGACGTGAGCCAGTCTATGCCGCGCTGGTAGTCGGGCCGAGATGCTGCGCCCGGGCTTTCGTAGGAGCTGTAATCGACATTGATCGGCTCACTGCTGGACGTCCCAATGAGATTGCCCGCCGAATCGTAGGCTTCAACGTAAACAATGGCGCGCTTTGCGGAATCATAGGCGAAAATCGCTCTGCTCTTGTCGTTGAACGTGGTATCGATGCGGATGCTGTAGTCCTCCGAACTCCTCCATTTATAGGCATTGGAGAGAACCTGTTGGATGAAGAAGATGAAATTTTCGCCAGTATTGGGCACTTGCCAGTCGTTTTTTTCAAGCCACTGGATGACTTGTTGACGGGTCGCACCTTCCCGGCGTACGTCGAAGGCGCTGGCGAAGGCAGACGACTCGTCGGACGCCACCTCAACCATTCGGCTGACCGAACTCGGTGCAACAGTTCCATTCGCCAAGTCGATCTTTACGTTGAGCGTGCCAATATTTCCATAGCTCCGATACACCGACGAGTAGATCGCGAATTGGTCGGCATCCGCTTGAGACACGGGCTGCTCCTGAATCCCGGGTGGTGCCACCGAGACGGGGCCGTTTACAGTATTGACTGTGTAGAGGTATGGAACGCCTGTAGTGCGATCACCGATGTAGACTTGGCCAAGACCGGAGGTCAGCTGAGTGGCTAGTACTCCTCGCTGCGTCTGCGTGCACGAATCACAGAAGTGAATGTCATTTGCAGTGGCTTTTCCGACAAATCCTAAGAGCACCAAGCTGCTGAATATTGCGATCATCTTCATCATCAAAAGCTCCGTTTCGATCCCCTGCTGCACGAGTGTCACTGCCTTCATGGCTACCGTCAAACCTCAATCCAGGCGTCATTTGCGAAGGTCGAGCTTGATCACATTAGATTGTTGTGATGTCCGAGCATCCTGCGAACAATCACGCGCGATCATCGGAGCTCGAGCAGCACTGCGGCAGTCCAGGCGCCGGTCAGACCGCTGCTGCGGCTCTTAGAATCCGCGCATGCTCGCACTTGCACAGGGCGCGTGGGAGTGGCTGGCCACCATTCCCCACCTCGAAGCGCTCCTCCTGGCCGCCTATGTGCTGTACCTGCTATGGATCGCCGGCTGGATCGTGCTGCAGAAGCGCGAACCGGTGGCCACGCTGAGCTGGGTGTTGTCGCTGGCGGCGCTGCCGTACCTGGGGCTGCTGATCTACTACTGGCTGGGCCCGCAAAAGGTCAAACGGCAGCGGCTGCGGCGCGGGCGCTCGCGCTCGGGCATGGAGAGCTACAGCAGCGTCTGCCCGCCGGATGCCGACTGTACCGAGCTGGCCAAGATCGCCCAGTCCACCACCGGGCTGGCGCCCAGCAGCGCCACCGAAGTGCACTGGCTGGTGGATGGCGCTGCCACGTATGCCGCCATCATCGAAGCGATCCGGGGCGCACGCGACCATATCCATCTGGAGTACTACATCTTCCAGCCCGACCACAGCGGTACCGCGATCTGCGCTGCGCTGATGGAACGTGCCCGTGCCGGAGTCAAGGTGCGGCTGCTGATGGATGCGATCGGCTCATCGGCAATGACCCGACGCGCCCTGCGCACGCTGCGCGAGGCCGGGGTGGAAACCGCCTGGTTCCATCCCTCGCAATTGCTCAAGCCATTCAAGCGGCCGTGGTTGAACCTGCGCACCCACCGCAAGGTGATCGTCATCGATGGCCGCGTGGGTTTCACCGGCGGCATCAACGTCACCGACGACGAGAACGAACAGGTGCGCAAGCAGGCGTATCGCGATCTGCACGTGCGCCTGCAAGGCCATGTGGTGCGCAGTCTGCAGCTGGTGTTCCTGGAGGACTGGCTCTATGCCACGGGCCAGGGCCGCGCGGCCTTCCACGGCCAGCAGCTGTGGCCGGACGATGTGCCCACCCGCGCGCAAGGCACGGTGGATGCGCAAGTGCTGGTGTCCGGCCCGGATTCGTCGTGGGAAGCGATCCACCGCCTGATGGTCGCCGCCATCCATGAAGCCAAGCATCGCGTGTGGCTGGTCACTCCGTACTTCGTGCCCGGCGAAGCAGCGCGCATGGCGCTGACCTCCGCCGCACTCGGCGGGCTGGACGTGCGCCTGCTGGTGCCGCGCGTGAGCGATTCGCGCCTGGTCACCTACGCGGCGCGTTCGTATTTCGACGAGTTGCTGGAAGCCGGTGTCCGCATCTACGAGTACGGCCCGCGCATGCTGCATACCAAGGCGCTGCTGGCCGACGACGATGTCTGCATCGTCGGCAGTGCCAATTTCGACAGCCGCAGCTTCCGGCTGAATTTCGAGTTGTCGATGCTGTTCCGCGACCAGGCCGTGGCAGCAGAGATGGCCGGGCTGATCGGCACCGATCTGCAGCAGGCGCAGGAGGTGCAATTCGCGCGGCATCGGCCGTTATGGCGCTCGCGCCTGCCGGAGGCCTTCGCCCGGCTGTTGTCGCCGCTGCTCTGACCAACGGTGAGGCGCCCACGTGGAACCGCGCCGGGCGCGGCGCTACACTGCCGCCACTCAACGGGGGAGCGCGTCATGCACTGGCTGTTTCTGCTTATGGCACTGGGTGCGCTGGTGCTGGCTTTCAGCACGCCGCACGTGTGGTTGCTGGTGGTCTCGCTGCTGGTGGCGTTGGTGCTGCTGCTGTTGTGGACGCGCGGTTGGTTCGCCTCGCGCATGGGCGACACCCAACGCGATACCAGCAGCATGATCGACCCGGCCGAGCTGCGCCGCCTGCGCGAGCTGGCAGAAGCACGCAAGTCGGCCGCCCTGGCCGCCGCACGCGACAGCGAGCCGCAGGCCTGATCACCGCATGACCACCCAGCTCAGCGTCAACGTCAACAAGATTGCAGTCCTGCGCAACTCGCGCGGGGGCGCCGACCCGGACGTGGTGCAGGCCGCACGCGCCTGCATTGCCGCCGGCGCACACGGCATCACCGTGCATCCGCGCCCGGACCAGCGGCATATCCGCGCCGACGACGTGCTGGCGCTCAGTGCACTCACGCGCGCGCAGGCGGTGGAATTCAATATCGAAGGCAACCCCTTCGCGCCGCCGCGCGCAGGCTACCCGGGGTTGCTGGAATTGTGCCGTGCCACGCGCCCGCAACAGATCACCCTGGTGCCGGACGGCGACGGGCAGCTGACCTCCGATCACGGCTTCGATTTTGCGCAGGACACCACGCAGCTCGCCGAGCTGATCACCGCGTTCAAGCAGCTGGGCAGCCGGGTCAGCCTGTTCGTCGATGCGGGTAACCCGGACATCGCCCGCGCAGCCGCGCTCGGTGCGGACCGTATCGAGTTGTACACCGGCCCGTATGCCCACGCGCACGCCAGCGGCCAGGCCGATGCCACGTTGGCGCTGTTCGCCGATGCCGCGCAGCGCGCCAGTGCCGCAGGCCTGGGCATCAATGCCGGGCACGATTTGTCGCAAGCCAACCTGGGCGATTTTCTCGCCGCTGTGCCGGGGGTGCTGGAAGTATCCATCGGCCACGCCTTGATCAGCGAGGCCTTGTACCAGGGATTGGATGCAAGCGTGCGCGCGTACGTCGACATCCTGCGTGGCAGCCACGTTAGCGCTTGAGTCCATGCGCTAACGTCGGCATCGATGATCGATGCCCGGGTTGGCGACAACCACGTTCGCGTGGTGGATGCTACGCAGGAACATCACGACGAGCGCCTGGTTAGCGACGGCCAGCTGCTGCCGGTGAGAAACAACCTCTGTTAACTCCCCGTGCCTGTCGTATCCGAAGCCGCGATGCGGCGCCTGGGCGACGCGCATCGCGCGTTGTTGCATGCACTGCACGTGGCCAAGCGCAATACGCGCTTGCACAAACACTACTGCACAAAGGCGATGCGCTGCACTTGCGCGTTCTTCGCTGCCGCCAGCACGCTGGCCACCCCGGCATACTCGGCGTCCCCACTGGCGGCGATGCGCAGTTCCGGCTGATGTCCTGCAGTTGCCTGCATCTGCTCGATCAACCTGGACTGGAGTTGCTGCAAGGTCACCGGGTTGGCGTTCCAGAACAGCTGTGCGTCGGCATCCACACGCAAGGCGATTGGTGCAGCCGGCTCCGGCCGTGTGGTCACTTGCGAACTGTGCTGCGGCAGATCCACCGCGATTGTCCGCGTCACCATCGGTGCGGTGACGATGAAGATAATCAACAACACCAACATGACATCCACCAGCGGCGTGACATTGATCTCCGCCAGCGGTCCCCGATTCCCTGTCGTACTGAAAGCCATGACTGCCTCCCGTGCTGTGATCGTGGGTGCTGCACGGCCGAGCACACACCTGCGACCTGCACCGGCAACTCGACGCGGGTGCGCTGGCGGCACGGCATCGGCTCGGCAATGGGGTGCTGGGCGCTGAAGGGTCTACAAGCGCTGCCATTAACGCGCTTGGGTCGAAGCACACATAAAAAAACGCCACCGTTTCCGGTGGCGTTGCAGTCGCGTCATGACTGTTGTGTTGCGGTCTTGCAGATACGTTTACTGCTGCATGAAGCCGATTTTCTTCATCTGCGAGTTCTTCGCAGCGGCCAGCACCTTGGCCATCACCTCGTACTCCGCATCCGGATTTGCATCGATGCGCAGTTCCGGCTGATTGGTCGGATCGGCCTGCACCACTTCTTCCATCTTCTGTTGCAACACATCGACCGGAGTCGGGCTGTTGTTCCAGAACACCTGGTTGCTGGCGTCGATACGCAACTCGATCGGCGGCGGCGGTTCGGTCGTCTGCGGTGGCGGGTTGAGCACCCGCTGCGGCAGATCCACGGCGATCGGGTAGGTCATGATCGGCGCGGTGACGATGAAGATGATCAGCAGCACCAGCATCACGTCCACGAGGGGCGTGACGTTGATGTCGGCCATCGGCCCACGGCTTCCACCAGTACTAAATGCCATGGCTTACTGCCCCTTCACTTTGGTTGCAACGAAACCGACGTCCAGCATGCCCTGACCCTGCGCGATCTTGGTGATCTCGTTGATCGTACGCATCTTGGTCGTGCGGTCGCCACGCAGGTTGAGCGGCGGCTGCGGGGTCTGCTGTGCGGCGGTGGACAGGCGCGACTCCAGGGCTTCCTTGGAAATCGGCTCGTCGTTCCAGTACAGCGACCCATCTTCCTTGACGGCCAGAGTGATCGGCGCGGCGCGTTTCTCCGCATCTTCCTTCTGGATCAAGTTGGCCTCTGGCAGCTCCACCTTGACCTTATGGGACATCAGCGGTGCCGTAATGATGAAGATGATCAGCAGCACCAGCATGACGTCCACGAGGGGCGTCACGTTGATGTCGGCCATCGGGCCACCGCTGTTTCCACTACTGAAGGCCATAACGGGCTCCGTCTAAATCGTTGCGAAGGCGTTCTTGACGACCGGATTAGCGAACGCGCGAACCGGTGGCGAAGAAGTCGTGCAGGTCGTGGGCAAAGGTGTCGAACTTGGCGATCACCGAGCTGTTGACCTTGGAGAAGAAGTTGAACGCGAACACGGCCGGGATTGCGACGAACAGGCCGATCGCGGTCATGATCAGCGCTTCACCCACCGGACCGGCAACGGCGTCGATGGAGGCCGAACCGGTTGCACCGATCTTGATCAGCGCGCCGTAGATGCCCCACACGGTACCGAGCAGACCGACGAACGGTGCGGTCGCACCGACGGTGGCCAGCAGGGTCATGCCCGACTGCAGCTTGGTGCTTTCGCGGGTCACGGCCTGACGCAGGGCGCGGTCGACGAACTCCGAACGGCTCAGGCTCTCGCCCAGGCCACCGGTGCTGCCTTCGGCACGCTGGTGGTGCGCAGCAGCCTGGGCGGCGTCCAGCGCGATCTTCGAGAACGGCTCGGAAGCCGGCTGTTCTTCCATGGCGCGGATGGCGTCCTGTGCATTCGGGGCATCCCAGAACGCGGTGGTGACGCGGTCAGCCGCGCTCTTCAAGCGGGTGGCACGGAAGATGTTGATGACAGTCCAGTACCAGGAGGCAGCGGACATGGCGATCAGGGTGATCAACACGACCCAGGACACGGCGAAGTCGCCGGGGCTGGAGGTCATTTCGGTGATCAAGTGCTCGAAGCCCATCTGCGACAGAGCGGCCGACGGATTGGAGCCCCCTGCAGCGGCGGCGATAAAGAATTCCTGCAGCATGACGCTTACCTTTGTTGTGTGTGGTGATGAAGGGTGGAGCGAAAGGAAGACAGGATCCTGGGCCGACCGTGGCCGGCCCGTGGGATCAGTTCAGAGCAAAGTTGACCGGGACGCGGACACGTCCGGCGGCTTTCTGCCCGTTGACGGTGGAGGCGTTGAACTTCCACTTGCGTGCTGCGTCCATCGCGGCACGGTCAAGGTCGCGGTTGCGGCTGGACTTTTCGACCGACACGTTGGTCACGTTGCCGCTGGCATCCACATCCACGATCAGGATGACCTCACCTTGGACACCGGCACGGAATGCAGCCGGCGGGTACTTCGGCGGGTTCATGTTCTTGGACGAGATATCGACGCTGGCGCCAATGTCGCTCGGCGGAGCCGGAGGGCTCGGCGGGCTCGGCGGCGTGACGATATCGCTCGGACGCGGTTCGGGAACGTCGACCACCGGAGCTTCCGGCGGCGGCGGAACCGGTGACGGCTTCGGCGGCGACAGATTCTTGACCGGCGGCGGCGGCTTGTCTTCCGGCGGCGGCGGCGGCGGCGGCGGCGGGGGAGGAGGCGGTGCATCCACCAAGGTGACCATGGTGGTGCGCTCCTTCTCTGCCGGAGCCTTCGGCGCCACTGCAGGGATCAGCAACATCATCAGTGCAGTGAGGTGCAAAGCAATTACAAAAGCAATGCCGATAATGCGGGCCCAGCTCAGACCCTGGTTCCCGGCATCGTAGTCATGCCTGTGGATAACGAGTTGTTCCGTCATGCGCCAATGGCTCTTTCAGTGGGGGCCCGGATCACTGTGATGATCCCCAGGTTTTCGGACGGCTTTGACACCGCAGGAACTCCCAAGCTTATACCAATCCCGAGTCCTGTAACCACTAAAAACACAGGGATTTCGGGGGTTTATTTTCTTTTTTTACTTCAGGTTGATGATCTTCTTGGCGTCTTCGGGTTTTTTAACACCCTTGGCGATCGCCTGCTGTGCGGCCTGCTTGGCCTCGGGGATGCGACCTTCCGAATGCAGCACCTTGGCCAGATTCAAATAGGTCTCGCCATCCTTGGAAAGCGGTGCGGCCTTCTGCCAGTTTTCGATCGCCTTCGGGACATCGTCGCTGTAGTAATACGACTGGGCCAGGGCAAGGTATGTCTGATAATCAGGCTTGAGGATGCCTTTTTGCATACCCTCATTGATGACGGCAATGACGTCCTTTTCTTTGTTCTCGGTGTTGGCGTAGATGGAATACAACTGCTTGTATTCCTTTTCTTCGGTCAACTGGCCGGAGGCACGCAGCTTGTCCATCACGCCTGCGGCCTTGTCCATCTGGTCGGCCTGCATGTACATGTTGGCCAGGTTGAGCTGCGCCTTTTTGTCGTTGGGCGTCTTGGCGGCCAGCGCCTCGGCGGCCGCAACGGCCTCACCGGTCTGGCCAGCTTCGGCGTAGGACGCCATCAGCAGCTGGTTCCAGCTGTCCTTGGGCTCGGGCGAGGCAGCGATGGCCTGCTTCAACACCGGAATGGCTTCCTTGTAGCGCTCGGTCTGGTACAGCGCCTGGCCCTTGAGGATCAGGTCTTCCGGACGCTGCGACTTGCTCTCTTCCAGATATTTGTCCAGCGTGGCCAGACCCTCGGCCTGCTGGTCGTCCTGCATCTGCAACTGCGCCAGCATCAGCATCGACTGGAACTGGCCGTTGTTGTCCAGCGCGTTCAGGCCGATGGCCTGCTGCAGGTACTTCTTGGCAGCGGCGGTGTCGCCCAGGTTGTAGGCAGCCTGCGCGGCCAGCTGGGCCGCCAGCGCCTTGTCGGCGTCGTTGGCAGCGCTGTTGGCCAGGATCTCATCGGCCTGGGTGCGCACGCCTTGGTAGTCCTCGCCCTTGTTGAAGGTTTCGATCAGCTTCTGCAGCTTGCTGCTCAACTTGGAGGACGGCTTGATCGTCGGTGCCTGGCGGGTCGACTGCGGGTACAGCTCCTCGGCCTTGCCGCTTTTGGATTTGCGGCTGGCGCGTTCGGAGGAACGGTCCGACTGCGCGACCGCATCGGTGACGACAGCCCCACCCAGCGACGCGGCGATGAACAGGGACAACAGGGCTTGCTTGCGGTTGAGCAGTTTCATGTTTCACCTCGGACGATCCGCCGTCGGGCGGTACGAAAAGCGGAATGGGCGCTGTACGAAAAATCTGAGCCGGCAAACTTAGCAGAAAGTCTCAGTTCCCGAAAACGGTTTCCATGTTGTGTTGCGGCAATCAGAAGCAGGGAACCGATGTCTTAGCGTCGCTAACAGACCTTGACCGGTGTAGCGGCGCGTACGCCACCAGGGGAGGCAAGCAAGCGTCGCATCGAATCGGTGTTCGTCCAGGTTGACGGCGGCCGCACGGATGTCGTTAGCAGCACTAGCCACAACGCGGCACGCGCCCGCTCCGCCTGGCCTGCTAGTACACCGGTTCGAGCTGGGCAACGTCGGCCTGCAGTTCGCGGATGCGGTTGGCAGGGTCGGGGTGGGTCGACAGCCACTGCGGTTGGCGATTGCCGCTGGCGGCCATCATGTTCTGCCACAGCGTCACCGCCTGCGCCGGATCGAAGCCGGCCTGGGCCATCAGACGTTGGCCGACCACATCGGCTTCGCTTTCCTGGGTACGCGAGCCGGGCAGCAGGAACACTGTCTGGGCAGTCATACCGCCGACCTGATTGACTGCGCTGGCCGCCCCGTCGCCATAGGCAGCGCCGGCGAGTGCGCCGATGATGCCCAGGCCCGTCTGCGCGCCGAGCTGACGGGTGATGCGCTCTTCGTGATGGCGCGAAATGACATGGCCGATCTCATGCCCGAGCACGGCGGCGAGCTGATCCTGGGTCTTGGCGACAGTAAAAATGCCCGTGTTGACACCGACCTTGCCACCAGGCAGGGCGAAGGCATTGGCTTCGTTGTCCACGAACAGCGCGGTTTCCCACTTGGTTTCACGCCATTGCGGCTGCAGTTGCGCCACCAGCGCGTTGACCACGCACTGCACGTAGGCGTTCTGCTTGCCGTCGGTGCTGACTTTTTCCTTGGCCTTGGTCTGCGCAAAGGATTGCGCGCCCAACTGGTCCAATTGCTGTTGCGATACCCCGCCCACCACCTGTCGGCGGCCGGTTGGCGAAGTTGTGGTGGCACACGCCGTCAGTGCAAGCACGGCAACAACGATCAACAGCCTAGCTTTCATTCGATCCCCCTAGAACCATGGGGGCATTCTGGCAGGCTCGTCTTAACTTTTCGTCAAACGGTTCCGTGCGGCCGATGACGCGTGCCCGGCCGGGGCGATCGGCTGTCCAAAGCGTGCGGATTTATCCGGTGCCCAGGCGCCACGCCGCTGCGGCTGGGTTCTCGCATCTGACCGCTTGTGGACTCAGCCAAGCCCGAAAAAGTACAGCGCTGCCAGGGCCGTGGCGTTGTTGATGCCATGCGCGGCAATTGGCGCCCACAGCGTACCGGTGCGCCAGTACAGCCATGCGAACGCCGCGCCCATGCTGCCGTACACCAGCCACAGCTGCGCGATCGCGGCCGGGCCGTTGCCGCTGATGCCGGGTACTTCGTGCACCAGCGCGAAAATCGCCCCGCTCAGCACGATGCCCAGCCAGGGGCGGCCGGCAGCGAGCAGGCGCCCGAACAGCACGCGACGAAACAGCAGTTCTTCGTAAGCCGGCGCGATGACCACCGCAAACAGCGTCAGTGCCAGCGGCCACTGCTGGAGCGCGTCTTCCATCAACGGCAGGTTGGTGGGCACCGGCTTGATGCCCAACGCCGAAGCCGCCACGCTGACCAGGTTGCTGAGCAGGAACACTGCGGCGGCGACCAGCGCGGTCCAGCCCCAGGTGGAGGCGCGACGCGCGGCAGCCCGCGAGGCGGTCTGTTCGGCAGCGGTGGCGCGGCGGCGCCAGTAGTACAACAGCAGCGCCGGCGTGGCCGTGCTGACCAACGCGGTGAGCAGCTGCACCATCACGCCGGGTTGGCCAATGGCGGCCATGACCTCGGTGGGCGAGGGGGTCAGCCCCTGCGCCTTGGCCGCCTGTACGTGGCCAAAGCCACGCACTGCGCCCCACAACGCAAAGCCGGCCACGCTGAGGGTCAACAGCAGGCCGGCGGCGATGAGCACGTCGACCCAGAAACCCACGAGCACGGGCAGCAACGGCGGCTTGCCGGCAACCGTGCGTGGTGCCGGGGGCGGTGGAAGATCGGTGCGCATCATCAATCCTGCGAACACCGCACCGGCCACCACGCCGCGGTTGCGACGTGCCGGCCGATGCGGGTGCCTCAGATATCCAGGTTGGACACCTTCAGCGCGTTGTCCTCGATGAAGTCGCGGCGTGGCTCGACCACATCGCCCATCAAGGTGCTGAAGATCTGGTCGGCGGCCACCGCGTCCTCGATGCGCACCTGCAACAGGCGACGCGTGTCGGGGTTGACCGTGGTTTCCCACAGCTGCTCGGCATTCATTTCGCCCAGGCCCTTGAAGCGCTGCACCTGGCGGCCCTTCTTGGCCTCGTCCAGCAACCAGGCATGGGCCTGCGCGAAGCTGGTGATCGGGTGGCTCTTGTTGCCGCGCACGATCTGGGCACCTTCGCGCACCAGGTCGTGCAAGGCCAGCGAGACCTCACGCAGCGGACGCAGCTCGCCGCTTTCGAACGCACCCATCGGCAGCACCTGGGTGAACTCTTCGCCCATGTGGCGGCGGATGGCCACCAGGGTGGCAGGCGCGTTCTCGCTGCCGGGGTCGAAGCGCAACTGGTAGCGCGCGGTACCCAGGGTGCCGCGGTTGAGCACTGCCTGCAGTGCATCCAGGGTCGGATGCTGGTCGCCTTCGGCCTGCAGTTTTTCCACATCCAGTGGCGGCAGGTCGATCAGCGCGGTGAGCAGGGCCGGGTCGTAGCGGTGTGCGTTGCGCGCGATCGCTTCGTTGGCGCTGGTGAACAGCATCAACAATTTCTCCAGCGCTTCGCCGGTGATCGGCGGTTCGTCGGTGGCCGGAATCAGCGCCGCGCCCTCGACCGCATTGCTAGCCAGGTAGGCGTTGAGCGCCGCGTCGTCCTTCAGATACAGCTCGCTCTTGCCCTGCTTGAGCTTGTACAGCGGCGGCAGGCCGATGTAGATGTAGCCGCGCTCGATCAACTCCGGCATCTGCCGGTAGAAGAAGGTCAGCAGCAGGGTGCGGATGTGCGAGCCGTCCACGTCGGCGTCGGTCATCAGGATGATGCGGTGGTAGCGCAGCTTGTCCGGGTTGTACTCGTCGCGACCGATGCCGGTGCCCAGCGCAGTGATCAGCGTGCCGACCTGGTCGGAGGCCAGCATGCGGTCGAAGCGGGCACGTTCGACATTGAGGATCTTGCCGCGCAGCGGCAGCACGGCCTGGTTCTTGCGGTTGCGTCCCTGCTTGGCCGAACCGCCCGCCGAGTCACCCTCGACGATGAACAGTTCCGACAGCGCCGGGTCCTTTTCCTGGCAATCGGCGAGCTTGCCGGGCAGGCCGGCGATGTCCAACGCGCCCTTGCGGCGGGTCAGGTCGCGCGCCTTGCGGGCGGCTTCGCGCGCGCGCGCTGCATCGACGATCTTGCCGGTGATGGCCTTGGCTTCGTTCGGGTTCTCCTGCAGGAACTCCTGCAGGCGCGCACCGAAGGCGTTTTCCACCGCCGGGCGCACATCCGAGCTGACCAGCTTTTCCTTGGTCTGCGAAGAGAAGCTGGGGTCGGGCACCTTGACCGAAAGCACCGCGATCATGCCTTCGCGCATGTCATCGCCGGTCAGCGCGACCTTGGCCTGCTTGGCGATGCCGTTCTGTTCGATGTAGGTGCTGAGCACGCGCGTCAGCGCCGCACGGAAACCGGCCAGGTGGGTGCCGCCGTCCTTCTGCGGAATATTGTTGGTGAAGCAGTACATGGTTTCCTGGTAGGCGTCGGTCCATTGCAGGGCCACGTCCACCATGATGCCGTTGTGCTCGCCGGTCACCGAGATCACATTCGGGTGCAGCGGCGACTTCAACTGCGCCAGATGCTCCACGAAGCTGCGGATGCCGCCTTCGTAATGGAAATCGTCGCGACGGCCTTCGCCGCGCTCGTCGATCAAGGTGATCTTGACGCCGGAATTGAGGAAGGACAGCTCGCGCAGGCGCCGCGCCAGGATGTCGTAATGGAACTCGACATCGCTGAAGATGGCCACGGACGGCTTGAAGCGCAGCGTGGTGCCGCGCTTGGTCGAGGCTTCCAGCTGCTTGAGCGGGTACTGCGGTTCGCCCAGCGCGTATTCCTGCTGGTAGTGGAAGCCGTCGCGCCAGATATCCAGCCACAAGTGCTCGGACAATGCGTTGACCACCGAGACGCCTACGCCATGCAGGCCGCCGGAGACCTTGTAGCTGTTGTCGTCGAACTTGCCGCCGGCGTGCAGCACGGTGAGGATCACCTCGGCCGCCGAGACGCCTTCTTCCTTGTGGATGTCGACCGGTACGCCGCGCCCGTTGTCGGAGACCGCCACCGAGCCATCGGCCAGGATCTTCACCACGATGTCGTCCGCATGCCCGGCCAGGGCTTCGTCGACCGAGTTGTCGACCACCTCGAACACCATGTGATGCAGGCCGGTGCCGTCATGGACGTCGCCGATATACATGCCGGGGCGCTTGCGGACGGCCTCCAGGCCACGCAGCACGGTGATCTTGCTGGAGTCGTAGGTGCCGTTGGGTGTTGGCGGGATGTTTTGTTCGTCGGTCATGCGCGTGCCGTTGGCTCCACAACACGGGCGAAGTCGGCGATAGCCGCTCCGCACCGTGGGAAAAGGGGGATAGCGAGCAAATTATACCAGCCGGCACGAGCCGGCCGTCGCGGCTCAGTGGGCCGCTGCCTGTCGCGTAATGTGGCCGTGTTCCACGTGGAACTGCTGCAATAGTGCGCCGGCATCTGCAAGGCCAGGCGGGGTTTCGGTTGCGGTGATGAGCACCTGTGCCGGCGCGGACGCGAGCCGCTGCAGCACACGCCCCTGATGGTGCCGGTCCAGCTCCGAGCCCAGATCATCCAGGGCGATGACCGGCCACTCGCCGCGTTCGTAGGCGAAGTCCTCCGCCTGTGCGAGCAGGCAGGCGAGGGCGGTGAGCTTGGCCTGTCCCCGGGAAAGCGCGTCCCGTCCAGGGAGTGCCTGAAAGCTGGGCACCCAATCTGCCCGGTGCGGGCCTTGCGAGGTGTAGCCATTCTGGCGATCGCGTTCGCGCGCAAGCAGCAGGGCGTCTGCCAGCGAGACCTCGTGGCGCTTCCAGCCGGGAGCGAACGTCAGCGCAGACAGTCCCAGCGCGGGCGCGATCGCGTCTGCCACGGGAACCAGCCGCTCCTGCAGGCGTTCCAGGTAGCGCGTGCGCCGAGACGTCAGGCTCTCGCCGGATTCGGCGAGTTCGTGGTCCCAGGCGTCCAACATGCGTGGCTGCGCGCCCTGCTTCAGCAACGCATTACGTTGCTTGAGCGCCCGGGCGTAGCGGCGCCACATGGTGAGGAAATCGGGTTCCACGTGGAACAGGCCCCAATCCAGGAAGCGGCGGCGAGGTTCGCCACCGCCACTGATCAGCACGTGGCTGCCGGGCTCGAACGTCACCACTGCCAGCGCAGCGCAAAGCGCGCCAAGCTGCGCCACGTCTTCACCATCCAGACGTCCCGTCCATTCCTGCCCCCTATGACGCAGGCCGGCTCGACGCGTCCGTTCGCCCGCAGCGCCGTTGCCTTCTTTCCATTCCACGAAAACTTCAAGGTCGTTGGCGCCTTGTTGGATCAGGCCGTCACGGACGCGCCCGCGGAAGCTGCGGCCGTAGGCCATCAGATGCAGCGCTTCGAGCACGCTGGTCTTCCCCGCACCGTTGTCGCCGGTCAGCAGATTCAAGGTACTGGAGGGATGAAGCTCGACGGTGTGAAACCGGCGAAGCCGATGAATGGACAACCGCACTACATGCATCGATCGGTGTGCTCTGGGCTGTAATCCGGCATGCCGGTCGGGTCGAAGGATACGGGATCGGCATGAAACGCGCGCAGTTGTGGCCGGCAACAACGGCGGGACAGGCAGGGGATAACATGTGGATAAAAAAGGGGCGGAGGGCGGTGTTTTTTCTTATCCACAGCTTGTAAGCCAGAAAACAGGTCGATAAACACAGGGTTTCGACCCCCTAATTCCCTTTAAGAACAATCACTTGAGGTGTTTTTACGCGAAATCTGCGCCTACCATCACCACAAAGCTCTTAAGTTATTTATAGATTTAAAAGCAAAGCGCGATGTGCATAAGTCAAAAACAGTAGGGAGCTGAACAGCTGGACACCGGATCTCGCCGACATGTGCGATAGCAAATCAATTGATTGCCTTGAAATGAACTCATTCAGGTTAAACACGCAGAGCTTCAAAACCCAATGGCGCATGAGAGACAAGGTGTCCTGTTCTCTCCCTGCTTTCGCTGTGTCTCGGACCAAGCCAGCTCGACGATCAAAGACCGGGCGAATGAACTCGGCTCCGGCCACGTTGAGACTTTCGAACCTCGCTGAGTCGCCAGGTGCCAGGCCCGTCCAAAATTTCAGGACACTGCAGACGTAACGCGAAGATGCGTGGCGACGGAAATAGTCCGTAGAGGTCCTACTTACGCGCCGCGGTGAATCTTGTCCTGACGTTTGACCGAGTCGGAGCTGGGTCCGCAGCCGCTCATGTAGATTTTGAAACTCGATGTGTACCGAGTCTCAACCCTGGCGCCGATGTCCAGCCAATACAGCAACGCCGTTGCAAGCGCGTGGAGCGCGTTTGGTCGATCGACCGGATCGAAGGCATAGCTCCCACGCTTACGTCAGGGCTTATCCCTTCAGATCATGCACAGGCGCCATAGCTCGGCCCACGTCCCATTTGGTCGCCACAGACGACTTGGCCACGATGCTTAGCTAGAACAACAAGCCCCCGAATGGCGCAAACAAAAAGCCCGGCAGATGCCGGGCTTTTGCGTGTTCCACGTGGAACGGAGCGTTAGAGACGCAACGGCATCACCACATGGCGCGACTTCTCGCTGCTGGCCTCACGCACCAATGCAGACGAATTGGCATCACGCAGCTGGATCACCACGTGCTCATCGCGCAATGCCGACAGCGCGTCGAGCAAATAGTTGACGTTGAAGCCGATAGCCAGGTCGTCGACCTTGGTATCGGCCTCGATCTCTTCCTGGGCCTCTTCCTGCTCGGGGTTATGCGCGCTGATCTTCAGCTGACCCGGCGACACTTCCACACGGACGCCGCGGTACTTCTCGTTGGACAGGATGGCCGCACGCTGTAGCGATGCGCGCAGCGCTTCACGATCCACCTTGACTTCACGATCGGCACCAATCGGAATCACTGCCTCGTAGTCCGGGAACCGGCCGTCGATCAGCTTCGACGTAAAGGTCACGTCGCCGCGCTTGACGCGGATATGGCTACGTCCCACTTCCAGCTCGACCTCGCGATCGGCACCTTCCAGCAGACGCTGCAGCTCGGTCACGCCCTTGCGCGGCACGATGATCTGGCGCTTGGCGCCGCCGGCTTTCTCCAGCTCCATCTCGCACAGCGCCAGACGATGACCGTCGGTAGCCACGCAGCGCAGCAAGCCGTCGCGCAGGTCGAACAACAGGCCATTGAGGTAGTAGCGCACGTCCTGCTGGGCCATGGCGAACGCGGTGCGCTCGATCAGCTCCTTGAGCCCGGCTTCGGGCACCACGACGCGCTCGGTCGCCTCGACCTCGTCCACGGACGGGAAGTCGTTGGACGGCAACGTCGCCAGGGTGAAGCGGCTCCGCCCGGCCTGCACGGTGACCTTGTCGCCGGTCTGCGAAATGGTGACGCGGCTGCCGTCGGGCAGGGCGCGCAGGATGTCGAACAGCTTGCGCGCCGGAATCGTGGTTTCGCCGTCCTGCGCGTCCTCCACCAGCGTGCGCGAGATCATT
The DNA here is from genome assembly GCF_020880415.1 of Xanthomonas euvesicatoria pv. euvesicatoria. Classification (GTDB taxonomy): domain Bacteria; phylum Pseudomonadota; class Gammaproteobacteria; order Xanthomonadales; family Xanthomonadaceae; genus Xanthomonas; species Xanthomonas euvesicatoria. The sequence goes on along the minus strand of NZ_JAJIUJ010000119.1, from coordinate 14,463 downwards.
TCCACTTCCAGGTCGGTGCCGGTCAACGAGACCTGTCCGTCCTTGACCTGAACTAGCAGGTTAGCCAGGACGGGCAGGGTTTGACGCCGTTCGACCACATTGACCACTTGTGCCAATGGTTTGAGGAAGGCTTCGCGCTGCAGTGTAAAACGCATGTGGTTCCGTGCCCCTATGCTTTAAAAGATATGGAATAAATCAAAAGCTTGGTGGTGATGGTAGGGCCGTTTTCAGCGGATAACCACCGTAACTATTTGTTTCCAAAGACATTTCAGCATCTGAAACGCGTTGGACTAGTGCGCCTGAGCTGGTCGGAAAACCTGTGGATAGTTTTCCAGCCGGACTGCGGTGCAACGTTATCCACAGATTCTCCCGCATTTGACCCCAACGTTTCCACGCTTTTTTCCAGCCTGGCGCCGATGGCAGCCAATGGCCTACTCGCTGAGCTTGCGAATCAGCTTTTCCCAGTCCTCGCGGAGCTTGCCGTCGGCCTCCATCAACGTGCGGATCTGCCGGCAGGCATGCAGCACGGTGGTGTGGTCGCGGCCGGCGAACGCGTCGCCGATCTCCGGCAGGCTGTGCTCGGTGAGCTCCTTGGCCAACGCCATCGCCACCTGGCGCGGGCGCGCCAGCGAGCGGGTGCGCCGCTTGGACAGCAGGTCCTTCATCTGCAGGCCGTAGTAATCGGCCACGGTCTTCTGGATATTGGGAATGCCGATCGCCTGTTGCTGGGCGCGCAGCAAATCGCGCAGCGTCTCCTGGGCAAATTCCACCGTGATCGAGCGGCCGGTGAAGTTGGCGCGCGCCACCAGGGTGTTGAGCGCGCCTTCCAGGTCGCGCACGTTGGAGCGCATCTTCTTGGCGATCAGGAATGCCACGTCGTCGGGAATTTCGGCGCCGCGCTCGCGTGCCTTGGCCAGCACGATGGCCGCGCGGGTTTCGAAGTCCGGCGGATCGATCGCCACCGACAGGCCCCAGGCCAGGCGCGACTTCAGGCGCGGCTCCAGGCCCTCCACTTCGCGCGGGTAGCGGTCGCAGGTCAGGATGATCTGCTGGCGGCCATCGAACAGCGCGTTGAAGGTGTGGAAGAACTCTTCCTGGGTGCGGTCCTTGCCGGCGAAGAACTGGATGTCGTCGATCAGCAGCGCATCGATCTGCTGGAACTGGCGCTTGAACTGGTCCATCGCCTTGTCCTGCAGCGCCCGGATCATCGCGCTGAAGAACTGTTCCGAACGCAGGTACATCACCTTGGCGGCCGGATTGGCCTGACGCAGCGCATTGCCGGCCGCGAACATCAGGTGGGTCTTGCCCAGGCCGGTGCTGCCGTACAGCAGCAACGGGTTGTGCGCGCGGTCGCCGGGCCTCTGCGCCGCCTGGATCGCGGCGGCCAGACCCAGCTGGTTGCTGCGGCCTTCGACGAAGTTGGCGAAGGTGTAATGCGAATCCAGGTTGCCGGCGAACGGCACCATCGGCGCAGCCTGCGGCGCACTTGGCACCGCCGCCGCTGCGGGGGCCGGCTCAGGCGCACGTGGACGCGAACCGACCGCCAGCGCGACTTCGCCGTTGCCGGCGAAATACGCCAGCAATTCGCGGATGCGCGGCAGGTACCGTTCGCGAACCTGGTCGACGATGAAGGCGTTCGGGGCGTACAGCACGATGCTGTCGCCGCGATCTTCGGCTTGCAGGGGTTTCAACCAGGTGTGGACATCTTCGGGCGGGAATTCGGCTTCGAGACGTTCCAGACAGCGGGGCCAAGCATCCATCAACGTGTGATCATCTGTTGCCGGCCGCGGGGCGCAGAAAAGCGCCGTGCTCGCAGCCCGGTAGTGAAAAGAGGATGGACCAGACTAGCACCGAGGGCAGGGTTTTCCCAGAGTTATTCACAGGGCCATCCACAGGCCGCCGTCGTCCTCTTCCGCGGTAAGGCAAGCAGGGTGTTGACCTGCGGCGCGGCAGGCCTATAGAATTGCCGGTTCTATTCGTCTCCATTCATGCAGAGGGCCCCATGGCCACCAAGCGTACTTTCCAACCCAGCAATCTCAAGCGAGCACGCGACCATGGTTTCCGCGCACGTATGGCAACCGCCGACGGCCGCAAGATCCTGGCTCGCCGCCGCGCCAAGGGCCGCAAGCGCCTGAGCGCTTGATTGCCGCGCCGCTCCCTGCGGCCGAGGCAGTCCCTACCGTGAACGCATCGAACCCGTGCAGGCGATTTCCTCGCTCTGCGCGGGTTCGTACGCGTGCGCAATATACGATCGTTTTCGATACTGCACGTCGCACCTCGGACCCACTCCTGAGCCTGCACTGGCGCACCGGCGATACGCCGCCGCGCCTGGGCATGGCCGTGTCGCGCAAGGTCGATACGCGCGCGGTCGGACGTAACCGCATCAAACGTGTGCTGCGCGATGCCATGCGGCATCTATTGCCCGAGCTGGCCGGTGGTGACTACGTCATCGTGGCGCGCTCGGCGGCGGCAAAAGCGACCAATCCACAGATCCGCGATGCCTTCGTGCGTCTGCTGCGCCGTGCCGGCGCATTGCCCCTGCCTGCTGCGCCCGGCACAATGCCGCCCGCCAGGACGGTGCGCCCATCCTCCCCTTCCCCGACAGAGCCGGAACTGTAGTTCCGACTGAGCGAGTTGCTGCCCGATGAACCAGACCCGTGTTTTCCTGATTTTTGCCTGGCTGATGGTCGCGGCGTTGCTGTGGATGGAGTGGGGCAAGGACAAGGCGGCTGCCAATGCGCCGGTGGCCGCGGCCACCCAGGCGGTGCCGGCGGCGCGCGATCCGGATGCGGCAGCGCCGAGCGCGGCCAATGTGCCTTCGGCCCAGCCCATTCCGCAGGCCGGCGCGCCGGGCACGGTGCCGGCGACCAGCAGCACTGCGGCAACACCGGCCGCTGCCGGCGCTGCGCCGGTGGTGACCCTGACCTCGGATGTGCTGCGCCTGAAGCTGGATGGCCGCAGCGTGCTCGATGCCGAGCTGCTGCAATTCCCGCAGACCAAGGACGGCACCGAGCCGGTCAGCCTGCTGACCGAAGATCCGGCGCACCCGTATAACGCCACCAGCGGCTGGGCCAGCGAGCATTCGCCGGTGCCGGGTGTAGGCGGCTTCCGCGCCGAGCAGCCGGGCACGACGTTCGAAATGGCCAAGGGCCAGAACACGCTGGTGGTGCCGTTCGTCTGGAATGGCCCCGACGGCGTCTCGATCCGTCGCACCTTTACCCTGGAGCGCGGCCGCTATGCCATCTCGATCAAGGACGAGGTGATCAACAAGAGTGGCGCGCCGTGGAACGGCTACGTGTTCCGGAAGCTGAGCCGGGTGCCGACCATCCTCAGCCGCGGCATGACCAATCCGGATTCCTTCAGCTTCAATGGCGCGACCTGGTACAGCCCGCAGGAAGGCTACGAGCGCCGCGCGTTCAAGGACTACATGGACGACGGCGGCCTGAATCGCCAGATCACCGGCGGCTGGGTAGCGCTGCTGCAGCACCACTTCTTCACCGCGTGGATTCCGCAGAAGGACCAAGCCTCGCTGTACGTGCTGGCCCAGGACGGCCCGCGCGACGTGGCCGAGCTGCGCGGCCCGGCCTTCACCGTGGCACCTGGCCAGACCGCCAGCACCGAAGCGCGCCTGTGGGTAGGCCCGAAGCTGGTCAACCTGATCGCCAAGGAAGACGTCAAGGGCCTGGACCGCGTGGTCGATTACAGCCGCTTCTCGATCATGGCCATCATCGGCCAGGGCCTGTTCTGGGTGCTGAGCCATCTGCACAGCTTCCTGCACAACTGGGGCTGGGCCATCATCGGCCTGGTGGTCCTGCTGCGCCTGGCGCTGTATCCGCTGTCGGCTGCCCAGTACAAGTCCGGTGCCAAGATGCGCCGCTTCCAGCCGCGCCTGGCGCAGCTCAAGGAGCGCTACGGCGACGATCGCGTCAAGTACCAGCAGGCGACGATGGAGCTGTTCAAGAAGGAAAAGATCAACCCGATGGGCGGCTGCCTGCCGCTGCTGATCCAGATGCCGATCTTCTTCGCGCTGTACTGGGTGCTGGTGGAGTCGGTGGAACTGCGTCAGGCGCCGTGGCTGGGCTGGATCCAGGATCTGACTGCGCGCGACCCGTACTTCATCCTGCCGCTGCTCAACATCTCGATCATGTGGGCGACGCAGAAGCTGACCCCGACCCCGGGCATGGACCCGATGCAGGCCAAGATGATGCAGTTCATGCCGCTGGTGTTCGGCGTCATGATGGCCTTCATGCCGGCCGGCCTGGTGCTGTACTGGGTGGTCAACGGCGGGCTGGGCCTGTTGATCCAGTGGTGGATGATCCGCCAGCACGGCGAGAAGCCGAGCAAGATCATCCAGGCCAACGCCAAGTAAGTTCAAGAAGGCCCGCCGCAAGGCGGGCTTTCTGCATGTCAGCCCGCATTGAGTGCCTGTTGTCTCTTTCGCCAAGGACGCCGTCGTGACCACATCGCCGTTGCATCGCCTGTTGCTGTGCGCAAGTTGCGTGGGAGTGCTGGCGTTGGCCGGCTGCGGCACGCAGGACGCCAGCGATGCTGCCGGCGCTGCGAAGCCCGCGGCTGCAACGAGCGCTGGCACGCAGGCGGACAAGACCGGGAACGCCACCGGTGCATTGATCGCTCAACTGCGCGAACAGCTGGACCGGCACCGCCGCATCATCGTGCTGCTGGCCGATGAGGACAAACAAACGCCACGCGATCGCGCCACCTCCAGCAGCGTGGGCCAGCAGTTGTTTCACGAAAACCTGGAGCAGCGCGAACGCATTGCCGCATCGTTGGACACGATTCTGGCTTCCAAGGATGCACGCCGGTTCGCGACGATTTCCGCAGTGCTGGACGAGGTGGAATCTGCGTCGGATCTGTTCGATGCCGACCGCCTGGCATTTGCCGAGGTGCTGCGCGATCTGCATGCGCGCATCGGCCGCGACTCTGCATTGCCGGCGGTGAAACTGCATCAGCGCATCGGCGAGGATCTGGAGGCGCTGGACGAGATCGAGCGCAGCTACAACAAGGAGTTGACGCAGATCTTCAGCCGTTTCGATCGCAGCCGCGCCATCGTGCCCAAGCGCGAGAAATGGGGCGACTACGTGGCGCAGTTGCGCACGCTCTATACGCGCGAGAACATCCTGCGCGACCATGGCGTGGTCGAGCCGTACCCGTTCGCCGCGCGCGACAGCGACAGCGAAGTGTTCGGCCGCGACCTGCCGCCCAAGACAGTGGTGCTCACCTTCGACGATGGCCCGCACAAGGCCTACACCGAAGAGATCGTGGCGATTCTCAAGCGCTACGATGTGCCCGGCGTGTTCTTCGAAGTGGGGCGCAACCTCGGCAGCCTGGATGCCAACGGCAAACCGCAACTTGCGCCGCTGTCGAAGATCAGTCATTCGCTGATGGAAGAAGGCTATGCGGTGGGGAACCACAGCCTCACCCACGCACAGTTGTCCAAGACCACCGGCGATGCACTGCGTCGCCAGGTTCTGGATACCGACACCTTGCTGCGTGCAGTGGACGACAAGCGCGCGCCGCTGTTCCGGTTTCCGTATGGCGCACGCAATGCGGAAGGCTTGCAGCTGCTGGGCGAAGCCGGCCTGAAATCGATCATGTGGAACATCGACTCGCTGGACTGGGCCGATCCGGTGCCGGAATCCATCGTGCAACGCGTGCTCGATCAAGTGAACAAGGACCAGCGCGGCATCGTGCTGTTTCATGACATCCACGACCGCGCAGTGAAGGCGCTGCCGCAGATTCTGGATCGTCTCATCGCCGACGGTTACCAGTTCGCCGGCTGGAATGGCCGCGAGTTCTCGGTCGCGCGCGCACCCGGCGCGGCGGCCGATGCCACGGTGACCACCGGCTATGCGAAATCGTGGGCGATCGTGATCGGCATCGACGACTACGCGCATTGGCCCAAGCTGGACTATGCGGCCAACGATGCGCAGGCGATTGCCAGTACCCTGACCGGGCCGTTGGGGTTTCCGTCCTCGCAAGTGATCGTGCTCAAGGACGGGCAGGCCACGCGCAACAATATCCTGGCCGCATTCCACGACCGCCTCGGCGAAGGCCGTGCACAAACCAACGACCGCGTGTTCGTGTTCTTTGCCGGGCATGGCGCCACACGACGGCTCGCTTCCGGTCGCGATCTGGGTTACATCATTCCGGTCGACTCGGACCCGCAGCATCTGGCCAGCGATGCGATCGCAATGAGCGATTTGCAGAACATCGCCGAAAGCCTGCAGGCCAAGCACGTCTTGTTCGTGATGGATGCGTGCTACAGCGGGCTGGGATTGACGCGCGGCGGGCCGACGTCCAGCGCGTATCTGCGCGAGAACGCGCGGCGTATCGCGCGCCAGATGCTCACCGCCGGCGGCGCCGATCAACAGGTGGCCGATAGCGGGCCCAATGGGCATTCGGTGTTCACCTGGGTGCTGTTGCAGGCATTGGCTGGCAAGGGCGACCTCAATGGCGATGGCTTGATCACCGGAACCGAACTGGCCGCGTACGTGGCGCCCGCGGTGTCGGCAGTCTCGGCGCAGACGCCGGCATTCGGCAGCCTGCCCGGTTCGCAAGGCGGCGAATTCGTGTTCCAGGTTCCCAGCGGCGAAGAATTTCTCACTGCGCAGACCGCGCAGCTGTCGGCCGATGCGATTGCGCTCAACTCACGTGTGGACGCAGCGCGCCCTGTGCCGGCCGCAGCCGGTGTGGCAGTGGCTGCAGTGCCGGTGACGGTGAAGACACTGCAAGGTGGCCAGGCCACGCTGGTGTTGCCCACCGCAGCGAAGAGCAGCGATCGCCAACGTGCACAACTGGCCAACGAACGCGGCCTGCAGTTGTACAAGGAAAAGCGCTATGCCGATGCGGCCGAGCAATTTGCCGAGGCACTGAAGCTGCGTCCGGATTTCGCGCTGGCGGCCAACAACCTGGGCTTTGTGTATTACCGTCAGGGGCGCTTTGCCGAATCGGCGCGCTGGCTGGAAAATACCTTGAAGATCGATCCCTCGCGCGCGGTGGCCTATCTCAATCTCGGCGATGCATATGCCAAGGCAGGCGATCGCGACAAGGCGCGCAAGGCCTATGCCACCTACCTGGAATTGCAGCCGCAAGGCAGTGGTGCCGAGCAGGCGCGCGCACAGCTGCAATCGTTGTGACCGGACGCGCGACACGACATGGCGTGCAGACGCCAGACAGCGCGGATGTCGTCATGGGAGGTGATTCAAAAGTGCCCGCAAATATGTGGGTCGGCGTTGTTGACTGCGCCGTTTAAACTACAGGTGTCCTTTTTCAATCCACGTAGAGCAGTGCCCATGTCGTCTTCCGCTTCGACCATCGTTGCCATCGCCAGTGCTGCCGGAATCGGCGGCGTGGGCATCGTGCGCCTGTCCGGGGCGCAGTCGGTGCAGATTGCAGCGCAACTGGGAATTGCGCGGATGCAGCCGCGGCATGCGCACTACGCGCGTTTTCGCGACGGGCAGGGCGCCGTCATCGACGATGGCATTGCGCTGTGGTTCAACGCGCCGCACAGCTTTACCGGCGAAGACGTCGTCGAGCTGCAAGGCCATGGCAGCCCGGTGCTGTTGCGGCAACTGGTTGCCCGCTGCATCGAACTGGGCGCCCGCCAGGCACGCGCCGGTGAATTCAGTGAGCGTGCATTTCTCAACGGCAAGCTCGATCTTGCACAGGCCGAGGCGATTGCCGACTTGATCGCAGCCGGCGACCTGCGGGCGGCACGCGCCGCGCGGCGCGCACTGGACGGGGTGTTTTCGCGACGGGTCGATGCGGTGGCGGACACACTGACCCGCCTGCGTATCCACGTGGAAGCGGCCATCGACTTTGCCGACGAGCCGCTCGACACCTTGGGCGGCAACCAACTACGCGATGGTCTGGGTCAGGCGCGCAACGTGCTCGCCCAGCTGCTGCGCGATGCCGAACGCGGACGCAAGTTGCGCGACGGCCTGCATGCGGTGTTGATCGGTCCGCCCAACGCCGGCAAGAGTTCCTTGCTCAATGCGCTGGCCGGTAGCGATCGGGCGATCGTCACCGATGTCGCCGGCACCACCCGCGACACCTTGCACGAAGCCATCCAGCTCGACGGCTTCGAGTTGACCCTGGTCGATACCGCCGGCCTGCGCGATGGCGGCGATGCGATCGAACGCGAAGGCATGCGCCGTGCACGCGCCGAGCTGGAGCGCGCGGACCTGGCACTGGTGGTGCTGGATGCACGCGACCCGCAGGCCGCCCGCGATGCCATTGGCGATGCCATCGATGCCGTGCCGCGTCAGCTGTGGATCCACAACAAATGCGATCTGCTCGGCAATGCCGTATCGCTCGATGCCAATGCGATCGCTGTCTCTGCCGTGACCGGACAGGGACTGGAGCAATTGCACATCCGCCTGCGCGCGCTTGCGCTCGGCGATGGCGTGGACAGCGTCGAGGGCGAATTCTCTGCCCGCACACGGCATGTTCAGGCGCTGCGTCGCGCCGAACAACACGTGGACGCTGCCGATCTGGAACTGGGTTTCGAGCAGCTGGAACTGGCTGCCGAAGAACTGCGCCTGGCGCATGAAGCACTCGGCGAGATCACCGGAAAGCTCAGTGCCGATGACCTGCTCGGCAAGATCTTCTCGAGTTTTTGCATCGGCAAGTGATGCGGCGATGCCCAGCGCGATGAGGCGCGCGGGAACCGTCGGAACCGGGCCGCACCCAGACGCAGCTGCCGCCGCACATCATCTGCGTGGACGGCGATGCGGGCGCAACCTCTCGCACATCGTCCGAGCACCGCAGGCGCATCGGCCATGCGCTTGCGGTGGACTACAGCACCCCAGGCAATGCGGTCCCTAGCGCTTGGTTTTCCGCGTTGCACGCAGCCACCGAGGACGCAGCCGGCTGCTTGGCCTGCGCCTGTTCGATCTCGCGGCGTGCGGCGGCCAGGTCTTTTTCGAACGCAGGATTGGCGTGCAATGCGGCGACCGTGGCAGCGCCTACCACGCGGCCCTGGGTGACATCGCTCTGCCAGTGCACGTTGCAGACCAGGCGGCTGTCGCCGAAGGCGCGGCCGCGCGCGAGCAGGGCGTCGCGGTGGGCGGGGGCGATTTCGGACAGGATCAGGCCCCAGGTCCAGCCGATGGCGGTGTGGCCGGAGGGGTAGGAACCGTTCTTGCGCAGGGCCGCGTCATCGGCCGGGGTGCACATCGGTTGCGCGTTGCGCATGAAAGGACGCGGGCGTTGATAGCGTGCCTTGGCGGCGCTGGTCGCGGTGCTGGCATCGCGCATGCTGCGTTCGAGCAGACGGATCAGATGCGGGGTGCTGGCCTGGTCGATCTGTATGCCCAGCGCGCAGCTGAAGTGCGTGGCCGCAGCCGGAAAGCTCAGCACCGCGTCCTCCGCGGCCAGCTCCCAGCGCGGTGTCCCGCGCAGGGCGAGCATGGCCTTGGCGACTGCCTCGTCGTTGGCGAGCGCAGCGCTGCCCTCCTGCGGTGGCGGTGGCACCAGCTGCACGCTGTCGGGCAGTTGTTGTTTCTCCAGGTACCCATGCGCGTCGGTGGCTAGCACCGAATCTTTCGCGGCTGCCTTGTCCCGTGCACTTGCGATGCCGCTGCCGATCAACAATGCGGCGATGGCAACGCTGACCAGCGTCCGGTGAGAGTGGCAAGCAATGCGCTGCGACATGGCAACCTCAGACAACACAAATGGAAGAGCCCGCAGATTACGACGGCTCGATGACAGCTGCATGCCAACGCGACGCAGCAACGGCCAGGGATGCGAAACGGTTGTCGTTGCACTGTCATGTTTCGGTCGCATCGACGCAAGACAACTGTCGCACGCTTGCCGCCATCTTTTGACTCGTCCCCAACGCCGCTCATGCCCAAGACCCATCAGTTAAGTGCCGCCGTTCTCGCCGCGCTCGTGCTCGCGCCTGCCGCTTACGCCGCCGACCCTGAGGTGTCTGCCGATACCGGTGCGACCGTGCAGCAACTCGATGCGGTGTCGGTGATCGGCCAGGGCGAAACCCGCCAGGTGCAGCGCATCACCCCGCAGGACATTGCGGTGTTGCCACCGGGCACCAGCATCCAGAAGCTGCTCAACCGCATGCCGGGCGTGAACGTGCAATCCAACGATGCGTTCGGTGCCAACGAAGAATCGCAGACGATCAGCCTGCGCGGCTTCAACGGTACGCGCCTGGGCTATACGCTCGACGGCCTGCCGTTGGGCGACAACGCCTATGGCAACTACAACGGCCTCAACATCAGCCGCGCATTGATTGCGGAAAACTTCGGCGGCGTGGAGCTGGCCTCGGGCATCGGTGCGTTGGGCACGGCGTCGACCAGCAACCTGGGCGGCACCATCCAGTATTACTCGGCCGATCCGTCCAGCGTATTCGGCGGGCAGGTGTCGCAGACGGTGGGCTCCGATGCCAATCGGCGCACCTTCCTGCGCGTGGATACCGGCGATTACAACGGGTTTTCGGCGTATGTGTCCGGCATCAACGCCGAAGCCGACATGTGGGCGCGCCCGGAATCGCCGACCACCACGCGGCAGTTCAATGCCAAGGGCGTGTACCAGTTCGATGGCGGCAAGCTGACCGCATTCGCCGATACCTCGCGTACTTCGCAGGCCGACTATGCGTACCTGTCCAAGAGCGGCATGGCGCGCGGCCTGGGCTGGGACTGGAATCTGTACGCGCCGGACTGGAACCGCGCATTGGCTGCGGCGTATTGCGCACCGGCCACGCGCAATGCCGCGCGTTGCGGTTTCAGCGGCGGTGTCGACAACATCGACGATGCGTACTACCAGAGCCGCGCCTTGCGCGACGACGACCTGTTCTACGTGGCCGGCGATTTCCAGCCCAACGATGCGATCAGCCTGCACACGCAGGTCTATCACCACGAGAACAAGGGCCAGGGCCACTGGTGGTCGCCGGGCCAGGCGTCCAATCCGGGTACGCCGCAGGCATTGCCGATTTCCATCCGCAGCACCAATTACTGGATCAACCGCACCGGCGGCATCGCTTCGCTCGGTTGGGACCTTGGCCCGCATCATCTGGAAGCGGGCCTGTGGTACGAGCGCAATCACCACGATGTGGAGCGCAATTTCTACTGGATCGATGGTCCGGTCAGCGACGACAAGTTCCTTCAGAATCCCAATCGCCGTTTGTTCTCGCAGAACTACATCATCACCACGCGGCAGTTCTACGTGCAGGGCAATTTCAAGTTCCTGGATGAGCGTCTGAGCCTGGACCTGGGCATCAAGAGCCCGAGCACCGAAATGACCGCGCGCGAGACGCCGGGCGTGGCAGTGGAAGCGCCGGTGGCCACCGGTTCGCTCAAGGCCAGCGAATCGGTGTTGCCGCAGATCGGCGTGGGCTATCGCCTGGCCGAAGGCCAGGAAGTGTTCGCCTCGTACGCGGAAAACATCGCCGCGTTCCAGGGCGGCGGCGCCGGTGGCCCGTTGTTGGTGACCCAGGCCTCGTTCGATGCCAGCGTCGGCGCATTGGAGCCGGAGAAATCGCGCACGCTGGAAGCCGGCTATCGCTTCGTGCGCGACCGCTTCGAAGCCTCGCTGGTCGGCTACGACGTCACCTTCGATAACCGCCTGCTTTCGCTCAACCCCTGCGCCAGCATCCAGCAGGGCACCACGCCCGCATGCACCACGCGCTTCTTCAACGTGGGCTCGGTGAGCAGCCGCGGCGGCGAACTGACGGTGATCTGGAAGCCAACCAGCTACCTGCAGTGGTACAACTCGGCCTCGATCAACCGTTCGACCTACGACGACAACTACGTGCAGAACGGCGTGGTGATTCCCACCGCCGGCAAATACACCGTCGACACGCCCAAGCGCATGTTCGCCAGCGAACTGGCCTTCAATTACGGGCCGTGGAATCTCAACCTGCGCGGCAAATACACCGGCCAGCGCTACTACACCTACACCAACGACCAGGGCTTCGGCGGCTACACCGCCTTCGATGCGGGCGGTGGTTATGACTTCGGCCAGGTTGGCGTGCTGCAGGGGCTCAAGCTTTCGCTCAATGTCACCAACCTCACCGACAAGCGTTACGCCTCCAACCTGACGGCCTTCGCCAATAGCGATCCCAACGGCCGCCAGCTGGCCTTCCATGCCAGTGCGCCGCGGCAAGTGTTCTTGACGCTGGATGCGAAGTTCTGAGGACGGGAATCGGGATTGGGGAATCGTAAGAGCCGGTCTTGCGGTTGCTTACCGAATTCCGGTTTCCATCGACGCAGACAGCTTTAGGCTGGCGAACAAGACGTCGCGAGTGATGTTCCGGCGGGTGCGGACGATGCAGCGGAAGCGGGATGTACAGTCGTACCTCCCGCGCCGCCTATCGACCAGACTCGCCCGGCGGTCAGGCGTCGATTCGGTACCTGTTTTTCGTTGGAGAGATGCATGATGCAGTTCGGTCGTATCTGGTTGGTGGGAGCGATGATGGTTGGCATGAACGGCCCGGCAGTTGCCGAAGCGCCGCTGGCCAAGACGGTGCAGATCTTTGCGCACCGCGGCGCCAGTGCGCTGCGTCCGGAACACACCCTGGCCTCCTATGCCAAAGCCATTGTCGATGGCGCCGATTTTGTCGAGCCGGATCTGGTGTCCACCAAGGATGGCGTACTGATCGCGCGGCACGAGAACGAGATCGGTGGCACCACCGATGTGGCCAGCCACCCGGAATTCGCTGCGCGCAAGACCCGCAAGACCATCGACGGTCAGGCGATGGAAGGCTGGTTCACCGAAGATTTCACCCTGGCCGAGTTGAAGACGCTACGTGCGCGCGAGCGGCTGCCGCAGCTGCGTGGCACGCGCTGGGATGGCCAGTTCCAGATCGTGACCTTGGACGAGATCATCGATTTCGTCGCGGCCGAATCTGCCGCGACCGGCCGCACGATCGGGCTGATTCCGGAGATCAAGCATCCCAGCTATTTCAAGGCGCTGGGCCTGCCGATGGAAGACAAGATGCTGGCCACCTTGCAGGCGCATGCCTATACCCGGACTGCGCCGGTGATCATCCAGTCGTTCGAGACCGGCAATCTGCGCTATCTGCGCGACAAGATCGGGCGCACCAGCAACATCGGCCTGCTGCAGTTGCTCGGTGGCGCGCAGATGGCGCTGCCCGCCGGCACGGACGATGCGCCGAAGACCTACGGGCAGATGATCACGCCGGACGGCCTGAAGCAGGTCGCGACATATGCCGATGCGATCGGCCCCGACATCCGCAGCATCATCCCGCTGGATGCGCAGCAACGTTTGGGCGCGCCCACCAGCCTGGTGCACGACGCACATGCGGCCGGGTTGCAGGTGCAGCCGTATACGTTCCGTCCAGAAAATTATTTTCTGGCCGCCAACAACCGCAGCAGCGGCGCGGTGACCGAGCGCAACGACGCCGGTGCGTTGGTCGAGTTGCAGGCGTATCTGGATGCGGGCATCGATGCGTTCTTCGCCGACGACCCGGGCCTGGCGCGGCGCGCATTGAGCGGGCGCCCCGCGCGCTAATCAGCATCTGTAGGAGCGCGCCAGAGCGCAACGGGCTCTAGCGGTACAGCCCGTCGCGCGCAGGCACGCGCCTACGCAGGGGATCGACCGATTCGTGGTTGCCTGATCCGTCTCAGGCACCTGGTGGCCGTTCGCGCGGCGGGAAATGCAGCACCACGTTGTCTGAGCCATCGTCCTGGCGCTGCCACAGCACCGGCACCTGACGCGGCGGTGGAGGTTCCAGCATCGCGTGCTCAGGGTTGCTCACCTCCCAGGCGGCGTCTTCGTCCTCGTCTTCCCAGCTGTAGCGCGGCTTGGCCTGTTGCGGGTCGCGCAGGCGCAGCAGCAGGGCGGCGATCAGGCCGGCCACCGCACCGCCCAGATGCGATTGCCAGGACACGCCGGCTTCGTGCGGCAGGATGGTCATCAGCATGCCGCCGTAGAACAGGAAGGCGATCATGCTGGTGGCGATCGCGGGGCGGTCGCGGCGCAGCAGGCCCAGCACGAACACCAGGAACATCAGCCCGTGGGTCACGCCGCTGGCGCCCAGATGCCGGCTGCCGGGTTCGCCCAGCAGCCATGCGCCCAGGCCCGAGCCCAGCCACAACAGCGGCAGCGCCATCACGGTGGCACGTGGATACACGCTGCCGGCCAGCGTGCCCAGGATCAGCAGCGCCGCGGCGTTGGCGCCCAGGTGGGCCAGCGAACCATGCAGCAGCGGTGCGGTGAGGATGCCGCGCAGGCCGTCGGCCTGCAGCGGTGCCACCGCCCAGGCGCGCCAGTCGAACATGCCCTGGGCGGTGAACACCGCCACCAGCAGCAGCACGGCGGCAAGGCTCACATTGAAGGCGCGCAAGACCCGGGAACGATCCAGGCGAGCTTGGGCGGTGGTGTCGGCGGCGGCAACAGGATGCGGTGTCATACCTTCACGGATGGCGTCGCGCGGGTTTTTTTACAAGCCTCTCAAACTCGGGATAA